>NZ_JAGPXX010000020.1 GCF_018070345.1 Streptomyces sp. F63
ATCGTGCGTGGCCCGACCCGCTGAGCCGGTACCGGCAACATCCCCTCACGGAACCAGCGATACGCGGTCTGCGGATGCACGCCCTGCGTCTTCGCCCATTCCGTCAGATTCACGCTCTGACAACGACCCTCACTCATACATGGTTACGCTCACTTACCCGACTTCGAGGACCAGCAGATGGCGACCCCTCTCCGGACGCGTCCAGCCCGTGGACGAATATCTGGCGGCCCTCTGCGCCGCCTCGCGGAGCGCGGATTCCGGACCTCCGGCCTGAGGCCCGGCCCGTGCCCCCGTCCGGCGGCCGGGTGGTCAGTGCGGCCAGCGGGGCGGGTTGGTGCAGAAGTGGCCGCCCAGGTGGGCGTGGTCGGGGTCGGCCGGGTCGAGTCCGCCCTGTTCCGCGAGGAGCTTCGCCGCGTACGGCTCCGAGTCGTCCCGCGGCTCGTAGCCCAGCGCCCGCGCGGAGGAGAGGTCCCACCACAGGCGGGTGTTGGCGGAGCTGCCGTAGACGACGGTGTGGCCGACGTCCCGGGCGGTCAGTGCCGCGTGCAGCAGCCGGGCGGCGTCGGGCGGGCTCAGCCAGAGCGAGAGCATCCGCACCGTGGTGGGCTCCGGGAAGCAGGAGCCGATGCGGACGGAGACGGTCTCGATGCCGTGCTTGTCCCAGTAGAGGGAGGCCAGGTCCTCGCCGAAGCACTTGGAGAGGCCGTAGAAGGTGTCGGGCCGGTGGGGGGCCTCGACGGGCAGCGGCGCGGTGTCCTCGCCGGCCGGGCGGGGGAGGAAGCCGACGGCGTGGTTGCTGGAGGCGAAGACCACGCGGCGCACGCCTTCCTCGCGGGCGGCCTCGTAGAGGTGGTAGGTGCCGCGGACGTTGGAGTCGAGGATCTTCTCGAAGGTGGATTCGAGGGAGATCCCGGCGAGGTGGACGATGGCGTCGACGCCGCGGACCGCTTCGCGGAGCGCGTCCCGGTCGGCGAGGTCGGCCGTGATGGAGACGGTGCCGTCGGGGACGCCGGCTACGGGGACGCGGTCGAGCAGCCGGAGGGTGTAGCCGTACGGGGGCAGCAGGTCGCGCATCAGGGTGCCGAGGCCGCCGGCGGCGCCGGTGAGCAGGACGGTGCGGTCTGCGGGCATGGCGGTGTCTCCTCGGGAGGGCGGCGGCCGGCGGGCCGGGGGCCGGTTCGGGGCGGACGTCGTGCGCAGCCGTGCGCGGCGGAGCGGGTGGGCGATCTCCGCGACAGACTCTGCCATCGCGCAGTAAGCGCTGTCATCCCCTCGTCGGCGCTCTCTTGACCGCCTTCGGGGCCCGTCCTAGCGTGACCGCTTCCGCGGACGGGTCCGCCGGCCGGACGGCCGGCGGCCGGTGAGGAGACGACATGCGAGCCTCGGCCTTTCTCTACCCCTGGGACGTGGTCGGCGATCCGTACGCCCCGGTGCGGGTGGCCCGGCTGGGGGTGCGGCAGGTGACGCTGGCCTCCGCCTACCACGCCACCCGGGCTCTGACACCCCGTCATCCACGGCACCGGATCGTCACGGCACGGCACGCGGCGGTGCTCTACCCACCCGACCCGGTCCGCTGGTCGGGGCGCGCGCTGCGGCCGTACGAGCAGCGGTGGACGGAGGGCCCCGACCCGTTCGGGGAGGCGGCGGAGGCGCTGGCCGGGGCGGGACTGGAGGTGCACAGCTGGGTGGTGCTGGCGCACAACTCCCGGCTGGGCGAGGAGCATCCGGAGACCTCCGTGCGCAACGCCTACGGCGACCGGTATCCGTGGGCGCCCTGCATCGCCCGGCCCGAGGTGCGGGACTACGCGGTCGCGCTGGCCGCCGAGGCCGCCGTGCGGCCGGGGGCGCGCGGCACCGAACTGGAGTCCTGCGGCTGGTACGGCCTGGCGCATCTGCACGCGCACGACAAGACGGCGGGGGTCGCGCTCGGCGGCGCGGGGCACTACCTGATGTCGCTCTGCTTCTGCGCGGTGTGCGAGGAGGGGTACGCCGGGGCGGGCGCCGATCCGGAGCGGCTGCGGGCCGCGGTGGTGACGGCCCTGGAACCGCTGTGGCGCGGGGAACCCGGACCGGAGACGGGACCGCCCGGCGACCGCGGGGCGGAGTGGGCGGCGGTGGAGAAGCTGCTCGGCGAGGAACCGGCGGACGCGACGCGCCGCTGGCGCACGGGGGTCGCGGACGCCTTCCGGCGGGCGGCGGTCGCGGCGGTGCGCCGGGCGGCGCGGCCGGGGTTCCGGGTGCTGCTGCACGCGGACCCGGCCTGGCACCGGTGCGGAGCCAACGCCGGCGCGGACCCGGCGGACCTGCTGGACGTCGCGGACGGTGCCGTGCTGCCCTGCGCGGGCGGTGCCGCGGGGCGGGTCGAACGGGCCGCCGTTCTGGGGCCGTTCGCCCGGGTGCGGACCGAAGGGGCCGTCCTCGCGGCGAACTTCGCGGTCGTCTCCGGTATGGGCGGCAGCCCGGGCACCCTGGCGGCGGACGCGGCCCATGCGGCGGAGCTGGGCGCGGACGAACTCCGGCTCTACCACGCCGGACTGGCCTCCGACACCGACCTCGCGCAGGTCCGGGCGGTGCTGGCCTGAACCGGGGCGCGGGGCGGGGCGGTTGGCGTCCCCGGGTTCTCCGGGGACCGCGGAAAGCTCTTTCTGCGCGGGGCATTGACGGGAGGGCGGTGCGGCCCTAACTTCATCGCGTCGTCCCTCGTATGTCATATATCAGACGCGATACGCGAGATCGGAGAACGTCGTGGTCACCGTGCCCGGTCCGCTTTCCGCTACCCCGGCCCCGATCCCCTCCCGCACGCAGGTCGTGCTGGAAGCGGTCAAGCACGGCATCCTCACCGGCCGGCTGAGCCCCGGCCAGCCGCTGGTGGAGACGGAGCTGGCACAGCGGTTCGGGGTCTCCAAGACCCCGGTCCGGGAGGCCCTGAAGACGCTCGCGGGCTCCGGACTCGTCGTCATGAACCAGTACAAGGGCGTCACCGTACGGACCGTGGACGCCGCCATGGCCCGGGAGGTGTACGACGTCCGGCTGCTGCTGGAACCGGAGGCGCTGCGCCGCTCGGTCCTCCGGGAGGCGTCGCTGGACGCGGCCCGGGAGGCCCTGGAGCGGGCCGACCACTCCTCCGACCGGGCCGACCGGAGCCTGGCCAACCGGGACTTCCACCGGGCGCTGTACCTGCCGTGCGGCAATCCGCTGCTGGCCCGGATGCTCGACGACCTGCGCGACCAGGCGGCCCTGGTGTCGGCGGTCGCCTGGGCGTCGGTGCCGTCCTGGGAGCGGGAGGCGCGCGAGCACCGGGAGATCCTGCGGACGGCGCTCGCGGGGGACGCGGACGGCGCGGCACGGCTGCTCCACGAGCACATCGGCTCCTTTGTGCGGCGGGCCTTCCCGGACGCCGTACCGGATCCGGCCGTACCGGATCCGGTGGCGCCGGAGCGGACCGCCGGTTCCTGACCCGCGGCCCGGGCGGCGGCCGGCCGGCGACGGCCCCGCCCGGACCGCGCGCAGCACCACCCCCGTACCGCACGACGACCGCATTACGGCAGAACCGCACCACGGCAGAACCGCATCACGGCCGTACCGGCCGGCGGCGGCCCCCGTCCGCCGGGCGCTACCCGGCCCGGCGCACGAACAGCACCCGCACCGCACCACCTCGCACCCGCACCACCCCGCACCGCACAGCACCGCACCGGCGGCCCGGCGCAGGAACATGCCGGCGGGCCGCCATCCAGGCCACGGGCCGCCCGCGCACCGGGGGCCCGGAGCACAGACCGCGGCACGCGCCGCGCACGGAAAGGGCGGACAGCATGGACCAGGCACGGCTGAAAGCGGCTCTCGCCGAGGTCGTGGCGATACCGGTGACGCCGTTCGACGCGGACGGCCGCGTCGAACGGGCGGCATACCGCGCGCTGCTGCGCCGGCTGCTCGACGGGGGAGTCGTCACCGTCACCCCGAACGGCAACACCGGGGAGTTCTACGCCCTGACCCCCGGGGAGCGGCGCACCGTCGTCGAGGACACCCTGGCGGAGACCGCCGGGCAGGCCACCGTCGTGGTCGGGGTCGGCCACGACGTGCCGACCGCCGTCGGCGCCGCCCGGCACGCGCGGGACTGCGGCGCCGAGATGGTGATGGTCCATCAGCCGGTGCACCCCTACGTGTCGCAGGACGGCTGGGTCGACTACCACCGCGCCATCGCCGAGGCGGTGCCCGAACTGGGCGTCGTCCCGTACATCCGCACCGAGCGGCTGGACGGGGAACGCATCGCCCGGCTCGGCGGGCTCTGCCCCAATGTGGTGGGCGTGAAGTACGCGGTGCCGGACGCCGCACGGTTCGCGGCCGTCGCCCGGGACGCGGGCCTGGACCGCTTCACCTGGGTCGCCGGGCTGGCCGAACTGTACGCGCCGGCGTACTGGGCGGTGGGGGCCACCGGTTTCACCTCCGGCCTGGTCAATGTCGCCCCCCGGCTGTCGCTGGCGATGCTGGTGGCGCTGCGCGCCGGGGACTACGCCGCCGCCATGGCGGTCTGGGAGCGCGTACGGGAGTTCGAGGAGCTGCGCGCGGAGCGGCAGTCGGCGAACAACGTCAGCGTCGTCAAGGAGGCGATGGCCGTCCTCGGTCTCTGCCGGCGCGCGGTGCGGCCGCCCAGCCGGCCGCTGCCCGAGCCGGAACGCGGCCGGGTCGCCTCGCTGCTGGCGGGGTGGGACCTGTGACCGGCGGCCCCGGCAACGCCGGCGCGGCCGCGGACGGCGCCGCCCGGCCCGAACGGGGGCGCGGCCCGGAGGAGCTGCGCAGCCACGCCTGGTACGGCACCGGGGGCCTGCGCGCCTTCAGCCACCGGGCCCGCACCCGGCAGCTCGGCTACCTCCCCGAGGAACACCTGGGCAAACCGGTCGTCGCGGTCCTCAACACCTGGAGCGACATCAACCCCTGCCACCAGCACCTGCGCGAGCGGGCCGGGGCCGTGAAGCGGGGCGTCTGGCAGGCGGGCGGTTTCCCGCTGGAGTTCCCGGTGGCCACGCTCTCGGAGACCTTCCAGAAGCCGACGCCCATGCTCTACCGGAATCTGCTGGCGATGGAGACCGAGGAGCTGCTGCGCTCCTACCCGGTGGACGGCGCCGTGCTCATGGGCGGCTGCGACAAGACCACCCCGGCGCTGCTGATGGGGGCCGCCTCCGCCGGGCTGCCCGCCGTCTTCGTCCCGGCCGGGCCGATGCTGCGCGGTCACTGGCGCGGCGAGACCCTCGGCTCCGGCACCGACATGTGGAAGTACTGGGACGACAAGCGCGCCGGGCTCATCGGCGACCGCGAACTGGCCGAACTGGAGTGCGGGCTGGCCCGTTCGCCGGGCCACTGCATGACCATGGGCACCGCCTCCACCATGACGGCCGTCGCCGAGGTCCTCGGGGTGACCGTGCCCGGTGCCTCCTCGATCCCCGCCGTGGACTCCGGGCACAGCCGGATGGCCGCCGCCGCCGGGCGCCTCGCCGTCGACCTGGTGCGGCGGGACCTGCGGTTGCCCGAGATCCTGACCCGCGAGGCGTACGAGGACGCGATCACGACCGCCGTGTCACTCGGCGGCTCGACCAACGCCATCATCCATCTGATCGCGATGGCCGGCCGCTCGGGCGTGAAGCTCACCCCGGACGACTTCGACACCATCGCCCGGCGGGTGCCCGTCCTCGCCAACCTCCGCCCCGGCGGGGCGTATCTGATGGAGGACTTCCACTACGCGGGCGGGCTGCCGGGCCTGCTGGGGCGGCTCGCCGAGGCCGGGCACCTCCACCTCGACCGGCCCACCGCCGCCCACACCACGCTGCGGCAGCAGATCGCCGGGGCGCTGGTCCACGACGACGACGTCATCCGCCCGGTGGACCGCCCGCTCGCTGCGGAGGGCGGTATCGCCGTGCTGCGCGGCAACCTCGCCCCCGACGGGGCCGTGATCAAGCACATCGCCGCCGATCCCCGGCTGCTGCGGCACACCGGCCCCGCCGTCGTGTTCGACGACTACCGGCAGTTGCAGGAGCGGATCGACGATCCCGCGCTCGGCATCACCGCCGCCAGCGTGCTCGTGCTCCGCGGCTCCGGCCCGCTCGGCGGCCCCGGGATGCCCGAGTACGGGATGCTGCCGATCCCCGCGCATCTGCTCAAGGAGGGGGTGCGGGACATGGTGCGGCTCTCCGACGCCCGGATGAGCGGCACCAGTTACGGCGCCTGCGTGCTGCACATCGCCCCGGAGTCGCACGCCGGCGGGCCGCTGGCCCTGGTCCGCACCGGGGATCCCGTCACCCTCGACGTGCCGGCGCGGCTGCTGCGCCTGGAGGTGGACGAGGCCGAACTCGCCCGCCGCCGCGAGGCACTGCGGCCGTCGCCGGACCGGTACGGGCGCGGCTACGGCGCGCTGTACCAGCGGCACATCACCCAGGCCGACACCGGCTGCGACTTCGACTTCCTGGCCCGGCCCGGCGAGGTCCCCGAACCCTACGCGGGCTAGCGGCGCGCGCCGCGCCCCAGCCCCCGCCCCAGCCCCCGCCCCTGCTCCCGCGCAAGCCCGCGTCCCCGCCCCGTGCCGCCCCGCACCGTCCCGTCCCCGTCCCGCGAACGGAGCCGCCGCACCCCGCGCAGTAAGCGCTTAACCCCTCGCCGGCGCACCCCCTCCGACACCCGTACCGCTCGCCCCGCTCGACCGAAGGAGCAGTCATGGCCCTCGCCGTGGCGAAAGAACCCCGCGGGACCGGCCGCCGCCGGGCGGGCGGCCCGGCCCGTCTCCCGTATCTGCTGATCTCACCGGCCGTGCTGCTCATGCTGGGCTTCCTGGCCTATCCCATGATCAGCGTCCTCTACTACAGCCTGCGGCACTACAACGTCACCAAGCCCTGGCGGAACGGCTTCGCCGGGCTCGACAACTTCTCCGCCCTCCTCGCCGACGACCTCTTCTGGCAGAGCCTGGTCTTCAGCGCCCAGTGGGTCGGCACCGAGGTCTCCCTCCAGCTCGCCCTGGGCCTGGCACTGGCGCTCATCGTCAACCAGACGTTCGTGGGCCGCGGCATCTCCCGGGCCCTGGTCTTCTCCCCCTGGGCCGTCTCCGGCGTGCTGACCACCACCATCTGGATGCTGCTCTACAACCCGTCCACCGGGGTCAGCCGCTATCTGGCGGACGCCGGTGTCGGCTCGTACGGCACCTCGGTGCTCTCCGACCCCGGGACCGTCTTCTGGGCCGCCGTCCTCGCCGAACTCTGGCGCGGTGTCCCCTTCTTCGCCATCCTCATCCTGGCCGACCTGCAGTCCATCCCCCGGGATCTGTACGAGGCGGCCTCCGTCGACGGCGCCGGGCGGACGCGGCAGTTCCTGCACATCACCCTGCCGCACCTCAAGGACGCGATCGTCCTCTCCACCCTGCTGCGGGCGGTGTGGGAGTTCAACAACGTCGACCTGCTCTACACCCTCACCGGGGGCGGGCCGGCCGGCGCGACCACCACGCTGCCGCTCTACGTCGCCAACACCGGTATCCACGGTCACGACTTCGGCTATGCCTCCGCGCTCACCACCGTCGCGTTCGTGATCCTCCTCTTCTGCTCGATCCTCTACCTGCGGCTCAGCAAGTTCGGAGGCGACCGCTCATGACCACCACCGCCATCACCGAGCAGGGCGCGGCCACCCGGGTGCGCGCCGGAGCGCACTCCGGAAGCGCGCCGCCCGCGCGCCGCTTCCGGCGCGGCCCCGGCACCGGCGGCGGCGCGGCCGGGGACCGCACGCCGCGCTGGCAGATCCACCTGCCGCTGGGGCTGTATCTGCTCTTCACCCTGGTGCCGTTCTACTGGATGCTGCTGTTCGCCCTGCGGCCGGCGGGTTCCACCTCGCTGGTGCCCTGGCCGGCCACGGCCGCGCACTTCGACAAGGTGTGGAACGACCTCGGGTTCGCGGTCTTCTTCCGCAACAGCCTGCTGGTCGGCGTCGCGTCCCTGCTGATGACGACGGCCGTGGCGCTGGCCGGCGGCTACGCGCTGGCCCGGTTCCGGTTCCGGGGGCGGAACGGCTTCATGCTGGCGCTGCTGTGCTCGCAGTTCATCCCGGGCGCGCTGATGCTCGTACCGCTCTTCGAGATCTTCCGGGAGCTGGCCCTCGTCAACTCGCTGTGGAGCGTGGTCATCGCCGAGACGGTCTTCCAGCTGCCGCTCTCGCTCATCCTCATCAGCGGTTTCATCCGCAATGTGCCGGCCGAGCTGGAGGAGGCCGCCTGGGTCGACGGCTGCGGGCGCTTCCGCGCCTTCTGCGCGGTGGTGCTGCCGCTGCTGCGGCCGGGACTGATCGCGGTCGGTTCCTTCGCCTTCGTGCACAGCTGGAACCACTTCCTCTTCGCACTGATGTTCCTCAGTTCGCAGGAGAAGTACACGATCCCCGTCGGACTCAACTACACGATCGGCGCGGAGAGCGTCGACCTGGGCGCACTGGCCGCGGGCGGTGTCGTGGCCGCCGTGCCCGTGGTGATCGTCTTCGCCTTCATCCAGAAGTGGCTCATCGCCGGCTTCAGTGCCGGGGCGGTCAAGGGCTGAGCCGCCCGCGGGCGGCCGGGAACAGCGCATCGGAGAATGACATGACGGCAGTTGACGGAGCGAACGCCGGGCCGGGCACCGTACCGGAGGCCGGGCCCGGCCCCGGACCCGCGGGCGGCCCGGACGGGCCGGTGCCCGTGGTGCTCGCCGGGGGGCGCGGCCACGGCTCCTGGCACCTGGAGAACCTGCGGCGGCTCGCGGCGGCCGGACGGGTCCGGCTCGCCGGGGTGTGCGAACCCCGGCCCCTCGCCGCGGCGGAACTGGCCGGATTCGACGGGGTCGAGCAGTCCCCGGACCTCGCCGGGCTGCTGGAGCGCACCGGCGCGCGGATCACCGTCGTCTGCACGCCGATCCACACCCACACCGAACTGGCGCTCACCGCCGCCCGCGCCGGCTCCCACCTGCTGCTGGAGAAGCCGCCGACGCCCTCGTACGCGGAGTTCCTGCGGCTCACCGAGGGCGTCGCGGCCGCCGGCACCGCCTGCCAGATCGGCTTCCAGTCGCTGGGTTCACACGCCCTGGACGCCATCGCGGAGCTGATCGGCGGCGGGGCCGTCGGCCGGGTGCGCGGCATCGGCGGTGCGGGAGCCTGGGTGCGCGGCGAGGACTACTACACCCGCGCCCCCTGGGCCGGGCGGCGGGCCCTCGGCGGCCGGGACGTCGTCGACGGCGTCCTCACCAACCCCCTCGCGCACGCCGTCGCCACGGCGCTCCGCATCGACGGCAGCGACCGGGCCGAGGACCTGGCCGGGATCGAACTGGAGCAGTACCGGGCCCACGAGATCGAGGCGGACGACACCTCCTGCCTGCGGCTCACCACGGTGCGCGGCACCCGGATCACCGTGGCCGTCACCCTCTGCGCCGAGCGGTCGTCCGACCCGTATCTGATCGTCCACGGCGACCGGGGCCGGATCACCTTCTGGTACACGCGGGACCGGGTGCTGCTGCGGCGCGCCGGACACCCGCCGGAGGAACGCCGGTACGGGCGGACGGATCTCCTGGAGGACCTGCTCGCCCATCTGGCCACCGGCTCGCCCCTGCTCGTGCCGGTGGACCGCACCGGCGCGTTCACCCGCGTCGTCGAGGCGGTCCGGACGGCGCCGCCGCCGGTGCGGCTGCGCGAGCCCGACTGGCACCGGGCGGACGGCCCGGCCCGGCGCACCGGCGGCACGGCGCCGCGCCGGGTGGTCGCGGGGGTCGACGCGCTGGTCGAGGCCGGTGCCGAGACCCTCTCGCTCTTCTCCGAACTGGGCGCGGACTGGGCCGTACCGGCCGCGGCGGCGGAGCGCACCGGCACGGCGGTACCGCAGCAGGCGGCATGGCAGCAGCACATCGAGAACGTCGAACCGAGGACCGAGAACCGAGGAGAGCCGGCATGACGACAGCACACCGACCCCAGCGCCCGGGCCCGCGCCCCGCGAGAGCGATACGGCCCGCGGCGGCCGTGGCCCTGACCGCCGTACTCGCCCTGACGGCGGGCGCCTGCGGGGACTCCGGCGACGCGGCCGGGGGAGAGGGCGACGGCAAGGGCACCGTCGAGTTCTGGGACAACAACGGCGGGGTCCGCACCCCCGTCTGGAAGAAGATCATCGCCGCGTTCGAGAAGAAGCACCCGGACATCGACGTCACGTACGTGCCCGTGCCGATCACCGAGGTGCAGCAGAAGTACGACACCGCGATCGCCGGCGGCGGGCTGCCGGACGTCGGCGGCGTCAAGACCGCGGATCTGGCGAACATGGTCGCGCAGGGCGCGCTGGAACCGGTCGGTGACCGCATCGAAGAGGGCCCGCTGGGCGGCACGCTGTCGCACGGCATGGTGGAGAGCGTCCGTGCCGCGGGCGGTGAGGGCGAGGAGATGTTCTCCGTCCCGACCTCCGCCAACCAGAGCGTCCTGTGGTACCGCACGGACCTCTTCGAGAAGGCGGGGCTGGACGCGCCCGACGACTGGGAGACGTTCTACGAGGCGGCGGAGAAGCTGACCGACGCGGACGCCAACGAGTTCGGCTTCACCCTCCGCGGCGGTGCCGGATCCGTCGCCCAGGCCCTGGACATGATGTACGCCCAGTCCGGGATCGACACCTTCTGGAAGGGGGAGAAGACCACGGTCAACGCCCCGGAGAACGTCGAGGCGCTGGAGAAGTACGTGGGCCTCTACAAGAAGGCCACGCCCGCCGCCGACCTCAACAACGACTTCACCAAGATGGTCGCCCAGTTCGACAGCGGCGACATCGGGATGCTGCTGCACAACCTCGGCTCGTACCCCGACCATGTGAAGGCGTTCGGGAAGGACCGGATCGCCGGCATCCCGCTGCCGCCCTCGGCGGAGGGCGCGCCGCGCACCATCCCGTCCAACCCGGTCGACGGGCTGGGGCTGTTCCGCAGCAGCGACAACAAGGCCGCGGCCTGGACGTTCATCGAGTTCGCCGTCTCCCACGAGATGAACAGCCTCTGGAACGAGGAGGCGGGCGCCATCCCGGCCCGCACGGACGCCGCCGGGGACGCCTGGATCGAGGACGCGGCGCCGGTGCAGGCCGCGATGGAGTCCGTCAACGACCCCGAGACGAGGATCGTCCAGCTGCCGTACCAGCTGCCGGACTGGAACCACATCAGCAAGGCCGGCACCGAGCCGGACTTCCAGAGACTGCTGCTGGGCGAGATCACCGCCAAGGAGTTCGCGGACAAGCTCGCCGGGCTCCTCAACGAGGCCCGGGCGGAATGGTCGGAGCAGCAGGACCAGTGAGCTGTCCCGCGGGCACGCGGCGGCCGCACCCTGCCCCGCCGCTCCGCGACCGGTCCCCGCCGTCGTGACCGCCGCCGCCCCGGCCGCGGCGGCGGGCGGCCCCCGCCCGGGGAGCGGCTCCGGCGCGCGGCTTCCCGGCCGGGCGCCCCGGCTCCCCTCCCTTCCGTACGTTCCCCTCTCACCCCCCCAGGAGTCCGACATGCCGAGAGTGTCATGTCCCGTGCGTGCCGCCGCCGCTCTGCTGTGCGGCGCCGTGCTCGCCCTGGCCCCCGTCCCCGCCGGGGCCGCCGGGCCGTCCGCTTCTGCTCCCGTCCCCGTGCCCGCACCGCGCGGCGACCGGCCGGTGCTGCCCGCCGGAGACGGCTGGGCCTCGGCGGAGGGCGGCACGACCGGTGGTGCGGCCGCCGACGCGGACCACGTCTTCACCGTCCGCAGCCGGGCCGAGCTCGCCGCCGCGCTGAACGGCGGCGACCCCACCCCCAAGGTCATCCGCGTCGCGGGCACGATCGACGCCAACACCGACGACGCCGGGCGCCCCCTCTCCTGCGCCGACTACGCCACCGACGGTTACTCCCTCGACGGCTATCTCGCCGCCTACCACCCGGACACCTGGGGCGACGCCGACCCCTCCGGGCCGATGGAGGACGCCCGCGCCGCCTCCGCCGCCCGGCAGGCGGCGCGGGTGCGGCTGGCCGTCGGCTCGAACACCACCATCGTCGGCGCGGGTCCCCATGCCCGTCTGCTCGGCGCAAGCCTCCAGGTCAAGGCTGCCGAGAACGTCGTCATCCAGGGCGTCATCTTCGAGGACGCGTACGACTGCTTCCCGCAGTGGGACCCCACCGACGGTGCCCACGGCAACTGGAACTCCGAGTACGACAACCTCGTCGTGTACGGCTCCCGCCACGTCTGGATCGACCACAACACCTTCACCGACGGCCGCCGTCCCGACAGCGCGCAGCCGCACCACTTCGGGGTGCTGTACCAGCAGCACGACGGCGAGCTGGACATCGTGCGCGGCGCCGACCTGGTCACCGCCTCCTGGAACGTCTTCGCCGACCACGACAAGACCCTGATGATCGGCAACAGCGACGGTGCGGGCGACACCGACCGCGGCCGGCTGCGGGTGACCCTCCACCACAACCTCTTCCGCGATGTGACCGAACGGGCGCCCCGGGTGCGCTTCGGCCGGGTCGACGTCTACAACAACCACTATCTGACGACCGGCGGCCGCTACGGCTACAGCTGGGGCGTCGGCTTCGAGTCCCGCCTCGTCGCCGAGGCGAACGCCGTCACCCTGCCGGACGCGGTGGACCCGGCGAACGTCATCAAGAGCTGGAAGGGCACGGCCCTCACCGAGCGGAACAACCTGGTGAACGGAGCGGCCGTGGACCTGCTCGCCGTGCACAACGCCGCCGTCCCCGACGAGCGGCTCGGCGACGACGCGGGCTGGACGCCCCGGCTCCGGCCCCGCGTCGACCACCCGCGCGCCGTCCCGTACCTGGTGGCCCGGCACGCGGGCGCCGGGCGGCGCTGACCGGGCAGGGCCCGGCCCCGGGCGGGGGGCCGGGCCCGCCGGGCCGGCCGGCACCAGCGGTGGTCCCGGGGACGGGAGAGCCTTGACCCCCTCGGCGGCCCGGAAATAGGGTCCAGGGTATTCAGTATCAGGAACAACGTTCAGTATCTCGAACGCCATCGAGTGGAACGAGCTGGAGGAACCGCAGTGGCCGCAAGCGTGTGGAGCGTCGACCCCCGGACCGGGAAGCGGCGGGAGGAAGTGGCCGTCGAGGCCACGCCCGCGGAGGTCGACGAGGCCGTGCGCGCCGCTCACGCGGTGCGCGGCAGCCTCGCCGACCGCGCCGTGCGCACCGCCTTCCTGCGCACGGCCGCCGACCTCCTGGACGAGTCCGCCGGCCATGTCGTCGAGGCCGCCGACGCGGAGACGGCGCTCGGCCCCGGCCGGCTCACCGGGGAGCTCGCCCGGACGACGTACCAGCTCCGGGCGTTCGCCGACCTCGTCGACGAGGGGGCCTTCCTCGGCGTGATGATCGACCACGCCGTCCCGGACCTCAAGCCGGTCCCGCGCCCCGACCTGCGCCGCCACAAGGTGCCGCTCGGTGTCGTCGCCGTCTACTCCGCGAGCAACTTTCCGCTCGCCTTCTCCGTCCCCGGCGGCGACACGGCCAGCGCGCTCGCCGCGGGCTGCCCCGTCGTCGTCAAGGCCCACCCGGACCACCCGGCGACCTCCGAGCTGTGCGCCTCCGTGCTGCGCCGCGCCGCCGTCCGGGCCGGACTGCCGGCGGACGTCGTCCGCCTGGTCCACGGCTTCGAGGCGGGCGTCGAGCTGATCAAGCACCCACTGGTCTCGGCCGCCGGGTTCACCGGGTCGGTCCGCGGCGGCCGGGCACTCTTCGACGCGGCGGCCGCCCGCCCCGTGCCCATCCCGTTCCACGGCGAGCTCGGCAGTCTCAACCCGGTCGTCGTCACCGGGGCCGCCGCGGAGGAGCGCGCCGACGAGATCGGCGCCGGCCTGGCCGGGTCGATGACCCTCGGGCACGGCCAGTTCTGCGTCAAGCCCGGTCTGGTGCTCACCCCCTCGGGCGCGGCCGGGGACCGGCTGCTGGCCGCCCTCACCGATGCCGTCGGCAAGACCGGGGCGGGGGTGCTGCTCGACTCCCGGATGCGCGACAACTTCGTCCGCGGAGTGCGCGAGCGGCTGGGGCTCCCCGGAGTCGGCAGCCCGGTGACCCCGGGCGAGAGCGGTGAGCTGGCCGTCGGCGCCGGGTACCTCACCGTTCCGGCGGCGCGGCTGGCCGAGGGCGACGTCCACGCACTGCTGCTGGAGGAGTGCTTCGGCCCCGTCACCGTCGTCGTCCGGTACGAGAACGCGGCCGAGGTCTCCGCGGTCCTGGAGCGGCTGCCCGGCAACCTCACCGCCACCGTCCACATCGGCACGGGCGAGGCGGAGGAGGAGCACGGCTTCGCGGCGCGGCTGCTCGCCGAGCTGACCCCGCTGGCCGGCCGGCTGCTCGTGAACGGCTGGCCCACCGGCGTCGCCGTGGCCCCCGCACAGCACCACGGCGGCCCCTACCCGGCCACGACCTCCACCTCCACCTCGGTCGGCGCCACAGCGATCGAGCGCTGGCTGCGCCCGGTGGCCTACCAGAACACGCCGCAGGCACTGCTGCCCCCGGAGCTCAGGGACGGCAACCCGCTCGGCCTCCCGCGCCGCGTCGACGGCCGCCCGGAACACTGACCGGAGCCGCCCCCGGCCGGCGGCCACCCGCCCCGGCCGGGGGCCCCGGGACCTGTTCGGCGTAACGGGCGGGCCCGAGGGGGCGCACCCGGGGGTGCGGGGCGGAGAACGGGAAGCGGCCGCACAGCGCGCCCGTTCCCCGGCGGAAGCGGAGTGCCACCCGCTGCCGAAAAGGGACAATAGGGGCATGGCGGAAGGGAATGCCGCGGTGCACGAGGCGTACGACGCCGTCCGGACGCGCATGACGGACGGCCGCTACGCCCAGGGGCAGATCATCAGCCCGGAAGCGGTCGCGGCGGAGACGAGCCTGCCGCTTCCGGCCATCGAGGCCGCCTTCGGCCGCCTGGTCGAGGAGAACGCCCTGCGTCTCTACCCGCGGCACGGTGCGCTGGTCCTCCCGCTGGATCTGGAGGAGGCGCGCGAGGTCATGGAGGCCCGGCTGCTGCTGGAGATCTTCGCGATCGACTCCGTGGTCGCCCGCGGCCGGGAGCACGCGCGCCGCCTGGGCCGCGATCTCGCCCCGCTGCTGGAGAAGAGGGACACCTCCGAGGCCACCCTGCTCCAGGCCCGGCGTTTCCACGGCGAACTGGTGGCGGCGGCGGGCAACGCCGTGGTCGCCCGGATGCACGAGACGCTGTGGGACCGCAGCCTGCATGTCGCCGCCGCCTCCACCGCCGGGGCGGAGAACCGGGACAGCAACATCGCCGAGCACCGGGAGATCGCCGAGGCCCTGTCCCGGGGCGAGGGCGCGCGCGCCCGCCGGCTGGTGTACGAGCACGTCTCCGCCATCCTGCGCCGCGTCGGCGTCGGCGACGAGCTGACCCTGCCGCGCCCGGCGGACGCCTGAGGGACCGCGGCCCGGCCGTTTCCCCGTGGACGGGCGGACCGCGTCCCCCGCATAGTGGCTCCCCATGGAGACCAGTCTGGGAGCACCGCACTTCGCGCCGGAATCGACCTATCTCAACACCGCCTCGATGGGACTGCTGCCCCGGAAGGCCGCGGCCGTCCTCCGGGACGGGATCGCGAACGCCGTCGCCGGCCGCCCCACCCCCGAGCTCGGCTTCCCCTCGGTGGACGGAGCCCGCGCGGCCTTCGCCCGCCTGGTGGGCGTGGACCCCGGGCGGGTGGCCACCTCGGGAGCCGTCGCCGTGCACGTCGGGCTGATCGCCGGCTCCCTGCCGGACGGGGCCGAAGTCCTGGTCGCCGACGGGGACTTCAGCTCCCTGGTCAACCCCTTCGCCGTCCGCCCCGGCCTGAAGCTGCGCAGCGTGCCGCTCGACGCCCTGGCGGACGCGGTCCGGCCCGGCACGGCGCTCGTCGCCGTCAGCGCCGTCCAGTCGGCCGACGGCCGCGTCGCCGACCTGGCCGCGATCCGGGAGGCCGCCCGCGCCCACGGCGCCCGTACGCTCGTCGACGCCACCCAGGCCGCCGGCTGGTTCCCGCTGAACGCCGGCGACTTCGACTACACCGTCACCGGCTCCTACAAGTGGCTGCTCTGCCCGCGCGGGGTCTCCTTCCTCACCGTCCCGGAGGACGGCGGCGGCCTGCGGCCGGTCTTCTCCGGCTGGACCGCGGGGGAGGACCCCTGGGAGAGCTGCTACGGACCGGTGCGCCGGCTCGCCCGCTCCGCGCGCCGGTTCGACGAGAGCCACGCGCTGCTGGCGTATCTCGCGGCCCCGCACGCCCTCGCCGTCATCGAGGAGACCGGCACGGAGGCCATCCGGGCCCACAACCTCGCACTCGCCGCGCGCTGCCGCGCCGGACTGGCCGAGCTGGGGTACGAGCCGCTGCCCGGGCCCGGCTCCGCGATCGTCGCGGTCCCCGGGCTGGGTGGCCGGGCCGAGGAGGCCCTCACCGCGGCGGACGTCCACGTGGCGGTCCGGGCCGGCAACCTGCGGGCGGCCTTCCACCTCTACAACACCGCCGCCGACGTGGACCGGCTGCTCGACGTGCTCTCCGGCCTGCCCGCCGCCCCGGCCTGACCCGGCACCGGCCCCCAACGGCGCGACGGCGGCCGCCGCCGGGAACGCCTCCCGGCGGCGGCCGCCGTCACTCGCCCAGTGGGAGCCCGATCCGGACGCGCCCCTCCCCCTCTCGTGAGGAGGCCACGGCCCGGACCCAGGTCACACCCTGCGAGCCTGGGTCATCTCGTCATGTCAGCGGCGTGAAGTCCCGGGCGCCGAGGAACTCGGGCCGGCGGATGGGGGCCGCGAACGGCTCCACGGCCGTGTTCTCCACGCTGTTGAAGACGATGAAGACGTTGCTCCGCGGGAACGGCGTGATGTTGTCACCGGAGCCGTGCATGCAGTTGCAGTCGAACCAGGTCGCCGACCCGGCCTTGCCGGTGAACAGCTTGATGCCGTGCTTCTCGGCGAAGCCGGACAGCGCCTCGTCGGACGGGATGCCCGCGTCCTGCATCTGCAGCGACCGCTTGTAGTGGTCCTTCGGGGTCTCACCGGCGCAGCCGAGGAACGTCTTGTGCGAACCCGGCATGATCATGAGACCGCCGTTGGTGTCGTAGTTCTCGGTCAGCGCGATCGAGACGGACACCGTGCGCATGTTCGGCAGGCCGTCCTCGGCGTGCCAGGTCTCGAAGTCCGAGTGCCAGTAGAACCCGGAGGCCCCGAACCCCGGCTTGACGTTGATCCGGCTCTGGTGGACGTAGACGTCCGAGCCGAGGATCTGCCGGGCGCGGTCCAGCACCCGCGGGTCGCGCACCAGCCCGGCGAAGACCTCGCTGATCTTGTGCACCTCGAAGACCGACCGGACCTTCTGCGACTTGGGCTCGACGATCGAACGCTCGTCGTCCTTCATCTTCGGGTCGGTGACCAGCCGGTTCAGCTCGTCGCGGTAGACCGCGACCTCGTCGGGGGTGATCAGCTGGTCGATCGCCATGAAGCCGTCGCGGTCGAAGGCGCTGATGTCGTTCTCGGAGATCGGGCCGGGGGTTCCGGGAGCCGACCACACGACCGGGTCAACGCGCGGGGTGGCCACCTCCGTGGCGCCGCGGGTCGGGTAGAGATCGGTCGTCCGCTCGGGTGCGATGGTCATGGTGCTGCACCTTCTCCTCTCGTTACGTCCCTGCTTCGTCCGTTTCCCTCGGTGAGGTGAATCAGCCCTCTTCGGGCTCGGTGAGCAGCGGGTAGACACCGTTCTCGTCGTGGTCCTCACGGCCGGTGACCGGCGGGTTGAAGACGCAGACGCAACGGAAGTCCGTCTTGGGCCGCATCGTGTGGCGCTCGTGCCCGTCCAGGAGGTACATCGTGCCGGGCTCGATCCAGTGCTTCTCGCCCGTTTCCTCGTTGGTGAGTTCGGCCTCGCCCTCCACGCACAGCACCGCCTCGACGTGGTTGGCGTACCACATCTTGGTCTCGGTCCCCGCGTAGAGCGTGGTCTCGTGCAGGGAGAAGCCGACGCGCTCCTTGGCGAGGAGTATGCGCTTGCTCTCCCAGGTGCCCGACTTCGACTTGACGTGCCGGTCGGTGCCCTCGATGTCCTTGAGGGATCGGACGATCACAGTGCTTCTGCCTTTCGTTTCTACGGTCGGCGATACGCGGGCCCGGGGCAACCCGGCGAACGAGCCGGATTGCCCCGGGAGACGGCTCAGACCGTCTCGCGCACCGCCCGGGCGAGGATCCGCAGACCCTCGTCCAGCTCCTCGGGGGTGGTGGTCAGCGCGGGCAGCAGCTTGACGACCTCGCTCTGCGGCCCGGACGTCTCGACCAGCAGCCCCAGGTCGAAGGCGCGCTTGCAGACGGCGCTCGCGCGGGACTTGTCGGTGAACTCCATGCCCCACACCAGGCCGCGGCCGCGCACCTGGCCGCCGAGCCGCGGGTGCTCCTCGACGATCGCCGTGAGCGCCTGCTCGACCTGCTCGCCGCGGCTGATGGTCTGCTTCTCCATCTGGCCGTCGGCCCAGTAGGTGTCGAGGGCCGCGGCGGCCGTCACGAAGGCCGGGTTGTTGCCGCGGAAGGTGCCGTTGTGCTCGCCCGGCTCCCACACGTCCAGCTCCGGCTTGAACAGGGTCAGGGACATCGGCAGCCCGTAGCCGCTGATGGACTTCGACAGCGTCACGATGTCCGGCGTGATGCCCGCCTCCTCGAAGGAGAAGAAGGCACCGGTGCGGCCGCAGCCCATCTGGATGTCGTCGACGATCAGCAGCATGTCGCGGCGCCGGCACAGGTCGGCGAGGGCGCGCAGCCAGTCGGCGCGGGCGACGTTGATGCCGCCCTCGCCCTGCACCGTCTCGACGATGACGGCGGCGGGCTGGTTGAGCCCGGAGCCCTGGTCCTCCAGCAGCCGCTCGAACCACAGGAAGTCCGGGACCTTGCCGTCGAAGTAGTTGTCGAACGGCATCGGGGTGCCGTGCACCAGCGGGATGCCGGCGCCGGCGCGCTTCATCGAGTTGCCGGTGACGGCGAGCGAGCCGAGGGACATGCCGTGGAAGGCGTTGGTGAAGGAGACGATCGCCTCGCGGCCCTTCACCTTCCGGGCCAGCTTGAGCGCGGCCTCGACGGCGTTGGTGCCGGTCGGGCCGGGGAACATGACCTTGTACGGCAGGTCGCGCGGCCGCAGGACCGTGTTCTGGAAGGACTCCAGGAAGGCCCGCTTGGCGGTGGTGCCCATGTCCAGGCCGTGCGTGACGCCGTCGCGCTCCAGGTAGTCCAGCAGCGCGCGTTTCAGCACCTCGTTGTTGTGGCCGTAGTTGAGGGCGCCGGCGCCGGAGAAGAAGTCGAGGTAGGTGTGGCCGTCCTCGTCGTACATGTAGCTGCCCTTGGCCCGGTCGAACACGGCCGGCCAGCCGCGGCAGTAGCTGCGAACCTCGGATTCCAGGCTCTCGAAGACGCTCAGGGCGGGCGGGGTGATGGTCACAGCGAACTCCAGGGAGTGGTCTGGGGAGTGAAGAAAGTCGGTGGGGGTGGTCAGGGCTCGGAGGCGGGGTTTCCGGGGGCTTCGGGTGCGGAGCCCGGGGTGAGGGGCCGGGTCAGCGCGGGGGCGCCGCCCACGGAAGGGGGCCTATCCGGTACAGCACCTCGGGCAGGTGGCCCTCCTCGGGGAACAGACCCGGGTCGAACAGGACCTCACGCTCCACGGCCGCGCCGTGCCGCTCGGCGAACGAGGTGAACAGGCGGTTCGACGCCGTGTTGTCCGGGGTGATCGTGGTCTCCACCCGGTGGACGCCCTTCTCGCGGGCGACCCGCTCGGTCAGCCCGTCGAGCAGCGCGCCGGCGAGGCCGCGCCCGCGCTGGCTCGCGTCGACGGCCACCTGCCACACGACGAGCGTGTCCGGGGCCTCGGGGCGGACGTATCCGGTGACGAAGCCGACCGGCTCGCCCTCGGCGCCGCGGGCCACCACGGAGGTGGCGGCGAAGTCGCGGCACCACAGGAGGTAGCTGTACGACGAGTTGAGGTCGAGCACCTCGGAGTCGCGGGCGATGCGCCAGATCGCGGCTCCGTCGTCGACGCGGGGCGTGTCGAGCTTGAGTCCTTCCGGCATTTCCAGGAATTCCGTACGGGGACCTGCGGGGTCTGCTTGCGCGGCGGTCATGCGTATTCAATTTACCGAGCAAAAAGTGAAAATGCATCGGGGCGGGGGGTTACGCGGGCGGGGGTGTCTGTGTTATTCGGGCGCGGTCGTGCGGGCGCGCGAAACCCGGTCGGAGTGCCCTGATATATGGGCTCATTCCCGGAAGAACCGGGCGGCCTGTGGATCGCGTCACATATCAGTAACAACCCAGGTCGCGGGTGCGGGAGGGGCTGCTGGGGGCTGTGACGAATCCGTGTGTTTGAGATACGGGAAACCGGGAAGAAGAGTTCCGGACCCTACGCATTTGGAGAATTGGCAATTCCGTTGAGGAGAACATAGCGCGAATGCGCGAAACTGTCACCGGAATCACGGAACCTGCCCGCCGCGGAGTCCGTCCGCCCCTTCCCGCCGCCGGACCCCGCACCGGACCGGGCCGGCCCGCCGCACGGACCGGCCCGCTCGTAGAGTGCCTGTCATGAGCGAAGGCACGGTGCTGCACATCAAGGGACGGGTGCTCCTCGGCCCGGAGGACGTCCGGGACGAGCTGTGGGTGCGGGACGGCCGCATCACCTACGAGGCCCCCGCCGCCGCGCGGGAGGTGACCACCCTCACCGGCTGGGTCCTCCCCGGGCTCGTCGACGCGCACTGCCACGTCGGCCTGGACGCCCACGGCCCGGTCGACGACTCGACCGGCGAGAAGCAGGCCGTGACCGACCGCGACGCCGGAGCGCTGCTGATCCGGGACGCCGGCTCCCCGTCGGACACCCGCTGGATCGACGACCGCGAGGACCTGCCGCGGATCATCCGCGCCGGCCGGCACATCGCCCGCACCCGCCGCTACATCCGCAACTACGCCCACGAGATCGAGCCGGGCGACCTCGTCGCGTACGTCGCCCGGGAGGCGCGCCGCGGCGACGGCTGGGTCAAGCTCGTCGGCGACTGGATCGACCGCGCCGTCGGCGACCTCGCCCCCTGCTGGCCGCGCGGCGAGGTGGAGGCCGCCATCGCGGAGGCCCACCGGCTCGGCGCCCGCGTCACCGCCCACTGCTTCGCCGAGGACTCCCTGCGCGATCTGGTGGAGGCGGGCATCGACTGCGTCGAGCACGCCACCGGACTGACCGAGGAGACCATCCCGCTCTTCGCCGAGCGCGGCGTGGCCATCGTCCCCACCCTCGTCAACATCGCCACCTTCCCGCGGCTCGCCGACGGCGGGCAGGAGAAGTTCCCCCGCTGGTCGGACCATATGCGGCGGCTCCACGAGCGGCGCTACGCGACGGTGGCCGCCGCCTACGAGGCCGGTATCCCCGTCTTCGCCGGCACGGACGCGGGCGGCTCCCTCCCGCACGGCCTGATCGCGGGGGAGGTCGCCGAACTGGTGAAGGCCGGCCTGCCGGCCGCGGCGGCGCTGTCGGCCGCCACCTGGGGCGCGCGCGAATGGCTCGGGCGCCCCGGCCTGACGGAGGGCGCCCCGGCGGACCTGGTCGTGTACGAGGCCGACCCGCGCGAGGACGTCCGTGTGCTGGCGGCACCCCGGCACGTGGTGCTGCGCGGCCGCGTCATCGGCTGAGCCGCCGTCCGGCGGGCTCCTCCGCACCCGGCCCGGCCCCGGAGCGCTGCCGCTCCGGGGCCGGCCCGGCTTCCGGACCTGTGATCGAACGCGAGCGCAGAAACCACCCGATGGTGTGAACTCACGCCATGTTGCTGCCTGTTCACCGACAGTACGTAAGTATGCGTTGCGTCGAGGTCGCCGCGCCGAAGCCTCCGGGCCGCGTCGGCGACTCCATTTCTCTTGTGGGGGTTCCACACCTTGAACAGCAATGCCTTCGTCCCGCCCGTGCGCCGTACCGCCGCCGCGCTGACGGCCGCCGCCCTGGCCGCCGCCCCGGTGCTCCTCGCCGGTGCCGCGCCCGCGTACGCGTCCGGAGGTGACGGCAAGGCCGGAGCGGTCGTGCTCCGCGCCGACCTCGGGGTCTCCCTGCTCGACCGGACCCGGGTGCCGCTGAACGTCACGCTCAACGAGGTCCAGGCCCCGGAGTCGGCCAGGGAGACCCTGCTCACCGCCCGGGTGAAGGGCGCCCACCAGGGCCGTCCCGTCACGATGCTGGACGCGAAGGTGGCCACCGCGGACGCCACGACCGGAGACGGGAAGGCGGAGGGACGGGCCAATCTCGTCAACGCCCGGGTCTCCGTGCCCGGCCTGAACCTGAAGCACCGCCCGCTGATCGAGCTCGACCAGGTCACGTCCACCGCCGTCTGCGCGGCCGGCCAGCAGCCGCAGGCCGACTCGAAGATCCCCGGCCATGTGACGGTCCTCGGCAAGCGGATCGAGCTGAGCGCGAGCGGCACCGCGCGGGCCGACGTCGAGGGCGTCGGCTCGGTCCGGCTCGACCTGGCGAAGACCAGCACCACGGCGACGACCGCCGCCGCCACGGCGCTGAAGCTCCAGCTGTCCGTCACCCCGGAGCGGCTCGACGTCGCCGCGGTGGAGGGCACGATCACCCTGGTCGAGGCCACCTGCGAGAGCCCCGCCGGCGGCTCCGGTGACGGAGAGCCGGAGCCGGGCACCGGTGACGGCGGCGCGACCGAGGGCGCCACCGGCGGCTCGGGCGGGTCCGGCGACGGCTCGGGTGACGGCTCCGGCTCCGGTGACGGCGACGGCGTCAGCACCCAGACCGGCACCGGGAACGGCGACGGCAACCTCGCCGCGACCGGCGGCAACTCCAGCACGCCGTACCTGGCGGCCGGTGCCGGCGCCCTGCTCGCGGCCGGCGGCGTCTCGGTCTTCGTCGCACGGCGCCGGGCGGCCGCACGCCGCGGCTGACCCCGGCCGACCGTGACGGTCCCGGGGCCGCCGGTCCCGGGACCGTCACGGGGGAGACGGCGCGGCCCCGCCCCGGGCGTGGGGCGGGGCCGCGCCGCCGGCCATCCGCTCCCTGCCGCGGCCCCGCCCGGGGCCCCGCCCCGCCGGGTACGGAGCCCCGCCGGGTACGGACGCCCCGGTCGCCCGCGGTCCGCCGGGCGGACCGGCGGGCGGCCGGCGGCGGTGACGACCGACCGGGCTCTCACGCGGCGCTCCGGTCCGCCGGCCGGCGGCGCCCCGTCCGCGACTGCGGTGAGCGCGGCGCGGGCGCCGAGCGCCGGGGCCCACGCGACGAGGGCGTCGGCGGCCCCGGCTCGCCGGACGGCAGGCCGGATCCCCGACCGGTCCGGGAGCCCGTGCGGCGGGGCCCGCGGGCCGCGTGCGGCGCGCCCGGGAGACCGGCCGGTCAGCGGTCGGCGAGGGCCTTGGCCAGGGCGTCGGCGAACAGGTCCGTCGTCCGGGGATCGCGGACCGCCAGCCGCAGCCACTCCGCACCGAGCCCGGGGAACGTGTCGCCCCGGCGGACCGCGAAGCCGCGCTCGCGCAGCCGTTCCCGTACAGCGGCGGCGTCCGGCAGCCGGAGCAGCACGAACGGCCCCGCGGCCGGGCCGCAGACCGCGACCTCGCCGAACTCCGCGAGCCGCGCCAGGAGATGCTCCCGGTCCGCCGCCACGCGCTCCGCGGCGCGCGCCGCCTCCGCGAGCGCCGCCGGCTCACAGCAGGCCTCCGCCGCGGCGAGGGCCGGCGCGGACACCGGCCACAGCGGCTGGGCGCGCTCCAGCGCCGCGATCCGCTCCGGTTCCGCGAGGACGTAGCCGACCCGCAGCCCGGCCAGGCCCCAGGTCTTGGTGAGGCTGCGCAGCACCACCAGACCCGGCAGCTCCGTCCGCGAGGCCAGCGAGGCCCGCTCGCCCGGCACGGCGTCCATGAAGGCCTCGTCGACGACGAGCAGCCGCCCGGGCCGGGCCAGCGACGCGAGACCGTCCGGGCCGTCCGCGGGATGGAGCACGGAGGTCGGGTTGGTGGGGTTGCCGATCACGACCAGGTCGGCGTCCTCCGGCACGGAATCCGGCCGGAGCCGGAAGCCGTCCTCGCGCCGCAGCAGCACCCGCTCCACTGGGTGGCCGGCGTTCCGCAGGGCCGCCTCCGGCTCGGTGAACTGCGGGTGCACCACCACCGGGCGGCGGGCCGCGAAGGCCCGGGCGACCAGGACGAACGCCTCCGCCGCCCCGGCCGTCAAGAGCACCCGGGAGACGGGCAGCCCGTGCCGGCGCGCGACGGCCTCGCGGGCCGGGGCGCCGTCGGGATAGGCGGCGAGCGTGCCGAGGGAGGCGGCGATCCGGGCCCTGAGCCAGTCCGGGGGCGTACCCGCGCGGACGTTGACGGCCAAGTCGGTCAGATCCGTGCCGCGCACCTCGGCGTCGCCGTGGTGGGCCAGATCGGGTCCGGTCGGCGCGGTCACGGGAGTCCTGCCTTCTGTCGGGTGCGGGCCTGCCCCGGTTCCGGCGGAGCGGGGGCGGGGCCTGCGGGACGCGGAGCTGCCGGGCGGCGGCCCGCGGGCCGGAGGGCCGTGGAGTGCGGATCCGCGGAGTGCGGGTCCGCGGGGGCGGGGGCGGGGGCTGCCGGCATGAGGGGCTGCCGGTTGGCGGCACACGGGGCCGGAGCCCGCGAGGTGGTGCCGGGCGGCTCCGGGACGGCCGGGTGGCCGGCCACGGCCACCGTCGCCCGGGACGAGGCGGACTTGGGCACGAGGAGCACGGCCCCGGGCCCCGCGGCGAGCAGGGCGGCGGCCTCGGCCACACTGGGCGTGCCCGTCGCGCCGAGCACGGTGGGGGACGGGTGCGGGACGTCCACGGCGGCCAGCTCCGCCGCCGGGTACGTCACCAGTGGTACGCCGAGCCGGGCCGCCGCCCCGGCGATGCCCGGCTCACCGGCCTTGGCCTCGGCCGTCGCCAGCACGGCGACCGCCGGGCCCCGCCGCCCGGCCGCTCCGGCCGGGCCTGCTTCGGCCGGGCCCGCTCCGGCCGTGTCGGCGGCTCCGGCGATTCCCGCCGTCTCCAGCGCCTCCCGGAGCAGCGCGAGCACCTCGTCCGCGGTGACCCCGGCCCGCGCACCGACCCCGGCCGCGAGCACCGGGTACCGGCCGCCGTCCTCGCCTGCTCCGCCGTCCTCGCCTGCTCCGCCTGCTCCGCCTGCTCCGCCGGCCCCGCCGGCCCCGCGGTCCCGTACGGCGCCGGGCGGCCCGGCCCCGACGGCCGTCGCCGGAACGGCCGTTCGGAAAGCGGTTGTGCCGCTACCGGTCGTCCGGGCCGGGCGGTTCCGGGGGCCCGCCGTGATCCGCTCGGCGGCGGCCCCCGTCATCCCGCGCACCGCCCGACGAATCTGCGGGCGGTGCCCGGGGCGCCCGCCCAGTGCAGATGGACGTAGGAGGCGTGCAGGCCCCCCTGGACGAAGCCCTCGACGCGGCGCGACGGCCGGTGCAGCCCCCAGGCCGGTGCGGTGCCGGCGCCCGGCTCGATCACCGTGCGGTGGAACTCGTGTCCGCGCAGCCTCGCCCCCACCGGGGCCAGCGCGCTGTCCGACAGGGCCACGGCCTCGCGGTAGCCGAGCGTCAGCCGCTCCGTCATCCGCGCCTCCGCGTCCAGGACCCCGCACATCGGCCTGCCGTCCAGCGACCGGGCCAGGTACAGCAGGCCGGCGCATTCCGCCGCCACGGGGGCGCCCCGGGCGGCGAGCGCCGCGACGGCCTCGCGCAGCGGCTCGTTCGCCGACAGCTCGGGCGCGTACATCTCGGGAAAGCCGCCGCCGACGACCAGTCCGGCGGTGCCCGGCGGCAGCTTCTCGTCGCGCAGCGGGTCGACGGTGACGACCTCGGCGCCCGCCGCCGTGAGGAGTTCGGCGTGTTCGGCGTACGAGAAGGTGAACGCCGGCCCGCCGGCGACGGCGATCACCGGGCGGCCGGGCCGGTCCCGGGAGTCCGGCGCCGGTGCGTCCGGTCCGGCCGGTGCGCTCGCGGCGGAGCCCGGGCGGGCCTGCGGACCGCTGCGGGAGCCGGCCCGGCGCGCCCCGGTCCCGTGCCCGGGCGGGTCCGGCTCCGGGGCCGCCGGGCGGTGCGCGAGCCGGTCCCCGGGCCGCTCGGCCTCCGCCCCGGGGGGCACCGCCCCCGGGGAACCCGCCGGGACCGGGGAGACGGGGGAGCCCGGGGAGCCCGGGAGAGTGCCGTGGGCCGCGCTCCCCGTCACCGGGACCCGCCCCGCCCGGAGTTCCCCCGTCCCCGCTTCCGCCGCCGGGTCCCACACCGGTCCCGGCACGGGCGGGGCGCTGCGTGCCAGGGCGAACAGCGCGTCCAGATCACAGCCGGCGCGCACCCGCTCCGCCAGGGCCGCGACCGACGCGACCGCCTCCGCCCGCCGCTCGGCGGCCGGCACCAGCCCCAGGTGGCGCGAGGGCGTACCGGCGTCCGGTGAGCGGCGCAGCGCGCCCAGCACCGGCACCCCGGACGCGTCCAGGGCCTCCCGCAGCAGTTCCTCGTGCCGGTCGGAGCCGAGCTTGTTGAGGATCACCCCGGCGAGCCGCACCTCCGGGTCCCAGGAGGCGAAGCCGTGCACCAGTGCCGCCACCGAACGCGACTGCGAGGACGCGTCCACGACCAGCACCACGGGGGCCCGGAGCACCTTCGCCACCTGCGCCGTCGAGGCGAGTTCGCCCTGCCCGGCGGCACCGTCGTAGAGGCCCATCACGCCCTCGACGACGGCCAGGTCGGCGCCGGCCGCGCCGTGCAGGAAGAGCGGGGCGATCCGCTCGGGGCCGCACAGATACGCGTCCAGGTTGCGTCCGGGGCGGCCGGCGGCGAGCGCGTGGTAGCCCGGGTCGATGTAGTCGGGGCCGACCTTGTGCGGGGAGACGGTGAGACCGCGGCCGGCGTAGGCGGCCATCAGGCCGGTGGCCACGGTCGTCTTGCCGCTGCCCGAGGCGGGCGCGGCGATCACCAGGCGCGGCACCCGGTGCGGGGCCGTGGCGGGCCCGGCCGCGGACGGCGCCGCGCCCGGGCCGGCGGCGGAGGGGCCGGCGGCGGAGGGGCCGGCGGTGCTCACCACTCGATGCCCCGCTGGCCCTTCTGGCCCGCGTCCATCGGGTGCTTCACCTTCGTCATCTCGGTGACCAGATCGGCCGCCTCCAGCAGTTCCGGCGGAGCGTTGCGGCCGGTGACCACGACGTGCTGGGTGCCCGGCCGGCCGCGCAGCACCGAGACGACCTCCGCCGTGTCGATCCAGCCCCAGTGCAGCGGATAGGCGAACTCGTCCAGGACGTACAGGCGGTGGGTCTCGGCCGCGAGGTCCCGCTTGACCTGCTCCCAGCCCTCCCGGGCCGCCTCCTCGCTCGACCCCATGTCCCGCTGCGTCCAGGACCAGCCCTCACCCATCTTGTGCCAGACGACGGGGCCGCCCTCGCCCGAGGCGCCCAGGACGCGCAGGGCGCGCTCCTCGCCGACCCGCCACTTCGCGGACTTCACGAACTGGAACACCCCCACCGGCCATCCCTGGTTCCAGGCCCGCAGCGCCATTCCGAAGGCGGCTGTGGACTTCCCCTTGCCGGGGCCCGTGTGCACCATCAGCAGCGGCCGGTTGCGGCGCTGACGGGTCGTCAGTCCGTCGTCCGGCACCGTGCTCGGCTGTCCCTGCGGCATTACGCGGCCCTCCCGGTGGTCCTCGTCGTCCGTGCCGTCCTCGGTCCGGCTCCCTGTCCGGCTCCCTGCCCGGCTCCCTGTCCGGCTCCCTGTCCGGCCGTCCGGCCGGTGTGGCGTCCGCCCGGCCGGCCGGGCCCCCCTCCCGTGTCCGGCGCGCCCGGTGCCCCCGGGGCGTACGGTGCGTGCCGCGCGCCCCGGACGCCGCGGACGAGTCCGGCCACACTGTCCGCGCGCAGCTCCTCCAACGTCACCGCCTCGCCGCCCAGTTGGCGGGCCAGCGCCCCGGCCAGCCCCAGCCGCACCGGTCCCGACTCGCAGTCCACGACCACCGAGGCCGTGCCTTCGGCGGCGAGCAGGCGCGCGGCCCGGGCCACCGGTGTGAGCGGATCGGCCCCGCGCCCGGCGTGCGCTCCGCCGCCCGTACCGCCGTGCCCGCCGGCCCCGGCACCCCGCGCGGCGGTCGCCCGGCCGTCCGTGACGACCACCAGCAGCGGCCGCCGCGACGCGTCCCGCAGCCGCTCCACCCGCAGCACCTCCCGGGCCCGCAGCAGCCCGGCGGCCAGCGGGGTGCGACCGCCCGTCGGCAGCCCTTCCAGCCGCGCCGCGGCCGCGTCCACGGAGGAGGTCGGCGGCAGCACCAGCTCCGCGTCCACGCCACGGAACGTGACCAGCCCGACCTTGTCGCGCCGCTGGTACGCGTCCAGCAGCAGCGACAGCACGGCGCCCTTGACCGCGCTCATCCGCCGCCGCGCCGCCATCGATCCGGAGGCGTCGACGAGGAACAGCACGAGATTGCCCTCGCGCCCCTCGCGCACCGCCTCCCGCAGATCGTCGCGGCGCACGACCAGGCCGCTTCCGGCCCGTCCCCGCGCGTGCTGGTAGGGGGCCGCGGCCCGTACGGTCGCCGCCAGGTGCAGTTTCGCCAGCGCGCCTCGCGGCCGTCGCGCACCGGTGGTGCGCCCGTGCCCGGTACGGGCGCGCGAGCGACGCCCGGCCGCCCCCTCACCCAGGCCCGGCACGCTCAGCACCCGGGCCCGGAACGGCTCGGCGGCCCCCACCGCGCGCTGCTCCGGGCCGTCGTCCCCGGCGACCGGGCGGGCCTCCCCGGCAGGCCCGTCCCCGGCGGTCGCGGACGGCTCGCCCGCCGGCTCCCCGGCGCCGTCCGGACGGCTGCCCGGGCTCTCCCCGGCGCCCCCCTCCTCCGGCCCGCCGGGGCCCTGCTCCGGTGCGCCGTCCCGGTCCGGCGCGTTCCCGTCGCCGGCCCGCCCGCCGTCCGTGCCGCCGCCGTTCCCGGTGGCTCCGCCGTCCTCGCCCCCGGAACCGTCCGGTCCACCCGCCGGACCCTCCGGCCCGCCGGGGCCCGGGTCCGTCGGGTCGTCGTCACCGCCGAACTCCTCCAGCGTCCGGTCCAGCAACTCCTCGTCCAGCCCCGGGGCGTCGAACGGATTGCGCCGCCGGCGGTGCGGCAGCGCCAGCAGCGCCGCGCGCCGCACGTCCTCCTCGCGCACCTCCGTGCGCCCGGCCCAGGCCGCGAGCGCCGTCGCGGTACGGGCCATCACGATGTCCGCGCGCATCCCGTCCACCTCGAACGCGGCACAGACCGCCGCGATGCGGCGCAGCGAGCGGTCGTCCAGCAGCACCGACGGCAGCAGGGCGCGCGCCGCCGCGATCCGCTCCCGCAGCGCCGACTCCTCGGCCGCCCAGCGGGCCGCGAAACCGGCCGGGTCGTCGTCGTGGGCCAGCCGCCGCCGGACGACCTCCACCCGCAGATCCGACTCGCGGGAGGCGGAGACCTCGACCGTCAGCCCGAACCGGTCGAGCAACTGCGGCCGCAGCTCGCCCTCCTCCGGGTTCATCGTGCCGACCAGCAGGAAGCGCGAGGCATGCCGCACGGAGACCCCTTCGCGTTCCACATAGGAGGCGCCCATGGCGGCGGCGTCCAGCAGCAGGTCCACCAGGTGGTCGTGGAGGAGGTTGACCTCGTCGACGTAGAGCACGCCGCGGTGGGCCTCCGCGAGCAGCCCCGGTTCGAACGCCTTCCTCCCCTCCGCCAGGGCGCGTTCGATGTCGAGCGCACCGGCGAGCCGGTCCTCCGAGGCGCCGACCGGCAGTTCGACCATCCGGGCCGGCCGCTCCGTCCCCGGGCCCGCGGGATGCGGACCGTCGGGGCAGGCACCGTCCGGCGCCTGCGGATCGCAGGAGAAGCGGCAGCCGGGCACCACGGCGACCGGCGGCAGCAGGGCCGACAGCGCACGCACGGCGGTCGACTTGGCGGTGCCCTTCTCGCCGCGCACCAGCACCCCGCCCACGGCCGGGGACACCGCGTTCAGCAGCAGTCCCAGCCGCAGATCGTCCATGCCGACGATCGCGGTGAACGGGTAGTGCGGGTCGGGGGAGCGGGAAACGGTGCCGGTCCTGTCGCTCGCGGCCGTGTCGCCCGTGACGGTCTCGCTCATGCGGTGCTGCCCTCCGGTGGAACCCTCGGGAATCGGTCAGGTGCCCGCCCCCGCGGCCCGGACGGCCCGGACGCCGCTCGGCGGGACGGTGCGCCGGGCCACGCGCCCACGGCGGCGCGCCCGGCGGCGCGGACTGCCGCGTTCACGGCGCGCCCGGCGGTACGAACGGCAGGTCCGGCGGCGCCCCCTCCTCGATCAGCCGCAGCAGCGCCCCGGTGTCGGCGTGCTCCTCGATCAGGTCTCCGAGCCGGTCGAGCTGCTCCTCGCGCAGCTGCCCGAAGGCGGTGTCCGGTGCGGGGACGAAGCGGCGCCCGGCGTCCCGCGCCACCCGGCGCAGGAAGGCCCGCCGGAAGGCGTCGCTCTCCAGCGAACCGTGCCAGTGCGTGCCCCAGACGGAGCCCGCGTGGCAGCCGTCCAGCGCCCGGCCCCGCCCGTCGGTCATGAACGGCTCGGCGGCGCCCGCCACCTCCGCGACCCCGTGGTGGATCTCGTAGCCCGCCACCGGTTCGCCCAGGGCCTCACCCGCCGGCCGGGCCAGGGTCTTCTCCACCGCGAAACGCACCCGCAGCGGCAGCAGGCCCAGCCCGTCGACCGTCCCGGCCCGCGACTCGACCTCGTCCTCGATGCGCTCGCCCAGCAACTGGTAGCCGCCGCAGATGCCGAGCACCGGCCGCCCCTCCGCGGCCCGGCGCGCCACGGCCCCGGCGAGCCCGCGTTCGCGCAGCCAGGCGAGCGCCCGGACGGTGCCGCGGGTGCCCGGGAGGACGACGAGATCGGCGTCGGCCAGCTCCTCCGGCCGGTCGGCGAACCGCACCACGACACCCGGCTCGGCGGCCAGCGCGTCGACGTCCGTGAAGTTCGACATCAGCGGCACGGCCACCACGGCGACCCGCAGCACCTCCTCGCCGTGCGGCGGTCCGGCGGCGGACTCGCGCACCGTCCCGCGCAGCGAGAGCCGCAGCCCGTCCTCCTCGTCGATGCCCAGGCCGTGCGCGTACGGCAGAACGCCCAGCACCGGCCGCCCGGTCAGCCCGCGCAGCATGTCCAGCCCCGGTGCCAGCAGCGACGCGTCGCCGCGGAACTTGTTCACCACATAACCGGCGACCAGCGCCTGGTCGGCGCGGCTCAGCAGGGCGGTGGTGCCGAAGAAGGAGGCGAACACACCGCCCCGGTCGATGTCGCCGACCACCACGGCCGGCAGTCCGGCCGCCCGGGCGAGCCCCATGTTGACGATGTCGTGCCGGCGCAGGTTGATCTCCGCCGGGCTGCCCGCGCCCTCGCAGATCACCGCGTCGTACCGGGCGCGCAGCCGTGCGTAGCAGTCGAGGACGACCGGGAGCAGCGCCTCCCGGCGGTTCGCGGCCGGGGCCTCCCCGGCGCCCGGGCCGGCCGCGAAGTAGCCCCGGGCACTCAGCTCGCCGGCGGGCTTGCCGAGCACCACGACCTGGCTGCTGCGGTCGCCGCCGGGCTTGAGCAGCACCGGGTTCATCAGCGCCGACGGCTCCACGCGCGCCGCCTGCGCCTGCATGGCCTGCGCGCGGCCGATCTCGGCGCCCTCGGGCGTCACGAAGGAGTTCAGCGACATGTTCTGCGCCTTGAACGGGGCCACGGAGACCCCCTTGCGGGCCAGCCACCGGCAGATGCCGGCGGTGACGACGCTCTTGCCCGCGTCCGACGTGGTTCCCGCGACCAGCAGACCGCCGCCGTCGGTGCCCGTCATCCCCGCCCCTCCCCGCCGGGTGCCCCGGCGGGCCGCCGGCCGCCCCGGAACGCCCCGTACAGCAGCCGCCCGCCGGCGCACACCGCCAGCGCCAGCGCGCTCACCCGGCGCGAGAGCCGTACCGCGCGCTCGATGTCGCCCGGTTCCACGGGACGGTTGCCCGCCCCCAGCACGGGCCGGTGTTCGACCCGGCCGCCGTACGCCAGCGTGCCGCCCAGCCGTACGCCCAGGGCCCCCGCGAACGCGGCCTCGACCGGGCCGGCGTTGGGGCTCGGGTGGCGCCGGGCGTCGGAGCGCAGCACCCGCAGGGCGCCGCGCGGGTCCGGGCCGGCGAGCACCGCCAGTGCGGCGGTGAGCCGGGCCCCGGGGAAACCCGCCACGTCGTCCAGCCGGGCCGGGGCCCAGCCGAACCGGCGCAGCCGCGGCGACGTGTGGCCGGCCATCGCGTCGAGGGTGTTGACCGCCCGGAACCCGGCCAGCCCGGGCACCCCGGCGACGGCGCCCCACACCAGCGCGCCGACGACCGCGTCCGAGGTGTTCTCCGCGACGGACTCCACGACGGCGCGGGCGAGCTGCGGGGCGTCCAGCGACTGCGGATCCCGCCCGCACAGTCCCGGCAGCCGTTCGCGGGCCCGTGCCAGGTCACCGGAGTCCAGCGCGGCGCCGATCGCGCGCGCCTCGCGGCCGAGCGACGTACCGCCCAGCACGGTCCAGGTGACGGCGGCCGTCAGCGCCGCGGAGGCGGCCGGGGAGCGGCGTACGGCACGGGAGAGCCCGGCGGCCGCGGCCACCGTGCCGCCGGCGCACAGGGCGGTGTACAGCGCCCCGGCGCCCCGGTGGTCACGCCACAGCAGCCGCTCGGCGGCCGTCGCGGCCCGCCCGAACGCGGCGACGGGATGCCCGCGCCGGGGGTCGCCCAGGACGAGGTCGCCGAGGAAGCCCAGCACGGTACCGGCGGCGAGGACCGCGTCCGCCGGGCGCGGGCGGCCGGGGAACGGAGGGCGGGCGTCCGGGGTCCGGGGGGCCGCCCGGAGAGCGGGGGTCCGGGACGCGGAGGACCCGGCGGGGGCGGACCGGCGAGGGCCCCGCGGGCCGGCGGCCCGGCCGCGGGCCCCGGCGGCGTGGTCGGCGCGCATCGGCTCAGACCGCCGTCACGCCTCGGGGGAACGGCGGGGGCGGCGGGGCCGCCGCGCGCGGGGGGAGCGGTGCCCGTCCGCGGGCCACGCGGTCACGGGGCGTTCGACGGCAGGGCGTACTGCGGCGGTAGCCGGGCATCGCACAGGTCCTCACTCAGGGTCCGCGCCCTGGTTCGACATGACCGGCGGTGAGAGTCTCCTGGCTCCCGGATCGGCGCGGGCCCCGGTCTTCCCGCCCGTCGGAACGGGCCGTGACATCGGTGGGGTGCGCTCCCCGGTGACAGTGGCGGGACCGCGCCGGATTCGCACCGGCTTCCTCTCCTGCCGCCGTTCGGCCCCGGCAGTCCACCACGCCCGGGAACGCCCGTCAACTCGCCCTTGACCTGCGGGGGATCAGTGTGCCGAGTCCCACACCGGCCCGTGAGCGCCGGTCGTACCGCGCGGCGCCGGGACGGCGGAGGCGCACGGGCCCCGGGTGGTGCGGTGTGCCCCGATGGGCCCGCCGGCGGTTTCCGCTCCGGCGGGCCCGGCGGAGGGCTGTCAGGCGACGATCAGATAGATCCCGTACGCCACGACCGCCGCGGAGAGCGCGAAGCAGACGGAGGCGAGGACGCGTGCCAGGGCGGTCGGTGCCTCGGTGACCGTGGCGCCCTCCGCGCCGTCCGCCTGCGGGCGCCGCTTCGCTGCGGTGCCGACGATGCCCAGGGTGAAGACGCCGACGATGGCGACGGTCGCCACGAGGCTGACCACGGAGACCTGGCCGAGTGCTGCCCAGTCGATGTTCATCCGGTTCTTTCCTTGCCTGAGCCGTCAGACGACGGTGGTCTTGGACGCGGCGGGCGACTGCGGGGAGCCGGTCTCGCCGTCGTGGGCGGCCGCCTCCAGCGCCGAGTCGGTGGGCGGCGGGGAGAGGGACGCGACGACGTCGGCGACGATGTCCTCGTGCTCCGGGTCGGCCCCCGGGGCGGGGACGTCGTTCACATTGCTGTGGTCGACCCGCTCCTGGCGCGACTTCAGCCAGATCCAGGCGCTGCTCGCGACGGCGAGCGCGGCGACCAGGGCGACGCCCCAGGTGCCCCGCCCCGCGAGCAGGGCCGCCAGCCCGGCGACGAGGCCCGCCGCCGGCAGCGTCAGGCCCCAGGCGACGAACATGCGGGTCGCGGTCGACCAGCGCACCACGCCGCCCTTGCGGCCCAGGCCCGAGCCCATGATCGCACCGGAGGAGACCTGCGTGGTGGAGAGGCCGAAGCCCAGGTGGGAGGAGGCGAGGATGACGGTCGCGGCGCCGGTCTGGGCGGAGAAGCCCTGCGGCGGCCGGATGTCGGTGAGGCCCTTGCCCATGGTGCGGATGATGCGCCAGCCGCCGAGGTACGTGCCGAGGGCGATGGCGACACCGGCGGAGGTGATGACCCAGAACGGCGGGCCGGAGTCGGGAGCGAGCACGCCGCCGGTGATCAGCGCGAGGGTCATCACACCCATGGTCTTCTGGGCGTCGTTGGTGCCGTGCGCCAGGGAGACCAGGGCGGCCGAGGCGATCTGCCCGGAGCGGTAGCCCTTCGCGGTGTCCCGCTCGTCGCGGTCGCGGGCGAGCCGGTAGGTGAGCCGGGTCGCGGCCATCGCCGCGAGGCCCGCGACGATCGGCGCGGCCAGGGCCGGCAGCAGGACCTTCGACAGGACGACGTCGAGGTGGATGGCCCCGATGCCCGCGGAGAACAGGGTGGCACCGATCAGTCCGCCGTACAGGGCGTGCGACGAGCTGGAGGGGAGGCCCACCAGCCAGGTCAGCAGGTTCCACATGATCGCACCGACCAGGCCGGCGAAGATCACTTCTGGGCGGATGCCGCTCTCGTCGACGATGCCGCCGGAGATGGTCTTGGCGACCTCCACGGACAGGAACGCGCCGACGAGGTTGAGGACCGCCGACATCGCCACCGCGGTCCTGGGCTTGAGCGCCCCGGTGGAGATGGTCGTGGCCATCGCGTTGGCGGTGTCGTGGAAGCCGTTCGTGAAGTCGAACACCAAGGCCGTGATGATCACGATCCCGATGAGAAGCGTGATGTGTTCCATTCACCCAGGCAATCGTTCGGGGGCCGGTTACACGGCGACGGTAGGGACGTTCGGTGAACGGAAGATGAATAGGAGTGGGCTTGCAGGTGCGTCTGCGGGCGGGCCTGCGGGGAGGCGGCCGCGGCCAATTCTCCCCATAAGGGCGGCATACCGCCCGAAAATGCCGTGGCTGTATGACGGACAGCTGAATACGGGCGGGTGTGAAGGTGAACGCGGGGATGCGGTCATGCGGGTGACCACGGGGACCCGGTGGAGGCGGGCGGCCGGGCGGCGCCCGCCTCCACCGGGCCGCGGCGGACGGCTCGACGGAGAGTGACCGCCGGGCGGCGCGGCCGGCGCACCGCTGCCCGGTCGCCGCCGGTCGCCGGCCCCCACCGCCTCCGGCCTCCCGCGCACCCCCCGGCGGCCGTCCCGTCGCCGTCTCCGCCGGTCCCCGTACCCCCGCCGTGCCGTCTCTGCCAGGATCGGCCCCGGAGGTGAGAGCAGTGACGGAACCGCTCCCGCAGGAGCTCGCCGACGCCTGGGCCGAGCTGGTCGCCACGGCCCGGCGCACCACCGACGAGGGGCTGGTCGTCGGCACCTCCGGCAATGTCTCGGTACGCGTCGGCGACACGGTCCTCGTCACGCCCAGTGGTGTGCCGTACCACCGGCTCGGCCCCGGGGACGCGGTCGGGGTGAGCCTCGGCGGGCAGCGCGTCCTCGGCGGCCTGCGCCCCACCAGCGAGCTGCCGATGCACCTCGCGGTCTACCGGTCCACCGGCGCCCGCGCGATCGTGCACACCCACGCCGTGCACGCCACGGCCGTCTCCACGCTCGTCACCGAACTGCCGCCGGTCCACTACATGGCCGCGGCGCTGGGCGGTCCTGTCCGTGTCGCCCCGTACGCGCTGTACGGCAGCGAGGAACTGGCCCGTCACACCCTCGCCGCTCTCCGCGACCGCAGCGGATGCCTGCTGCGGAACCACGGCACGCTCACCCACGGCGCCACGCTCGACCAGGCGTACGACCGGACCGCGCAACTGGAGTGGATGTGCCGTGTCTGGCTGACGGCCCGGTCCGTGCCCGGCCTCAGCCCCGCGCTCCTCTCCCGCGACGACCTGGCCGAGGCCGCCGGGAAGCTCCGCGGATACGGCCCGCGCCCCTGACCGCCGGACCGGCCGCCGCTCCGGACCGGCCGCGCCCCGGTCACCGCGCGTACCCGCCACCGCGCTCCGCACGCACTCCGCTTCACGGCACTCCGCTTCACGGCACTCCGCTTCACGGCACTCCGCTTCACGGCACTCCGCTTCACGGCACTCCGCTTCACGGCGCTCCGCACCACCGTGCGGGCGCGCCCCGCCCGCACGGTCACCCTCCGGGCAGGCCGGCACTGGCCGCCCCGCCGTATCCCGAGCACACTGGGACCAATGCGACCTCGTACAGCGGCGGCTCTCGCCGCCACAACCGTCCTCGGTGCCGGTACGGCGGCGGTGGCCGCCGGCCGGTACGCCGGTGACACGGCCCTGTCCCCGTCCCGGCCGCTGCCGAGCGACCCCCGGCTCACCGTCCACGCCACCACGGCCGACACGGTCACCCTCACCCGCAGCCTGGCCTCGCTGCGGCCCGGCACCTACGGGCTGACCGGCGGCGGCATCCACGCCGTCATCGGGGAGGTGGCCGAGGACGCGGACTGCCCGCCGGACTCGGTGGTGCGCCGCCTGGAGCGGGTCGAGCGCGGCAGCCTGCGGCGCGGCGCCAAGGTGCGCTTCACTCCGCAGGTCCACACCGGCAACCCCGGCGAGGCGCACGGTCTGGAGTACGAGGACGTGGAGGTCCCCGGCGAGCTCGGAGCGCTGCCCGCCTGGCTGGTCCCCGGTACCCGCCCGACCTGGGTCGTCACCGTGCACGGCCTCGGCACCACCCGCGAACACCCCCTGGTGGTCCTGCCGTTCCTGTCCCGCCTCGGTCTCCCCGTGCTCGACCTCTCCTACCGCGGCGACCCGGGCGCGCCCCGCGACCCGGACGGAACCGGTCACTTCGGCGCCACCGAGTGGCGCGACCTGGACGCCGCCGTCCGCTTCGCCGTGCACCGGGGCGCCGAGCGGGTCGTGCTGTACGGCTGGTCCACGGGCGGCAGCATGGCCGTGCACACCGTGGCCAACTCGGCGCTGCGCGACCGGATCAGCGGCCTGGTGCTCGACTCGCCCGTGCTGGACTGGCACTCCACGGTCCGGGCCCTCGCCGCCGCCCACGGCACCCCCAGGGCGCTGCTGCCGCTGGCGGTACGGGCCGCCGAGGGCCGGGCGGGGCTGGGCGCGGAGAGCCTGGCGGAGGCGTCGGCGCCGTCCCGGGTGTCCGTCCCGACGCTGATCCTGCACGGACCGGACGACCGGCTGGCCCCCTGGGACCGCTCACAGCTCCTCGCCGACCGCCGTCCCGACCTCGTCACGCTCCACCCCGTCCCGCAGGCCCCGCACGCCGCGATGTGGAACGCCGACCCGGCGGGCTACGAGGAGGCCGTCCGCCGCTTCCTCACCCCCCTGCTGTAGCCGCGCGGCCGGCCGGTACCGCGCCCGGGTACCGGTTCCGGCCGTCCCCGTGCCGGTACGGCGGCGCGGGCGGCGGGGCGGGATTCCGGGAAAAGGGGGTCCGGCGGGAGACCGCGAACGGCGGCCTCTCCGCGGCCGGGGGTCCGGCCGGGCACGGGCGCGGCGCCGCCCGGTGGCCGCGAGCGCGTCGGGGGCGGGCCGCCGGAGAGCGGCGGTGCCGCCCCCGTGCGGGACGCGGGCCCTCCGCCGCCCCGGTCCGCGGCGCCGCGGAGTCTTCGGCGGCGGCACCCGCCGGCGGCCGTTCCGGACCCGCTGCGTCATGGGTGCCGCACCCTCCGATTGGGCTTTCGGGCCGTCACCCGGGACACTGCTGCCGTGACGTCCCGTACTCCGCGCGACTCCCGGCTCCATCTCGTCCCGAAACGACCGACCGCCGCCGCCCGGCGGGCGGTGACGACCCGTCGCAAACGACAGGGCCCCCCGGCCTGGGGGGCCGCCGCCCCCCGGCCCCCCGCGGGCACCCCCGCCCCCGCCGAACTGGCGCGGCACGCGCGGGAGATCCTCGCCGGAGCGGTGCGGATCGCCCGCTGGGCCGACGCCGAGCGCGGCCGCGGCGCCCGGCTCGGACCGGGCGGCACCGGGGCGCTCTGCGGAGAGGCCGCCGAGCGGGCCGCCGGCGCCCTCGGGCTGACACCGCATCAGGTCCGCGCCGACTGGGACCGCGCCCGGCTCGCCGGACTCGTCGAACTCCACGGTGACGTGGCCCGCCCCGGCTGGCGCCTCCAGGCCTGGGACCGCGACGACACCGCCGCGCTGCGCGGCTGGGTCGCCCTGCTCGACGCCTGGTCGATCGCCCACCCGGCCCCGTCCGCCTTCGCGCCCACCGTCGTCGCCGAAGTCGTCGAAGCCGTACCGCAGGTGCTCTCCGTGCTCCAGCTGTCGGCCGGGCCCGTGCCGCTCGGAACCCTGGGGGACATCCTCGAACAGCGGGTCGCCGAGCTCCGCACGGAGCGCTGCGAGGTGCCCTGCACCGGCAGCGGCACGCCCGACACCGGCCCCGGGGAGCGGCCCGCGGAAAGACCGGCCGGGGAGGGCCGCGCCGGCGGCCCGCCCCCCGCGCCCCTGCTGGACTGGGCGCTGGACGGCCTGGTGTCCGTCGGCGCGCTGACCCGGGAGGACGGCCAGGCCACGATGACCCCGCTCGGCAACTGGGCGGTCTGGGTCAAGCTCGAACAGATCTGCGTGGCCGCCCAGAGCCCGGCCGGCAACATCGAACAGCCCGCCGCCGACATGCTCCGCGGCTGCGCCGGCCTCACCCCGGGCCCGGCCCGCGCGGAGTGCCGCGCCTGGCTCGCGGCCCGCCCCGTCGGCAGCGCCGTCGAGGAACTGCTGGAGGTGGCCCGGGGCGAGGACGCCCTGCTGCGCGGCCTCGCCTTCGAGGCGCTGCGCGTCGTCGGCGCCCCCGCCGAGCCGGCCGTGCGGGCGGTGACGGGCGAACCCTGTCTGCGTCCGTACGCCCTGCTGTGGCTGGCCGAACAGGAGGGTGGCGATCCCGAGGACTCCCCGGACGTGCTCACCCGCGAGGAGGCGACCTGGCTCTGGGTCGACACCGCCGCCGCGGTGGCCGACCACGGCGAGGGTCAGCTGCTGGTCCACCATCTGGAGTCCGCGGTGCAGGATTCGGTGCCCGCCCTGCTGAGGGAGGTGCGCTCGGTCGGTCACCCGCGCACGGTCCAGGTCCTGGTCGCCCTGGCCGCGGCCCACCCGGACCCGGCCCTGGCCAAGGCCGTCCGCCGGGCGGCCTTCCAGGTCCACACCGGCGGCGCGTAGCCCTCGGACCGGGGGCTCAGACCGGGGGCATCGTGCTGGGGACGTAGTCGCCGAAGCTCCACACATTGCCCTCGGTGTCCCGCGCCGTGTACGTCCGTGCGCCGTAGGGCTCGTCGGCCGGGGCGGCGAGGATCTCCGCCCCGTGGGACCTGGCGCGGCGGTGGTGGGCGTCGACGTCGGCCACGCGCACGTAGACCCCGACCGGGCCGCCGCCCGGCGGGGCGCCGGTGAGCGCGCCCTGCTCCGTCCTGCTGCCGAGCATCACCACGCCGTTGCCGTACGACAGCTCGGCGTGGACGACCGTGCCGGTCTCCTCGTCCTCGTACACCGCGACCTCGGTGAAGCCGAAGGCCCGGGTGAGCTGGCGGAGGGCGGCGTGCGGGTCCTCGTAGCGCAGGGTCGGGCAGACGCTCGGATGGGCACTGCCCCCGGTGCCGGCACGGTCCGTCCGGTCCCGGCTGTCCGTCAGGTCCGTCATATCGGTCACTCCTCACCGGATCTCCGGATCCGCTCCGGCGGACGGTGGCGCACCGGCCGTCCGCCTCCAGTCTCCCCGCCCGGTCCCGGAAGGGCCCGCCGGGCGGACCGGTGACCACCGGATCCCCGCCCGCGAGCCACGGGGCGAAACCGGGTTGCGCCACACGGTTAGACTGGCCCGTATGGCAATTCTCCTCGCTCATTAGACGGCGTCGCGCCCGCGCCGTGCCGCGGCCCCGAGAGATCCGCGATCCGTCCGGCACCGGCCCGGATCCGCCCGGATCCGCCCGTCGATCCGACCGCCCGACGTCCGTCCGTTCCGCCTGGAGTATTCCCGTGATCACCGCCACCGGCCTTGAGCTGCGCGCCGGAGCCCGTCTTCTCATCGAGTCCGCCTCCTTCCGCATCGCGAAGGGCGACCGCATCGGCCTCGTCGGCCGGAACGGCGCCGGCAAGACCACCCTGACCAAGGTCCTCGCCGGCGAGGGCATCCCCGCCGCCGGCACCGTCACCCGCTCCGGCGAGGTCGGCTACCTGCCGCAGGACCCGCGCACCGGGGACCTGGACGTGCTCGCCCGCGACCGCGTCCTCTCCGCCCGCGGCCTGGACGCCGTCATCCGCAAGATGCGCGAGAACGAGCAGCGGATGTCCACCGGCCAGGGCGCCACCCGCGACAAGGCGATGAAGAAGTACGAGCGCCTGGAGACCGAGTTCCTCACCAAGGGCGGTTACGCCGCCGAGGCCGAGGCCGCCACCATCGCCGCCAGCCTGGGACTGCCCGACCGGGTCCTCGGCCAGCCGCTGCACACCCTCTCCGGCGGCCAGCGCCGCCGGGTCGAGCTGGCCCGGATCCTCTTCTCGGACTCCGACATCCTGCTGCTCGACGAGCCGACGAACCACCTCGACGCCGACTCGATCGTCTGGCTGCGGGACTACCTCAAGACCTACAGCGGCGGCTTCGTGGTCATCTCCCACGACGTCCAGCTCGTCGAGACCGTCGTCAACAAGGTCTTCTACCTGGACGCCAACCGCTCCCGCATCGACGTCTACAACATGGGCTGGAAGCAGTACCAGGCCCAGCGCGAGGCCGACGAGCGGCGCCGCAAGCGGGAGCGCGCCAACGCCGAGAAGAAGGCCGCCGCCCTCAACAGCCAGGCCGACAAGATGCGGGCCAAGGCCACCAAGACCGTCGCCGCCCAGAACATGGCCCGGCGCGCGGAGAAGCTGCTCTCGGGCCTGGAGGAGCAGCGGGTCTCGGACAAGGTCGCCAAGCTCCGCTTCCCCGACCCGGCGCCGTGCGGCAAGACGCCGCTCACCGCCGAGGGCCTGTCGAAGTCCTACGGCTCCCTGGAGATCTTCACGGACGTCGACCTGGCCATCGACAAGGGCTCCCGGGTCGTGATCCTCGGCCTCAACGGCGCGGGCAAGACCACGCTGCTGCGGCTGCTCGCGGGCGTGGAGAAGCCCGACACCGGCGCGGTGACCCCGGGCCACGGCCTCAAGCTCGGCTATTACGCGCAGGAGCACGAGACCCTCGACCCGGACCGCACGGTCCTGGAGAACATGCGCTCCGCCGCCCCGGACCTCGATCTGGTCGCGGTCCGGAAGACCCTCGGCTCGTTCCTCTTCTCCGGTGACGACGTCGACAAGCCCGCGCGGGTCCTCTCCGGCGGGGAGAAGACCCGGCTGGCGCTGGCCACTCTCGTGGTCTCCTCGGCCAACGTGCTGCTGCTCGACGAGCCGACGAACAACCTCGATCCGGCCAGCCGCGAGGAGATCCTCGGCGCGCTGCGCACCTTCACCGGCGCGGTGGTCCTGGTGACCCACGACGAGGGCGCCGTGGACGCCCTCCAGCCGGAACGGATCATTCTGCTCCCCGACGGCGTGGAGGACCTCTGGGGCGAGGACTACGCGGATCTCGTCGCCCTGGCCTGATCTCGGAGCGGTCCCACTCCGTGATCCACTCCGGCTGGATCATTCGGCCCATACGTGATCCGTCATATGAGTGAGTCCGGGTCGTACTCCGGTGCGTCTCCGGGCCTCCGCGCCCTTGCTGTGCCATGCCCGGCCCGCCGGTCCGCCCACCGCGTCTGACCTGGCCCTTCCCCGCACACGGCGGAATGCGGCGGGTGGGAACGGAAGGGGAATTCCGGTCTTCCGGGCCATTACGTGCCGTATACAAGGGCCGGGGATGTCGTACGGACCTTGTCGAATGGGTGGCCAGGACGGCGGATAGGGGTGATCATGAGAAGTCCAGAGGCGCACTTCCCATGAGGAGGCACGGGTGGCCGAGACTCTGAAGAAGGGCAGCCGGGTGACCGGCTCCGCGCGCGAAAAGCTCGCGGCTGACCTGAAGAAGAAGTACGACTCCGGTGCGAGCATCCGGGCGCTGGCCGAGGAGACCGGCCGCTCCTACGGATTCGTCCACCGGATGCTCAGCGAGTCAGGGGTGACCCTGCGGGGCCGCGGCGGCGCCACACGCGGCAAGAAGGCCGCCTCGTCCTGATCTCCGTCCCGTCCGCAAGGACGGTGCGCCCCGACGGAACGGGTGGTGACCACCCGGTCGGTCTTCCGGCCGCCCGGGTGGTTACTGTGCAGTAATACAGTTGCCCGGGAGCGGACCGGTACCGTCACGGCCCCGCTGCGCGACCGGCGCTGATCCACTGCGGCCCATTCCGGAGGCACCCATGACCCTGCTGGACCGGGACGGCGTACGGCTCACCCTCGACGACGACGGCTCCGTCGCCACGGTGACCCTGGCCAACCCCGCCAAACGCAACGCCCAGACCTTCGCCCTGTGGCGCGCCCTGGCCGAGTCCGGGCGGCTCCTGCCGGGAACCGTCCGGGTCGTCGTGGTGCGGGCCGAGGGCCAGTCCTTCTCCGCGGGCCTCGACCGGCGCGCCTTCACCCCCGAGGGCTTCGACGGCGAGCCCTCCGTGATGGAGCTGGCGGCCCGGGAGGACGGCGGCGAGTCGGCCATCGCCGAGTTCCAGGAGGGCTTCACCTGGCTCCGGCGGAACGACATCGTCACCGTCGCCGCCGTGCAGGGCCACGCCATCGGCGCCGGCTTCCAGCTCGCTCTCGCCTGCGATCTGCGGGTCTGTGCCGACGACGTCCGGTTCGCGATGCGCGAGACCGGCCTGGGCATCGTGCCGGATCTCACCGGCACCCACCCCCTGGTCGCGCTCGTCGGCTACGCCCGCGCGCTGGAGATCTGCGTCACCGGCCGCTTCGTGCAGGCCGCCGAGGCCGAGCGCACCGGTCTCGCCAACCTCGTCGTCCCGGCCGCCGAGCTCGACGCCGCGGCCCGCGACCTGGCCGCGGCGATCCTGGTGGCGCCGCGCAACGCCGTCATCGAGACCAAGGCACTGCTGAAGGGCGCGGCCGGCCGCACCCTCGACGAGCAGCGGGCCGCGGAGCGCGCGGCCCAGAGCCGCCGCCTCCGCGATCTGGCGGGCCTCTCCGACTGACCGGCATCCGCCCGGCCTCCGCGGGACCGGCCGGTCACGGCAGTCCCGCGGAGGCCGGAGCCGGGCGGTTCAGAAGCCGTGCCGGAAGCCGCCGTCCACCGGGAGCATCACCCCGGTGAGGTACGAGGCCGCGGGGGAGAGGAAGAAGGCCGCGGTCCGGCCGAACTCCTCCGGGGTGCCGTAGCGGCCGAGCGGGATCGCGGCCGCGTTGCGGGCGCGGGCCGCCTCCGCGTCGCCGGAGAGCGCGTCCAGCTCGCGGACCCGGTCCGTGTCGATCCGGGCCGGCAGCAGCCCGATGACGCGGATGCCGCGCGGGCCGAGCTCCACGGACAGCGACTTGGCGAAGCCGGCCAGCCCCGGGCGGAGCCCGTTGGAGATCGCCAGCCCGGGGATCGGCTCGTGGACGGAGCCGGAGAGGACGAAGCCGATGACGCCGCCCTCGCCCAGCTCGCCCGCCGCCGCGCGGGCCATCCGGACGGCGCCCAGGAAGACGGACTCGAACGCGGACCGCCACTGCTCGTCCGTGTTGTCCGCGCCGGAACCGGGCGGCGGGCCCCCGACGCTGACCAGCACGCCGTCGAAGCGCCCGAAGCGGTCCCGGGCCGTGCCGATGAGCCGGCCGGGGGTTTCCGGATCGGCGTTGTCGGCGGCGATCCCGATCGCGTTCGGGCCCAGGCCCTCGGCCGCGGCGGCGATGCTCTGCCCGTCGCGGGAGGCCAGCACGACCCTCGCGCCGTCGGCGACCAGCTCGCGGGCGGCGGCCAGGCCGAGGCCCCGGGAGCCGCCGGTGACGACGTACACACGGTCATTCAGTCCAAGATCCATGGCCCCATGGTCTCGTACCGTCCGCCGAGGAGAGCGCCCGGGCCGTGTTGACCAGACCCACATGGCTGAACGCCTGCGGGTAGTTGCCCAGTTGGCGGCCGGTGACCGGATCCCACTGCTCCGCCAGCAGCCCCACGTCGTTGCGGAGGCCCAGCAGCCGCTCGAACAGGTCCCGGGCCTCGGCGCGGCGGCCGGTGGCGAGCAGCGCGTCGGCCAGCCAGAAGGAGCAGACGAGGAACGCGCCCTCGCCGCCGGGCAGGCCGTCCTCCCCGTAGCCGGTCTCGTAGCGGCGGATGAGGCCGCCGTGGTCGAGTTCGCGGCGCACGGCGTCCACGGTGCCGACCACGCGCGGGTCGGAGGGCGGCAGGAAGCCCACCGCGGGGATGAGGAGGGTGGCCGCGTCCAGCCCCCGGGAACCGTAGTACTGGGTGAAGGTGTTGCGCTCCGGGTCGTAGCCCTTCTCGCACACCTCCCGGTGCACGGTCTCCCGCATCGCCCGCCAGCGTCCGGTGTCGGCCTTCAGCTCCGGGTGGGCCTCCGTGGTGCGGATCGCCCGGTCCGCGGCCACCCACGCCATGACCTTGGAGTGGACGAAGTGGCGGCGCGGGCCGCGTATCTCCCAGATCCCCTCGTCCGGCTCGCGCCAGTCGCCCTCCAGGAAGTCCATCAGCGCCCGCTGGAGGTTCCAGGCGTTCTCCTCCGGCGCGAGTCCGCTGCGCCGGGCGAGGTGGAGGGAGTCCAGGACCTGGCCGTAGACGTCGAGCTGGTGCTGCTCCACGGCGGCGTTGCCGATCCGGACCGGGGCGGAGCCCTCGTAGCCCCCCAGCCAGGGCGTCTCGATCTCCGTCAGCCGCCGTTCGCCCGCGATCCCGTACATGATCTGGAGGTCCGCGGGGGAGCCGGCGACGGCCCGCAGCAGCCAGTCCCGCCAGGCGGCGGCCTCGGCGAGATAGCCCCCGGAGACCAGCGCCTTGAGGGTGAGGGCGGCGTCCCGCAGCCAGCAGTAGCGGTAGTCCCAGTTGCGGACGCCGCCGATCTCCTCGGGGAGCGAGGTGGTGGCCGCGGCGACGATGCCGCCCGTCGGGGCGTAGGTGAGGGCCTTGAGTGTGATCAGGGACCGCAGCACGGCCTGCCGCCAGGGCCCCTGGTACGTGCACTGCGCGGACCAGGTCTCCCAGTCCTGAAGCGTGTGGGCCAGGGACTCGTACGGGTCTATGGCGTGCGGCACCTCCTCGTGCGAGGGGTGCCAGGTGAGGACGGAGGCCACGCGCTCGCCCGCGGCGACGGTGAAGTCCGCGCGGGCGCAGCCGTCCTCGCCGCGGGTCCAGACGGCCTGCTCGGTGCGCAGCCAGGCCGAGTCCGGGCCCGCGACGGCGATGTGGTGGCCGTCGGCGCGGCGCTCCCAGGGGACGATGCCGCCGTAGTCGAAGCGCAGCCGGATCTCGCCGGTCATCTCCACCCGGCCGGACAGGCCCTCGACGATGCGGACCAGGTCGGGGGCGCGGTCGCGCTGCGGCATGAAGTCGGTGACCCGGACGCTGCCCTCCGGGGTGTCCCAGACGGTGTCCAGCACCAGGGTGTCCCCGCGGTACGAGCGGCCGGCGCAGACCGTGCCGGGGCCGGCGGAACGGGGAGCCAGCCGCCAGCGGCCGTTCTCCTCGCCGCCCAGCAGCGCGGCGAAGCAGGCGCCCGAGTCGAAGCGGGGCAGGCAGAGCCAGTCGATGGAGCCGTCGCGGCCCACGAGGGCGGCCGTCTGCAGATCGCCGATGAGCGCGTAGTCCTCGATCAGTCCCGGCACGTCGTCCCTTCCCCGTCGGTGCCCGGGCTCCCGCCGCCCCGGGCCTGTGCCTCCTGCCTACCCCGGCCGGGCGCGCGGACGCGGGGCGCGGCGGGTCAGGACGGGACGGGCACGGGTTCGCCGCTCTCCCCGTCCCGGGCCCTGCCGTCCGCGCGGCGGCGGTCGGCGAGCTCGCGGCGGAGGAGGATCACCCAGCCGGCCGGGACCCCCGCGGCGAAGATCCACCACTGCACGGCGTAGGCCATGTTGACGCCGATGCTGTCGTGGTCGGGCTCGGCGAGGGGCTGCGGGCTGCGGGCCGCGGGCTTCACCAGCTCGATGTAGCCGCCCAGCACCTCCCGGTCCAGCCGCTCGGCCTGCCGGCCGCTGTTGATCAGCATGTACTGCCGGTCGGGCAGCCCCTGCTTGTCCTTGATGCCGCTGGCCTCGGTGGTCTCGTCGCCCATGAGCCGGCCGGTGACGGTGACCTGCCCGGCGGGCGGGGCGGGGATCTCCGGGAACGCGGCGAGGTCCGCGCCCGTCCGGATCCAGCCGCGGTTGACGAGCACGGCGCGGCCGTCGCCGAGGAGCAGGGGAGTCAGCACGAAGTAGCCGATGCGGTCACTGTCGGGGGCGGTCCGCTGGCGGATCACGGCCTCGTTCGCGGTGTCGAAGGTGCCGGTGGCCGTCACACTCCGCCAGTAGTCGTCCTTCGGCACCACGTGGCCCGGGGAGGTCAGCTCGGTCACGGGCACGGGGCGGGCCCGAAGGTTCCGCTCGATCAGCCGGTTGTGCGCGACCCGGTTCTCATGGCGGTGGAGCTGCCAGAAGCCCAGCTCGATCATCACGGGGACGAGGAGCAGCGCCACGAGGGTGAGGATCACCCACTGCCGGGTCAACAGGAAGCGGTACACCCCACGACCGTACAACTCGGTCGCGGGGTGCGGGACGGTAGGGCCCGGTGGGCCGTGGCCGGACGGGGTCAGACGTGGTCGACCAGGCCCACCTTCCCCTCGGCCCGGGCACAGTGGGCACTGCAGTAGAAGTGCCCGTCCGCCTCCGTGCCCTGGCCGATGATCCGGGAGTCGCAGTGCTCGCAGATCGGCGCCATGCGGTGGATGGCGCAGGAGAAACAGTCGAAGACGTGCACGTCGCCCTGGGCGTGCACTTCAAAACTCATGCCGTAGTCGTTTCCGCATACCTCGCATCTGGCCATGCGCCACAGACTGCGGGCGCGGGGCGGCGGACGGGGGGCGTGCGGCGGGCGCGTCGCGCCTCATTCACCTGATTGCGGGGCGGCGTCCGCTGCCGGGGCGACATCGCCCAGCAGCTGCATGAACGCGGCCTCGTCGACCACGGGGGTGCCGACGGCCCGGGCCTTGACGGTCTTGGAGGTGGCCGAGCCGGGGTCGTTGGTCACCAGCAGACTGGTGAGCCGGGACACACTCGTGGCGACGTGCAGGCCGGCCTCGGTGGCGCGGTCCTCCAGCAGCTCCCGGTCCACGGAGGTGTCGCCGGAGAAGGCGACCCGCATGCCCTGTATCAGGGGCTTGCCCGGCTCGTACCGGCCCGGGTTCGGATACGGGCAGGGCGGGCGCCTGCGGCTGGGCCGCCAGCTCGCCGGGCGGTACGAGCCGCGGGTCCCCCCGGCGGGGGAGGGGCCGTCGTGCCACTCGGTGAGCGGCCGGCAGGTGTGCAGCGGCAGGGCCATTCCGCTGCCGGCCGCCAGGTGCAGGCTGGGACGGAACGCCTCGGCGAGCACCCGGGCGTCGTCCAGGGCGTGGTGGGCCCGGCGCTGCTGGACGCCGTAGTGCGCGGCGAGCGACTCCAGCTTGTGGTTCGGCAGGGGCAGCCGCAGCTCCTTGGCGAGCGCGATGGTGCACAGCCGCTGCCGCACCGGGGCCGTGCTGCCCGCCCGGGCGTACTCCCGGGCCAGCATCGACCAGTCGAACATGGCGTTGTGCGCGACGAGCACCCGGCCGTCGAGCCGCGCCGCGAGCTCCTGGGCGATCTCCGGGAAGAGCGGGGCGCCTTCGAGGACGTCGCTCGTCAGACCGTGGATCCACACCGGTCCGGGATCGCGCTCGGGGTTGACCAGGGTGTACCAGTGGTCCTCCACCTCGCCCCGTGCGTCGAGCCGGTAGACGGCGGCCGACACGATGCGGTCGTCCCGGGCGAGACCGGTGGTCTCGACGTCGACCACGGCATAGCCCCGCGGATACGCGGGGGGCCAGGCGGTCGGGGGCGTCGGAACGGACTGCCGCCCGATGAGGGGCGGGGCTGCCGTGCGGTCTTCGAGCATGGTCACTGAGAATACGGGGCCGCGCCGACACCGCCGCCGCCCCCCGGCCCGGCGGCCGGAACGGCACTGGTGCCCGGGCGGCTCCGGAGCCGCAACGCGCGGCGGGGGAGGGGGAGTTCGGGTCGGCCCGGCCGTCCGGCCGGCGGGGTTCCGGCCCCGGCCGCGGGGCGTCCGGCCGCTCCGCGGGGGCCGGATCCGGTACCCGCGGGAAATACTGCTCGGTAACTACCTCTGGCGGCGCGGCGCGGCGGGTCCTATCGTGCGTGCATGCCCAACCTTCCCGACGTCGTGCTGTGGTCGATACCCGCCTTCGTGCTGCTCACCGTCGTCGAGGCGGTGAGCTACCGGCTGCACCCGGACGAGGACGCCGCCGGCTATGGGTCCAAGGACGCCGCCACCAGCATCGGTATGGGGCTCGGCAGCCTGGTGTTCGATCTGCTGTGGAAGATCCCGATCGTCGCGATCTACACCGCCGTCTACGAGCTGACGCCGCTGCGGGTCCCCACCGTGTGGTGGACCGTGCTGCTCCTGCTGGTCGCCCAGGACTTCTTCTACTACTGGTCCCACCGCGGCCACCACGTGATCCGCATCCTCTGGGCCTGCCACGTGGTGCACCACTCCAGCCAGAAGTTCAACCTCTCCACGGCGCTGCGCCAGCCGTGGACGAGCCTGACCACGTGGCCGTTCTACCTGCCCATGATCGCCTGTGGTGTGCATCCGGCGGTGCTGGCCTTCCTCTCCTCCGTCAGCCTCGTCTACCAGTTCTGGATCCACACCGAGCGGATCGGCAAGCTGCCCCGGCCGCTGGAGTTCGTCCTCAACACCCCCTCGCACCACCGCGTGCACCACGCCTCGCAGGGCAGCTATCTGGACCGCAACTTCGGCGGCATCCTCATCGTCTGGGACCGGCTGTTCGGTTCCTTCGCGGCCGAGGTGGAGCGGCCCGTCTACGGGCTGACCAAAAACATCCACACCTACAACCCGCTGCGGGTGGCCACCCACGAGTACGTGGCGATCGCCCGGGACCTCCGCGCCGCCCGGAGCTGGCGCGAACGCGCCGGCCGGGTGCTGCGCGGGCCCGGCTGGCAGCCGTCGCCCGCCGCCGCCGCCGTGCCGCCCGCCGCCGCCGTGCCGCCCGCCGCCGCCGTGCCGCCCGCCGCCGCCGTGCCGTCCGCGGGCGCCGTGCCGTCCGCGGACGCGCCGCCGGACGTGCCCGCGGCCGCCGCGCCGGGCGCCGTACCGGCCGGGGAGTAGCGCGAGGGAAACGGCGCGTCAGGACAGGAACGGCCGGAGGGCCGGGCGGTGGTGACCGCCCGGCCCTCCGGTGCTGAACTCCCCTCAGGGGGTCAGCGCTTCACCGCGTCCAGGGCGTCGGTGAGCCCGGCCCCGTAGAAGCCGTTGCCGTACCGGCCGCCTTCGCAGACCGCGTCGGCCTCGCCGTCGCCGTTGATGTCGTACGGGTTGGTGCAGGCCTTGCGGTCCGCCTGGACCTTGAGCAGGGCCTTGACCATGCGCGGCGACGCCCACGGGCGCTTGCTCTTGATCAGCGCCGCGACACCCGCGACATGCGGCGAGGCCATGGACGTACCGGCCATGTAGCCGTAGCGGTCGCCCGGCAGCGGGCCGAGGATCAGCCCGCTGGTCGCCGGGGCCTCCGGCGGCTGGTAGGCGGTGCTGTCACCGCCCGGGGCCGCGATGTCGATGACCCCCTTGCCGTAGTTGGAGAACGAGGACTTGAGGCCCTTGGCCCCGGTGGCGGAGACGGTCACCACGCCGGGGAGCTGGGTCGGGATGTCCGGGCACACGCTCGGGTCGATGTCGCGCTCGACCGGAGTGGAGTCGTTCGGGCTGGAGGCGTCGATGATGGAGTCGGACGCCAGGTCGAAGTTGGAGTTGCCGGCCGCGGCGACGTTGACCGCGCCCTTGCGCTCCGCGTAGCGGGTGGCCCGGGTGAGGGCCTCCACCAGCGCCTTCTGGTCGGGGTCGTCCGTGCAGTTGAACATCCACGGGTCGACGTAGTAGCTGTTGTTGGTCACGTCGACGCCGTGTTCGGCCGCCCACATGAAGCCGCAGACGACGGCCTCCGTGTAGAACCAGCCGTCCGCGGTCGACACCTTGATGCCGGAGACCTTGACGCCCGGGGCGACGCCGGTCACGCCGACGCCGTTCTTCGCGGCGGCGATCTCTCCCGCGACGTGCGTCCCGTGCGGGCTCTCGCCCTCGCCCGGACGCCAGGCCCCGTCGCTGGTGTCGGGCTTGCCGGCCACGCAGTTGACGGAGGCCTCGCGGTCGAAGTTGGGTGCCAGGTCCGGGTGGGTGTCGTCCACCCCGGTGTCGATCACGGCGACGGTCACCTTGTCGCTGCCGAGCGAGACCTCGTGGGCCCGGTCCGCCTTGATGGCGGGCAGGTCCCACTGGAGCGGCTGGAGCGGGTCCTCGTCCTCCTCCGCCGTGGCCTCCGCGGCCTTCATCTGGCGGGGCGTCAGCTCCTGCGGGGCGCCCACGTCCGTGGTGGCGGCCGAGGGCAGCGGCGCGGTGCGGGTGGCACCGGCCGACTGGACGCCCTTCACGGCACGGATCCTCTCGGCGAAGCCGGGGTCGGAGGCGTGGACGACGATCACACCGATCTTGTCGTACGCCTGGACGACGGTGCCGCCCGCCCTGGCGATCGCCTTGCCGACCTTCGTGCTCGTGCCCTTCCCCGGGCGGACGTTGACGACGTAGCTCAGGGACTCGCCCCCGGCGGCGGCCGGCGCGGCGGCTTCCGCACCGGCGTCGGCCGCGGCGGCGCTCGCCGACCCGGGCAGCACGGCGAGTGCGGCGGCCAGGGCCATGCCCGCCGGTATGGCCACGGCACGGCGCGACCGTGCGGACAGCGGCGTCATGGTCATGAGGTCTCCACTTCGTCGGAAAGAACAGGACGGTCGGAACGGCGGGTGCCGGCGGTGCGCCGGATACGGGAAGGGCGACCCGTGTGCCGCATCACTTCTTTACCGCGTCGAGGGCGTCGACGATGCCGAAGCCGTAGAAACTGTTGACGTGTTCGGTGCCCTCGCACTCGGCGCTGATCTTGCCGTCACCGTCCGGATCGTACGGCTCCGAGGGGCAACCCGGGTTGTCGGCACCGGCCTTGAGCAGCCACTGCACCTCCTGCGGGCTCGCGTCCGGACGTGCGCTCATCGCCAGCGCGGCCACCCCGGCGACATGCGGGCCGGCCATCGACGTCCCCTGCAGATAGGCGTAGTCGCCCTCCGGCATGGTGGAGAGGATCCGGCCGTCCTTCGCGGGCAGCTCGGGCACCTGGTACTTGTCGCCGCCCGGGGCCGCGACGTCGATCTGGCCGAGACCGTAGTTGGAGTAGTACGACTTCAGGGAGCGGACACCGGTCGCGGCGACGGTGACGACACCGGGCAGCTGGGCCGGGATGTCCCAGCACTCACCCGGGTCGATCTCCCGCTCGACCGGGGTGGTGTCGTTCGGGCTGGAGTCGTCGGTGAGGGAGTCCGCGGCGAGGTCCATGTTCGAATTGCCCGCCGAGGCGACGTTCACCGCTCCCTTGCGCTGCGCGTACGCCGCCGCCCGGCCGACCGCCTCGCGGATGGCCTTCTGGTCCGGCTGGTCCGCGCAGGCGAACAGCCACGGGTCCACGTAGTAGCTGTTGTTGGTGACCTCGACGCCGTGGTCGGCGGCGAAGACGAACGCACACACCACCGCCTCGGCGAAGAACAGGCTGGTGCCGGGCTCGCTCACCTTGATCGAGGAGACCCGGACGTTCGGCGCCACCCCGGCGACACCGATGCCGTTGCGCGCGGCGGCGATCGAGCCGGCGACGTGCGTGCCGTGGTAGTCGTCGGCGGTGTACGGGCGCCAGGCGCCGGGGCTGGTGTCCGGGACGCCCCCGACGCAGTTCGCCGACTGGCGGCGGGAGAAGTTGGGCGCCAGGTCGGGGTGGGTGTCGTCCACCCCGGTGTCGATCACCGCGACGGTCACCGCGCGGCTGCCCGGGTTGACCTCGGCCGCACGGTCCGCCTTGATGGCCGGGATGTCCCACTGCAGGGACTCCAGCGGCTCCCGGCCCTCGCCGGCGGCCGCGCGGCGGAGCGGGGCCGCGGGCTCGCCGACCTTCTCGGGCCGGCCGACCTCGGTGGTGGCGGCGGACTGGAGCGGCGCGGTGCGGGTGGCGCCGGCCGAGTGGACTCCCTCGACGGCGCGCAGGGTCGCGCCGAACTCCGGGTCCGTGGCGTGGGCGACGATCACACCGATCCGGTCGTGGCCGGCGACGACCGTTCCGCCGGCCCGGGTGACGGCCCGTTCCACCCGGGCGGCGGCGCGCCGGCCGGGGGCGGTGTTCACCACGTACGAGAGCAGCGGGCCCTCCGGGGCCGCGGCCTTCGCCGGCGCCCGGTGCGGGGCGGCGGAAGCGGCACCGGGCAGGATTCCGACAGACGCCGCCAGCGCGAGCCCGAGGGGCAGGGCGAGAGCGCGCGAGCGTCTGGAGCGGAGATGAACCATGGGTTCTCCACATCATCCGTGAGTCCGTCCGCACGCGGGTCGCGTGTGGACGGGTGCATGACAGCGGAAGCTAGCGCCGAACAGCCGACCTGATCAATTGAATCTGACGGAAAGTCGGGCTTTCGCTGCCGATTGGACCGGCCGGGCCAAGAAGGCTGCCCGTCCGGACGGCCCCGGGTCCGGGGCCGCGCGGGCGGTCCGCTCGCCGCCCGCGCCCATCACCGCCGTATACGCTCGGTAACCCCAGGTGTTCGGTTCTGCCGCGCCGGCCCCCCGCGGGAGCCGCCGGACGCGTTCGCCCTGGTGACCCCGCGTGCCACAAGAATGACCGGAACTGGAGGGCGGAACGGCCGGACACCGCCGTCCGGCCATCGGCCGCAAGGCGGGCAAAGGGCTCTGATCTGCGTGTTCGCCAGGTAACGATGAGGTGATCCACCGCTGGTGAGAGCGCTCGTCGGCAGATCATGCGAAATTGAAATGACAACCCTCTGTTCGAATGGCTGAGAACGCGCCTAACATGCCGAGTCCGGCGCCGGAGTGATCTGTCACTCAGTGCCAACGTTCCGTCTCAGCTACACCCACTGGAGAGCCCGTGGACACCGCATCGCCCCCGCCCCAGGGGAACGACTACACGCAGAGAGCGGCGCTCGGCGCCGTGGCGTACAGGGAAGCGCAGGAGAGTGCCGAGTTCGCCGAACTGCGTCACGCACACCGCTCCTTCGCCTTCCCGCTGACCATTGCCTTCATCACCTGGTACTTCCTGTACGTCCTGCTGTCCAACTACGCGGGCGGCTTCATGGGCACCAAGCTCCTTGGGAACATCAACGTCGCCTTCGTCCTCGGCGTGGCGCAGTTCGTGAGCACCTTCCTCATCGCCTGGTGGTACTCCCGCCACGCGGAGGCGAAGCTTGACCCGAAGGCCGACGCGATCAAGGCCCGTCTGGAGGGTCAGGCATGAGAACTCTCTCCCTCGACACGGCCACGGTGCTGGCCGCCGGTGACGCGGGTGAGCACCGCGTCCTGATCATCAGCCTCTTCGTCACCTTCGTCCTCGCCACCCTCGGCATCACCATCTGGGCCGGCCGGCAGACGAAGGACGCCACCGACTTCTACGCCGGCGGCCGTTCCTTCACCGGTTTCCAGAACGGCCTGGCGATCTCCGGCGACTACATGTCGGCGGCGTCCTTCCTGGGCATCGCGGGCGCCATCGCCCTCTTCGGATACGACGGCTTCCTGTACTCCATCGGCTTCCTCGTCGCCTGGCTGATCGCGCTGCTGCTCGTCGCCGAGCCGCTCCGCAACTCCGGCCGGTTCACCATGGGTGACGTGCTGGCCTTCCGGATGCGGCAGCGTCCGGTCCGCACCGCGGCCGGTGTCTCCACCATCGTGGTCTCGATCTTCTACCTGCTCGCCCAGATGGCCGGCGCGGGCGCCCTGGTGGCGCTCCTGCTCGGCATCACCTCCGAGGCCGGCAAGGTCTCGATCGTGATCCTGGTCGGCATCATGATGATCCTCTATGTCGCCATCGGCGGCATGAAGGGCACCACCTGGGTCCAGATGATCAAGGCGGTGCTGCTGATCGCGGGTACGCTCCTGATCACGGCGCTGGTCATGTTCAAGTTCAACTGGAACATCTCCTCGCTGCTCGGCGCGGCGGCGGAGAACAGCGGTAAGGGCGCGGCCTTCCTGGAGCCCGGCCTCAAGTACGGCGTCAGCTCGATGACGAAGATCGACTTCATCTCGCTCGGCCTCGCCCTCGTGCTCGGCACCGCCGGTCTGCCGCACATCCTGATCCGCTTCTACACGGTGCCCACCGCCCGGGTCGCCCGGAAGTCCGTGAACTGGGCCATCGGCATCATCGGCGGCTTCTACCTGATGACCATCGCCCTGGGCTTCGGCGCCGCGGCGCTGCTCAAGCAGGAAACGATCATAGAGTCGAACGCGGCGGGCAACACGGCGGCACCTCTCCTCGCGCAGGAGATCGGTGGCGGCGCGGGCTCCGCGGGCGGCGCCATCCTGCTCGCGGTCATCTCCGCGGTGGCCTTCGCCACCATCCTCGCGGTGGTCGCCGGCCTGACCCTGGCGTCCTCGTCGTCCTTCGCGCACGACCTGTACGTCAACGTCATCCGCAAGGGCAACGCCTCCGAGAAGGAGGAGGTCCGCGCGGCCCGGCTGTCGACCATCGGTATCGGTGGCGCGGCCATCTTCCTCGGCGTCTTCGCCCGTGACCTGAACGTGGCCTTCCTGGTCGCGCTCGCCTTCGCGGTCGCCGCCTCGGCCAACCTCCCGACCATCCTCTACAGCCTCTTCTGGAAGCGCTTCACCACCCAGGGCGCGCTGTGGTCGATCTACGGTGGTCTGGCGTCCTCGGTGCTGCTGGTGCTCTTCTCGCCGGTCGTGTCGGGCAAGCCCACCTCGATGTTCTCCGAGGTGGACTTCCACTGGTTCCCGCTGGCGAACCCGGGTCTGGTCTCCATCCCGCTGGGCTTCCTGCTCGGCTGGATCGGCACCCTGCTCTCCAAGGAGCAGCCGAACATCGACAAGTACGCGGAGCTGGAGGTGCGTTCCCTCACCGGTACGCACGCCCACTGATCGCACTGATCGCACAGCACCGCACCCGCAAGGGTGAGGGCGGCCCCACCACGGAGGCGGGGTGCGCGGCCCCGGTGGACAGCTCGGTTGTCACCGGAGTCGCGTACCCTGCACGGAACGGAGCCCGGAGCCTCGGCCCCGGCTCCGCGTCCGCAGGAATCCGTGGGAGGGGCCGCCTTCATGCTCATCGACACCTTCGGACGGGTCGCCACCGACCTGCGTGTCTCCCTCACCGATCGCTGCAATCTGCGCTGCACCTACTGCATGCCCGAAGAGGGCCTCCAGTGGCTGGCCAAGCCGGACCTGCTCACGGACGACGAGATCGTCCGGCTGATCGGCATCGCCGTCACCGCGCTCGGCGTCGAAGAGGTCCGCTTCACCGGCGGCGAACCGCTGCTCCGCCCGGGGCTGGCCGGGATCGTCGAGCGCTGCGCCGCCCTGGAGCCCCGCCCCCGGATGTCCCTCACGACCAACGGCATCGGGCTGGAACGCACCGCCGGAGCCCTGCGCGAGGCCGGTCTCGACCGGGTCAACGTCTCCCTCGACACGCTGCGCCCCGAGGTCTTCCGCACCATGACGCGCCGCGACCGCCACCGGGACGTCCTCCGTGGTCTGGAGGCCGCCCGGGCCGCCGGCCTCGATCCCGTCAAGGTCAACGCCGTCCTGATGCCGGGCCTCAACGACGACGAGGCGCCCGAGCTGCTCGCCTGGGCCGTCGAACGGGGTTACGAACTCCGGTTCATCGAGCAGATGCCGCTCGACGCCCAGCACGGCTGGACCCGGGACGGCATGATCACGGCCGGAGAGATCCTGGCGAGCCTCCGCGGCCGCTTCCACCTCACCGCCGAGGAGGAGGGCGAGCGCGGCTCCGCGCCCGCCGAGCGCTGGCTGGTGGACGGCGGCCCCGCCCGCGTCGGCGTCATCGCCTCCGTGACGCGCCCGTTCTGCCGGGCCTGCGACCGCACCCGGCTCACCGCCGACGGCCAGGTGCGCACCTGCCTGTTCGCCCGGGAGGAGTCGGATCTGCGCGGCGCCCTCCGCTCCGGGGCCCCGGACGAGGAGATCGCCCGGCTGTGGCGCACGGCGATGTGGGGCAAGAAGGCCGGTTCGGGCCTGGACGATCCCTCGTTCCTGCAGCCGCAGCGCCCGATGTCAGCGATCGGCGGCTGAGGGCCCGTCCGCGCGGGGGCTCTCCCAGTCGGCGAACGCCACCACGTCCTTGAGGAAGCCGCGGACCCCGAGGAACGACGACAGATGCTCGCGGTGCTCCTCGCAGGCCAGCCAGGTCTTGCGCCGCTCCGGGGTGTGCAGCTTCGGGTTGTTCCAGGCCAGCACCCAGACGGCCGGGGCCCGGCAGCCCTTGGCGGAGCACGGGGGAGGGCCGTCGCCGGAGGGCTCGGTGCGCGGGAGGGGCGGAGGGTCCTGGGGAGCGTTCACGGGACCAGCCTAGGCCGGGGGACACGGGGTGCCGCCGGGTGGGGTGGCCGGGTGGGGTGGAGCGGTATTCCGCGGAGCGAACCGGAAGAGGAATGCCCGGTTCGGACATGACGACGCCGGGCAGCCACGGGGGGAGCCGCCCGGCGTCGGTCCGTCGCCCCGACGGGGGATGCGGAGCGCGTACGCAGTATGGCACGGCGGGCACACGCCGGTGCACCGGAACCGCATGATTGATCTGAGCTTTTCTTGAGGCTTCTCCAGAGCTCGACGGGCCGTCGCACCGGCCGCCGCGGGCCCTCCCGCTCAGCCCGCCCCGCCCGGTTCCCGGTCCTGCCGGGCACCGGCGGGCCCCGGCCCGGATTCCGGCCCCGGTTCCGGGCCGCCGCCCACCGGCCTGCCCTCCAGCACCGGCCGGACCGGGTCCGCCAGATGCGCGGACGGCAGGGAAACGGCGTTCTCCCGGCCGCCGTTGGCGATCACCACGGCGATGTACGGCAGCAGCACGCCCAGCACGAGCGCGACCACCGCGACATGCCGTTCCACGTTCCAGAGGACCGCGGCGAGCACCACCGAGACCGTGCGCACCGACATCGAGATCACATAGCGCCGCTGCCGCCCCCGCACGTCCTCCGCCAGCCCCTGGCGGGCCCCGGTGATCCGGAAGACCTGCGCCTCGTTCTTCTTCCGCATCGCGTTCCACCACCTGAGTCCGTGCCGGGCACCCCGAGACCGGCGTTCTGTCCACGGTACGCCGGAACGGCCCGGGGCCACCCACCGGGTACCGGCTCGTCCCGCCGTACGGCACTGCGCCGGGCCGCGTAGCGCTCCATACGACATGCGGCGTAGGGAAACCGGGCGGAGACTGGCGGTGTATGGGTTCGTACCGCCGTACGAGGAGGAGAGCATGAGCTGGTTGTGGGCGATTGTCGTCGGTCTGATCCTGGGTGTGCTCGCCCGGGGCCTCCTCCCCGGGAGGCAGAACATCCCCCTCTGGCTGACCGTCATCTGCGGCATGCTCGGCGCACTGGGCGGCAATGCCCTGGCCCGGGCGGCCGGAGTGGACGAGACCAGCGGCATCGACTGGTGGCGGCACGCCTTCCAGCTGGCCGGCGCCATCGTGGTCGTCGCCCTGATCACCCCGCTCTGGGCCAAGATGCGCGGGACGAAGCGCTACCGCGAACGGGCCTGAGGCGCCCGCCCGGCCGGACGGCCCGGTGCACGGAACCGCGCACCGGATCCGCCGCCCGGGCTCAGCCGCCGCCCGGCACCGGATCCGCCGCCCGGGTACCGGATCCGCCGCCCGGGCACCGGGCACACCCCGCCCGCCGCCGGGTTCAGGCGTCCGTCACCCGGGCGAGCTTCCGCCCCGCCTTGAGGTAGACCTCCGCGGCGCCGATGGCCCCGGCCCCGGACAGCGACTCGGCCAGCACCTCACCCAGCGGGCGGGCGGCCGCGGCCTCCGACAGGACGACGGCCTTCTGGCCGTTCTCGGTCTCCACCACCAGCCGCAGCCCGTTCTGTTTGGCGATCCGCCGCGCGGCCGAGACGCTGGGCGTGAACTCCAGCACCTTCGTCAGCACCACCGCCACGGACTCGGTGCCGTGCTCGGCCACGTCCACCCCCGGCAGCTCCCCGACGTCCGAGAAACTCCGCCGCGAGAACTGCGCGGTGAAGCCGGCCCGCGCGGCCATCGCCGCCTCCACGCCGTACAGCGCCGCGACCACCTCACCCGCCAGCACCTTCTTGAGGTCCATCGGGTGCAGCGAGCGGTCCGCGACCCGGCCGAGGGCGAGCTCGATCTCCTCGTCCGTCCACTCGGTCCACGCCTTGAGGTAGGGCTCCATCAGCCGGTCCGGCACCGACATGATCTTGCCGAAGACGTCGTCGGGCGCCGCGGTCAGGCCCACGTAGTTGCCCTTGGACTTGGACATCTTGGCGCCGGTGCCGTCCGTGCCCTCGATGAGCGGCATCGTCAGCACCAGCTGCGGCCGCTGCCCGCGCAGCTCCATCAGCTTCCGGCCCATCTGCAGATTCAGCAGCTGGTCCGAGCCGCCCACCTCCACATCACAGTCCAGCGCGACGGAGTCCAGGGCCTGCGCGATCGGGTAGAGCAGCTCCGACATGGTCAGGCCCGAGCCGGCGGCCAGCCGGTTGCGGAAGTCCTCCCGCTGGAGCAGCTGCGAGGCCGGCACCTGGGAGAGCAGCTCCAGCAGCTCCGGGAAGGTGTACGGCGACAGCCACTCGCTGTTCTGCCGAAAGCGGACCTTCTCGAAGTCGAAGAACGGCCGCACCTGCTGCCGGTACCCGGCGAGGTTGGCGGCGATCTCCTCGTCCGTGAGCGGCGGGCGCTCCGCCGTACGCCCCGAGGGGTCGCCGATCTTGGCGGTGAAGTCCCCGATGAGCAGGGTGACGTCGTGGCCCATCCGCTGGAAGCGGCTGAGGACGATCACCGGCACGGCGTGCCCCAGGTGCACATCGGCCGCCGTGGGGTCGATGCCCAGCTTGATGTGGAGGCCCCGGCCCTCCGCCCGGCGCTCCTCGATCCGCGCGGCGAGCTGCTCCACCCCCGGCAGCACCTCGACCGAGCGGGAGCTGATCAGCTCCGCCTGCTCCTTCGCCGGCAGGTCGGACAGGTCGAGATAGCGCCTGGCCTTCGTCTCCGTGAGCAGCCGCTCCACGGCCTGGTCGGAGGAGAGGTCCTGCGCCAGCAGGTCGCTGGTGCGCGTGACGGAGTCGCCGAGGCGTGTCATCGTGTCGTTCCCGCGGATCGAAGGGGAGAGAGGTCGGGGGTCAGTCTAGAGGGGCCCGGTGTCACACCCCCTGGCTGACCGAGCTCATGTGGAAGTCCGGGACGCGCAGGGCCGGCATGGCGGCCCGGGTGAACCAGTCGCCCCACTCCCGCGGGAGGGTGCGCTCGGTGATCCCCGCCTCGGTGGCCCGGCCCAGCAGCGAGACCGGCGACTCGTTGAAGCGGAAGTTGTTCACCTCGGCGGTCACCTCCCCCTTCTCGACGAGGTAGACGCCGTCCCGGGTCAGCCCGGTGAGCAGCAGCGTCGCCGGGTCCACCTCGCGGATGTACCAGAGGCAGGTCAGCAGCAGACAGGGCCCGTCGTGGCCGGAGGCCGCCACCATCTCGTCGAGGGAGCGGCCGCCGCCCGCGTCGAGGACGAGGTTGTCCATGCCCGGCGCGAGCGGCAGACCGGTGAGGCCCGCGCTGTGCCGGGTGGTGATCAGCCGGTTCAGCTCGCCGTTCCGCAGCCACTCGGTGGGCTCCAGCGGCAGGCCGTTGTCGAACACGGAGGCGTCGTCGCCGGAGGAGTGGGCGAGGACGAACGGGGCCGATTCGAGGCCGGGTTCACGGGGATCGCTGCGCAGCGTGAGCGGCAGGTCCGACAGCTTCTCGCCGACGCGGGTGCCGCCGCCGGGCCGGGAGAACACGGTGCGGCCCTCGGCCGCGTCCCGGGCCGTCGAGGACCACTGCTGGTAGATCAGCAGATCGGCCACGGCGGTGGGCGGCAGCAGCGTCTCGTAGCGGCCGGCGGGCAGCTCGGTGCGGCGTTCCGCCCAGGCCAGCCGGCGCGCCAGCTCCGCGTCCAGGGCGAGCGGGTCGACGTCGCGGAAGTCGCGGGTGGGGCGGCCCGCCCACGCGGAGCGGGTGCGGTCCGGGGACTTGGCGTTGAGTTCGAGGGTGCCGGTGGGCTGGTCGTGGCGGAGCCGGAGACCGGTGGAGGTGCCCAGGTAGCTGGAGGTGAGGTTGTGGGCGGCGAAGCCGTACAGCTCGCGGCCGCCGGCCCGGGCCCGCGCGAAGGACTCCCCGAGCGCCGGGGCGAAGGCCGCGAACACCTCGGAGGAGGTCTCGGCCGGGGGCTCGGTGAACTCCGGCGCCGGTGGCACCCCCTCGACCAGCGGCTGGGCGTCCTCGGCCGGGCCGGCCTCCCGCGCGGCCGCCTCCGCCGCCCGTACCAGCGGCTCCAGGTCGTCCGCCGTGACGGCGGAGCGCGAGACCACGCCGGAGGCGGTGCCCTCCGCGCCGCCGACGGTGGCGATGACGGTGAGGGTGCGGCCCCGGGTGACGCCGTTGGTCGTCAGGGCGTTGCCCGCCCAGCGCAGATTGGCGCCGGAGTGCTCGTCGGCGATGACGACGCAGCCGTCGGCGCGGGACAGCTCCAGCGCGCGCTCGACGATCTCGTGCGGCCTGCCGCTCGCGGGGTTCACCGTGCTCACTGACCGGCCTCCTGCGTGGTGTTGAGGATGGTGACCTGTTCGAAAAGGGCCGAGGGGCAGCCGTGCGAGACGGCCGCGACCTGCCCCGGCTGGGCCTTGCCGCAGTTGAACGCGCCGCACAGGAGATATGTCTCCGGGCCGCCGACGGCCTTCATCGAGCCCCAGAAGTCGGTGGTCGTCGCCTGGTACGCGACATCGCGGAGCTGGCCCGCGAGCCGCCCGTTCTCGATCCGGAAGAAGCGCTGGCCCGTGAACTGGAAGTTGTAGCGCTGCATGTCGATGGACCAGGAACGGTCGCCGACGACGTAGATGCCGCGCTCCACCCCGGAGATCAGCTCCTCGGTCGACGGGCCGTCCGGCGCGGGCCGCAGCGACACATTGGCCATCCGCTGGACGGGCACATGGGCGGGGGAGTCCGCGTACGCGCAGCCGTTGGAGCGCTCGAAGCCGCTGAGCCGCGCGATGCGGCGGTCGAGCTGGTAGCCGACGAGCGTGCCGTCCTTCACCAGGTTCCAGGACTGGGCCGCCACGCCCTCGTCGTCGTAGCCGACGGTCGCCAGGCCGTGCTCGGCGGTGCGGTCGCCGGTGACGTTCATCAGCTCCGAGCCGTAGCGCAGACGCCCGAGCTGGTCGAAGGTGGCGAAGGAGGTGCCGGCGTACGCGGCCTCGTAGCCGAGGGCGCGGTCCAGCTCGGTGGCATGTCCGATCGACTCATGGATGGTGAGCCAGAGATTGGTGGGATCCACCACCAGGTCGTAGCGGCCGGCCTCGACGCTCGGCGCGCGCATCTTCTCGGCCAGCAGCTCCGGGATCCCGGCCAGCTCCGCGTCCCAGTCCCAGCCGCCCGCGCCGGTGAGGTACTCCCAGCCGCGCCCGACGGGCGGCGCGACGGTCCGCATCGACTCGAACTCGCCGCTCTCCGGGTCCACGGCGACGGCCGTCAGCTCCGGGTGCAGCCTGATCCGCTGCTGGGTGGTCGTGGTGCCGGCGGTGTCCGCGTAGAACTTGTTCTCGTGGACGGTGAGGAGCGAGGCGTCCGCGTGGGCGACGGAGGAGGCGGCCAGCAGCCGGGAGCTCCACTCGGCGAGCAGCCCGGTCTTCTCGGCGTCCGGCACGGTGAAGGGATCGGTCTCGTAGGACGACACCCAGGTGCGGTCGGCGTACACCGGCTCGATGGCCAGCTCCACCCGCTCGTCCGAACCGGCGGCCGCGATCACCCGGGCCGACAGCTTGGCCATCTCCACGGCCTGGCCCGCGACCCGGGCGGCGGCGTCCGTCGTCAGGTCGACCCCGGAGGCGAAGCCCCAGGCCCCGCCGTGCACGACCCGGACCGCGTAGCCCAGGTCCGTGGTGTCCGAGGATCCCGCCGGGCGGGCGTCCCGCAGCCGCCAGGCGGCGCTGCGCACCCGCTCCAGCCGGAAGTCCGCGTGCGCGGCGCCCAGCGTGCGGGCTCGCGCCAGCGCGGCATCGGCGAGCGCGCGCAGCGGCAGCGCCAAGAACGACTCATCGACCTCATGGGGCACGGGCGTCTTCCCTTCGTCTCGTGTCATTGGCGCACTGCCGTGGGTCACCGTCCGGCAGCAGTGAATCACGGTGGGGAGGCTGTCGGCTTCTCCATTGCCCCGGCCCGCTGCTTGGGCGTGCCGCGCACCGCGGGAAAGGGGCTCGGAATGTCCCATGGGGTGCGGGGGAGGGCTCGTACACGTCCCGGGACCACGTGTGTTCGGCGTTCAGAGCCCTCTGGCCACGATGCCCGCCGGGACGCCCGTCCTTCACGTCCCCCGGGCCTCGCCCGTGCTCCCCGGCCTCGCCCGGTATCCGTGCACCGCCTCCGGCGGCTCCGGCCGGGCGCATCCTGTGGCGGCTCCGTGGGCCGAGGGTGCCGACAGTGGTGTCGGGAAGAGCGGCTATGATGCCGACAGGCGTGTCGTCAAAGTTCGGCAAAGTCCGTATCCGGTGCGCCCGGTGGTCCCGTGCCTCCGTGTCCGAGTGCTCAGCGGCAACGGGCCTCAGGGGGCGACAGGGCTTCGGGGCCGTCCGGGCGGCCGGGCGGCGGCCGCCGCGCCATCCGTGTCCCCCACCGGGAGTCCTCCGTGTTCCTCGCCCTCCGCGACCTGCGGTTCGCCCGCGGCCGCTTCGCCCTGATGGGCGCCGTGGTCGCGCTCATCGCCGTCCTCGGCGTCCTGCTCTCCGGCCTCGCCTCCGGGCTGGCCGACGCCGGCATCTCCGGCCTCCGCGCCCTGCCCACCACCCACATGGCCTTCGACGCCAAGGCCACCAGCGAGCAGTTCTCCCGCTCCACCATCGAGCGGGAGGACTGGCGGGCCTGGGCCGAGGCGCCCGGCGTCGAGCGCGCCGAGCCGTTCGGCAACGCCCTCGCCAACGCCGAGGTCACCGAGGGCGCGGCGAAGGGCGCCTCCGTCAACCTCGCCGTCTTCGGCATGGAGCCGGGCTCCGCCCTGGCCCCCGAGCCCGCCACCGGCAAGGGGCTCGCGGACGGCGGCAACGGCATCGTCATCAGCGAGGAGATCGCCGACGAGGGCGTCCGCGTCGGCGACGTCCTCACCGTCGACAAGAGCGGGATCGAGCTGACCGTCACCGGCACCGTCGACGAGAAGGTCTCCTACGGCCACATCGGCGTCGTCTACGCGAGCCTCGACACCTGGCGCCACGTGCACTACGGCCTCCCCGGCGAACTCCCCGCCTCCGCCCGCGCCCAGGCCACCGCCGTCGCCCTCACGCTGGAGCCCGGCGCGGACACCGCCGCCGTCGAACAGGCCACCGGCACCCGCGCCGACACCATGGAGAAGGCGTACGGCGCCTCGCCCGGCTACCTCGCCGAGTCCAGCACCATGGCCCTCATCAAGGGCTTCCTCTACGCCATCTCCGCCCTGGTCGTCGGCGCCTTCTTCACCGTGTGGACCGTGCAGCGCAAGGCCGAGATCGCCCTGCTCAAGGCCCTCGGCGCCTCCACCGGCTACATCCTGCGCGACGCCCTGGCGCAGGTCGTCGCCGTGCTGCTCGGCGCCACCGCAGCCGGCACGGCCGTGGGGCTGGCCCTCGGCAGCGCCATGACCGGCAAGGCGCCGTTCACCCTCTCCGCCCCGGCCGTCGCCACCGCCGCCGGGCTGCTCATCGGCCTCGGCACCCTGGGCGCCGTCGTCGCCATCCGCCGCATCACCGCCGTCGACCCCCTCACCGCGCTGGGAGCCCACCGATGACCACCTCCGCCACCGGCCCCGCCGCCAACGCCACCGCCCCGGACGCCGCCGCCTCCCCGGAGCGCCGGGAGCACGACGGGACGCCCGGCCTGTGCCTCTCCGGCGTCACCCTCGCGCTCGGCGACGGGGACACCGCCGTCACCGCCCTGGACGGCGTCTCACTGACCGTCGGGCCCGGGGAGTTCGTCGCCGTCGTCGGCCCCTCCGGCTCGGGCAAGTCCAGCCTGCTCGCCGTGGCCGGAGGACTCCAGCGGCCCACCTCCGGCACCGTGGAGATCGCCGGCACGGAGCTCACCGCGCTGAGCGACAAGGAACGCACCGCCGCCCGCCGCCGCCACATCGGCTTCGTCTTCCAGCAGTCCAACCTGCTGGCCTCGCTGACCGTCCGCGAACAGCTCCTGCTGCCGCTCCACATCGACGGCCGCCTCGACGCGGCGGCGCGGGCCCGCGCCGACGAGCTGATCCAGGCGGTCGGCCTGACCCTCCGTGCCGGGGCCCGGCCGCACCAGCTCTCCGGCGGCGAACGCCAACGCGCCGGACTCGCCCGGGCATTGATGACCTCCCCGGCGGTCCTGCTGGTGGACGAGCCCACCTCGGCGCTGGACCGCGTCCGCTCCACCGAAGCCGTACGGCTGCTCGCCGAGCAGACGCACGAGCGGGGGACGGCCACGGTCATGGTGACCCACGACTCGGCGATACTGGATGCCGCCGACCGCGTGTACGAGATGCTGGACGGCCGCCTGACGACCACCTGACCCGCCCCCCTGATCCGCCGGTGCCGCCCGCGCCCGGCTCTGGAGACCCCGGAATGCCGAAGATCAGCGCCGCCACCGTCGCCGAGCACCGCGCCCGCCAGCGGGAGGCGCTGATCGAGGCGGCGGTGGACATCCTGGTCGCGGAGGGCGCCACCGCCGTCACCCCGGCGGCGGTCGGCGCCCGGGCCGGGCTGGCCCGCTCCAGCGTCTACCAGTACTTCGACTCGGCCGCCGCCCTGCTGGCCACCATCGTCGAAGAGGCGTTCCCGCGCGCCAACGCGGCCCTGGCCGAGGCGCTCGCGGGGGCGGACGGCCCGGCCGCCCGTATCGACGCGTACATCGCCACCATGATCCGGCTCGGGGCGGAGGGCGCCCACCGCCCGGCCGCCGCCCTGATGGCCTCCGACCTGCACCCCGCCTGCCGGGAACGGCTCATGGAACTCCACCACGAACAGGCCGCCCCGCTCCGGGACGCCGTGCGGGACCTGGGTGTTCCCGACCCCGGCCTCACCGCCGACCTCCTCGGCGGACTCCTGCACGGCGCGCTGACGGCCGCCGACCGCGGGGCCCCCGCCGATACGGTGCTGGCGCGCACCCTTTCCCTGGTCCACGAGGGCCTGGCCGGAGCCGGGCCGCACCGACCGCACACCGGAGGAACGGACAACGCCGCGCGCTGACGGGCTCGCGCGGAGACACCGGGGACGGCGGGGGACGTCCGCCCGGAGGCACGCGGCGGCAAAGACGGCCGGCCGGCACTACGCGTTGTGCTCGGACGGGCCGTGCACCGTCTGTCGGGCGCGAGGTGCGATTCCGGCGGCGTGGGCGAGGAGGCGCGCCGTCAGGTGTCCGGCCCGTACGGCGTGTTCGGCGCTGCTGGGTCGGCAGCGGCAGGACTCGGGGTCGTACTCGGTCATGATCACGCCGGCGTGATCGGTGCCGGGTTCGTCGAGCGAGGTGGGCAGGCCCCGCTCCTCGAGCGCCGTGCGGAGCCGACGCGACTGCTGAATGTCCACGACCGGATCAGCCGTTCCGTGAATCAGCCGTATGGGAACACCGGGCAGCGTTTCCCCGGCCTGTGCCAGTGCGTCGATCGGGGCGCGGGCTGTCAGTGGTTCCGGTCCGGTGTAGCTTCCGGCGATCCCGACGACGGCGCGAGGTCTCCAGCCGCCGAGTGCGCTCGGGTCCAGAGCGGCGGCCACCGCGGCCTTGGCGCCCAGGGACCAGCCGGCGAGCGCGATCCGCCCGCTGTCCCCGCCGAAATCGGCCGCGTTCCGCCGGACGAACGCGGCGGATGCGCGGAGGTGGCTGCGCCCGCCGTCGTGGGCGTCCGGCCGCCAGTCCGGGACGAAGCAGACAACACCCAGTGAGGCCGCGGCCCGGGCAAGCGGCGCGAGAACGGCTCGCTCCTCGGGACCGCGCCCGTGCCAGAGAAGCACGACCGGGGATCCCTCCGGAGCGGCTGCGGGCCGGTACACGTCCAAACGTTGTCCAGTGGCCTCATAGATGAGCCCGTCCACCACGGCGATGTCCACGGTCAACCCCACCTGCTCCATTCCAGGGCCGTTTCAGCTTTTGATCAGCGCCTCGGCATGTGTCCTAACCCTGGGCCGGATTGCTGTGCAGCTTGCGCCGTTCCCGGTGGTTGGGGTGCCGGATGACCACCCCCGCCATGCCGCCGGACCCGGTGAGCCTGATCAGCGGAGTCCCCGGGAGCCGGTCGGGAGTGGTCTCGTCCGTCAGGCCGCCGGTGCCGGGATCCATGCCGCTGGTCTCCGTGGCCCAGCCGTCGGGGATGACGATCGTGACACCGGATGTCTCCCCGTACGCCTCCACTGCCACCTCCGTGTGGTGGCACTCGACCCGGGTGAAGTCAATCTTGACACCCCCCACGCCTCCGTGAGCGATCACGTGCCCGGGTACCTCCCAGCGCCCGGGGCCCCGGGACGCGCCGGACATGCCGCCCTTCAGCACCAGCGGCGGCCGGTTGTCAGGTGAGCCCGGCCTCGGCAAGTCGGCGGTCAGGACGGCCAACTCGGCGAGAAGTTTGGACTTCAGCGCCTGCTCCAGGCGTGAATCCAGCTCATCGAGATCGATTCGCCCCTCGGCCGCCGCGTCGCGCAACCGCTCCACGACTGCTTCCCGGTCGTGGTGAGAGGCGCGGAGCTCTCCTGATAAGGCAGGGCGCGGAGAGGGCTCTGGAGGCTGGTCCGTCATGGTCGCAAGGATAAGTGCCGATGGGCTGGGCATGTGCCTTTCCAGCACTGCCTGTTGCGGCACTAGTTGACGCAGAATTCATTGCCCTCGGGGTCGGCCATGACGACCCAGCTTCCCGAGGGCTCGTCCACGGTGTGCCGCACGGTGGCGCCCATTCCTTGGAGCCGGGCCACCTCCGCGTCGCGCTGCCCGGGGGCGAAGTGCAGGTCGATGTGGAGCCGGTTCTTGACCGTCTTCGGCTCCGGGACGGCCTGGAAGAGCAGCCGGCGGCCGAGCCCGGCGCCGGTGTTCCCGTCCACCGGGTCCTCGGGGTGGCGCACGGCGGCGAGGGTCCGCCACGCCTTGTGGCCGTCGACCACCGTCCAGTCGTCGTCGCCGACCAGGCCCGTGCCCGAGGCGATCAGCCGCTCGATGAGTGCGCTGTTGTCCTCCTGCGCGTAGCCCAGGGCCCCGGCCCAGAAGCGGGCCAGGCGGAGCGGGTCGGCGCAGTCGACGACGAGTTTCCAGTGCACGGCCATGCGGTCCTCCCGGGTCCGGTGGGGCTCCGGTTCCGGCTGTCCCCGGCTCCGGCCTGCGCCGCCGTAACCACATATACTGGTTACATGAGTGAGGTGGCAACCGGTTTGGTCCTTCAGGCGCGGGACGGCGCCCGTTTCCGCTTCGACCCGGGTGCCCTCTGCCTGGAATTCCTCACCACCGGCGGACCGGGCCCGCTCTCCGGCTACGAGGCGCTGCACGGTCCCCGGGAACTGGCGGACTGGCTGGCCGTCTCCCGTCTCGGCCTCGACCCCGGCGAGGTCCGGGCCGGCCCTGACGACGCGGCGGCGGGCCGCCGGCTCCGCGACGCCCTGTGGCGCCTGGCCCGCGCCGTCATCGCGGGCGACCCGCTGCCCGCCGGTGAGGTGGCCGAGGTGAACCGGGCGGCGGCGCGCCCGGCGCTCGTGCCGCGCATCGCTCGGGACCGGACGCACGCCTGGAACCCGCCGGTCACTGGCGCCCAGGCTCTCTCGTCCATAGCCCGCGACGCGGTCGAGCTGCTGACCGGCCCCGACGCCGGCCGCATCCGCGAGTGCGGCGCCGGCGACTGCCCGCTCGTCTTCGTGGACCTGTCCCGTTCCGGCCGCCGCCGCTGGTGCTCCATGGAGCGCTGCGGCAACCGTCACAAGGTCCGGGCCCTGCGCGCCCGCCGCGACCGCGCCGAGGAGGACTCCCCGTGACGCGTTCCACTCCCACCGGACTCACCAAGGACGCCGGATACGAGATCGGCGTCTCCAGGACCCTGCCGCTGCCGCCCGGAGCCGTCTGGCGCTTCCTCACCGGGCCGGAGGGGCTGGCCCTGTGGCTGGGCCGGGACGCCGAGGTCACACCCGAGCGCGGCTCGGCCTACCGCACCGGCGACGGCACCACCGGCGAGGTCCGCGGGTACCGCGAGGGCTCCCGTATCCGCCTCACCCACCGTCCCCCCGGCTCGGAACGGGACAGCACGGTGCAGATGACCGTCACGCCCAGCGGGGAGAGGACGGTCCTCCGCTTCCACCAGGAACGCCTGACGAGCGCGGCGGAGCGCGAGGACCGCCGCCGTCACTGGCGGTCGGTCATGGACGATGTGGCCGCCGCGCTGCTGCCGGAGGGGAATCGCTGAACGGCTCTGCCGCAGTCGGCCGCCCTTCCTCATGGCGGCACCCGGGACCGGTCAGGACCCGGTCAGGACCCGGTCAGGAGACCGTCTCCCGCAGGGTGACGTTGGCGTGGCTCTCCTGGAAGCTCTGGTCCGAGACGAGCGTCAGCCGGGCCGTGGACCGGAACTCCGGGAGGGTGGTCGAGCCGCAGGAGACCATCGTGGTCTTCAGCTTGGCGACGGTCAGGGCGAGTCCTTCGCCGAGGTCGCCCGCGTAGGGGACACAGCCGTCCACGCCTTCCTCGAAGACCAGCCCCCGGCTGCCGCCCTGGCCGTAACGCTGCCAGTTGCGGGCCCGGTTGGAGCCCTCGCCCCAGTACTCCTTGACGAAGCCGTCACGGGTGGGCAGCTTCGCGCCGGCCGCCTGGTCGAAGCGCGCGAAGTAACGGCCCATCATGACGAAGTCGGCGCCCATCGCCAGTGCCAGCGCCACGTGGTAGTCGTGCACCAGCCCGCCGTCGGAGCAGACCGGCACGTACGCGCCGGTGCGTTCGCGGAAGGCGTCCCGGGCCGCCGCGACGTCCAGCACGGCGCTGGCCTGACCGCGCCCGATGCCCTTCTGGTCGCGGGTGATGCAGATGGAGCCGCCGCCCACCCCGGCCTTGACGAAGTCCGCTCCCGCCTCGGCGAGAAAGGTGAACGCCTCGCCGTCGACCACGTTGCCGCCGCCGACGGGGATTTCGGGGTAGTGCTTCTTCACCCAGGACAGAGCCTGCGCCTGCCAGTCGCTGTAGCCGTCGGACGAGTCGAAGCACAGCGCGTCCGCGCCCGCCTCCAGCAGGGCCGGGACGCGCTCCCGGTAGTCGTGGGTGTTGACGCCCGCCCCCACCCGCAGGCGTCCGGCGGCGTCCACGAGCCGGTCCGGGAAGCGCTGATCGTCCCTGACGGGCCCGGCCCCGGAGTCCTTCACCTGCCGGACCGCCGCGGCCTGGTCCTCGACGGGCTGGTTGTGGTGCAGGAAGCTGAGACCGCCGTTGCGCGCGAGCGCGATCGCCAGCTCGGGTGTGCTGACGGCCTGCATGATCGCGGAAGTGAACGGGGACCGCAGCTCGATCGCCGGAGCCTCGCCCGCCATGTGCCGGACCAGGGGCGTGCGCAGGTCGACCGTCGCCGGCGAGCAGCCGGTTCGCGTCCGGTTGGGCAGGAGCAGGAACTCGTTGAACGTCCGTGAGACCTCGGCGATGATCTGTGCCACTCGTTCCTCCTGACCGGCCGGCCGGGGCCCGGTGCCCCGCCGTGGGGAGCGCCCCCGTATCCCGGAGTCCGGGCGGGCAGGGACCGGCACGGCAGCCGTGGACGTCACGTGGACGTGGCGGTGGAGGTGCCACGGGCTGCGGCAGAGCCCTGACCGGCCCGCGCATCGAACGGGGCGGGGTCGTGACCAGGCACCCTATCGATCAACCCGGCCGTTCCACGAATCGTCCGTCACGGGCCGTCCCTCTGAAGTGGTTGCCCCGGCCGCGGGGTGAACGGGCGTCGCGGCGCGTCATACGACGCGGACTCCGGGCCGTCATCGACCACGTCCGACGGCTGGCACCGGTGCCCGGGACAGCCTGGCGCCCGTCCTGGGCGACGACACCACACCGCGGCGGCGGAAACCTTGAACGCCCCCGCGCCAAGGGCCGCTTCCGGCAGCACACTGACGCCTGACGCCTGACGCCTGACGCCTGAGGCCGGCGGGACGGGCGCCGTCAGTCGCCGCGCGCGGCACCGCGGTCGGGGGCGCCCATGTCCCCCGTCCGGGGCGTGCCCCCGGCGAGCCCGTAGCGCAGGTACACGGTGCCCTTCGGGCCGGCCGCCGGCGGTTCGAGGAGGGTGAGGTTCGTGGGCACCTCACCACCGTCGAACACCTTCTTCCCCACGCCGAGCACGATCGGGTGCACCCAGAGGTCGAGACGGTCGAACAGCTTCTCGCGCAGCAGGGTCTGCACCAGGTTGAGGCTCCCGACGACCTTCACGTTCTCGTGCCGGTCCCGGATCTCGCGCACCGCGGCGGCCAGGTCCGGGCCGAGCCGCGTGGACCCGGCCCACGAGAGGTCGGGCCTGCCGCGGGAGGCCACGTACTTCGGGACGCTGTTGAAGAGCGTGGCGATGTCGCTGTCCTCACCGCCCCCCTGATGCGGCCAGTAGGCGGCGAAGATGTCATACGTCCGCCGGCCGAGCAGAAGGGCGTCCGTGCCCTTGTACGCGGCGCCGACCTGCGCCCCGGCCACCTCGTCCAGCAGGGGCGCCTGCCAGCCGCCGAACGGAAACCCCACCGGGTCCTCGTCGGGGCCGCCCGGTGCCTGCCCGACGAGGTCGAGGGTCGCGAACAGTTCGATGCGGATGAGGCCCATGCCGTACTCCCGGTGCCTGATGAGTGGTTGTCACGGTCGGGAGGCAGACCTGTGGGAGCCGGCCGACTCATCGCCGCGACGGCATGTGACGTGCGGCATCCGGATGCGGATGCGGAGGCGGCATGCGGCATGCGGTTTTCGGCGTCCGGCAGCAGGGCCCGGCAGGCATGCCGAGCGCCTTGATCGCGGCGCGCGTCTCCGATGTCCCGGGCAGCACCTGCCGACCGATGGTGAAGCGCGCCGCACGGTACCGTGCCGACGCCACCGGGCCCGGACGCCACACCGGCACGCCCGCTCACGACAGACCACGGGCCGCGTCCGCCTGGGTGGCCGGCCCGCACTGCCGGACACGGGGGAACGGAACGACGGCTGCCTTCGGCAACGGCTGCGGCCGCTGTCGGCCCTGTTCTCTCTCCCGGTCACGCCGAAGGCCTTCCCGTGGTGCGACGGGACGGCCTTCGGGGGATGGCTCAGGGCGGTACGACCGCGCTCAGGCGCCGAACCGCCCGGCCCGCAGGCCGTCGTGAACGCGGTCCACTCGCCGTCGCGGAAGGAGAGCTGTGGCCCCGTCCGGTTCTTGGAGTCGCGTACGCGGACGGTGCCGGGGGCGGTGGCGACCTCCACGCACATGCCGCCTTCGCCGCTGCTGTAGCTGCTCGTGAACCACGGTCGCTCGGAAGGGGCCCTGCCGGTCTTCTCGTTGCTCATGTCTGTCCCCGCGGCTTCTCGATGAGCTCAAGCGACTCCCGTGGGCGGAGAGCCTGAGCGCGGATGATTCCGTACCGTTGCTCGATCCGGCGCACACTTGCTCGATCAGTCAGAAGGGTACTGACGTTCTGCACCTCGACGTAGGCCATCATCGGGCGCCCCTTCGGCTGGAGCAGCGCGAAGGGGCCACCGGCTCCCGCGTGATCTTCCGAACCGGTGGGCATGACCTGCAACTCCACGTTGCGCATTTCGCCGATGCGCAGAAGGTGTTCCAGTTCCCCCCGCAGTACGTCTCGTCCGCCGCCGGGCCGTCGCGGCCGGGCTCAGCCCAGCGGGTTCTCCGTGTCCCGGAGGGCTTCCAGGGCGGGCGTGTACATGCGGGACTTGATGGTGCCCAGCGTCGGGCCGGTCTTCGCCGTCAGCGCCCCGGCGATCTCCAGCGCGGTCGCGCGCACCGCGTCCTCCTCGACCGCGCGGTCGACGATGCCGGCGGCGAGGGCGTCCCGGCCTCCGTAGCGGCGGGCGGTGGTCATGGACTCGTGCGCGGTCTGCGGGGACAGCCGGGCCTGGATCAGCGCGGACATGCCCGGGGTGAACGGGATGTTGATGTCGGCCTCGGGGAGGCACCAGAAGCCGCGGTCGGCCCGCATCACGCGGAAGTCGTGGGCCAGGGACAGCATGGCGCCGGCGGCGAAGGTGTGTCCCTGGAGGGCGGCCACGGTGATGACCGGCAGGGACAGCATCCGCGCCAGGAGCGCGTGGACGGAGACGACGTAGTCCCGGTGCTGCTCGGGGTGCGCGAACAGCCAGTCCAGGTCGAGGCCGTTGGAGAAGAACTTGCCCGTCGCGGCCGTGACCAGGGCGCGGGGCCCGTCCGCCTTCTCGACCTCGTCCAGCGCGGCGTTGACGGAGGCGATCCAGTCGGGGTGGAAGCGGTTCTCGGTGTCCCCGATGTCGAGGATGAAGACGTCGTCCTGGCGGTCGAGCACGGGCATGGGACTCCTCGGGCTGTGCGGGGTCGGGCGGGGACGTCACCGGCGGGCGCCGCCGCTGGGGCCGGACCTCTGACCTCGGCATGGAAACTACCGTTCGGTAACTTATGGTGCGCCGCGGAGAACATGCAAGGGGATGCCCCTCTCCGCTCGTCCCGGGCCACCGGCCCCGCCCCCGGCCGGCCCGCACGGTGCGGAACGCGGGGCGGTCCCGGAGGTCTCCGGGACCGCGGAACTCTCCGAGTTGAGCCCGGATCCGCTCCGGTGGCAAGGAGCGGGTGCGTCCGGCTTGTATGGCGCGGATCACACGGCGGGGCGGCGGCGGGCCGCGGCCGCGCCGGACACCCGTCGGACTCCTCGGACATCTGTCCAGCGTGGAAGCCCGGCGGGCGCCCCGGGCGGCGCTGCCCGGCCGGCCGGGGAAGGACGGAGAGGGCCGGGGGTTCTGTAGGGATCCAACAGAGAGCGGCGGAACCCCCTGTCGGGGGCGGGACCCCCTCCCCGCGGCCGGGGCCGATAGTTTCGGGGGGACCCAGTCCGCTACCGAAAGGGTGATCCGTTGAGCCGCTCGGTTCTTGTCACCGGAGGAAACCGGGGCATCGGCCTCGCCATCGCCCGGGCTTTCGCCGACGCGGGGGACAGCGTCGCGTACACCTACCGGTCGGGCGAGCCGCCGGCCGAACTCGCCGAGCTGGGCTGCCTGGCGGTGAAGTGCGACATCACCGACCCCGAGCAGGTGGAGCAGGCGTACAAGGAGATCGAGGACCGGCACGGCCCGGTGGAGGTGCTCGTCGCCAACGCCGGTGTCACCCGCGACCAGTTGCTGATGCGGATGTCCGAGGAGGACTTCGGCGCCGTCCTGGACACCAACCTCACCGGCACCTTCCGGGTCGTGAAGCGCGCCAACCGCGGCATGCTCCGGGCCCGCAGGGGCCGGATCGTGCTGATCTCCTCCGTCGTCGGCCTGATGGGCTCCGCCGGCCAGGCCAACTACGCCGCCTCCAAGGCCGGACTGGTCGGCTTCGCCCGCTCGATCGCCCGGGAACTGGGCTCCCGCAACATCACCTGCAACGTCGTCGCGCCCGGGTTCGTCGACACCGACATGACCCGTGTGCTCAGCGACGAGCAGCGGCAGGGCATCGTGAAGCAGGTGCCGCTCGGGCGCTACGCCCGGCCCGAGGAGGTCGCCGCCTCGGTCCGCTTCCTCGCCTCGGACGAGGCCGCATACATCACCGGAGCCGTCATCCCCGTCGACGGCGGATTGGGCATGGGTCACTGAACACCATGAGTGGAATCCTCGCAGGCAAGCGCATCCTGGTCACGGGTGTCCTCACCGAGTCCTCGATCGCCTTCCAGGCCGCCAAGATCGCCCAGAACGAGGGCGCCGAGGTCGTCCTGACCGGCTTCGGCCGGCTCTCGCTCGTCGAGCGGATCGCCAAGCGGCTGCCCAAGCCCGCCCCCGTCATCGAACTGGACGTGACGAACCAGGAGCACCTGGACGGGCTCGCGGACGGCATCCGCGGGCACCTCGGCGAGGACGCCGCCCTCGACGGCGTCGTGCACTCGATCGCCTTCGGCCCCCAGGGCGCGTTCAACTTCCTGGAGGCGGACTGGGAGGACGTCGGCACGGCCGTGCACGTCTCCGCGTACTCGCTGAAGTCGCTCACCATGGCCTGCCTCCCGCTGATGCCGCGCGGCGGCTCGGTCGTCGGCCTCACCTTCGACGCGCAGACCGCCTGGCCGAAGTACGACTGGATGGGCGTCGCCAAGGCCGCCCTGGAGTCGACCAGCCGCTACCTCGCCCGCGACCTCGGCGCGAGGAACGTCCGCTGCAACCTCGTCTCGGCCGGGCCCATCAAGTCCATGGCCGCCAAGTCCATCCCCGGCTTCGAGGAACTGGCGGACGTCTGGAACCACCGCGCCCCGATCGGCTGGGACCTGGCCGACCCGGAGCCCGCGGGCCGGGGAGTCGTCGGACTGCTGTCCGACTTCTTCCCGAAGACAACGGGAGAGATCGTGCACGTCGACGGCGGTGTGCACATGATGGGCGCCTGAGCGCCGCCGTCCCCGGCGCTCGCCGCCCCGTAGCCGGCGCCCACCACACGCGCCGACGCCCCGGATCCCGCCACAAGCGGGGAGCGGGGCGTCATGCGTTGCGGGCGGGCCGGGGAGTGCCCGGCGGGGTCAGGGCCGGCACGACCGGTCCCCGTGCGGCGGAGGCGGCGGCGTCACGCGTTCGGAGTACCAGGCCGGGCGGCGGGGTGCCGACAGCGCGCACGCTGGGAGCACGCGCCCTCGGGCGCGGCCCCTGAAGGTGCGGCAAGGGCGGCCGGTGCGCGGCCCGGTCCGGCCGCCCCGCGCGGCCGAGGAGGTCCGGAATGTGTGGCCCGTGCCGTCACCCCCTGGCGACCGTCCTGATCGCGGCGGTGGTCCTGGTCTCTCCGGTGGCCGCCGCCGCGGCGCTCGCCGCCGGGAAGGGACCGGCGGGCGCGGACGGCCGGGAGCGGCTGTCCGCGGCGCTCCTCCGCCCGGCCGGAGCAGCGGCGGAGGGGGAGCGGCCGCGCGCGTACCGGGCGGGATGCCGTACGGAGGTCCGGGGCTCGCAGGCCACGGTGTACTGCCACAACCCGTATCCCGTGGTCGACCGGGTGCGGCTGCACGTGGAGTGCGAGCAGTGGTGGGATCTGGACGTGGACACGCGCCCCGTCGAGATTGGGCCCGCCCAGACGGCGCAGCTCACGGCCCGCTGCTGGAAGGCCATAGGGCGCGCCTGGGTCAGCCACGACGTGGCGCGGTGAGAGACGGCCGGGCCCGGCGCCCTCCCCGGCCGCCCGGCTCCGCTAGCCCTCCGGGACGCAGCGGAGGGCGTAGGCCGACGCCTCCGCGCCCGCCAGCTCGCCGTCGCCCGCGCGGATCGCCTCCACCAGACGCGTGTGGTCCACGTAGTTCTCCGGCAGCAGCTCCGGGCCCACGTCGCGGCGGAGGTGATCCTTCAGGACCGCCCCGAGATCGGCGTACAGCGCGGCCAGGACGTCGTTGTGCGACGTGGTCACCACGGCCAGGTGCAGGGCGGCGTCGGCCGCGACGAACGCCTCCGCGTCGCGTGACTCCCATGCCTCCTCCCGCCGCGCGAGCGCCGCGTCGAGCTGCCGCAGATCCCGCTCGGTGCGCCGCCGCGCGGCCATCCGGGCCGCCGAGGACTCCAGCGTGCCGCGCAGTTCGGCGATGTGCCGCGGATCGGCGTCCGCGAACCGCCGGTGCATTACACCGGCCAGCTCGCTCGTGGCCAGGACGTACGTGCCCGAGCCCTGGCGGATGTCCAGCAGGCCGTTGTGCGCCAGGGCGCGAACGGCTTCCCGGACGGTGTTCCGGGCCACGCCCAGCTGCTCGACCAGCGCGGACTCGGCCGGGATCCGCGAGCCCACCGGCCACTCACCGGACGTGATCTGGCGGCGCAGCTCGGCGATCACCTGGTCGGCGAGCGCGGAGCGCCGGAGCGAGGTCAGCGGCATGGGGCAGGACTCCTCGGTGCGGACGGTGCGGACGGTGCGGACGGTGCGGACGGTGCGAGCGGAATGGACGGTGCGAGCGGGATGGACGGTGCGAGCGGGACGGACCGGCCCGGTGGGCGGGCGGCGCAACGCCCGGATGGGACAGGGCCGTCCGGGTGCGGGACGGGTGCAGGGTACGGGAGCCCGGGCCGGGCACCCGGTGCCGCGGGCCCGGGAGGGGCCCCGCCCGGTTCCGGGCCGGCACCGCGGCCGTTCCGCCGGGCGGACGGGCCGTCCACCGGCCACCGCGGCCGGTCCGGTGAGGGCGGCGGCGCCGGTCCCCGTACCGGCCCCGGCGGCTCCGGCGCCGGAGTCACCGAGTGGACACCGAATCATCCCATGATTCTATGATGGGTGGCATGCCCGAGGACGATACCCGCGGCCGGCCGGCTCCCCGCCCGGACGCGGCCGCTGTGCGGAGCGGCGAGAAGGCGGGCGACCGCGCCGCCGGAGGTTCCGGCCGGACCGGCGCGAGCGTCTCCGCCGCGGCTCCGGGAGCGGCCCCCGCGGCGGCCGCCCGGCCGTCCGTCTGGCGGACCCGGCTGCTGATCGCCGGCATCGCCCTGGCCGCGCTGAACCTCCGCCCCGCCATCACCAGCCTCGGCGCCCTCCTGGAAGAGGTCCGCGACGGGCTCGGCATGAGCGGCGCGACCGCGGGCCTCCTCACCTCCCTCCCCTCCCTGTGCTTCGCCGTCTTCGGCGTCATGGCGCCCGGGCTGGCCCGCCGGGGCGGGCCCGCGCCCGTGCTCCTCGCCGGAATGGCGGCCATCGCGGCGGGCGTGCTGCTGCGGCCCTTCGCCGGCGGCACCGGCGGTTTCCTGGCGGGCAGCGCGCTGGCACTGGCCGGTATCGCGCTGAGCAACGTGCTGATGCCGGTGGCCGTCAAGCGCTGGTTCCCCGACCGGGTCGGCACCATGACCGGCCTCTACTCGATGACCCTGGCTCTGGGCACCGCCCTGGCCGCGGCCGCCGCCGTACCCGCCGCGCAGGTTCTCGGAGGCAGTTGGCGGGCGGGGCTGGCGGTGTGGGCTCTCCCCGCCCTGGCGGCCGTGCTGGTGTGGCTGCCGCTGGCCGGTGTCCGCACCGGCCGCCGCGGACGGACGACCGGGGCAGCCGGGGCCGCCGCACCCGGGGGCCGTCCGTTCCCGGGAGAGCGGGACCGCGACCGCACGGTTCCCGCCGGAACGCGCCCCGGCACGGCACCCGAACCGTCCCCGGCCCCCGGGCAGGCCCGGGAACCGGAGCCGGGACGGGCGCCCGGGCCCGCACCGGACCCCGCGGCTCCCGCCCCCCGCATCACCCGCAGCCCCACCGCCTGGGCCCTGGGCTGCTTCTTCGGCTTCCAGTCCACCGCCGCCTACATCATCATGGGCTGGCTGCCGCAGATCTTCCGCGACGCCGGGCTCCCGGCGTCCACCGCGGGGACCCTGCTCGCGGTGACGATGGGCCTGAGCGTCCCGCTCTCCTTCCTCCTGCCGAGGATCGCGGCCGGAATGCGCCACCAGAGCGCGCTGGCCGCGCTCCTGGGGGTCAGCGGCCTCGCCGGTTACGCGGGGCTGTACCTCGCCCCCGCCGCCGGGGCCTGGGCCTGGGTCCTGCTCCTCGGCATCTCCAACTGCGCCTTCCCGCTGGTTCTGACACTGATCGGCATGCGGTCCCGCACCAGTGCCGGGGTCACCCGGCTCTCGGCCTTCGCCCAGAGCACCGGATACCTCATCTCCGTGCCCGGCCCGCTGCTCATCGGCGTGCTCTACCAGCACACCGGGGGCTGGAGCCTTCCGCTCGCCCTGATGTCGGGACTGATGGTGCTGCAGCTCGGGCTCGGTGTGCGGGCGGGCCGGCACCGCTATGTCGAGGACGAGGGACGGCGCCCGCTCCCCGCGGGCTGAGCCCCCGGCCGAGGGGCGGGGGCGGGGATGGGAGACTGGACGCATGCCAGTCCTCGACCCGAATCCCCAGAACGGCCAGAAGAAGCTGCTCGGCGTGCTCGGCGCGATGCTCGCCATCGGCGTCCTCATCGCCGTGATCGCCACCATCCTCGCCCCCTGACGCCGCCGCCGGGCCCGGGCACCCGGCCGTGCCCGGGCCCGGGCACCCGGCCGTGCCGGGGCTCCGGGCTCCGTCGCCGGCACTGCTCCGCGCCGGCCGTCCCCGGGGCACCGGTGTGCCGCCGGGCCTGCTCCTCCCCCGCCGCGGCCGTGTCCCGGCCGCCTCGGCCCCACCCCCGAGGGTGGGGCGGACCCCACCACCCCTAGGGGGGCAAGGTCAGGGTCGGCTGGGTGGGTCACCGGATGGGAACCGGACGCCCGGGTCCGTAGGTTCGTGGGTGCACCGTGACGCAGCGGTGGACGCGGCCGTGGCAGGCGGCCGCGTCATCCCCGAACCCGCAGGGAGGCGGTCCCCATGCCGGCCGGTACCCACGCGTCCCACCCGGCGGACCGCGCCGCGCAGGCGCGGCTGCCGTGGTGGGCCGTCGTCCTCCCGGCCGTGGCGTTCGCCGTCCTGCTGGCGCTGATCACCAGCGCGCAGGACGCGCAGGCGGCGGCCGGCGCGCCCACCGGCCTGCGGCAGCTCCTGGACCTGCTGCGGAACACGCTGTTCCGCGGCCTGGGCTGAGCGGGGCCACCGTCCCTCCGGCCGGTCGCCGGAGCCGCCGTGAGAGCCTCAACAACCGGGGCCGTACAGCGGTTTCCGTGCGAAGCTGGGTGTCATGAGCGTCGCTGAACCGCCCAGGGAGAGCACTCCCGGAACCCCGGATTCCCGCAGGATCGTCCTCGTCCGGCACGCGAAGGCCGACTGGCCCGACGTGGCCGACCACGACCGGCCGCTCGCCGAGCGCGGGCGCAAGGAGGCACCGGTCGTCGGCCGCTGGATCGCCGACACCGGCATCAACCCCGATCTCACCCTCTGCTCGACCTCCGTCCGCACCCGCGAAACCTGGAAACTCGTCGTCCACGAGCTGCCGCACCGCCCGCGGACGGTCTACGAGGACCGAATCTACGAGGCCACGCTCGGCGACCTGCTCGCCCTGCTCAAGGAGACCCCCGACGAGGTGCGGGACCTTCTCGTCGTCGGCCACAACCCCGGCATGCACGCCCTGGCCGACGCCCTCGCCGGCTCCGCCGAGGGGGACACCCTGGCCCGGATGAACCGGGGCGGCTACCCGACCGGGGCCGTGGCCGTCGTCGGCCTCACCGGCCCCTGGAAGACCGTCGAGCACGGGGTGGGCCGGCTGGTCCGGTACTGGACACCGCACGACTGAGACGGCACCGCGCCGCACGGCTCACGGGACGGCGACGGACGCCGGTGCCCGGTCCGCTGCGCGTGGCGCGGGCCCGCACGGCCGGGCCGGCGGTCGTGCGGGCCCGCCTCGCTCCACGGGGGCCGGGCCGTCCCGGCCCCCGTCCCGGCCTCAGTCCTCGTCCGCCTGCGTGTCCGCCGCCTCGACCTCTTCCCGCGTGATGCCCAGCAGATAGAGAACGGTGTCCAGGAAGGGCACGTTGACCGCCGTGTGGGCCGCCTCCCGCACGACCGGCTTGGCGTTGAACGCCACCCCCAGACCGGCCGCGTTGAGCATGTCGAGATCGTTGGCGCCGTCACCGATCGCGACGGTCTGGGCCAGGGGCACCCCGGCCTCGGCGGCGAACCGGCGCAGCAGCCGCGCTTTGCCCGCCCGGTCGACGATCTCGCCGGTCACCCTTCCGGTCAGCTTGCCGTCCACGATCTCCAGGGTGTTGGCGGACGCGAAGTCGAGCCCCAGCCGCTCCCGCAGGTCGTCGGTGACCTGGGTGAAGCCGCCGGAGACGACCCCCACCTGGTAGCCGAGACGTTTCAGGGTGCGGATGAGGGTGCGGGCGCCGGGCGTGAGCCGGATATCCGAGCGCACTTTCTCGACCACGGATTCGTCCAGCCCGGCGAGCAGCGCCACCCGGGCGTGCAGCGACTGCTCGAAGTCCAGCTCCCCGCGCATCGCCGCGGCCGTCACCTCGGCAACCTGCTCCTCGCAGCCCGCGTGGGCCGCGAACAGCTCGATCACCTCGTCCTGGATGAGGGTGGAGTCCACATCCATCACCACCAGCCGCTGGGCCCGGCGGTGCAGCCCGGCCGCTACCACGGCGATGTCCACGCCCAGCAGCGCGGCCTGTGTGGCCAGGGCGGTGCGCAGCGGAGCCGTCTCGGCGCCGGAGACCGCGAACTCCACCGCCGTCACCGGGTACTTCGCCAGCCGGAAGATGCGGTCGATGTTCCCGCCGGTGCCGGTGATGGCCGCCGCTATGGCGGCCGTGGACCCGGCGGTCAGCGGATGGCCCAGCACCGTGACGATCGAGCGGCCGGTGCCGCGCGGCCGGTTGTCGCCCCGGCCCGAGATGATCTCCGCCTGCAGCCGCAGGGACTCCGCCCAGCTGTGCACGGTGGCGCGCAGCTCGCCCTCGGCGCTTCCGTAGGGCCCGGTGGGCGGCGGGGCGGTGACCAGCGCGCAGAGGGTGATCCGGCCCCGGGTCACGACCTGCTCGATGTCGACCACGTCGAGGGAGTAGGCGGCGAGGGTGTCGAACAGCCCGGCGGTGATGCCCGGGCGGTCCTTCCCGAAGATCTTGATGAGGAGGGTGGGTGTGTCATCGCCCGGAACGGCGGTGGCAGGCAGGGTCTGCGATGCGCTCATGGTGATTCCACCGTATCCGGCATCCGTGACGGCGCGCGCGGCCGTCCCGCACTACGGAACGGGGGTGCCCGCGCCGGGCCGGGCGCCCCCCGCACGCGCCGCCCGGAGCAGGGCCGCCACCCACCGCTGCGCCGGTGGACACGCCCAGGCCGGGACGGGGAGCGGGCCGGCACCGCCGGGTCCGCCGTACCGCACGGCCGGGCCCGGAGGTTCGGCCGTACGGGGGACGGGCCCGTGCGGGGGACGGGCCCGTGCGGGGACGCGGCCCGTGCGGGGCCCGGCCGGTGGACTCCCCGGGGGGGCCGGACCGGCCCCGGCCGGCCCCGCTCAGCTCGTGGCCGGCGGCTGCGGGGGAGGGGGCGGCGGGTTCCGGTACGGGTCCGGCCCGGAACCGGGCGGGGCCCCTCCCGGGCCGGCGGGACCGGCCGGCCCGCGGTCGTAGGCCCCGTACGCGTACGCCCCGCCGGAGCGGGGATGCGGTGCCGTGCCGGGGGCGGAGGCCCGCCGCCCGGCGACCCCCGCCGCCCGGGCCGCCAGCGCGCCCGCGGCCCCGGCCGCCGCGCCCCACCCGGCCCCGAGCAGCAGCGCGAGCCCCGCGCTGCCGCGCAGTTCCAGCCCGGCCCCGAACGCGTCGAAACCGAAGACCGACAGGCTCGCGCCCGCCGAGACACCCGTGAGCCCGGCCAGCAGCGGAAGCCCGAGCCCGGTGGCGGCGGCGAGCGGCACCGCGCAGCGCAGGGCGAAGGCGGCCGTTCCCCCCGTGCCGCCCCCGCCGGAGGTTGCGGAACCGTCCGGCCCGGTGATGCCCCAGGGCGTGCGGACGGCCGTGAGCACCCCCGCGCAGAGCAGTGCGAGGATCGCGCCCGGAACCAGCAGCCACGCCCGGCCGTCGAGCTCGGCCAGCCGGCTGACGGTGATCGTCTCCTCCGACGGCGTCAGCAGCCGGTCCAGCGGAGCCGGGAGGAACCGCACCAGGGCCCCGCTCGCCCAGCCGGTCCAGGGCACGAAGAGCCCGAGCAGCATCCCGGTCCAGGCGCCGTTCGGCCCGACGAGCAGGGCCGTACCGGCGACCCGGGCCGGATGCTCGTCCCCCGCGGCCGCCCACACCGCCGCGGCCAGGCCCGCTCCGACGGCGAGCAGCAGGGTGGCGCAGAGAGCCGAGACGGCCGGACGCACCACGTGGTGCAGCACCTCCCAGCCGGGCGGCAGCGGTGTACGGCGGGAGGCCAGCAGGGCGATCACCAGCACCCCGGTGACCCACACCGCCCCGCCGAGCAGCGAGGGGCCGGCGTCCACCCGGAAACCGACCGAGGCCTCGGCGCGGACGAGGTCCGCGAGCCCGGAGGCGAGGCCCCCGCCGAGGTCCCCGAGCCCTTCGGGCAGCAGCTCCGCGATGCCGTCCGGCAGCCCCGGGTCCTGCAGCGCGGAGTCCGGCAGTTCCCCGGCCAGGTCCCCGAGTTCGGCACCGTCGAAGGTCACGGTGTCGTGCCCGGCCCAGGAGAGCCCGCCGAGCACTGCGAGGAACAGCGCCACCACGGCCCCGGACCGGGCCGCCAGCTCGCCCGGCCCCATCACTCCGCCCGCCCCCCGCAGCGAGCGGAGGAAGACCGCGGCGAGCACCAGGGCCCCGGCCAGGGCCACGCCCAGAGGCATGATGTCGACGGAGGCGGCCGCCCGTCCGCCCTCCAGACCGAAGATCCCGATGTCCCCGGCCGGGACGACCCGGCCGTTCACGGCGAGGACCACGGCCGCCGCGGTCATCGGCCCGAGGGACCCGACCGCGTCGGCCTCCAGCAGATGCAGGGCCAGGGCGGCGGTGCCCGTCATCGCGACGAACGCCCAGCCCACGGCGGCGAAGGCGGTCACCACCGCGTCCGCCCGGCGGATCCGCCGATTCTCCTGCACGCGCATGAGCAGCCCCGATGGACAGCCGCCGGAGAGACCGGAGACGGCGAGAAAACAGTGACGTGCGGTGATTCTTCATGACCGGTGGGCAATCGGCGGCGCTTGCCCCCCTCCGGGCGTGTTCCGTCCCCGCAGGCGCTGCCCCGGCGTGTCCGCTCGCCCGCAGCCGGGTTGGGGATGGAGGCGCGCGCCTGGAATAGTTCCCCCGATGTCCGCCATCCCTAGACTCCCTCTGCAGGGGGTAACTCGGGGGAAAATCAGTGGGGCTTGGAGTGCCGGAACTCGTACTGGAATTGAACGGAAGGACCTGGACGCTCGACCCGTCCCGGTCCTACAGCCTCGGACGTGATCCGAAGGGCGACATGGTGCTGGAGGACGCCAGAGTCTCCTGGCGTCACGCCACCGTCCGCTGGGACGGCAGCGGTTGGGTCATCGAGGATCTCGGAAGCACCAACGGCACCTATGCCGGGGGCCGGCGGGTCCAGCGGGAGCGGATAGGCGCCGGTGCCGCCGTGCATCTGGGCAACGCGACGGACGGGCCGGTGCTGACCGTGTCCGCGCCCGCCGGAACCGCCGCCCCGGCGGTTCCGGCGCACAGTGCGCCCGCCGTCAGCGCACCGCACGCGCCGGTGCAGCAGCCGCCCGTACCGCAGCAGCAGCCGCCGCGGGGCGGGCCCGGCCCGGTACTGCCCGGGCAGCCGCAGCAGATGCCGCCGCAGCAGACGCCGCCGTCCCCGCAGGGATACGCGCCGCGGGTACCGCCCCAGGGCGGCCCGCAGCAGCCGCCGGCCGCCGCCGGCGCGGCGCCGTACGGCGGCCAGCAGCCCACCGGGCTGCACCGGCTGGCCGTCGGAAGGGTCATGCGCATCGGCCGCGCGCTGGAGAACGACCTGGTCGTCTCCGACCTCCAGGTGTCCCGCCACCACGCGGAGTTCCGGTCCACGCCGGACGGCCGCTTCGAGATCGTCGACCTCGGCAGCCACAACGGCACCTACGTCAACGGCCAGCCGGTCCGGCAGCAGATCATCGGCCCGCACGACATCGTCGGCGTCGGCCACTCCACCTTCCGGCTGGTCGGCGACCGGCTGGAGGAGTTCGTCGACACCGGGGAGATCTCCTTCTCGGCCCGCCACCTCACCGTCACGGTCGACGGCGGCAAGCAGATCCTCAAGGACGTCTCCTTCGGCGCCCCGGAGAAGTCGCTGATCGCGGTGATCGGCCCGTCCGGCTCCGGCAAGTCCACGCTGCTGCGCGCGCTGACCGGCTACCGGCCGGCCGACCAGGGCGAGGTCCTCTACGACAACCGGAACCTCTACAAGCAGTTCGCCGAGCTCCGCCAGCGCATCGGCCTGGTCCCGCAGGACGACATCCTGCACAAGGAGCTCACCGTCCGCACCGCCCTGCGGTACGCGGCCAAGCTCCGCTTCCCCGGCGACACGGCGGAGGCCGAGCGCGAGGCCCGGATCGACGAGGTCCTCCGCGAGCTCAAGCTGGACATCCACAAGGAGAAGAAGGTCACCTCCCTCTCCGGCGGCCAGCGCAAGCGCGTCTCCGTCGCCCTGGAACTGCTGACCAAGCCGTCGCTGATCTTCCTGGACGAGCCGACCTCCGGCCTCGACCCGGGCATGGACCGCGACGTCATGCAACTGCTGCGCGGCCTCGCCGACGACGGCCGCACGGTTCTGGTCGTCACCCACTCCGTCGCGGAGCTGGCGCTCTGCGACAAGCTGCTGGTGATGGCGCCGGGCGGTTCGGTGGCGTACTTCGGCCCGCCGGACGAGGCGCTGAACTTCTTCGGCTACGGCTCCTGGGCCGATGTCTTCTCGGCCTTCGAGAACTACCGCGACTACGACTGGTCGGGCCGCTGGCGCGGCTCGCAGCACTACCAGATGTACGCGGCCGACCTCGACGCCGTCGCGCCGCAGCCGGCGTACGTCCAGCCGCAGCAGATGCGCCCGCCCAAGCAGCAGAGCTGGGGATCCCAGCTCTGGACGCTGATCCGCCGCTACGTCTCGGTGATCGCCTCGGACCGCGGTTTCCTGGGCCTGATGCTGATCCTGCCCGCCGTACTCGGCGTGGTCAGTGTCCTCATCCCGGCCGACTACGGACTCGCCCGGGGACCGGCGAACGGCGGCCCGCCCTTCTCCAACCGGGACGGCAGCGTCATCCTGCTGATCCTCGCCGTCGGCGCCTGCTTCGCCGGCGCGGCCAACTCCGTACGAGAACTGATCAAGGAGCGGGTCATCTACGAACGGGAACGGGCCACCGGCCTGTCCCGCTCTGCCTATCTGATGTCCAAGGTGATCGTGCTGGGGGCCATCACCGCACTCCAGGGCGCCATCATCTCCGGCATCGGCTTCGCCCCCCGGGACCTCCCGGAGGAGGGCGTCCTCCTGGAAGGGCTGCCCGCCGTCGAGCTGACCCTGCCGATCATGGCCCTGGGCTTCACGTCCATGATGTTCGGCCTGGTCATCTCCTCGCTCGTGAAGACGGCGGAGAAGACCATGCCCCTGCTGGTCATGTTCGCCATCGTCCAGGTCGTCTTCACCGGCTGCCTCTTCCAGCTGAACGACAAGCTCGGCGCCGAGCAGCTGGCCTGGCTCATGCCCTCCCGCTGGGCGGTGTCCGCCGCGGGGTCCACGGCCGAGCTCAACGTGCTGCTGCCCTGGGAACCGGGCAACCCCGACCCCCTGTGGGAGCACGAGCTCGGCACCTGGCTGCTGGACATGGGCGTCCTGGTGGCGCTCGGTGTGGTCTGCGGCCTCGCCGTCGCGCGTCTGCTGCGCCGCCACGAGCCGGAGGTCATGCGCAAGTAGCGGCGCGGGCGAAGCCGCGCTCCCGGAACGGAGCGCCGGCCCCGCGCACACGACAGGGCGGCGGCACCCCCCCGGGGGTGCCGCCCCCCAGGGCCCGCAACGCCCCCCCGTGACCGCGCCCCCCCCGGGGCGGCGCCCCCCCCGGGGGGGCCCCGCCGCCCTGGGCCGTCACGGCCCGCCGGTGACCTGCGCGGTGCCGGTCAGTAGGCCGAGTCGACGTTGTCCATGGAGCCGTACTTGTCGGCGGCGTAGTTACAGGCCGCGACGATGTTGGCCACCGGGTCGTACAGGTCGTTCGCCGTGCCCTCGACGTGGTAGGCGTCGAAGGTGGGCTGGATCACCTGCAGCAGGCCCTTGGACGGGATGCCGTTCTTGGCGTTGATGTCCCAGGTGTTGATGGCCTGCGGGTTACCACTGGACTCCCGCATGATGTTGCGGTGGATGCCCTCGTAGCTACCGGGTATGCCGTGCTTCTTCATGATGGACATGGCCTCGCGGATCCAGCCGTCGAGGTTGTCCGGGTACGTGACCGGAGCCGGGGCGGCCGGCTTGGCGGCCACACGCTCGGTCGAGCGGCTGGCGGCCTGCTCGGCGGCGCGCTCGGCCTTGGCCTTGGCCTCGGCCTCGGCGTTCTTGACGGCCTCGGTCTTGGGGGCGTCCTTCTTGGAGTCGCCCTTGTCGGCCGCGGGCTCCACGGGCTTCAGGAGAGCGTTCTTGACGCCGGCGGTGTCCTCGGCCTCGTCGGCGGCGAACAGCGAACCGGTCTTCGGCTCGTCCTGGCCGGTGCTCGCCGGGGCGGTGTACGCCGCCGGCAGGTTCCGCGCGGTCTCGGCCTTGTCGGCACCGGAGGCGGAGCCGGGGGCGGCCGCGAAGGCCAGGGAGGCGACGCTCACCGCGGCCAGGCCGGCTGCCGAGATCTTGTGGGGCTTGGCGAGTCGGGTGCTGTTACCGGAGAAGGTGGGGACGCGCATGGTGAAGGACCAATCCAATCGCTGGGCCGCCTGAGCGGGCTGGTCGGAAGCGGCGCTGCGAGACGCTCTCTCAGGGATGAGAGCCACGCGCCGTTCCGGCGGAATGCACCGCTTCGATCCGCGGTGCCTTGCGACGTAAACCATTCTTAGCGGCGCAAATCGGGCGTGGCAAAGGTGTGATCTACTACGGCTTATCGTGATGAAACGGGCCCCGTGGCCCGGCAGGGGAGGCCTGGACGCCCATCGGCCCCGGCGCGGCAACTCCTAAGCTCCGTCGTACGTGACCTGGGCCCTATGCCCCGCTTCACAACGGGCCCGCTCACGTCCCACTCCGCGTGAGGGGGCCCCTCCGGAGGGTCACCTCACCAGGGGCTCCCGGGCCCCGGCCCCGCGGGTACGCGGCGGCCGCCCCGGGCCCGGCGGTGCCGCCCCGGGCCCGGCGGTGCCGCCCCGGGCCCGGCGGTGCCGCCCCGGGCCCGGCGGTGCGGCCGCGGTGCCCGCCCGGCGGCCCCGCGGCCCCCGCAACCGTCCACAACCGGGAACGGCCCGGGGCCGGGCCCTCCCCGCCCCCCGGCCGCCCTCCCCGCCCCGGGGGCCGCGATCCGGCGCGCGGCCCGCGCGGGGCCGTACGGGAGTCCTGGTCCCGAAGTCCCGGGCCGGAGCCGTCCGCGGCCGGATACGGACCCGGCCCCCGCCGGTTACGGTGTGGCCATGACCACCGGCCCCGTCCCCCCGTCGGGACTCGCCGCGGTGAGCGAGGCCCTGCTCGCCATGAGCCGCCACCTCGAAGTGCGCGACGTCCTCAAGACGATCGTCGTGTCCGCCCGGGACCTCCTCGACGCCGAGTACGCGGCCCTCGGCGTCCCGGACGACCACGGAGGCTTCGCCCAGTTCGTCGTCGCCGGGGTCAGCGACGCGCAGTGGAAGGCCATCGGCCCGCTGCCCCGCCAGCACGGCATCCTCGCCGCGATGCTCCGGGACGCCACCCCGCAGCGGCTCGCCGACGTCCGCGCCGACCCCCGCTTCGAGGGCTGGCCGGACGCCCACCCCGACATGTCCGACTTCCTCGGTCTCCCGGTGGCCGACGGCGACGAGGTCCTCGGCGCGATCTTCCTGGCCAACAAGCGCTGCCCGCTGCCGCGCACGGAGCGTGCCTGCGGCTTCACCGCCGAGGACGAAGCCCTGCTCTCGATCCTCGCCCAGCACGCGGCCATAGCCCTCACCAACGCCCGCCTCTACGAGCGCAGCCGCGAACTGACCATCGCCGGTGAGCGGGCCCGGCTCGCCCACGAACTGCACGACGCCGTCTCGCAGAAGCTGTTCTCGCTGCGCCTCACCGCGCAGGCCGCCGCGACCCTCCTCCACCGCGATCCCGGCCGCGCGCGGGACGAGCTCCAGCAGGTCGCGGACCTGGCCGCCGAGGCCGCCGAGGAACTCCGCGCGGCCGTCGTCGAACTGCGGCCCGCGGCCCTCGACGAGGACGGTCTCGTCGCCACCCTCCGCGCCCAGGCCCGGGTCCTCGACCGCGCCCACGGCGCCCGCGTCACCTTCCGCTCCTCGGGCGTGCGGGCCCTGCCCGCGGCCCAGGAGGAAGCCGTCCTCCGGGTGGCGCAGGAAGCCCTGCACAACGCGCTCCGGCACGCCGATCCGGCCCGCGTCGACATCGGTCTCCACCGGCGGGGCCAGGGCGCCGTGCTGCGCGTGGCCGACGACGGCACGGGCTTCGACCCCACCGCCGTGCGCCGCGCCGGACGCCATCTGGGCCTGGTCTCCATGCGGGACCGGGCGAACGGCGTGGGCGGCGGCCTGACCGTGGAATCGGCTCCCGGCAAGGGCACCGTGATCGAGATGGAGGTCCCCGGTGGCTGAGAGAACCACCGTCCGCGTCCTGCTGGTCGACGACCACCAGGTCGTGCGGCGCGGCCTGCGGACCTTCCTGGAGGTCCAGGAGGACATCGAGGTCGTCGGCGAGGCGTCCGACGGCGCCGAGGGCGTCGCCCGCGCCGAGGAGCTCCGCCCCGACGTCGTGCTCATGGACGTCAAGATGCCCGGCACCGACGGCATCGAGGCCCTGCGCACGCTCCGTGAACGGGGGAACCCGGCCCGGGTCCTCGTCGTCACCAGCTTCACCGAGCAGCGCACCGTCGTCCCGGCCCTGCGGGCCGGCGCCTCCGGCTACGTCTACAAGGACGTCGACCCCGAAGCGCTCGCCTGCGCCATCCGCTCCGTGCACGCCGGGCACACGGTCCTGCAGTCCGAGGTGGCCGGGGCCCTGCTCGCCCAGGAGGGCGACCGGGCCGGCCAGGGCCGCGCCGGCACGCTCACCGACCGGGAGCGGGACGTGCTGGGGCTGCTCGCCGACGGCCGGTCCAACCGGGAGATCGCCCGCGCGCTGGTGCTCTCCGAGAAGACGGTCAAGACGCACGTCTCCAACATCCTGATGAAGCTCGACGTGTCGGACCGCACGCAGGCCGCGCTCTGGGCCGTGCGCCACGGCCTCACGGCCTGACCCCGGCGCGCCGGCCGCTGCCGCGGCGGCACCGGGGCGTCGACGCGCGGGCGGCGCGTTGCTCCGTTCGGAGGCATCCGGCCCGCGATCCGTGCCATACGGGCGACACCCCGCGTTCATTCGGGTGGCCCCGTGCTCAGGGGCCCGAATGCCATCAGGAGAAGGAAGCTCTTCATGAAGACTGCCAAGAAGGCCGCTCTCGTCATCGCCGCCGCGGGCGCCGCGATCGGCGCCGCCCCGGGATCCGCGTTCGCCGACTCCGGGGCGAACGGCGAGGCGACGGGCTCGTGGGGCATCGGCTCCGGCAACCTCGTCCAGGCCCCGGTGAACGTGCCGGTCAACGTCTGCGGCACGACCGCCAACGTCGCCGGCCTCTTCAACCCCGCGGCCGGCAACGGCTGCGGCGCGGCCGGTGACAGCGCGATCCCCGGCGGGGCCGCCGCCACCCCCCTCGCCGCCACGCCCCGGTCCGGGGGCGGCGCCGAGCTCGGCAACGATCTCGCCGGACTCAGGGGCGACGAGAACGGTCTCGACGCGGAGGCCGGGCCCGCTCTGCTCCGGGGCGACGAGAGCGGCCTCGGCGCCGGCGCCGGCCCCGCCCGTCTCCGCGGTGACGACGAGGGCATCGGCCTGGACAGCGGGATCGGCTCCGACGGCGGCGAGGAGACCCGTCTCCTGTCGTACGACGCGTTCGGCGCCTGACGGCACCCGGCCCCGGCGCCGGGCACGCCACCCACGACGGCCACCCCCGACGGTCACCCGGGCAAGCGCCACGACCGTCACCACGCGCCACCGCTGGGCGGCTCCGGGCTCCGCGGACCCCACGATGGTCCGCGGAGCCTTTCCCACCGCCCACCGCCCACCGCCGGAACGCCGCACCGGCGACGGCCCTGCCCGCCCTGCCGCCCCGCCTCGGCTCCGTGCCCCCCGGCCGCCGCGCCCCGCCGTGTCGCCGGCCACACCCCCGGGCGCCCGGTGCGCGGTGACGCCCCCCTCAGCCCCGCTCGCGCTCCTCCACACAGGCGTTGTACGCCGCGACCTGCGCCCGCCGGGCCGTACGCTCCACCGGCCGGAGCGCCTCCTCCCGCACCGCCATCTGGGAAGCGCTCACCGCGGCCCCGTGCTCCGCGCCCGCGGACCCCCCGCGCCCGCCGGCCGCCCCCGGGGCACGGGCGATCGCCACCAGGGCGCCCACCCGCTGCGCCAGCTCCAGCACCCGCGCCGCGCGCGGCGGATACCCCGGGGCGAGCACCTCCCGGTCCCGCTCGGCCCGCGCCCGGTAGGCCTCCAGCGCCGCCTGCGCCGCGGGACCGGCTCCGGCCAGGTCCAGCCGGGACAGCAGCTCCGTCGCGTCCCGCAGCGCCTCCGCCAGCTCCCGCTCCGCCTCGCCGAGCGACGGGACGTCCGCCGGCGGCGCCTCCCGCACCGGCAGGCAGTGCCACACCACCTCGACGTGCACATCGCCCTCCGGTCCGGCCTCGGAGACGTCCGGGACCAGCCCCAGCGCGGCCCCCGGCACCAGCACCGCCTCCTCGCGGGCCAGCGCCCGCGTGTTGAACTCCGGCGGCCCGCTCAGCCCCAGCGGATGCCCCGGCACGGGCAGCGCCACCCGGAAGCCGGAGGCGCCGAGGCCGCGCAGCCGGCCCAGCGCGAGCGAGAGCCCCACCGGCCCGGACTCGCCCGGCAGTCCGTCCACCCGGTGCAGCGCGTCGTCGCCGACGATCCGCTGCACCGCGTCATCCGGCGAGACCAATCCGGCAAGAAGGGCATTTCCCCAGGCGGCCAGCCGCCCCGATCGAGGTTCCGTGAGCATGCGACCAGCCTAAGGACAGGTGCCGACATCGCGTGGCGTAGGTTTGCTGAGAGCGGCTGCGCCCATCGGCGCACGAGACGTTCCGACACGGCGATCCGACACTGCAAGGGGAGACGACGCGCTCATGAGCGATGTACTGGAGCTGGTGGACGTATCAGTGGTCCGCGAGGGGCGGGCTCTGGTGGACCAGGTCTCCTGGTCGGTCGCCGAGGGTGAGCGCTGGGTGATCCTCGGCCCCAACGGCGCCGGCAAGACCACACTGCTCAACATCGCCTCCAGCTATCTGTTCCCGACGAGCGGCACCGTCCAGATCCTCGGCGAGAAGCTCGGGAGCGTCGACGTCTTCGAGCTGCGCCCCCGGATCGGTATCGCGGGCATCGCCCTGGCCGACAAGCTGCCGCCCGGCCAGACGGTTCTCCAGACGGTGCTCACCGCCGCCTACGGCATGACCGCCCACTGGCAGGAGAGCTATGAGCGGATCGACGAGGAGCGCGCCCGCGCGTTCCTCGACCGCCTCGGCATGACGGACTACCTCGACCGCAAGTTCGGCACCCTCTCCGAGGGAGAGCGCAAGCGGACCCTCATCGCCCGCGCCATGATGACGGACCCCGAACTGCTGCTCCTGGACGAGCCCGCGGCCGGCCTGGACCTCGGCGGCCGCGAGGACCTCGTCCGCCGTCTCGGCCGGCTCGCCCGCGACCCGTACGCCCCCTCCATGGTGATGGTGACCCACCACGTCGAGGAGATCGCCCCCGGTTTCACCCACGTCCTGATGATCCGTCAGGGCAAGGTCCTCGCGGCCGGCCCCATCGAGCACGAACTGACCTCCCGCAACCTCTCGCGCTGCTTCGGGCTGCCGCTGGTCGTCGAGCGCAACGGTGACCGCTGGACCGCCCAAGGGCTGCCGCTCAGCTGACAGTTGGCCCGATAGTTGACCGGGGCCATTCCCCCGGGCGCACCACCGCGCCTACCATGAGTGCGTGGAACCATGGGTGTGGTGGCTGATCGCCGCCGTAGGGTTGGGTATTCCTCTCGTCATGACGGCGATGCCCGAATTCGGGATGTTCTCCGTCGGGGCCGTCGCCGCGGCTGTCACCCAGGCATTCTTCGGGGGCGGCATCGTGGCGCAGGTCCTCGTCTTCGTCATCGTCTCGGTCGCGCTGACAGCGGTCGTGCGCCCCCTCGCGGCCCGCAGCCGGGCCCGGACGCCTCTGGCGGCCACCGGAGTCGACGCTCTGACAGGCCGTCAAGCACTTGTGCTGGAAAGGGTCGACAGCCAGGGCGGACGCATCAAGCTCGCGGGCGAGGTCTGGTCCGCGCGCACGCTCGACGCCGGCCAGGTCTACGAAAAGGGACAGCAGGTGGACGTCGTGGAGATCGACGGCGCGACGGCCGTCGTCATCTGACGCGCTCCGGCGTACTTCGGGGACACAGCACGGCCGTGTGTGGCCGAAGGCCCCCCGGGACAGCCTGTTCTCTGACAGACTGATGATCAAGCGACCGAAGGGGTACGGAGAGCATCCATGGAACCGATCATCATCGTCCTGATCATCCTGGTGGTGCTCGTCTTCATCGCCCTCATGAAGACGGTGCAGGTCATCCCGCAGGCCAGCGCCGCCATCGTGGAGCGCTTCGGCCGCTACACCCGCACCCTCAACGCCGGGCTCAACATCGTCGTCCCGTTCATCGACTCGATCCGCAACCGCATCGACCTCCGCGAACAGGTCGTGCCGTTCCCGCCGCAGCCGGTGATCACCCAGGACAACCTGGTCGTCAACATCGACACCGTCATCTACTACCAGGTCACCGACGCCCGTGCCGCGACCTACGAGGTCGCCAGCTACATCCAGGCGATCGAGCAGCTCACCGTCACCACCCTCCGCAACATCATCGGCGGCATGGACCTGGAGCGCACCCTCACCTCCCGCGAGGAGATCAACGCGGCGCTCCGCGGCGTCCTCGACGAGGCCACCGGCAAGTGGGGCATCCGCGTCAACCGCGTCGAGCTGAAGGCCATCGAACCGCCCACCTCCATCCAGGACTCGATGGAGAAGCAGATGCGCGCCGATCGCGACAAGCGCGCCGCGATCCTTCAGGCCGAGGGCGTCCGGCAGTCCGAGATCCTCCGCGCCGAGGGCGAGAAGCAGTCCGCCATCCTCCGCGCCGAGGGCGAGGCCAAGGCCGCCGCCCTCAAGGCCGAGGGCGAGGCCCAGGCCATCCGCACCGTCTTCGAGTCCATCCACGCCGGCGACGCCGACCAGAAGCTCCTCTCCTACCAGTACCTCCAGATGCTGCCGAAGATCGCCGAGGGCGACGCCAACAAGCTCTGGATCGTCCCGAGTGAGATCGGTGAGGCGCTCAAGGGCCTCGGCGGGGCCCTCGGCAACTTCGGCGGCGCCCCGGCGGCCCCGGCAGCCGGCAACGGCGCCCCGCGGGAGACCGCCGTCCCGCCCGCTCCGCGCCGCGAGCAGCCCCCGCTCGACTGATCCGGCGGCCGCTCCGGCATGATCGGTGCAGCAGGCACCGATCACGGAGAGGCACGGCGTGGGTATCTGGGAAGCGGTCGCGGTCCTCGCCGCAGGCATCGGCGCCGGGACGATCAACACCATCGTCGGCTCCGGCACGCTCATCACCTTCCCGGTGCTGCTCGCCACGGGCCTGCCGCCGATCACCGCCAACGTCTCCAACAACCTGGGTCTCGTCCCCGGGTCCGTCAGCGGCGCCATCGGCTACCGCCGCGAACTCGCCGGGCAGGGGCGGCGGATCGTCCGTCTCGGCGCCGCGGCGTTCACCGGCGGCCTCACCGGAGCCCTGCTGCTGCTCTCCCTGCCTTCCCGGGCCTTCGACGCGATCGTGCCCGTCCTCATCGCCCTGGCCCTCGTCCTGGTCGTCCTGCAGCCGCGGCTCGGGCGAGCGATCCAGCGCCGGCGCGAGCGGACGGGAAGCGGCGCCCACCGGGACGGCGGCCCGCTGCTGCCCCTCGGCATCCTGCTGTCGAGCGTGTACGGCGGCTACTTCGGCGCCGCCCAGGGCGTCATCTACCTGTCGCTGATGGGACTGCTGCTCAGCGAGGACCTCCAGCGGATCAACGCCGTCAAGAACGCCCTCGCGGTCGTCGTCAACGGCGTCGCCGCCCTCGTGTTCCTCTTCGTCGCGGATTTCGACTGGCCGGCGGTCCTGCTCATCGCCGCCGGCTCCGCGCTCGGCGGACAGATCGGCGCCAAGGTCGGGCGCCGTCTGCCGCCGGCCGTCCTCCGCGGCGTCATCGTGGCCGTGGGAACCGCCGCCATCGTCCTCCTGCTGCTCCGCTGAGCATCCGCCGGGCAGCGGCCCGACGGATGCTCAGCGACGCCCGGCGGCCCGGCTCAGGCAGGCTGCGGCAGCCACTCCGGAAGGGCGTCCCGGCCCTCGCCGCGCCCGCCGACCGCCAGCAGCAGCGCGTCCGCCGGTGTCGGCTCGAACGGCCTGCTGAGCAGCCGCATCCCCGCCTGCTCCGGAGTCCGGTTCGCCTTGCGGTGATTGTCCTCGGCGCAGGCCGCGACCGTGTTCAGCCAGGTGTCACCGCCCCCGCGGGACCGCGGCACCACATGGTCCACGGTCGTCGCCCGCCGCCCGCAGTACGCGCACCGGTGCCGGTCCCGTACGAGCACACCCCGCCGGGACCAGGGCGCCCGTTGTCGGAACGGCACCCGGACGTACCGGCAGAGCCTGATCACCTGCGGCACCGGTACCTCGACGGCCGCGGCACGGACGCGGAGACCGGGGTGGGCCTGTTCGACGACCGCCTTGTCCTGCAGTACCAGCACCACCGCACGCCGCAGCGACACCGTCGACAGCGGCTCGAAGCTCGCGTTGAGCACCAGCGTCTCGCGCATCCCGCCCACCTTCCGCTCATGCCCCGCCCGTGGCGGCGGACCGGGATCAACTCTGACCGGGCCCACCCGCCGCGACAACGCAATTTCCCGCACGGATACGGGAAACGGCGCACGGCACCGGAGTGAACGGCCGGCACTGACGGGCCGGCGGAGCGGCGCCCGGCGCCCCCCTGCGGACAGCACTCCGCCCCGCCCACCAAACGGTGGACGGGGCGGCAGGGCGGCGGCGTCAGAGCGGCGCCGGAACGGCGTACTCACTCACGATGTGCGCCCGCGCGAGCGTGTGGAACCGCAGGTTGAAGCCCACCACGGCCGGCGTGGCGTCCGCGTCCGGCCCCAGCTTCTCGGTGTCCACGGCGTACACCGTGAAGACGTAGCGGTGCGCCGGGTCGCCGGGCGGCGGGGCCGCACCGCCGAACTCCCGCTCGCCGTAGTCGTTCCGCACGTGCACGGCCCCCTCCGGGAGCCCGGTGAACGCACCGCCGCCCGCGCCGCGCGGCAGCTCGGTGACCGTCGCCGGGATGTCGAAGAGCGACCAGTGCCAGAAGCCGCTGCCCGTCGGCGCATCCGGGTCGTAGCAGGTCACCGCGAAGCTCTTGGTCTCCGGGGGAAAACCGGACCACCGCAGCTGCGGCGAGACGCTGCCGCCCTCGAGTGTCTGGTCCCGGCCGAGCTCGGCTCCGGGCGCCACGTCGTCGCTCACCACGGTGAACGACGGCACCGGCGGCAGGAAGTCGTGGGGGAGTGGTGGCCTCTTGGAGTCGGTCACGTCGAAACCTCCGGATCGGTGATCACGTCACCTCCGAGCCTAGAACCAATTGCGCTTCCCGCCGACCTCCGCCAGCCACGCGTTGAGGTAGGCCGCCCAGTCCGTCTGCTGGTAGGAGTTCAGCCCCACGGTGAACGCCCGGTAGGAGTCGGTCCCCTCGGTGAAGAGCCCCGGCCGCTTGTCCATCTCCAGGATGACGTCCATCTCGCCGCTGTCCGCGACGAACGTCAACTCGACCTGGTTCAGCCCCCGGTACTGCTGCGGCGCGAAGAACTCGATCTCCTGGTAGAACGGCAGCCGCTGCCGCGTCCCCCGGATGTGCCCCCGCTCCAGGTCGGCGCTCTTGAAACGGAAGCCGAGCGAACCGAAGGCGTCCAGGATGGCCTGCTGGGCGGGCAGCGGGTGGACGTTGACGGGGTCGAGGTCACCGGAGTCCACGGCCCGCGCGATCTCCAGCTCCGTCGTCACCCCCACGTCCATCCCCGTCAGGTGCCGCCCCATGAACATCGTGACGGGCGTCTCCCACGGGACGTCCAGAGCGAACGGGACCGAGTGCACGGCGCCCGCCTGCACCTCGAAGGCACCGCCGAGCCGCTGCTTGTGGAACGCGATGTCCTGCTTGTACTCCTGGTCGCCGCTCTCCACCTCGACCCGCGCCTGCAGGCCCACCGACAACCCTTCGATCTGCTGGGCCACCGAGCCGCCCTGGATACGGACCTCGCCCTGGACGATCCCGCCCGGCACCACGTTCTGCTCCGTGAGCACCGTCTCCACCGACGCTCCGCCGGCACCCAAGCTCGCGAGCAGCTTCTTGAAGGCCATGTCCGCCTCTTCCTCCCCTGGGCGAGCCCTGTCCGGACTCGCTCGAACCGTCGATCCCTACATACGCGGAACAGCGCACCGGCGGTTCCCGCCCGGTCCCGCACCGCACCCGCACCGGAGCCCCGCCGGCCGGACGCGCTCCGCTGCCCCCATGCTCCCGTATCGCACCCGCCCGCCCGGCACCGCCCGGTGCATTACGCTCGGTCGGCATGCTCGACCACCACCGGGGAGGAACCCCCGAGCCGCCCGCCCGGCTCGACCGCACACCCCTGACGCGCGACTTCTTCGACCGCCCCGTGCTGGAGGTCGCCCCCGATCTCCTCGGGCGCGTCCTGGTCCGCAACACGCCCGGGGGTCCGGTGGAGCTCCGCCTGACGAAGGTAGAGGCCTACGACGGCGAGTCCGACCCGGGCTCCCACGCCTACCGGGGGCGCACGGAGCGCAATGCGTCAATGTTCGGCCCCCCGGGCCACGCGTATGTCTACTTCATCTACGGCATGTCAAGGCGATCAGCATGAACGTTGACCTCCTCGCCCACCCTGCCGAAGAGGTCGCTCCCAAGCTGCTCGGGAGTGTCCTCACCTGCAAGACCCCCGAGGGGACCGTGAGCATTGCCATCACGGAGACAGAGGCGTACTCCGGTACGGCTGATCCAGCCTCCCACGCCTACCGGGGCCGGACACCCCGCAACGCCGTCATGTTCGGACCCGCAGGACACCTGTACGTCTACCGTTCCCACGGTCTTCACTGGTGCGCCAATGTCGTCACCGGGACGGACGGCATCGCCTCGGCTGTCCTCATCCGGGCAGGCAGGGTCATCGAGGGGGAAGACCTGGCACGCAAGCGACGAGGGAAGAGGGTCGAGAGTCCACGGCTTGCCCGAGGTCCGGGGAACTTCTGCCAGGCACTCGGCATCACGGCGGAGCACAACGGCGCAGACCTCCTGACAGGTACCTCGGTCGTGTTGTCCGAGGGTGAGCCGGTACCTGCCGCGCTCATCCAGGTTGGTCCTCGGGTAGGCGTGAGCAAGGCCCACGACTGGCAACACCGGTTCTACCTCGCCGGTGATCCAACGGTCTCGGCGTACCGACTGAGCCCGAGAGCCAAGCCGCCCGCCGGAGCCTGAGCCGCTGTGCGCCTCGCTCACGGCTCGCCGGTAAGTCGGTGCGGAGCTGGGTCAGAAGACGGGTGATCGCTCGCGAGCGTGGCACGTGACGCGTTCCTGGCCGGGTGAGCGACTGCCGACGGGCGCCGACTCGGGCCGGACGGGTGGGGGAGGGCCGGGCACATCAGCGGATGGCCGAACAGAGCAGCACCACACGGGAGGGCTCCCTGAACGGGGTCGTCCTCCCTCCTTCGTGTACGATCCCTCGGCCAGGTCGCCGCCGTCGCTCCCGACTGCACGAGACCGAGTCCAGGCCCGAAGGTTTGGGCGCCCACCTGTGAAGAGAGACCGTGCCATCCGTGCACGGTCCACCCCCGCAACGAAAGGGAGGCACATGTCCCGCCGTCCGGCGGGGGTCAATGGCGCACTCTGCGCCACACAGGAAGGGACTGCCACAGTGGGACGTATCCCATTCCAGTTCGAGGGCGACTTCGCCGCCGTGTCTCAGGAGGAGTACAAGCGGCGAGCGAGAGACCCGCGCTTCGACTACGCCCACCGCGTCGAGTACGCGGCCATGGGATGGGCGAACCAGATCGGCCACGCCGAGTTCCCACCAGGGGAGCTGAACAAGATCCTCGCCGACAGGGACGAAAGGGTGCCGAGCAACAACGCCGTGAACAACCACGTGCGCAAAGCCAAGGGGTGGGGCTTCATCGAAGTCGGGTCCAACCGCCGGTGCCTCGTTCTGCCCATGCACCACTTCCAGAAGGGCATCGGGGACAAGACCTGCGACGAGCACGGCATACGCCCGGTGAAGCGGTTTACGCCGTAGCCCACAGGTGGAGGCTGTCGGTCACTCGGGGCACTGACACGCAACGCGTGCCGATCAGAGGGCGAACGACACGCGGCACCTGTAAGCGCAGGGCGTTGACCAGGGAAGATGTGCCGCCCCTTCTTGATCTCTCTTGAGTGCACTGAAAGCCATACGTACAGCAGCCAGCCGAAGGGGCGGCCGGAAGGCCGCCACAGCCGAAGCGGTCAACGGTAGGGCGACCCCCTTCGGGGCCGACAGGGCGAAGCCCCTTGGCTCAGCGGCGAACAAAAGTGGGGGCGCGGCAGCGCCCCCCTTGCGTGAGAGGCAGCGGCAAAGGAGTAATCGGCAGGGACGGCCGGATGGCCGCCACAGTTCGAAGATTTACGACGGAGCGGCCCCGCAGGGGCCGACAGGAGCAAACCCAAGGGGGCGCTACCGCGCCCCACAGGCAAGGACGTAAGACCTCAGGCGCTTGCCATACATACAAGGGGTGAGAGTCCGCCGTGGTGACGTGAGTGTGTGCCGGGGTCTACAGCTGCTCGAAGTGAAAGGAGCGGATGAAGCAGTCTCGCGGTTGGCCGATCGCGAAAAGGACGCAGTCGAGGACGGATTGGGCGGTCAGCGGGTCCTCTGCGGTCCGGGAGGCATGGTCCCAGGTGGAGTGGAGCGGGTCGCCGTCCGTGAAATCCGGCGGGTAGAGCGAGATGACTCGGATGCCCTCGGGGCGGAGCCGATGAGAGAGGACGTCAGCGAAGCCGGCCTGGGCGGCCTTGGCTGCGTAGAACGCAGGATGCGCCTGAGATCGGTGGTTCTGGGCTTCCGCGGCTGAGGAGACCAGGTTGACCACATCTGCACCTTCAGAAGTGCGCAGCAAGGGCAGGAAGTGCTTGACCGTCAGCAGGGTGCCGGTGGCTCCGGAAGCGACGGTGTCGTTGATCGCTTCATCGTCGGCGTCCCACAGGTCAGGGCCTTCCAGGTACCGGGCGCCATTGTTGATCAGCACATCTACCTGGTCGGCGTGAGTGGCGACCCTCTCCGCGAAGCCCCGTACGGTGGCTGGGTCAGCCAGATCACAGGCGAACGCATCCACTCGCGCACTGCTGTCGGCCGCCACCTCGTCGGCCACCTTTTGAGCGGCAGCCAGAGTGCGAGCGGACACGAACACGCGCGCACCCATCCGGCCCGCGTGCAACGCAAACGCCCTCCCGAACCCACGCCCGGCCCCGGTAACCACCACCGTCTTCCCGGCGAGATCCATACGCGCACCTCCTTCGACCTTCTTGTGTTGATCACGGTGAGGGTAACTGCGGCGTCGAACGCACCGAACCCCTCCCTCGGCTGAAGCACAGGCGGGGACATCCACTGAGCACGTCTGGGGCAGACGTGAGCACCACCTGGCCGTTTTCAAAGAGCGCCATCAAGACTTCATTTTGTGCACTCCTGCGCCGCCGCCAACGAGGCCGGGTAAGCCTGTGACCAGGCACTACGCCGCAGTCGGCTGGAGTACCGGCCGGCCTGAAAGGCCCTGAAACCGTGGCAGGATTTGAGCCGGTAAGACCCGGCGGTGGGTCGAGGCCCCTTCAAGGGGTCATACCCCACCCCTCTGGCTCTCGGCCGCTCCGCCCGCCGCTCCTACGATGCAGCCATGATCAAGATGTCTTGGGCGCTGGCAGGCGAGCACGCGGACGCGTGGACCGGAGTCGACATACAAGAGGGCGCAGCGGTACTGGAAGCGCGAGTCAGGGCCGTTGTCGAGGCAAGCGGCATGACTGCCGAAGCCACGCAGCACTGGCAGGAAACCTTCCTCGCACCCGTGGTCAACGGTCTGCGCACCGAGGGACAGTCGGTCCTGTCGCAGGGCGGCGGGACATGGAGCAAGGCAGCCGGGCCGATGCTCGTCTCCGTCTCGCCCGCTCCGACCGTGGCGCAGCGTGATCAGTAACGGGCGTCTCGAAAATCAAGGTTTGTGAGACGAGGCGACAGGCGCCCCAGAAGGGGGCGCAGCCCTGTTCAAAACCCGTCTCGAAACTTCCGTCTCAGACTTGATGTATTGAGACGGGTTCTGAGACGGTCCCGGTCATGACGACGAACACGATCACTGGTCAGCTCATCGGTTACGCCCGCGTCTCCACCGATGACCAGGAAGCGCAGTTGCAGCGCGACGCACTGACGGCCGCAGGCTGCGCCCGCATCTTCGAGGACAAGGCCAGTGGGAAGAACACCAACCGGCCAGAGCTCACGGCCGCACTGGACTACGCCAGACCCGGAGACACCTTGTGCGTGTGGAAGCTCGACCGGTTCGCCCGTTCCCTCATCGACCTTGTGACCATGGTCGACACCCTTCGAGAGCGAGGCATCGGGTTCAAGGTGCTCACGGGGGCACTGGCCAACATCGACCCTGGTACGGCCGACGGCCGTCTCATGCTTCAGGTGGTCGGAGCCATGGCGGAGTTTGAGCGCAGCCTCATCAAGGAGCGCACCCGCGCAGGACTGGACGCAGCCAAGGCGCAGGGGCGTACCGGCGGACGGCCGTCTGTGGTCGATGAGGACGTACTGACCGTGGCCCGTGCCAGGAAGGCGAGGGGCGAGAGCGTGAGCGCCATCGCCAAGGCTCTCGGGATCTCCCGAGCCACCCTTTACCGCCACCTCGGCGAGACCGCCTGAGACTGGCGCACGCAACCGCAGACAGGCTCTCGGTTCCACGCCGGGGGCCGTTGTCATGCACGGGCGTTTGACGCTCTGACAGGCGCAACGATGCCTGCCCCTGTCGACCACGGGGGAAGTCGACAGAGGCAGGCACAGGGGGGCGCGTCGCTCGAACCGCCCCCCTTCCGGCGCACCTCGGGTCGTGGTGCTCGCCGTCCCCTCAGCACGCCGGGGGTCTGTCAGTCACTCGTCCCGGACCACCATCGCGAACGACGTACAGACACGCCGGAAGCCCTTGTGCCCGCTCCGGCCTGTGTGGCTCATGCACTCCACGTCGACCGCCGCGCCGTCCGTCGAGGGCGTGGCTGTCCACTTGCAGTGAAGGCACTCCGCTTCGAAGGTCACGTCAGTGTCCGGGTGCTGCGTGATTCTGTGCCTCACGTACCGCAGGACAGAGCGCACCATCACTCGGCCCCGTGGTCTTCCCGGAGGTGCGTGCGGAGCACGACGTTCGCGTCCGTCGCCTTCGAGTAGTCGCCGAGCGATCGGGCGTTGGCTCGGGTCACGGCGACGCCGAGGCACTGCCGACAGCCCGCGACGGGGTTCGGGTCTCCCTCCGGAAGGGTCAGGTTCACCGGCCCTGCCATCGTCGTCTTGGGTGTGCTCATCCCTGCGACCTCCCGACTGTTCGCCTGCCGAAGGATGATCCCCCGGGGTGCACACGGGAGGGCGCTTCAGTCGCGTAGTCGACTGAAGTCATGCACGGCAAGCGGCGGACCACTCGGCGAGCCGTGCCCGAAGGTCTTCGCCGAAGAGGGCGTGTTCCTCGTACCCGGCGAACTCCTTCAGGTATGCCTGAACATCTCGGCCGTCGCGGAGTACGAGACTTCCCGCCGTCGTCTCGATGGTGACCAACGCGGCGTCGTAGATGGTGAACGTACTCAGCGGGGTTCGGGGCGTCGGTGCCCCTACGGGGATCACCCCGATCCGAACGTTCGGGAGGTAGGACAGGGACGCCAGTCGGTCCATCTGCTCGGCCAGTGCCAGTGGAGAGACGACCGGCCAGCGAACCGCCTGCTCGGTCAGAACGAACGTGAACCGCTTCGAGGCGTCGTAGAGGACGGCTTGCCGTCCCAGCTTCCCCGCTACGGCCTTGCTCGTGTCGGCCGTCGAGTGGGCCAGACTCGCCCGTACGTACTCCGGTGTTGCGAGCAGCCCGGTAACCATCGAGAGCAGGAAGTAGCGCATGTGCGTAGAGGACGCTTCGAGCGACTTCAGCTCGGCCTGTCTCGTACCGAGCCCCTTGCGCCGAAGTTCTCGAAGGTTCCGCCACTCGGTGTTCGCCATCCTGGCGAGGGCGGAGACCTCGGCGACCAGTTCCGGCGGAGCGTCCAGCGCTCGCAAGATCTGCTCGACATCGACCAGGGACGGCCGTGTCCGGCCGTTCTCGATGCGAGACACCTTCGACTGGGACATGTTGCAGCGCGCTGCGAGCCGGTCCCCTGAGAGGCCGGCACGCTTGCGCAAGTCCCGAAGGAGAGAGGCGAGTTCGGTACCAGACTCGCCAAGCTGCTCAGCTTCGAACGTCACCCGTTCACGTACTCCAGGAAGGGAACCGACTCGGCAACGGCGATGCGCTGCCACTCGATGAACGGCGCAGGGTCACCGTCGTACAGCTCTCGGCTGATCTGCGTGCCGTCGACCTCGTAATGCATCAGGACGACCGTCGATCGGTCGAACATCCAGAAGTCCTCGACATCCGGCAACGGGTTCTCTCGCTCGGTCACGTCAAGGATGCGGATGTCCTCCCCGGCGAGTATGTGCGGGGAGTAGTACCGGGAGAACTCGAAGCGCAGGTACTCGGAGAGCGGTCGAGTCAGGACGTGCACTCGCCCCTTGCTCTTCCCCTCGCCGCGTAGACGCTTCAGGTCTTCCGTGTACGCGGACGAGTAGTCGTGCGGGTCGACGCGCTTGCCTGCCCGGAAGGCTTCGAGTTCTTCCGCCTCCTGCGGGACGAGGTACTGGGGCAGGGTCTCCAGCCTCCACGCTTCCGACTGGAAGCCCCGGAGCATCGCCCGCCACTCGTCACCATCCAAGAGCACGAACGGCCTCCCGAAGAACGCTCTCGGGGATCTCCACGAGCCCTTCCCCCTGCGGGGGAGTGAAGGCGTCGGACACGTCACCCTGAACCACGATGGAGCCGGAAGCGGTGCGGTAGACGTTCGGGCAGTCGTCCTCTCCACACGTGCCGTTGCCGTTGCCGGTGAGCCGAGTCAGTTCTTCGCGTGCCATGCGGAACCCCCTTGACCTGGCGGCCCGGTCGGGCCGTCTGAGACGACCGTACGGGGGCCGCTCGTGGCCGTCCATGCACGGACGTGACTCATGCACGTTGTTGCATGAACTGGAGAGCGAGAGGGGCGCACAGAGGCTCTGAGGGATGCCCGGTTCTTCCTCGTCGGGCATGAGGAAGGGCCCCGCCCGACACTCGTCAGACAGGGCCCGTGCTCACTGAGCGCCGATGGTTGGCTCGACTCTCCGTGCTGGGATCTCAGGGGTTCCGGAACGTGATCCGGCAGTGCTCGGCCTTGAACGCTCGGACCCCTCGACCGCGCGGCATCAGCTCGACTCGCTCGCAGACCTGCATGACGACGGTCCGCACGTAGTCGATCCGGTCGGGGTCCTCGTAGTCCAGCTCCTCCCACAGGTACTCGATGTCGCCCAGGTCAACGCGCACCCGATTTGCTACCAGGTCTGCAAGCTCGGCCCGGATCTTGGTCAGGTCGGCGTCACACCTGCCGATGCCCGTCCGCAGGGTCGACGCGTCGATGTCCCCTACAGCGAACATCTCCGCCAGGGCGGTGCGCCTCTCGGATGCGGCAGTCTCCTCGGCCAGCAGTTCGGCCTCTCGCTCCTCGTCTGCGGCATCCGTGGCCGGTGCCGCGTTCCACTCCTCGGCCTTGTCGATGACCTTCCGGACCACGAAGGAGTCAAGAGCGTCTGCCGGGCAGGTGATGCATCGGCCACCTGAACAGGTGTAGATGCGGTACCGCTCGCCTGCCGCGTTCTTCTTGCTCCACCCCTGAGTGGCGACGGCCTGACACTTCGAGCAGCGGACCACGCCGGACAACAGGGCCTTGCGCTTGCCGCCGCCGCCCGTGTTGCGCTCGGGGTCGCTCAGGTAGCGGACCAGGGCCCGGAACATACCCTCCGAGACGATCGCCTCCCAGTTGCCCGCGCCGGTCTCCTCGGTCAGCCGCACGCGCTTCCCGTCCGGCTTCTCGACCCACTGCGAGTACGTCTGGATGCCCGCGTTCCGCGGCTTCAAGAGGACACCCCGAAGGTTCGAGCTGCGCCACTCCTTGCCGTGCGGTGAGAGCAGTTCACGGGCGTTCCAGTCCTTCGCGATGGACCAAAGGGAGACACCCGTCAGGACATCCCGGTACGCCTGCCGTAGGGCTTCCGCCTCTGCCTCACGATGCCTGCCGTCACGCTCGAAGCCGAACGGGCGTGTACTCCAGAAGGGCCTCCCCGACTCTCTACGGCGCTGGTGTCCGAGCACCTGACGCTCTACTCGCATCTCGGTCTCGTTGCGAGCCACCACAGCGCCGATGCGAGCAGCGAGCCGGCCGGACGGGGTGGACAGGTCGAGCACTCCCTGAGCCTGTGCGGCGGCCAGCGTGACGCCGGTCGCCTCGGCCAGGTCCACCAGGTCCTCAAGATCCCAGGGAGTGAAGGCGAGCGGTGTCCTCCTCCGCGCCGGCGAGATCCTGACCGGCGCGGAATGGGCCGGCGAACGCCGCCGGACGGCGCGCAAGCACACCGAACTCGCGCAGGGACCGGCCCGCCTGGCGACGGCCCTCGGCATAGACCGCTCCCTGGACGGAACCGACGTCTGCGCCGGCCCGGACGTCCCCCTCTCCGTCCTGGCCGGAGATCCCCCTTCGGGGGAACGGATCCACAGCGGCCCGCGGACCGGGGTGGGAGGAGACGGCGCGGACCATCCCTGGCGCTTCTGGATCAAAGGGGACCCCACCGTGAGCCGCTACCGCGCCCACGCACCCCGGAACCGCGCCCGCCGCAAGACCGGCGCTTGACGCCGAGGACGGGAGCGCCTAACGTAGCCCGAGCCGCTTGAGACGGGCAGGGTGGCGGGACGGCCCACAGCCGGACCCGCAGAAGCCTGTCAGCGGCACCACCACTACGACGAAAACCCCGGATGGGGCTTTTCGGTCATGCCGGAATTCGATACCGAAAGGCTCGATTATGAGTCGGCCGGGGAATCCGCTAACGTAGGGGCCGCGCCGGAAGGCGCAAGCGGAAACCCTCTCCAACGGGGACCGGAATCGAAATACGGGCGGGAAAGCGGCCCGGAAAGCGTCTGGTAGGGTTGGAAACACCGAAGGGAAGCGCCCGGAGGGCCCGGAGACGGGGCCGAAGGAAGCGTCCGTTCCTTGAGAACTCAACAG
>NZ_JAGPXX010000021.1 GCF_018070345.1 Streptomyces sp. F63
CGGGGAAGGGTCAGCGGGCGCGGGGGCCGCGGCGCTGGGGCAGCGTCACCACGGCCGCGTCCGCCCCGCCCGTCGGCGGCAGGCCGCCGATCTGGCAGAGCAGCTCGCACCAGGCGGTGAGGTGTCCGGCCGTGTCCGGTACGCCGTCGCGGCCCTCGTGCGGAGTCCAGGAGGCGCGGATCTCGATCTGGGTGGCCGGGGGGCGGTCGCCGAGGCCGCCGAAGTAGTGCGAGCCCGCCAGCGTCACCGTCCCGCTCAGCTCCTCGTGCGCAACCCCCCGGGCCTCGAACGCGCCGGTCAGCCAGGACCAGCACACCTCGGGGAGCAGCGGGTCCGCCGCCATCTCGGGCTCCAGCTCCGCCCGCACCAGGGTCACCAGGCGGAAGGTGCCCTGCCAGGCGTCGTGCCCGGCCGCGTCGTGCAGCAGAACGAGGCGGCCGTCGGCGAGGTCCTCGTCGTCCTGGACGACCGCCGCCTCCAGGGCGAACGCGTGCGGGGCGAGCCGGGCCGGGGCGCGGGTCGCGGCGATCTCCAGCTCGGGGCGCAGACGCGCGCCGCGCAGTCCGTCGACCGCTTTCCGGAACGCGGCCGGGGCCTCGTCCCCGCCCCCGTCGTCCGGACCGTCCGCAAGATGTCCCTGAGCCGCAGCCATGCCGGGAAGACTAGGCGGAACGGGCCCCGCAGCCACGGAGGACACCCGGGCGGGGGCAAAGGCGGGCGGGCGGATCCGGGCGCGCGCCCGCGTGCGAAGATTCGGGGGTGAGTGCCAACGACGTTCCCCAAGCTCTTCGCTCCGTCCGGGCGGAGGAGATCACCTCCCGGACGCTCCGTGCCGCCGCGGCCGGGGAGGCCCGATGACGAGCCCGCAGCACAGCGGCAAGACCGCCGACTCGGCCTTTCTGCGGGCCTGCCGGCGCGAGCCGGTCCCGCACACCCCGGTCTGGTTCATGCGCCAGGCCGGCCGGTCGCTGCCGGAGTACCTCAAGGTCCGCGAGGGCATCGCGATGCTCGACTCCTGTATGCGGCCGGACCTGGTCACCGAGATCACCCTCCAGCCGGTCCGCCGGCACAAGGTCGACGCGGCCATCTACTTCAGCGACATCGTCGTGCCGCTCAAGGCCATCGGCATCGACCTCGACATCAAGCCCGGGGTCGGCCCCGTCGTCGAGCGGCCGGTCCGGACCCGCGCCGACCTCGCCCGGCTGCGCCCGCTGGAGCCGGACGACGTCGCCTATGTCACCGAGGCCATCGGCATGCTCACCGGCGAACTCGGCGGCACTCCCCTGATCGGCTTCGCCGGGGCCCCCTTCACGCTGGCGAGCTACCTGGTGGAAGGCGGCCCGTCCCGCAACCACGAGCACACCAAGGCGCTCATGTACGGCGACCCGGAGCTCTGGGCCGACCTCCTGGACCGGCTCGCGGACATCACCGCCGCCTTCCTCGACGTGCAGATCGAGGCGGGCGCCTCGGCCGTGCAGCTCTTCGACTCCTGGGCGGGCGCCCTCGCTCCCGCCGACTACCGGCGCTCGGTGCTGCCCGCCTCGGCCAAGGTGTTCGACGCCGTCGCCCGGCACGGTGTGCCGCGGATCCACTTCGGGGTGGGGACGGGCGAACTGCTCGGGCTGATGGGCGAGGCCGGCGCCGACGTGGTGGGCGTGGACTGGCGGGTGCCGATGGACGAGGCCGCGCGCCGGGTCGGCGCCGGCAAGGCCCTGCAGGGCAACCTCGACCCGGCGGTGCTGTTCGCCCCGCGGGGGGTGGTGGAGGCCAAGGCCGGCGAGGTGCTGGACGCGGCGCGGAACCTGCCCGGCCATGTCTTCAACCTCGGCCACGGGGTGCTGCCCTCGACCGATCCGGACGCGCTGACCCGGCTCGTGGAGTACGTCCACGCCCGGAGCGCCCGCTGAACGTCCCGGTCGCGGGGGAACGGCGCGCGGGGTACGGCGCGCGCGGCCCGGGCGTGCCCCCGCTCAGGGCGGGCCCGGGCCCAGGAGGCTGGCCGCTCCGTACACGCCCGAGGCAACGGCCGCGACGGCGCAGACCAGCGCGGCCCGCGCCGGCCGCTGCCGGGCCACGACCACGGCCACCGGCAGCAGCAGCGGGAACGCGGGCATGATCAGCCGGGGCCGGGAGCCGAAATAGCCGGAGCCGGCCAGCGAGACCGCGACGACGGCGAACGAGTACACCAGCAGCGGCAGCGGCTGGCGCTGCCGGACGCACAGCCGCAGCAGCCAGACCACCAGCGCGAGCGCCGCGCACAGCGCCAGCCCCGCGAGGACGCTCGACCGCAGGGTGTCCAGGACGAACCCCGCGAGGGCACGGCCGCCGTCGAAGCCGTTGCCCCACGCCGCCTGCACCGCGAAGTAGCCGAACGGGTCGTGCTCGCGGACCGCCACGAACAACAGGTAGGAGAGCCAGCCCAGCGGGGCCAGAAGCATGCCGAGGAGCACCGGCCGGTGCGCGCGGAACAGCGCGGCCGGCGGGGCGCCGTCCCGCCACGCGCGGAGGAGGACCACGCCCGCCGGGACGACCACGGCCGCGACGAGCGCCGCCGCCGTCGGACGGGTCAGCCCCGCCAGCACGGCGAGGGCCCCCGCCGCAGGCCAGCGGCCCGTCAGCACCGCGTACAGGGACCAGGCGGCGAAGGCCGTGAACAGCGTCTCGGTGTAGGCCATCGACTGCACGAAGCCGGTCGGGTACGCACCCCACAGCGCCGCGAGCACCACACCGGTCGCCGGGCCGCGGAGCCCGGCACCGATCGCGTAGATGCCCCAGGCGGCGGCGAGTGAGGCCAGCCAGCCGGTCAGCAGGCCGGCGACCGGCGCGTCGAACGGGGTCAGGGCCCCCAGGACCCGCTCCAGCGCGGGCAGCAGGGGAAAGAAGGCGAGACTGGAGTGGACGCCGTCCGGCGTCGCGATCTCGAAGCCGTAGCCGTGCTCGGCGACACGGGTGTACCAGACGGCGTCCCAGCGTCTGCTGAGCAGGCCGAGGACGTCCCGGCCGGTGGCCGCCGCCGGCACGGCGAGCACCAGCAGGCCCGTGAGCCGCACCGCCGCGTAGGCCAGGAGCGCGGGCCCGGCCTCCCGCAGTGCGGCCTCGGCGCGCTCGGCGAGAGGAACCGCCGGGCGGGCGGCGGGTGCCGGTGGTGCGTGGGTGCGTTCGGGCATGGGGGCGATTATCACCGAGCGGCGGTCCCGGCACGCGGGCGGTCCTCACCGCGGGCCCCGGTGGCGGGCGGGGTCACCGCCCGGACCCGGGCGCGCGCCGGGTCCCGCGGGCGGTCAGCCCTCCCCTGCGCCGGCGCCCCGTACGCCGGCGGCCACCGCCGCCGTCGCCTTGCGGGCGGCGACCAGCACCGGGTCCCAGACCGGGGAGAACGGGGGCGCGTAGCCCAGGTCGAGGGCGGTCATCTGCTCCACCGTCATGCCCGCGGTCAGCGCGACCGCCGCCACGTCGACCCGCTTGCCGGCCCCCTCGCGCCCGACGATCTGCACGCCGAGCAGCCGTCCCGTGCGCCGCTCGGCCAGCATCTTCACCGTCATGGGGCGGGCGCCGGGGTAGTAGCCCGACCGGCTCGGCGACTCGACGGTCACCGTGACGAAGTCCAGCCCGACCTGCCGGGCCTGCGCCTCCAGCAGCCCGGTCCGGGCGATCTCCAGATCGCAGACCTTGCTCACCGCCGTGCCGACCACACCCGGGAACGTCGCGTAGCCGCCGCCGATGTTGGTGCCGATGATCTGCCCGTGCTTGTTGGCATGGGTGCCGAGGGCGATGTGCCGGGTCCGGCCGGACACCAGATCGAGGACTTCCACGCAGTCGCCGCCCGCCCAGATGTTCTCCTCGCCGCGCACCCGCATCGCGAGGTCCGTCAGCAGCCCGCCGGACGCGCCGAGCGGAAGCCCCGCCGCCCGGGCCGGCCCCGTCTCGGGCCGCACACCGAGGCCCAGGACGACGAGATCGGCCGGATACTCCCCTTCGCGGGTGCGGACCCCGGTGGCGCGGCCGTCCTCCCCGGTGAGCACGTCCGTCACCTCGGCGCCGGTCACGGTGTCGATGCCCAGCTCGCACATCGCCTCGTGCACGATCCGCCCCATGTCCGGGTCGAGCGTCGACATGGGCTGGGCGGCCTGCTCCAGCACGGTGACCCGGCAGCCACGGCTCACCAGGGCCTCGGCCATCTCCACGCCGATGTAGCCGGCGCCGACGACCACGGCGCGCAGCCCCTCGGGATCCTTGCCGAGTGCCTCGTTCAGCGCCCGGCCGTCGTCGAGGTTCTGCACGCCGTGCACACCGGGCGCGCCGATGCCGGGGATGTCCGGCCGCCGGGGGCGGGCGCCGGTGGCGACGACCAGTTCGTCGTACCCCTCCCAGCGCTCGCCATCCGCCCCCGGGTGCTCCAGGTCGCGCACCCGCACCCGCTGCGCCGCGGTGTCGATCGCGGTGACCTCGGTGCGCAGCCGGACGTCGATGCCGCGGGCCCGGTGGCCGTCGGCGGTGCGGGCCACCAGGGCGTCCGGGCCGCCGACCACGCCCCCGACCCAGTACGGGATGCCGCAGGCCGAGTACGAGGTGAAGTGGCCGCGCTCGAAGGCGACGATCTCCAGCTCCTCCGGGCTCTTCAGCCTGCGCGCCTGCGACGCGGCGGACATGCCGGCCGCGTCCCCGCCGATGATGAGCATCCGCCGCGCCGCCATGCGGTGTCCTTTCGCCCGGGCCTTCCGCGATGCGTCTCCCACGGTAGGGCGACTGCCCGGCGGACGCCGGACGAATGCGGGCCGCCCGGGCCTGGCGGCCCCGCTACTCCTCCCGGGCCGGGTCCGACGGTTCCGGCCGGGCAGCCGGGCCGGGCTCCCGCCCGGCGCGGTCCGGGAGCAGCCGCCCGGCCAGCCGGATCAGCAGCAGGACCACGGCCAGGGCCGCGGCGAACGGCAGGACGGCGCCCACCGCCACCGCCAGCCACCGCAGACCCGTGAGCATGGCGTTCCAGCCGCCCGCCAGGGCCTCGGCGAAGGAGAGTTCGTCGTCGCCGGGCTTCTCCGCCCGCTGCGTCTCGGTGAGCCTCAGCGTGACGGTGGCCATCGCCGTCCGCTCCTTCAGCGCCGCCCGGCGGGCCAGCAGGGCCTCCAGCTCGGTCTGGCGCGTGCTCAGTTCGCCCTCCAGCGTGACGATGTCGCTGAGCTTCTCCGCCCGGTCCATCAGCTCGCGCACCCGCGCGACGCTCGCGCGCTGCGACCTGACGCGGCTCTCGACGTCGACGACCTGGTCGGTGACATCCTCGGCCTCGACCTTGCGTTCGATGAGTGTGCCGGTGCCGGCCAGTTCCTCCAGGAGACCCGCGTACTTCTCCTGGGGGACCCGCAGGACCAGACGTGACCGCTCGTGGCCGTCGGAGTCGCGGTCCGTCGTCTCGTCGCCGACGTAGCCGCCCGCGTTCTCCGCCGCCGTACGGGCCGAGTCGAGCGCGGACGGCACGTCCTTCACCCGGACGGTCAGCGTCGCCGTGCGGATCACGTGCGAGGGGGCGGACGCGGCCCGGCGCGTATCGCCCGGGGAGGCCGCGCCGGACGCGTCCTCCGTGCCGTCCGGCCGCCGGGCCGCGGTGCCGGCCTCGCCCGCGGCGGGGCCGTCCGCCGCGGTGCCGCCGGCCTCGTCGCGCTGCGCCGCGGGTGCCTCCTTCGCGGCCGACCTGTCGCCGGCCCCGCCGCCGGCGCTGCCGCAGCCCGCGGCGCCGAGCAGGGCGGTGAGCAGAACGGCCCCCGCGACCGCGGCGCGCGCCGGTCCGTACCGCCGGCTCCGGCCGCGCCGGCGGCCTCGGCCGCCGCTCTCCGGTATGTGCCGTATCGGGCTTGTCATCGCTGGTCCCCCCCGGGAAGGTCCGATGGTGTCGCTCTTCTGACGGGGGAGCAGGGCACCGGGTTGCCGCCGCGCGGTCCCGATGCGGTCACGGAGAGATACCGGGAAGGTACCGGCGGGGCGGCAGCGGGAGGGCCGGAGGCCCGGCCCGGCGGAGCACCCCGGGCGGAGACCACGGCCGGCCGGGTACCCCGGAGGGGCCATTGGACCCTGCGCCCGCCGGGCCGGGCTCTGAGAGAGTGGGCGGCATGAGTGAGACGCGCGCATCCGCAGGCCATGTCGTCGTCGTCGGAGGCGGTGTCTCCGGTCTGGCGGCCGCGCACCGGCTGCTCGCGGGCGGCGCCCGGGTGACGGTGCTCGAAGCCTCACCGCGGATCGGCGGGAAGCTGCTCGCCGGTGAACTCGCGGGCGTACCGGTCGACTTCGGCGCGGAGTCGATGCTCGCCCGGCGTCCGGAAGCGGTGGACCTGGCCCGTTCGGTGGGGCTGTCCGGCCGGCTCCAGCCGCCCGCCACCGCCTCGGCCACGCTCTGGACGCGGGGCGCCCTGCGCCCCATGCCCAAGGGGCACGTGATGGGCGTACCGGGCGACGTGGAGGCGCTGGCGGCCTCGGGGGTGGTCTCGGAGGAGGGGCTGGCCCGGATCGGGCGGGAGCCGCTGCTGCCGCCCGCCGTGCTCGGCGAGGACGAGGACGTGGCCGTCGGGGAGTACCTGGCGGACCGGCTCGGCCGCGAGGTCGTCGACCGGCTCGTCGAGCCGCTGCTCGGCGGGGTCTACGCCGGTGACTCCTACCGGATCTCGCTGCGCGCGGCGGTACCGCAGCTGTACCGGCTGGCGCGCGAGGGCCGGTCGCTGACCGAGGGGGTGCGGGAGCTGCAGCGGCGCGCCGCCGGGCAGCCGGACCCGGGCCCGGTCTTCATGGGCCTCGACGGAGGCGTCGGCACACTGCCCCCGGCCGTGGCCGCGGCCTGCCGGGCGGCGGGCGCGGAGGTCGCGACCGGGGTGTCGGCGACGGAACTGCGGCGCACGGGCGAGGGCTGGCGGCTGGCCGTCGAAGGCCCCGGCGCGGAGCGGGCGGCGGCCACCGCCTCCGGGACCGGGCGGCGGGTGATCGAGGCCGACGCCGTGGTCCTGGCCGTGCCCGCCCCGGTCGCGGCGCGGCTGCTCGCCGCCGAGGCCCCGGCCGCGGCCGCCGAGCTCGCGGCGGTCGAGTACGCGTCGATGGCCCTGGTGAGCATGGTGTTCCGCCGGGCCGAGCTGACGCCGGTCCCCGAGGGCAGCGGCTTCCTGGTGCCGCCGGTGGACGGGCACACCATCAAGGCGGCCACCTTCGCCAGCCGCAAATGGGGCTGGATCGACGCCGCCGCCCCGGACCTCTTCGTGATCCGCACCTCCGTCGGCCGGTTCGGCGAGGAGGCCGAACTGAAGCGCGACGACGCCGGTCTGGTCGACGTGTCGCTCCGGGACCTGGGCGAGGCCGCCGGGCTCCGCGCCCGCCCCGTCGCCACCCGCGTCACCCGCTGGACGGACGGCCTGCCGCAGTACCCGGTGGGCCACCCGGACCGGGTCGCCCGCGTCCGCGAGCGGCTGGCGGGCCTGCCGTCCCTGCGGCTCTGCGGGGCGGCGTACGACGGTGTGGGCATCCCCGCCTGCATCGCGAGCGCGGCCGGCGCGGCCGGCGCCGTACTGGACACCCTGACGCGGCGCGCCGCGGACGGCGGAGGAGAATAAGGCCCATGACTGCTCCTGAGAAGACCCCGAACGCCGGCAAGAAGGCCAAGGACCTCAACGAGGTCATCCGCTACACCCTCTGGTCGGTCTTCCGGCTGCGGGACGTGCTCCCGGAGGACCGCGGTGGCTACGCGGAGGAGGTGGACGAGCTCTTCGCCCAGCTCGCCGCCAAGGACGTCGTCGTGCGCGGCACCTACGACGTGTCCGGCCTGCGCGCGGACGCCGATCTCATGATCTGGTGGCACGCGGAGACGGCCGACGCCCTCCAGGAGGCGTACAACCTCTTCCGCCGGACGAAGCTGGGCCGCGCGCTGGAGCCCGTGTGGTCGAACATGGCGCTGCACCGCCCCGCCGAGTTCAACAAGTCGCACATCCCGGCGTTCCTGGCCGACGAGGAGCCGCGCCAGTACGTCAGCGTCTACCCCTTCGTACGCAGCTACGACTGGTACCTGCTGCCGGACGAGGACCGCCGCCGGATGCTCGCCGACCACGGCAAGATGGCGCGCGGCTTCCCGGACGTCCGGGCCAACACGGTGCCCTCGTTCTCGCTCGGCGACTACGAGTGGATCCTCGCCTTCGAGGCCGACGAGCTCTACCGCATCGTCGACCTCATGCGGCATCTGCGGGGTTCCGAGGCGCGCATGCACGTCCGGGAGGAGATCCCCTTCTACACCGGCCGCCGCAAGCCGGTCTCCGAACTGGTGGCCGGGCTGGCCTGAGCCGGCGGGTCCCGGCGGCCCGGCCCGGTCAGCGGGCCGGGCGGTGGCCCGGCGCCCCGCGGAGGCCGCCGCGGAGCAGGCCGGCGAGCCGGTGGCGGAACGGCGGGGACGGGCGGCGGCGCTCGCGCCACCAGCGGTCCAGCCGCCGCCGTACCGCCGGTTCCAGACGGGGCCCGGACGGGCCCAGGAGATGCTCCGCGAAGCTCAGCGCGTCCCGGCGGTGGCCACCGGTCATCGGCCGGTTCCGCGCGTAGGCCGTGAACTCCGCGCGGAAGCGCGGGCCCAGGAGCTCCGGCAGCTCGGGCGCCACCCCGGCGATCACCCCGGCCCGCTTCCGGACCAGTGCCCGGCTCTGCACGGCCAGCCGTCCCCGGTCGAAGCCGTCGGGCGCGGGCGTTCCGGCGACCAGGGAGGACAGCAGCGCCGTCTGCGCCACCGCCAGCCGCAGCCGTGCGGCGTCCGTCGCCGTCGGGACACTCCGGTCCGGGGCGGGGGCCGCGGGCTCCGGGCGGGTGGCGGCGCCCGGTCCGGTGGCGGCGCGCCGGCCGCCGGCGGCCGGCGGGGCCCCGGCCGCCGGCCGTGCGTCCCCCGTGGCGGCTGCCGCGCCCGCCGCCACCGAGGCGGCGAGGCCCGCCGCCTCCGCTGCCGCGGTGACGGTCTCGGCGGGCACGGCCGGGGCCGGCGGCCGGTCCGTGGTCCCGCCGGGTTCCCCCGGGGCGGCTGCTTTCCCGGCAGAGCCCCCGCCCGCCTCCGCCCGGGAAGCCGTGTGCGGCGCCGCCGGTGCCGTCCCCCGGGAGCTGCGGGTGACCTGTGCGGCCGTCAGCACGGCGCGTATCGCGTCGAGTTCGCGCGCCAGTCCGGCCGGGCCGGGGAAGTCCTCGTCCCGTTCCAGGAGGACGCCGGGCGGGTCGGCCCGCGCGCACAGCTCGGCCAGGACGTCGAGCACCGGGCCGGTGACCGGGTGGGCGTGGCTGTCGTGCCAGACGCCGTCCCGTTCGACGCCCCCCGCCACATGGACGTAGGCCAGGGCCTGCCACGGCAGGGCGTCCAGGACCGCGGACGCTTCCTCACCCCGGTTGACGGCGTTGGTGTGCAGATTGGCGACGTCGATCAGCAGCCCCACGCCGGTGCGCTCCACCAGTTCGGTGAGGAACTGCCCCTCCGTCAGCTCCTCACCGGGCCAGGAGAGCAGGGCGGCGACGTTCTCCAGGGCCAGCGGCACCGGCAGCGCGTCCTGCGCGATCCGCACGTTGGCGCAGAGGACGTCGAGCGCGTCGCGGGTGCGCGGCACCGGCAGCAGATGGCCGGCTTCCAGCCGGGGGGAGGCGGTGAGCGGCCCGCCAGCGCGGACGAAGGCGATGTGCTCCGTGACGAGCGGGGCGCCCAGGGCGGTGGCGCGCTCGGCGAGAGCCGCGAGCCGGCCGGGGTCCGGCGGTTCGGGGCCTCCGAGGCCGAGCGAGACACCGTGCGGGACGATCGTCGTGCCGCGCTCGCGCAGCCGGAGCAGCGACGCGGGGAGGTGTCCGGGGCAGATGTTCTCCGCCACCACCTCGACCCAGTCCAGGCCCGGCAGGCCCTCGATGTGGCGGGCGATCGCGGGCCGCCAGCCGATTCCCGTCCCCAGTCGCGCCATGATCCGGTGTGCCCCCTCGTCCGTGGACCGGCTCCTCCGGGAGACATGGCCCGCGCGGGGGCCGCCGAACCGCGGAGGGCCGGTTCCAGAGGTTGATTTGAGCTAAGGGTTGTCCCGTGCTCCGCGGTGGAGCAGCGCACGGCGTCGGATGCGGTGCATCGCGCGGAGGGGCGTCCGCATACTGGATGTATGCGGACGTTCCGACAACGCGGCGTGGGGGCACCCCCGGCCGCAGGCTGGGGGCGTGCCGTAGCCGGCGTCGTGCGCCCGCCGGGGATTACGGGACAGCCCTTGGTGCTGTGACCGGGAAGGTCCGACGGGAAGCCGGGCGCCCCGGGGCCGGCCGGTGCGGGACGGCCACCGGGGCGCGGAGCCGGGTGGGGGGGGCATGAGCGGGCGGCGGGGGAATGAGGCGGAGGAGTGGCCTGGTGGGTGGTGGGGACCACCCCTCCGCCTCCGGCACCGCGGTCGGCCGCCCTCGCGGACCGCGTGCCCGTCGTGGCCCCTACGGGGCGGAGCCGGCCGGTGCGCCGGCGCCGGGGGCGGGCTGGTCGCTCGTGGGCTGCGGGGCGGGTTGGCCGGTGTCGTCCGACGGCGCGGTGGTCTCCGGCGCGGCGGACGGCAGGGACGTGGCACCCGGGGGCGGGATGACCGGCACCGGAGAGCCGATCACGGAGGAGGTCGACGGGGGCGGCGGCGGGGGAGCCGGCTTCTGCGTGGCGGCCGCGGCCTCCTCGGCGGCGATGGTGTCGAAGTCCACCATTCCGGTGTTCTCCAGCATGGTGATGTGGTCGAGCACGGTGATGTTGGCCGCGTCCGCGAGATCGCGGATCAGCTCGTTGCGGGTGGAGTGCCGCACTTTGCCGATGAGTCCGAAGACCTTGCCGTGGGACACGCGCAGGAGGTTGGCGAACTTCCGCTGGTAGTCCTCGCCCTGGGCCTCGGTCATCTCCCGGAGCCAGCCCTGCTGCTGCTCGGTGGGCTCGTTCGGCAGCTCCACGCCGAGCTTGGCGGCGATGTCGCGGGCCCGCCGGTCCAGGTCCGCGTGGCCGACGGCGAGATGGTCGCCGGCGTCGCGGATGGCCTTGGTGGGCGCCCGCTCCATGGCCTGCCGGCCCGCGGGCAGCTCCCACAGGCCGGCCAGCCTCACCTTCACCAGGAAGTCCCGGTCGACGGCCGACAGCGGCCCCCACTTGGTGGACACGGTCTGTGCCTGGAGGCTCGCGAGGCCGGTGCCGGACCGGTCCTCGTAACTCCAGATCGGGTAGATCAGCGCACCGATGGTCGCGGCGATCGCCACGAGAATGGCGGCGGTTCCGTTGATGCGTCGCAAAGTATCTCCTGCCATGGCGGCGCACTCGCAGGGAGCGAGAAGCGGGGCCGGCCGGTCCCGCCGCCGCGAGGAGCGGCGGGCCGTGCCGGGCCGGCGTGGACTGAGCGGTTGGTCAAGCCGGTTGGGTCTGCCGCCGGCCGGGTGGAGCCCGGACCGGTGGCGTCGGGGATCGATACGTACCGGGCGCGGGAGGTGTTCAACGGGGCGCTCGATCCGCTCCGGATTCTCACGCCCGGGCACGCGCCCCGGCCGCCCGCTCAGCGCCCCCGAGGGCCGGGTGTTCCGCGACGACCGTGCAGGAGCCGGGCGCGATCTCCGTGAAGCCCGCGTCCCGCACCACCGGCAGCCCGCTCCCGGTGAGTTCGGCCCAGCGTGCGGGCTCCGCGGTCCGTACGGCGAGCGGGAAGCCGGCCGTGCGCCACGCCGACCGCTCGGCGGGCGGCAGGCTCAGCCACGCCAGCTGGGCGCCGTGCCCGGCCTGCGCCATCGCCTTGCCCGCCGACATCTCCAGCCCGGGACTGAGCCACAGCACGGGGCGGCCGGGCTCCGGGGCGGGCGGCGGCACGGGGTCGGCCAGCTCCGTGCCGGACACCTGGAGCTTCACCAGCTCCTTCGGCCAGCCGCCGACCGGGACCGGCGGATACACCCGTACCTCGGCCGAGCCGCCGGTGACGGTGATGCCCGGCAGGGCCGCCGCACGCCGCCACTCCGCGCCGCGCGCCCTGCGCACCACTTTGCGGATCCGGGCGTCCTGCCAGTCGCGCACGGCCTGGTACCACGCGCCGTGCGGATCCGCCGCGCGCTCGTCCGACAGCAGGACGAGCACCGCTCGTGCGGCGGTCTCCAGCGCGTCCGTGCGGGACGGCGGGGCGGCCTTCTCGATCCGGACCACGAGGGGCAGGACGAACTGCGGTGCGGTGTCCCGGTCGGCGGTGCCGTGCCGGAACGCGGCGGTGCCGCTGTCGGTGCCGCTGTCGGTGTCGGTGTCGGCGGAGCTCATCCGGCCAGTCTGCCAGCAGGCGTGACCCGTTCCCCGTGGCCTCCTTGGCGGAACGCTGCCTTCCGGGACAGCATTGCCCCATGCGCAGCGATCTCTTCGCCTCCGAGAACATGGTTCAGCCGCCCACCGCGCCGGGCATGGTGCTGCAGAACCCCAAAGCGGTGAAATACGTGGTGAACGGCGAGTGCTACGCCCGCCAGGGCTCCATGATCGCCTTCCGCGGCAACCTCCGCTTCGAGAAGCAGGGGCAGGGCGTGGGGAACTTCCTCAAACGCGCCGTCACGGGGGAGGGGCTGGCCCTGATGGCCGTCCGCGGACAGGGCGAGGCGTGGTTCGCCCATGAGGCGGCCAACTGCTTCATCATCGACTTCGTCCCCGGCGACACCCTCACGGTCAACGGCCGCAACGTCCTCTGCTTCGACGCCGGACTCGGCTACGAGATCAAGGTCGTCAAGGGTGCGGGGATGGCCGGCGGCGGGCTGTTCAACAGTGTCTTCAGCGGGCAGGGCCGGCTCGCCGTGATCTGCGAGGGCGACCCCATCGTCATCCCCGTCTCGCCGCAGGCCCCGGTTTTCGTCGACACCGACGCGGTCGTCGGCTGGAGCGCGCATCTCGCGGCTTCCCTGCACCGCTCGCAGAGCGTCGGCTCGATGATCCGCGGCGGCTCGGGAGAGGCGGTGCAGCTCCGGCTGGAGGGCGACGGGTTCGTCATCGTCCGGCCGAGCGAGGCGAAGCCGGTGCCGGCCTCCGGCTGACCGCCGGCCGGCGGGGGCGGGGCGGGACCGTGCCACGGGCCACGGCCACGGGCGCGTCCGGTGCGATCCCGTCCGGGTTCGCCGCATGGAACGGCCGGGCAGGAGATGGTGGAGAGGCGACGGGGGGAACGGCCGGGGGCGGTGGCCGGGAAGCCTCCGGGGCCGGGGACACGGCGTCGGCCGCGCTTCCGCGCTCCCGCCCTCCCTGGGCGGGCCGCCGTGCCGTGCCGCCGCCCGGCTACGCCTCGACCAGCGGCCCCGCGTCCCGGGCGAGCGCCGTGAGCCGGGATATCGCGCGGAAGTACTTCTTGCGGTAGCCGCCCTTCAGCATGTCCTCGCCGAACAGCTGGTCGAAGGGCACGCCCGAGGCGAGCACCGGTATCTCGCGGTCGTACAGCCGGTCGGCCAGGACGACCAGGCGCAGGGCCGTGGACTGGTCCGGGACCGGCCGCACATCGGTCAGGCAGACGGCCCGGAGCCCGTCGGTCAGCGCTCCGTAGCGGCTGGGGTGGATCCGGGAGAGATGCTCCAGCAGGGCGGGGAACGCGTCGAGCGAGGCGCCCGCGGTACGGTGCGCGGCCCGCTCGACCTCCTCGCCGGCGAAGGGCGGCGGTGCCTCCGGCAGACCGCGGTGCCGGTAGTCCTCGCCGTCGATCCGCAGCGGGCGGAACTGCGCGGAGAGGCCCTGGATCTCCCGGAGGAAGTCCTGGGCGGCGAAGCGGCCCTCGCCGAGCTTGCCCGGCAGGGTGTTCGAGGTGGCGGCGAGCCCGACGCCGGCGTCCACCAGCTTGCCGAGCAGCGTCGACACGAGCACGGTGTCGCCCGGGTCGTCCAGCTCGAACTCGTCGATGCACAGCAGCCGGTGGTCGCCGAGCGTCCGTACGGTCTGCTGGAAGCCGAGCGCGCCGACCAGGTTGGTCAGCTCCACGAAGGTGCCGAACGCCTTCCGCTCCGGCGGGGCCGGTGTGGCATGCCACAGCGAGGCGAGCAGGTGGGTCTTGCCGACGCCGTAGCCACCGTCGAGGTACACCCCGCGCGGGCCCGCCGGCGCGGCCGGCTTCCGGGCGAACCAGCGGCGCTTCCCGCCGCCCGCGGCCCCTTCTCCGCCGAGCCCGGCGGCGAAGCCGCTCAGTACCTCGACGGCCTCCGCCTGGCTGGGCTGCGCCGGGTCCGGGATGTACGTCCCGAAGCGGGCGTCCCGGAAGCGGGGCGGCGGCACCATCTCCGCGACCAGGCGCTCGGCGGGCACCTGCGGATCACGGGCGCAGAGCGACAGCGGAGCCTCCGTGACGTCGGTCATCGGGCTCGGGGCGGCGGAGGAGGAGTGCACAGCACCCCAGCCTAACCGGACATGCGTCCGGCCGCGGACCGTGATCCCGCGCACACCGGCCGCCGTGGCCGCCGTCCGCCGCCGTCCGCCGGGCGGTTCTCGGCGCGGCGGCGTTGCGGGGCTCCCGGCGTCCGGGCCGCCGCGCTTCGCGCGCCCCGGAATACCCTGCGGGGGAGCGTGACAGACTGCTGGCCATGCGCCGTCTGTTCCCTCTGTCCGCCGAGTCCGCGGCCCCGGACCTGTTCGTCGAGCGCGAGTGGGACCTGGGCGAGCTGGCCGACGCCTACGCCTATCCCGAGGACGGGGTGCTGCCCTGGCTGCGGGGCAACATGGTCGCCTCCCTGGACGGTGCCGCGTACCACGAGGGGCGGTCCCAGCCGCTCTCCTCCGCGGCCGACATGCGCGTCTTCGGGGTGCTGCGCGGCCTGGCGGACGTCGTGATCGCCGGAGCGGAGACCGTGCGCAAGGAGGGGTACCGTCCGGCCCGCGCGCGGGAGGCGTTCGCGGCCCGCCGGGCGGCCCTGGGCCAGCCGCCCGCCCCGGTGATCGCGGTGGTGAGCGCGAGTCTCGATCTGGACTACACGCTGCCGCTCTTCACGGAACCGGTCGTCCCCACGCTCGTCCTCACCGGCGCGGCCGCCGTCGCCGAGCGCCCCGAACGGGTCCGCCGCGCCCGTGCCGCGGGTGCGGAGGTGCTCACGGCGGGGCACGGCGAGGGCATCGAGCCGGCGGTGGCCGCGCGGCTGCTCGCGGACCGGGGGCTGACCCGCCAGCTGACGGAGGGCGGCCCGCGGCTGCTCGGCCAGTTCGCCGGGGCCGGCGCGCTGGACGAGCTGTGCTTCACCCTCGCCCCGGTGGTCACGGCGGGAGCGGCGCCGCGCATCATGCAGGGCCCGGCGATCACCGTGCCGGAACGATTCGCTCTCGCCTCGGTCCTGGAGGAGGACGGCTTTCTCTTCACCCGCTACCGCAGGGAGCGGGGTGAGGATCCGGAGAGCCCGGACGGCCCGGACGGCCCGGACGCCGGGAACCGGTCAACTCCCGGAAGATATCGTTCCGCTTGATCCCGTCGGACGACAGGCTTGTCTGGACAGGCTCCGTGCGAGCGAGCGCGGGGCAGGATGGTTTCTGTAGGGCCTCCGGGCCCGAGAGGAAGAAGGGCGCTCGCCGTGTTCACCTCCGTACTCATGATCGAGAAGCCGCTGGTGCCCGCCGACGTGGAGCTCGTCACCACGCTCCACGGGGACGAACCCGTCGCGTTCGTCGTGCTCATGCAGCCCCACGGCGACCAGGACCGGCTGCTCAGAGCCCTCGACGACGTGGCCCTCGGCGAACTGGGGGAGGCGATCCGGGAGGCGGACGAGCCCGAGGGCGAGGAAGCCGCCGGCCCGGCGGAGCGCGCCCTCGCCCACTCCCTGGAGTCCCTGCGCGCGGCCGGCGCCGAGGCGGTCGGGCAGATCGTCGAGGAACACCCGCTCGACCTGCTGAAGAGCGTCGTCGAACAGACACGCGCCGACGAGGTCATCGTGCTCACGGCGCCGCACCTCGTCGAGGAGTTCTTCCACCGCGACTGGACCTCCCGCGCCCGGCACAAGGTCGGCGTCCCGGTGCTCAAGCTCTACGCCCACACCGAATAGGCTGAGGCCGCTCAGATCCCCGGGCCGGCCGGCCCGCAGCGACCCCAGGAGATACCCGCATGGCACCCGCCGTCCCGTCCGCCATGGACCGCCCGCACTTCATCGGCATCGGCGGTGCGGGCATGTCGGGAATCGCCAAGATCCTCGCCATGCGGGGGGCCCGCGTGGCGGGCAGCGACTCCCGGCACTCGGCGACCGCCGAGGCGCTGCGCGGGCTGGGCGTCACCGTGTACATCGGCCACGCGGCGGAACATCTGGCCGCCGACGCCAGCTGCGTGGTGGTCTCCAGCGCCATCCGCGCCGACAACCCGGAGCTGGCGGCGGCCGCCGAACGCGGCATCCCCGTGATCCACCGCTCCGACGCCCTCGCCGCCCTGATGGAGGGGCTGCGGCCGATCGCCGTCGCCGGCACCCACGGCAAGACCACCACCACCTCCATGCTCGCGGTCGCCCTGACCACCCTCGGCCGCGATCCCTCCTACGCCATCGGCGGCGACCTGGACGCCCCCGGTTCCAACGCCCTGCACGGCAGCGGCGAGATCTTCGTGGCCGAGGCGGACGAGAGCGACCGCAGCTTCCACCAGTACGCGCCCGAGGTTGCCGTCGTGCTCAACGTGGAACTGGACCACCACGCCAACTACGCCTCCATGGAAGAGATCTACGAGTCCTTCCAGATCTTCGCCGGCCGCATCCGCCCCGGCGGCACCCTCGTCATCTCGGCCGACCAGGCCGGCGCGCGGGAGCTCACCGCGCGGATCACCGCCGAGGGGGCGCCGGGCCGGGACCTGCGGATCATCACCTACGGCGAGGCGGAGGACGCCGACGTCCGCATCGTCACCATCAAGCCGCGTGGGCTGACCAGCGACGTCACCGTGCTGTTCGACGGCCGCGTGATCACCTTCACCGTCTCCGTCCCCGGCCGCCACTACGCGGGCAACGCCGTCGCCGCCCTCGTCGCGGGCAGCGCGCTCGGCCTGCCCGTGCACAACCTTGCCTCCGCCCTCGGCTCGTACACCGGCGTCAAGCGCCGCCTCCAGCTCCGGGGCACCGCGAACGGCGTGCAGGTCATCGACTCCTACGCCCACCATCCCACCGAGATCGCCGCCGACCTGGAGGCCATCCGCGGCGGCGCCGGCGACGGCCGGGTCCTCGTCGTCTTCCAGCCGCATCTCTTCAGCCGCACCCAGGAGCTGGGCATCGAGATGGGCGAGGCCCTGACCCTCGCGGACTCCTCCGTGGTCCTGGACATCTACCCGGCCCGCGAGGACCCGGTCCCCGGCGTCACCAGCGCCCTGATCACCGACGCGGCCACCGCCAAGGGCGCCGACGTCCGGGCCGAGCACTCCATGGCGGCGGTGCCGGAACTGATCGCGGGAATGGCCCGGCCCGGCGACCTGGTTCTCACCATGGGTGCGGGCGACGTCACCGAGCTGGGCCCGGAGATCCTGGCCCGGCTGCAGAGCTGAACCGCGGCCGGGCCGGCCGGCGCGCCGCCCCGCACACACCGACGCGTGCAGCAGCACAGCACGAGGAGAGGACCGCAGATGCCGTACGAGATCGACAAGACGGACGAGCAGTGGCGCGCGGAGCTGTCCCCGGCCGAATACGCCGTGCTCCGCCAGGCGGGCACCGAACCCGCGTACACCGGTGAGTACACCGGCACCAGGACCGCCGGCGTCTACTCCTGCCGGGCCTGCGGCGCCGAACTCTTCCGCTCCGACACCAAGTTCGAGTCGCACTGCGGCTGGCCGTCCTTCTACGACCCCAAGGAGTCGGACGCCGTCGAACTGGTCGAGGACCGCTCGCACGGCATGGTCCGCACCGAGGTGCGGTGCGCCCGCTGCGGCTCCCACCTCGGCCACGTCTTCGAGGGCGAGGGCTACCCGACGCCGACGGACCAGCGGTACTGCATCAACTCCATCTCGCTGCGGCTGCTCCCGGACGAGGGCTGACGCAGATTCAGCCGCCCGCCCCGGAACCGGAGCGCGGGCGCCGGAACCGCGCGGGTGTGGTGCAACTCCTCTCCGGCACGGGCGAGAGCGGTGTGCAGCTGCTCGATCCGGCGGCGCGGCAGCCCGTCGCCGAGCACCGGGGCGTCCACCGCACGGCCCGTCAGACGCCGCGGCAGCACGGAGTCGTCGAGGTAGAGGCTTGCACCTGCGGAACCCGGACGCCGTGACGGCCCGGCCGTCAGGGGGACACCGGGCAGCAGCAGGAGAACGGTGGCGCCGACGGCCGCCCCGTGGCGGCGGCCGAGCGCGAAGTCCACCGAGCCGTCGTCGAGGATCACCAGGTCCCACGTGCCGTGGGTGTCGGCCGGGTACGCGTGGCCGGTGAAGTGCGCGTGGAAGACATCGGCGATCCGGGGGACCGGCGGTCTCCGGGCTCTGACGGAGGCGCGGGGGCGGTCGGAGGCCGTGCCGGGCATGCCGGCAACGTACAAGACCGGCGGAGCGCGGACACGGCAGGCCCGTGACCCCGGCCGGAGGGCCGGAGCGGCCGCTCCCGCCGGCCGGCACCGTTCCGCCGCGCCCCGAGGGCGCGGTGTCAGGGCACGGCCAGGACCGCCGCCGACTCCGGGGGCAGCCGCACCACCCCGTCGGCGCCCGGGGCCCCGCAGTCGCCCCACGCCGCCAGCACCCGGGCGTGCGGGGCCCCGGCGGGCACGCGGGCCGCACGCCCGGCGGACAGGTTCACCACGGTGCGCAGCGCGCCCCGGCCGGCGCACAGCCAGCGTTCCGCGCTGTCGTAGGAGACCTTCACTCCGGCGAGACCGGGATCGGCCGGCTCCGGCAGCGCGCGGCGGAGCGCGATCAGCTCGCGGTGCCAGGCCAGCAGCCGGGTGTGCGGATCGCGGCCCGGCTCGTCCCAGTCCAGGCAGCTGCGCGCGCGGGTCGCCGGGTCCTGTGGATCGGGGATGTCCTCCTCCGCCCAGCCGTGCGACGCGAACTCCCGCCGCCGGCCGCGCCGTACGGCCTCCGCCAGCTCGGGGTCCGGGTGGTCGGTGAAGTACTGCCAGGGCGTGCGGGCGCCCCACTCCTCGCCCATGAACAGCATCGGCGTGCAGGGCGAGGTGAGGACGAGCGCGGCGGCGCAGGCCAGCAGGCCGGGGGAGAGGCCGGCGGCGAGCCGGTCGCCGAGGGCCCGGTTGCCGATCTGGTCGTGGGTCTGGGCGTAGGCCAGCAGCCGGTGTGCCGGGGTGGTGCGCGGGTCGAGCGGGGCGCCGTGTGAGCGCTCCCGGAAGCTGGACCAGCCGCCGTCGTGGAAGAAGCCGCCGGTGAGGGTCTTGGCGAGGGCGTGCAGCGGGTCCTCGGCGAAGTCGGCGTAGTAGCCCTGCTGTTCGCCGGTGAGCGCGGTGTGCAGGGCGTGGTGGAAGTCGTCGTTCCACTGGGCGTGGAGTCCGTGCCCGCCCGCCGCGCGGGGAGCGGTGGTGCGCGGGTCGTTGACGTCCGACTCGGCGATCAGGAAGAGCGGCCGGCCGGTCCGCGCGGCCAGCGCGTCCACGGCGGCGGAGAGTTCGGCGAGGAAGTGCCGGGCCCGGTCGTCGCGCAGGGCGTGCACGGCGTCGAGCCGCAGGCCGTCGGCGCGGTAGTCCCGCAGCCAGGCCAGGGCGCTGCCGGTGAAGTACGCGCGGACCTCGTCGGAGCCGGGGGCGTCCAGATTGACCGCGGCGCCCCAGGGGGTGTGGTGGCGGTCGGTGAAGTACGGGCCGAATTCCGGGAGATGGTTGCCGGAGGGGCCGAGGTGGTTGTGGACGACGTCCAGGACGACGCCGAGCCCGTGCCCGTGCGCCGCGTCGATGAACCGTTTGAGCCCGTCGGGCCCGCCGTACGGTTCGTGCACCGCCCAGGGCGCCACACCGTCGTAGCCCCAGCCGTGGGTGCCGGGGAACGGGCAGACGGGCATCAGTTCGACGTGGGTGATGCCCAGGGCGGCGAGATGGTCCAGCCTGCGGGCGGCTGCCCCGAAGGTGCCCTCGGGGGTGAACGTCCCGATGTGCAGCTCGTACAGCACGGCTCCGGCCAGCGGCCGGCCGTACCAGGGATGCCGCCAGTCGAACAGGCCGTGGTCCACCACGGCGCCCGTGCCGCCGGGGCCGTCGGGGAGGCGCGGGGCGCGGGGGTCGGGGCGCACGGGGCCGCCGTCCAGGGCGAAGCCGTAGCGTGTGCCGTCCGCGGCCGGTGCCTCCGCCCGCCACCAGCCGGGGCGGAGGGGATCGCGCTCCATGGGGGTGACGGCACCGTCGCCGTCCTCCATGTGCAGCGCGACGGTACCGGCCCGCGGGGCCCACACCTCGAAGTCCACGGATGCTCCTCCTGCCGGTGCTCGCGTCGGGGCCGCGCGCCGGCGCCCCCGCCGGCCGGGAACGGCCGGGCCTCCATGCTCCGCGATCGGGGGCGGGGGCGCAGCAGGACGCCGCCCCGGTCCTTGCGGGCCGGGGCGGCGTCCTGGGTGATCGATCGCAGGCTCGCGGGTCGTCCGCCCCGTCAGCCGTCAGCCGTCAGCCGTCAGCCGTCGGCGGGCGGCGGCACGAGGCAGATCCGCTCCTGCGTGATGGGATAGCCCGCCTTGGCGAAGGCCGCGGCCATGGGGAAGTTGCCCTGGTCGGTGGCGGCGGCGATACGGTCCGCGCCCTCGGCGGCCAGCTTGTGCGTGCACTCGGCCAGCAGTTCGTACGCGTAGCCGTTCCCCCGGTGCTCCGGCAGCACTCCGATGAAGCCCACGCAGGGACCGTTCGGGTTGCGGGCGGGAATGTGCACACCGGCCAGGGTGCCGTCCGGGGCGTGGGCCAGCTGCCACCACTCGCGGGGCGACGGGCACCAGTGGAAGAAGTCCAGCTCCTCCTGGGCCGCGGCCTCGGCACCGTGCCGGGCCGCGGTGTTGCGGGTGCGGGCGTCGAGGCTGCCCTCCGCGATCCGGATGAGGGCGTCCAGGAACACGGCGTCGTCCGGCTCGGCGCGGAAGCGCAGCCGGCCCGGCCGCTCGGGCAGGCCGCAGCCGGGCGTCCAGTCGTAGCGGAAGCGTTCGACGAGGAGCCGCAGCCCGGCGGCGCGCGCCGCGCCGAGGCGGCGCTCGGCGGCGGCGCGCACCCGCGGGAGGTCGCGCCAGCCGGTGGGGAGCACCAGTTCGTATTCGGTCCGCAGGGGGGAGTCGCGCAGGAGTCCGGCGGCTGCCTCGTCCTCGCCCTCGGCGAAGTCGAACCAGTCGAGCATGACCGGCTCCGTGTCGCCGGGAGCGCCCCACCAGGCGGCGCGCGCCACGACGCGGCCGTCGCGCAGCGCGATCCGGGTCCAGTCGGGGCGGTACTCGCCGCCCTCGTGCACGGGACGGTAGTGGTGCCCCAGCAGGGTGCGGCCGACGAGGCCGGTGTCCGGGTGGGAAAGGGAGGTGAACAGATGTGCGTCGCTCTCGGTGAGCGCGCGGAAGACCAGCTCGGTCAGGGGTCCTTCCGGGAAACGGGGTGCACGCTCCCGGACGGCGCGGTCAGCTCAGCCGTGGGACGCCCGGCGGACGGGGCGGGAGCATGGCATGGCGGTGATGTGCATGGCTCTCGCCTCCTCTCCGGCCGGTCGTCGGGCGTCAACGGTGAACCTAACGGCCCGGGTTGGGATTGTCGAACGCATTTCCGCAGGGCCGTTCCCGGGGCGGGGGCACGCTCCGGCCTGCGCCGTTCCGTGCGTCCGGGTCCGCCACCGGGTACGGGCCCCGTTCCGGCCGTCAGCCGGTGAGGTGACCGGGGTGGTGCGGAACGGCGCCCGGGAGCATGCGCGGTCCCACCGCCGACAGGACGGAGGCCGCCGTGCTGCCCGCGCCCGCGGTGTACCGGTCCGGGCGGACGAGGATCACGGGTGCCGCCGCTCCCCTGCCCGGGCCGGTGAGCCCCGCCCACTCCTCCTCGGAGAGGAAGACCGCCGGTATCCCCGCCCAGGCCCGGTCGTCGCCGGCCGGCCAGGTCTCCCCGGGACGGGTCCGGACCACCCAGGTGAAGCCGCGGGGGGCCAGCCGCTGGTGGAGCCGCCGGCCGTCACGCAGCACGGGGTCGGGCAGTCTGCCGCCCGCTGCGGGGCGCGCTCCCCGTCCGGTGCCCGCTCCGCCCGGGCCGCCGTCCCGGTAGCCGATGTCGAGCATGCCGACACCCCGGCCGAGGCGGGCCTGCACGGGGCCGCGGCCGAGCAGGGTGGGCGCGACCGTGCCCAGGAGGGCGCGCGTCATGCCGGTACGGGTGGTGAGCGCGCTGGTCGCGCGGGCGGTGCCGCGCACCATGGCCCGGGCCACGGGCCGGCGTTCGGCCTCGTAGCTGTCGAGCAGGGCCTCGGCCCGGGCGGGTTCGGTGTGCCGGGCGGCGGCCAGCTTCCACAGCAGGTTGTGGGCGTCCTGCACCCCGGTGTTGAGTCCCTGGCCGCCGACGGGGCTGTGGATGTGCGCGGCGTCGCCGGCGAGGAAGACGCGGCCGCGGCGGTAGTGGTCCACCAGGCCGTGGCTGAGGGCGAACTGCGACCGCCAGGTCACGTCGTGACTGCCGAACGCGATTCCGGCGCGGCTGCGGACCAGCTCGTCCAGGAAGGGCGCGTCGAGCGTGAGGCGTTCGTCCTCGCGGACTCCGGGGACGTGCGCGATGATGCGCCAGCGGCGGGGCTCCGGCATGGGGACGATCAGCAGCAGGCCCTCCGGACCGAGGAAGACGTGCCCTTCGTCCTCGGTGAGTTCGGCGGTGGTCAGGACGTCGGCCAGGACGAACACCGCCCCGGCGTCCGAGCGGTCGAGCCGCAGTCCGGAGGCTTCGCGGACGCGGCTGCGGCCGCCGTCGCAGCCGATCACCCACCGGGCGCGGACCGTTTCGCGCCGGCCGTCCCCGTGCGCCAGCATCGCCTCCACCGAGTCGCCGTCGTCGCGGAGGTCCTCCAGCGCGACGCCCCACTCGACGGCGCCGCCTCCCGCGGTGAGGTGCGATTCGAGGATGTGCTCGGTGGCGTACTGGGGGACCGACAGCCAGAAGGGGTAGGCGGTGTCGCCCCACGGGAGGCCCAGCAGGTCGACGCGGACGGGGGCGCGGTGCCGGGTGTTCACGTTGAGTGCCGCGAACCGGGCGCCCGCGGCCAGGACGCGGTCGGCCACCCCCATGGTCTCGAAGACCTCCATGGTCCGGGCGTGGACGACCAGCGCCTTGGAGAAGCCCGAGCGGCCCGTCGCGCGGTCGATGATCCGTGCCGTGAGGCCGTGGCGCCGGGCCTCGCAGGCGGCGGTCAGCCCGGTGGGCCCGGCGCCCACGACGAGGACGTCCACCTCGGCGTCGTCCGGCCGTCCCGCCGTTCCGGCGCCGGAGGGGGCCGTGGCGGGCCCGGTGTGGTCCGTGTGCTCGTGGCCGTGGTTGAGGGGCATGGGGTGTCCTGCCTTTCCGTTGCGGGGTGTGAACCGGTCCTGCGGAGGCCGTTCTGCCTCGGGGGCGCCGGGTGCGGCTGCCCGGGTTCGGTCGTCGATGACCCGGACCGGATGTCTCCACGGTAAGGAAGTGAGACAGCAATGTCTAGTTTTTCTCGGTGTGTGACGGAGCGCGCACCCACGGCACCCGCGCTCACGCGGTCCAGGCGGCCTCCGCGCCGCTGTGGCCGATCCGTACCGTCTGGACACCGGTGCCGACCGCGCCCGCCAGCGCGACGAGGACCGCCACCACCAGCGCCGCGCCCGCCCGGGAGGGGGCGCCGCCGCCCGTGCCCCCGGAGCGGGCCCCGCGGCGCTGCAGCCAGTACAGGGCGGCGGCGCCCGCGGCGAGGGCGGCGACCCAGGGCAGCAGCGTCCCGCCCAGTTCCGCGTGACGCTCCACGAGTGCCGTCTCCTTGACGCTCTCCTCCAGCGCCGTGCCGGACTGGGTGGTCACCGGGACGAGCACGAGCGCGAGGAGGCTCAGGGCCAAGGGCAGCGGACCCGCCCACGCCCGGAACCGGGGCCACAGCGCAGCGAGCGCGACGGCGGGGGCCGCGGCGAGCGGGACGGCCACCGTGAAGTGGACGACCAGCGGGTGGATGGGCAGGCCGGAGATGGTGTCGAACACGTCCGCTCCATGGGGTCGGGTGAGGTGGGGGAGGACAAGGGGCGCCCGCGGTGACGGGAGGGCGCGGACCGGTCGTTGCCGTGTCCGGCCGGGCGGGAGGGCGGGCCGGCCCGGGGAACCGGCCGGTCCGTGACCGGGTGGGGCGGGGAAGGGACGCCGGGGCGGTTCGCGCGTTCCGGGCGCCGGTGCGGTAGCGGGGTGCCGTGCCCGTGACGGGAAGCCGTGCCCGTGACGGGAAGCCGTGCCCGTGGCAGGGGGTGACACCCCCGGGCGCTGGGCGGACGCGCCGGGACGGGCCGGCAGCCGGTGCGGGGAACCCGTTGCCCGCCAACGGGGCGGTTCCCCGCGAACGGGGGGCGGGGCCGTGAGCGACGGCCGCCCGCGGCCGTCAGTCCGCCGTCGCCACGCCCTCGGTCAGGGTGCGGAAGACGAGATCGGCGACCGAGGGACCGTCGGGCGCGGCCGCGCCGGCGGTCCGCACACCGGCGACGAGCAGCGAGGCCATGGCCGTCACCACCCAGGCGGGCGGGACGTCGGCCCGGACGCGGCCGGCCTCCTGGCCGCGTCGCACCGTCTCCACCAGCGGGGCGAAGACCTCGGCGCGTTCGCCGAGGAACGACGGGTCCTGGTCGGCGCCCTCCGCGAGCAGGGCCCGGAACCGCACACCGGTGGGTGCCAGGGCGTCGACGGCCCGGCGCAGCGCCTCCAGGGGATCGCCTTCGGACGGACGGGAAGCGGCGATCGCGTCCCCGGCCCGTTCGAGCGCCTCGGCGCGCATGGCCTCCAGGAGCTTCTGGCGGGTGCTGAAGTGCCGGTAGAGCGTGGCCCGGGTGAGCCCGGCGGCCTGCGCCACCTGGGCCATGGAAGCTCCCGGGTTGTGTGCCAGGGCCTGGGCGGCGGCGTCCAGCAGGGTCCTGCGGTTGCGCTCGGCGTCGCTCCGCGACGCGCCTGGGGTATCGGTGGCCGGCACGGCTCCTTCCTAGCAGCCGGTCCCGGCTGCTGGCAAAGCTCCCCCGCACCGCGTCCGCCGGCGGGGCCCCGGGGGCCGGGGGCGGAGCGGACGGAGCCCGGTCCGGGCGGGGAGGCCGCCCGGACCGGTTCCCGTCCGTCACGGGCGCTTCCCGGGCACCCGTCCGTCCTCGGGGGCGCGGTGCGGGGGCTGCCCGCCCGGCGTCCCGTTCGCGCCGCCCGGTGTTCCGGCACCGGCCGGGCGCTCGTACCCGGCCGTGTCGCCCGCGGTGCCACCCGCCGTGTCGCCCGCGGTGCCGCCGGCCGGCTGCCGGCCCTTGTCCGCCGCCTCGCCGGGCAGCCGGGGCAGCAGCCGCTGCAGCGGGCGCGGCATCCACCAGGCGGCCCTGCCCAGGACGGCCATCACGGAGGGGACGAGGACGAGCCGGACGAGGGTGGCGTCGATCGCGATGGCGACGGCCAGGCCGAAGCCGAAGAGATTGACGACCCGCTGGTCGTTGAGCTGGAAGCTGCCGAAGACGACGACCATGACGGAGGCCGCGGCCGTGATGACCCGCGCGGTGGCGGCGATGCCGTCGCGTACGGAGCCCCCGGTGTCGCCGGTGCGCAGATACTCCTCGCGGACCCGGCTCAGCAGGAACACCTCGTAGTCCATGGAGAGCCCGAAGAGCACGGCGAAGAGCATGATCGGGGCGAAGGACTCCACCGGCCCCGGCTCGGCTCCGAGGAGCCCGGCGCCCCAGCCCCACTGGAAGACGGCGACCACGACGCCGTAGGCGGCTCCCACGGAGAGCAGGTTCATCACCGCGGCCTTCAACGGCACGACGAGGGAGCGGAATTCGACCGTCAGCAGCAGGAAGCTCAGCCCCACCACGAAGGTCATGAACCAGCCCATCTCCCGGCCGAGCCGGTCGGCGAGGTCGATGGCGGTGGCGGTGGAGCCGCCGACGTGCGCCTCGGCGCCCTCCGTGTCCTCCACGGCGCCGGGCAGGACGTCGTCCCGCAGCCGGTGCACCAGCTCCTCGGTGGACTCCTCGTCCGGGGAGCCCTCGGGGACGACGGTGTAGAGGGCGGTCGTCCCGCTCTCGTCGAGCTGCGGCGGGCGCACCTCGGCCACGCCCGCGGTCTTCTCCAGTTCGGTGCGGAGGCCGGCGGCCTGCTCCCGCACCTCGGTCGGTGACCCGTCGCCGCCGAAGTCGGCGGTGACGACGAGGGGGCCCGTCCAGCCGGGGCCGAAGTCGTCCGTGACGAGTTCGTAGGCGCGGCGCTGGGTGGTGTCCTCGGGGGCCGAGCCGTCGTCGGCCGTGCCGAGGCGCAGGGAGAACAGCGGCAGGGCCAGGGCGACGAGGGTGACGGTCGAGGCCAGCAGGTACGGCCAGGGGTGGCGCTGGATGTGGGCGGTCCAGCGGTGCCAGCCGCTCGCCCGGCCGCTGCCGTGGTCGAAGCGGAGCCGCCGGACGCGGAACCGGTCCAGCCGGTCGCCGAAGACGGCCAGCAGGGCGGGGAGCAGGGTGACCGCGGCCAGCAGGGTGGCGGCCACCGTGAGGGCGCTGGCCAGGCCGAGGGCCGAGACGAAGGGGATGCCGATCAGGTAGAGGCTGAGGATGGCCACGATCACCGTGGCTCCCGCCACCAGCACGGACCGTCCGGCGGTGGACAGCGCCAGCGGGATCGACTCCGCCGGGGCGTGCCCGGCGCGCATGGCCTCCCGGTGCCGGGTCACGACCAGCAGGGCGTAGTCGATGCCGACCCCGAGGCCGATCATGGCCGCCACCACGGGACCGGAGGTGCCGATGGTGGTGAGCCCGGCGGCCAGATGGACGGCCGACAGCCCCAGGACGAGCGCGAACAGGGCCGTCACCAGCGGTACGACCATGGCGAAGACCGAGCCGAAGGCCACCAGCAGCACCAGCACCGCGGCGGCCAGGCCGATCGCCTCGCTGCCGGACGGGCCGCTCTCGGTCTGGAGCACGGCACCGCCGAACTCGACCTGCGCGCCCGTGTCCCGCACCGGTGCGAAGGCTTCCTGCGCGGCCTCCACCGACTCGGCGGGGACGTCCTTGGCGCGCTCCTCGAACCGCACGGTGGCCATGGCGGTCCGCCCGTCCTCGGAGACCATGGCCGGCCCGGGTCCGTACGGGGACTGCGCCGCCGCCACGCCGTCCGTGCCGCGCACCTCGGTGAGGGAGTCCGCGACGGCCTTCTTCACCTCCGGCGAGGTCACGTCCCCGTCGTTGTGGATCACGACCTGCATGCCGTCCCCGGACATGTCCGGGTAGCGCTCGCGGAGGGTGTCGTAGGCGGCTTGGGAGTCGGAGTCGCTGAGCGTGAGGTCATTGCTGAACTCGCCGCCCGAGCTGCGGGCGGCGAGGCCGGCGCCGAGCACCGCCAGCAGCCAGAGGGCGATCACCAGCCATCGGTGCCGCACGGAGAAACGGGCCAGGGAAGAGAGCACGACAGCCTCCATCGGTCAGGGTGTGCGGGGGCCGGACCCACTCCGCGACATGTGCATTGACGCTAGAGTAGACATGTGTCTACTCAGGTGGCAAACAGGTGTCAGGAGGGTGGGGGTGGGCGGCCCGGCGCCGAGCCGGCCGCGACGGGACCGCGCGGACCCGCAGGACCGGCGTTGCGGAAGGAGCAGGCCGCCGAGGAAGATCGGGGGCGAGCGCGACCGGCGGGCCACCGACCGCACCTGTCCCCGGCGGCGCGACCGGCGAAACAGGAGGAACGATGACCGTACGGCCACCCGGATTCGGCAGCCCCCGGGCCGAGCGGCGGGAGAAGGCCCGGGACCTCGTGGTGGAGACGGCGCTGCGGCTGTTCTCCGAGCGCGGATACATCGGGGTCAGGGTCGAGGACATCGCCACCGAGGCGGGCATCTCCCGGGCCACGTTCTACAAGTACTTCTCCGAACGCGAGGAGATCCTCGCCGAGCTCTTCGCCCGGCTCCTCGGCCGCGAGCCCGTCCCGGCCCCGCCGGGCGGCACCGACCGCACCCTGGAGCGCGTGGAGGACCTGCTCGTCGCGACGGCCGGGCGCATGCTGCGGGACGAGGTGCTGGCCCGCTTCGTCTACACCCTGCCCATCCGCCATGCCGCGCTGCTCGGCGAGGGCGCGCGGCCACCGGTGCTGGACACGGTGGAGACCATGCTCACCGAGGCGGCCGGCGCGGGCGTGCTCCGCTCCGACGTGCCCGCCACCCTCCTCGCGGCCCATGTGGGACGGGCCTACGAGGCCGCCATGCGGGACTGGGCGGAGCGGCGCTGCGAGGACGCCCCCGACCGGGTGCGGCTGCTCCTCGGCCTCGCCTTCCACGGCATCGCGGCCCCGGACGGAAGCTGACCCGGACCGGAGGGGGCCCGGGCAAGAGCCGACCCGGGCGGAACAGGCCCCGACGGGAGCCGGCGCCTGTGGGAGTTGACGTGGACCGGAGCCGGCCCCGCCGGAGCCGGCCCGGACCGGGGCCGACGGGCACCCGGGCGCCCCGGGCCAGGGACCGGTGCGCGAGGGGCTGGCCGCCCAGCCGCCCAGCCGCCCAGCCGCCGGGCCGCCGCGCCGCCGCGGGCCGCCCCTCCGGTACGGTCCTGGTACACAGCGCACTGGACATGTCAGGGCCCGTGATCGGAGAATCGTTCCCGTGACGTCCTCCCACGAGCTCCAGCCCTGGCCGGGACCCGTCCCACGCGGCCCCGCCCGGGTGTCGGACGCCGACCGGGACCGGGCGATCAGCCGTCTCCGGGAGGGCGCCGCCGAGGGGCGGCTGTCCCAGGACACCTTCCTGCGGCGGATGGAGCTCGCCCTCGCGGCGCGCGGCCACGACGAACTGCGCGCCCTCACCTCGGATCTGCCCCACGAAAGCCGCTGGTCCCGTGCCGTGTTCGGCTCGGTGGCGGCCGTCTCCTCCTTCACCCTGCGGCTGCGCCGGGCCTGGCAGACCGAGCGGCTGCCCCGGCTGCTGCTCCCCGAACCGGGCCCGCGGCCGCTGCGCATAGGGCGGGAACCGGCCAACGGCCTGCGGCTCGGCGACGAGACCGTCTCCCGCTTCCACGCCGAGCTGGTCTCGCGCGGCGGGATCTGGATCCTGCGCGATCTCGGCTCGGCCAACGGCACCTGCGTCAACGGCCGCCGGGTGACGGACACGGCCGTCGTGCACCCCGGCGACCAGGTCAGCTTCGGCCGCCTCAGCTTCCGCCTCGCCTCCCGCTGACGGACCACCAGCATCCGGCGCCGCAGCGCACGCTGACCGAGCGGCGCCCGGTCAGCGCCCGGGGGGAAGCGCCGGCCGCACCGGCACGCCGCCCCGGCTGCTCACACGGCCAGTAGCGCCACCGGCCACCGGTCCACCAACCCCGACCGCTGCCGGCCCGGTACGCGGATCTCCCGCCCGGCCGGGGTACGAGCACCTTCGCTGCCGAGATCCACCCCGCCGAGGCGGCCCCTTGGCCCGGTCGGTACCGGTACCGGGGCCGACCCGGTTGCCGGGTCCGTCCCCCGGGCGCCGCTTGCCGACGGCTCCGTCGCAGCTCAGACACGGATCAGCAGCGCCGCCGGCCACCGGTCCAGCATCTCCGCGAGGGCCACCGTCCCCTCCGCCTCCGCCCCGGTCAGCCGGTCCCGCCAGCGGCCCGGGGGCAGCCGCAGCGCGGTGTCCCGCCAGCCGCCCGAGCGCTCCAGCAGCCGCGAGAGCCGCGTCACGACCGTGACCGCCCGCCCGGAGCGGCCGAAGGCCACGCAGTGCTCCGCCGCCGGGCCCTCCGCGGTCAGCGGCTCGTACGAGCCGGCCCGTCCGAACCAGTCCGGGTGCTCCCGGCGCAGTCGGAGAGCGGCCGCGGTGAGCCGCAGTTTCTCCTCCGGCAGGCCCTGCGGCGGCCGCCCCTCGTCGAGGCCCGCCAGCGTCTCCGGGCGCGCCCGGTGGGGCGGCCGGTTGTCCGGGTCGACCAGGGCCCTGAACTCCCCTTCGGTGCCCTGGTAGAGATCGGGGACGCCCGGCATCGTGAGGTGGACGAGAGCGCCGCCGAGGATGTTCGCGCGGGCGTGCGCGCCCAGCGCGCGGGCGAAGGCCACGGCCGCCGGGTGCGGCGGCCCGCAGGGGCCCGCCTCCGTGAACGCCCGTACGGCGTCCTCGTACGCCCCGTCGGGCTCGGTCCAGGTGGTCCGCAGCCCCGCCTCCCGCGCGGCCTTCAGCACGGCCGGGACGAGCCGCTCCGCCGGCAGGGGCCCGGACAGCCCGTAGCCGAGGCCGAAGGCGGTCTGCCAGGCGGCCCACGCCAGATGGGCGTCCGGCACCCCGGCGCCGCTCGCGCGCGCCGTCTCCTTCGTCAGGAGCTCCACCAGTTCGGCCCACTCCAGGGGCACCTCCGACAGCAGCGCGATCCGCGCCCGGACGTCCGCGCTGCGCTTGGTGTCGTGCGTGGACAGCACGGTGCCCGTCTCCGGCCAGTCGCGCTGCAGCCGCGCGCAGAACGCATGGAACTCCTCCGGGGAGACCCCCGGCCGGTCCGGCTCGCCGCCCACCTCCGCGGCCGACAACAGCGGTGTGTACCGGTAGAAGGCCGTGTCCTCGGCCGACTTGGCGCGCAGCGCGGAGGAGGTCTGGGCGAAGCGCGCACAGAACTCGCGGTGGGCCGGGGAGTCCCCGGCGGTGCCGAGCGCCAGCTCGCGCACCAGGTCCACCGCCCCGGCCTCCTCCGGCACGGCGAAGGCCGCGCGCGCCCCCTCGGCCGCCCGGCGCAGCATGGCCGCGTCCCGCTCCGGCACGGCCTTCCCCGGGGCGGTGTACGGCCGGTAGACGGGGACGCGCAGCAGCAGTTCCCGGATCGCGGTGCGCAGCGCCCAGGGGGCGTGGTCGGGCGGCGCGGGCGCCGTCTCGCAGACGCGGAGGGCCGCGCGGGTCAGCGCCGACACCTCGGCGTCCAGCTCCCGCTCCAGCACCTCGCGCGCGGCCCGTTCGGCCGTGGCCGCCCACGCGCCGCCCAGGCCGTCCGCGACGCCGGTGAACTGCCGGTGCAGCGTGTCGAGTTCGCGGGCGCCCGCCGGGTCGGTGAACAGGCCGTCGGCCCGGCGCAGCGCGTCGTATCCCGTGGTGCCGGCGACGGGCCAGCGGCCCGGCAGCTCCTCGCCGCCGGTCAGGATCTTCTCCACCACCGTCCAGCAGCCGCCGGTGGCGTCCCGGAGCCGCCGCAGATAGCCCTCCGGGTCGGCCAGCCCGTCCGGGTGGTCGACGCGCAGGCCCTGGACGACCCCGTCGCGCAGCAGCCGCAGCACGGTGGCGTGGGTGGCGCCGAACACGGCCGGGTCCTCCACCCGCACCCCGATGAGCCCCGAAATGGTGAAGAACCGCCGGTAGTTCAGCTCGGTGCGGGCCAGCCGCCACCAGGCCGGCCGGTACCACTGGGCGGCCACCAGTTCGGGCAGCGGCAGCCGCTCCGTGCCCGGCCGGACCGGGAACACGTGATCGAAATAGCGCAGTACGTACCCGCCCCCCGTTCCGGCGTCCCTCCCGTCCTCCCGTTCGAGCCGGAAGTGCCGCAGTTCCCCGTCCAGCCGGCCACCGAGGACCGGCAGGAGTATCCGCCCCCGGCGCGCGCCGGGGGCGCTCGGGGCCCCCGCCTCCCAGTCGATGTCGAACCAGCGGGCGTACGGCGAGCCGGGGCCGTCCCGCAGCACGCTCCACAGCGCCCGGTTCAGCCGTTCCGGAACGGGGACGGCCATGTGGTTCGGCACGATGTCCAGGACGATGCCCAGCCCGTGGGCCCGCGCGGTGGCCGCCAGCCGCCGCAGCCCGGCCTCGCCGCCCAGCTCGGCCCGTACGGCGGAGTGGTCCACCACGTCATAGCCGTGACCGGAGCCCGGTACGGCCTCCAGGACGGGCGACAGATGCAGATGGGAGACGCCGAGCGCGGCGAGATGGGGAACGGCGGTCTCGGCCGCGGCGAAGGGGAAGTCCGGCTGTATCTGCAGGCGGTATGTCGCGGTCGGCACGGCGCCGGGCGCGGCGGGCGGACCCGGGGGCGGCGCGAGCGGCTCGGAAGTCATGGCAAGGATGTACCCGGACGGACGCCGTCCGTGCCTGCTGAACGGCGCATCCGGGCCACCCCGGACCACCCGCGCCCGTTGCGCCGTCCGGGTGAGGAGAGGGGAGCGGCCGGGACGGTCCGGGTCCGGCGGGCCCGGCGAGGAACGGCCGGGTCCGGTCAGGCCCGGCCAGGTCCGGCCAGGTCCGGCCAGGACTCAGGCCGGGCGCTGCAGTACGGTCAGGCTGCGGTCGACGAGGGTCAGCCGGTCCCCGGCCTTGACCTTCCGCCCGGTGCCCGGCTCGACACCGCGCGGGAGCGCCGTGTCGACGACGACCTGCCACTGCCGCCCGTGGTTCACGGGAACGGTGAAGTCGAGAGCCGAGTCCCCGGCGTTGAACAGCAGCAGGAAGGAGTCGTCCCGGATCCGTTCGCCGCGCGGGCCCGGCTCGGAGATCGCGCTGCCGTTGAGGAAGACGGTGAGGGACTTGGCGTGCGCGGCCTGCCAGTCCCGCTGCGTCATCTCCTCGCCGTCCGGGGTGAACCAGGCGATGTCGGAGAGCTCGTCGTGCGTGCCCTCCACCGGCCGGCCGTGGAAGAAGCGGCGCCGCCGGAACACCGGGTGGTCGCGCCGCAGCCACACCATCGAACGGGTGAACTCCAGCAGCTCCCGGTCGGTGCCCTCCTCCTCGGCCCCGCGCCCGCGCGGGCCGCCGCGCCGCCCGCCCCGCCCGTCCCGGCCGCGCCCGCGGGCGGCCTCCTCCGGGCCCCCGTCCCCGTCCCCGCTCTCGCCGCCGTCGCGGGCCGGCCAGTGCACCCAGGCCAGCGCGTTGTCCTGGCAGTAGGCGTTGTTGTTGCCGGCCTGCGTGCGCCCGAACTCGTCACCGTGGCTGAGCATCGGGACACCCTGGGAGAGCATCAGGGTGGCGATGAAGTTCCGCTGCTGCCGGGAGCGCAGGGCCAGCACGCCCGGGTCGTCGGTCGGCCCCTCCGCGCCGCAGTTCCAGGAGCGGTTGTGCGACTCGCCGTCCCGGTTGCCCTCGCCGTTGGCCTCGTTGTGCTTGCGGTCGTAACTCACCAGGTCGCGCAGGGTGAAGCCGTCGTGGCAGGTGACGAAGTTGACCGAGGCCAGCGGGCGCCGGCCGTCGTCCTGGTAGAGGTCGGAGGAGCCGGTGATCCGGGAGGCGAACTCGGCCAGCGTGCGCGGCTCGCCCCGCCACAGGTCCCGCACCGTGTCGCGGTACATGCCGTTCCACTCGGTCCAGAGCGGCGGGAAGTTGCCGACCTGGTAGCCGCCTTCGCCGACGTCCCAGGGCTCGGCGATCAGCTTCACCTGGCTGACGACCGGGTCCTGCTGGACCAGGTCGAAGAACGAGGACAGCCGGTCCACCTCGTGGAACTGGCGGGCCAGGGTCGCCGCGAGATCGAAGCGGAAGCCGTCCACCCGCATCTCGGTCACCCAGTAGCGCAGCGAGTCCATGATCAGCTGGAGCACGTGCGGGCTGCGCATCAGCAGGGAGTTGCCGGTGCCCGTGGTGTCCATGTAATAGGTCGGGTCCTCGGTCAGCCGGTAGTACGAGGCGTTGTCCAGGCCGCGGAAGGAGAGCGTCGGGCCCAGGTGGTTCCCCTCGGCCGTGTGGTTGTAGACCACGTCGAGGATCACCTCGATGCCGGCCTGGTGCAGCGCGCGCACCGCCGACTTGAACTCCAGCACCTGCTGGCCCCGGTCGCCCCAGGAGGCGTAGGCGTTGTGCGGGGCGAAGAAGCCGATGGTGTTGTAGCCCCAGTAGTTGGCGAGACCGACATCGACCAGCCGGTGGTCGTGGACGAACTGATGCACGGGCATCAGTTCGAGTGCCGTCACCCCGAGCTCGGTCAGATGCTCGATGATCGCGGGGTGCGCCAGCGCGGCGTAGGTGCCGCGCAGCTCCTCCGGCAGTGCCGGGTGCAGCATCGTCAGGCCCTTGACGTGGGCCTCGTACAGCACGGTCCGGTGGTAGTCCGTGCGGGGCGGCCGGTCGTCGCCCCAGTCGAAGTAGGGGTTGATGACGACCGACGCCATCGTGTGCGGGGCCGAGTCGAGGTCGTTCCGCTCGTGCGGCTTGCCGAAGTGGTAGCCGTAGACCGCCTCGTTCCAGTCGATGCTCCCGCTCATCGCCTTGGCATACGGATCGAGCAGCAGTTTGGCCGAGTTGCAGCGGTGGCCGCGGCCGGGATCGTACGGGCCGTGGACCCGGAATCCGTACCGCTGTCCCGGCATGATGCCCGGCAGATAGGCGTGCCGCACGAAGGCGTCGGACTCGCGGAGCTCCACCGCCGTCTCCGAACCGTCGTCGTGCAGCAGGCACAACTCGATTCTCCGCGCGGCTTCCGAGAAGACCGCGAAGTTGGTGCCGGCGCCGTCGTACGTCGCGCCGAGAGGATACGCCTGTCCGGGCCAGACCTGCATGATGTCGACTCTTCCACTCCTGATCCGGGCTCCGCGGGACGGGATGGCCCCGGCAGGACAGGAATCCTCGTCCAACCGGCGGCGCGCCGGGGCGCTTTCGTCGGAACTCTCGCGAAAAGGGAGCATCCTCCTACGGTTTCTCCTCGTCCTCCGGCCGGAACCTTCTGCTCCCTATGCTGTTTTACAGGGGAAAGCCGGGACAGCAGGGCAGGCGGGGGCCATGACGCGCCGTTCTCCTCCGGGGGCGGCGCGGCCCGTCATCGTTCCCTCACGGTTCCCGACGGGGTTCCGGGTGCACCGGCTCCCGCACACACAGTAGGCTCCGGTGATCGAAGACCCGGGGGCGGAAGGCGGTGCACAGGTGAGCTCGGGCGGGCTGGAGCTGCCACCTGGTGACAGTGGTCAGGACGGCGGAGCCGCGGATGTCCCTCCCGGCGCGGTGTCCCTGGCCCGGCCGATGGAGATCGGGGCGGAGCTCGACTGGGGCCCCGACGCCTGGAACGAGGTGCGGACACGCGCCCGCCGGGCCGGACGGGCCTACATATGGCTGAATCTCGTCGAACAGCGGCTGCGCGCGGTCGTCGCCGCCGTCCTCCGGCCGATCTACGAACCGGTGCACGGCGACGAGTGGGTGGTCGCCGCCGCTGGGCCGGCCGGGCACGAATGGGTGCAGCGCGCCGTCGCCGTCCGCGAGGTCAGCCGGCGGAAGGGCTATCTGCTCGACCCGGCCGACGACAACGTGCTCAGCTTCCTGACCCTGCCGCAGCTGCGCGAACTGATGGTGCAGCACTGGCCGTGCTTCGAGCCGTACCTGGACGACCGCCGCGATCTCGAACTCGCCCTGGACGAGCTGGAGGTGGCGCGCAACGTCGTCTCCCGCAACCGCGCCCTGTCCGAGGCCGTCCTGGCGCAGGCCGAACGGGCCTCCGCCCGGCTGCTGCGGATCCTGGGCACCGGGGCCGGCGCCCCCTCCTCCGACAGGCTGCCCGTCGACGCCGTGGAGGACCTGGTCGGCGACCGCTACGCGGACGTCGTCGGCGTCCACCCGGACCGGGTCCGGCTGCAGCGGCAACTGCCCGCCGAGGACCTCTTCGGCGGTGCCCGCCGGCTCGACGGGATCGGCATCGGGCTCAATCTGCTGGTGCAGAACTACTCCGGGCGGCGGCTGGTCCGCCTCGCCGAGGCCGGCTGCCGCACCCGGCTGCTCTTCCTCAACCCGGCCAGCAGCGCCGTGCGCCGCCGGGAGCGCGAACTCGGCCTGAAGAAGAACGAGCTGAGCCGCTCCGTGGAGATGAACATCCTCCACATGCGGCGGGTGCGGGCGAGGCTGCGGGACACCGGCGCCTTCCAGATCAACGTCTTCGACGAGACACCGCGCTTCACCGCCTATCTCGTCAACGGCGACGGCGCGGACGGCCTGGCGGTGGTGCAGCCCTATCTGCGCCGTGCGCGGGGCATGGAGGCGCCCGTGTTCGTGCTGCGGGGCGGGCGGCGGCAGACCCTGCGGGAGGACGGCGGCAAGGAGCGGGAGGCGGGGCTGTTCGAGACCTACCGCGAGGAGTTCGAGAGCGCCTGGGCCGACTCCCGGCCGGTGTCCTGAGCGCCGGGCCGGGGCTGTCCGCAGGCGGAGGTGTTGTCAGTGGCCGGTGGGAGAGTGGAACACATCGGGGGACGCACAACAGAAGGAGAGCCGTCATGGGCTGGCACCGCGAAGCGCTGATCGGGTTCGACCTGGAGACGACGGGCACCGACATCGAGACGGACCGCATCGTGACGGCGGCGCTCGCCGAGCTGACGCCGGACGGCGGGCCCGGCCCGGTGCGGACCTGGCTGCTCGATCCGGGCGTCCCGGTGCCCGAGGAGGCCGCGGCGATCCACGGCATCACCACCGAGCGCGCCGTGCGCCACGGTCTCCCGGCACCGGCGGGGGTGGCGGAGATCGTGGCGGCGGTGGCCGAAGTCCTCGGTTCCGGGCGGCCGTTGGCCGTCATGAACGCCCGCTACGACCTCTCCCTGCTGGACCGGGAGTGCCGGCGCCACGGCATCACCCCGCTCGCGGCCCGCCTCGGCCGGGAGCCGGGCCCGGTGATCGATCCGCTGGTCCTCGACAAGCACGTGGACCGCTACCGCAAGGGCAAGCGCACCCTTCAGGCCCTCTGCGCGCACTACGCGGTGCCGCTGACAGGGGCTCACGACGCCGGGGCGGACGCCTTCGCGGCCGCCGGTGTCGCCGCCTGCATCGGCCGGCGGCACGCCTCGGTGGGCTCCCTGGAACCGGCGGCGCTCCACGCGCTCCAGATACGGGCGGCGGCGGACCAGGCGGCCTCCTTCCAGCGCTATCTGCGCCGGACGTCCGACCCGCGGGCGCATGTGGAGCGGGCCTGGCCGCTGATACCCGCTCAGCGGGAGCGGGTGGGCGGCCCGGCGCGGGGGGCCGGCGCGGACCCGGACGGCGCGGGGGCCTGAGGCACCCCGGGTCCGTCCGGCGCACGGTCAGAACGGGTGCCAGCGGACCTCCTGGTCGCCCTCGCGCAGTGAGGCCACCCGGCGGCGGAACTCCGCCAGCGCCGCCGGGTTACCCGGCGCGCTCTGGGCGACCCAGGCGCAGCTGGCCGTCTCCCGGGCGCCGCGCAGCAGGGCGCAGCCGTCCCACTCCCGCACGTCCCAGCCGTAGCCGCGGGTGAAGGCCGCGTACTCCTCTTCCGGGAGTCCGTAACGGTCCCGGGAGAGGGCCATCACCACGAGATCGTGCTCGCGCAGATCGTGGGAGAAGGTCTCCAGATCGACGAGCACGGGGCCGTCCGGGCCGATGTGCACATTCCGGGGGAGCGCGTCACCGTGGATCGGACCGGGCGTGAGCCGGGGCGCCACCCGGGCCGCGGCCTCCGCGAACCGGTCGCGGCGCTCCCGCAGATAGGCGGCGTCGGCCGGGTCGATCGCGTCCCCCGCGAGCCGCAACCAGCGCTCGACGCCGCCCAGCAGGTCACGGCGCGGCAGGGGGAAGGGGGGATCGGGCAGGGCGTGCACCATGGTCAGCAGCTCCGCGAGGTCGGCGGCCCGGGCGGGGCGGACGGCCTCCGGAAGCCGGTACCAGTACGTCACCGGGTGGCCGTCCACGAGCCGGGCCTCCGGCTCGGCCGGCCGTACCGACGGCAGGTTCCGACCGGCGAGCCAGTGGGCGATGGCCAGTTCGCGGCGGGCCCGGTCGAGCAGCTCGGGACTGCGGCCGATCTTGACGACCGGCCCCTCGTCGCCCAGGGCCAGGACGGCGTTCTCGCCGAACGCGATCAGCGGCGCGTCGGCCGCCGCGCCGGGGTGCCCGGCGGCGGCCAGCACCTCCCGCGCGCGGCGCTCGCTGAACACCGCTGCCGCGGCTCCCGTCTCCGCTGCTGCCTCCGGCACAGTGGCCTCCGCTGGTGGTGTCGTGGTCGTGCGGTCGTGCGGTCGTGCGGTGGCATTCTCCCAGTACCGGTTGCGGGGCGGGCCGATCAGCCCTTCTTGCTATGCCCCCACCGGCTTCAGCCGGTGGGGGCATAGCGTCCTTGGGCCGGAGCCGCGCAGCGGCGGAGCGCGCTGCGTTGTCAGTGGCCCGGACGGCCGGCATGTCGTCCTGCGGATCGGCAGGTTCACCGACGCGGCCGAGCCGGGCGAGGTGGCGGCCGGCATCGAGGTGCACCGCTGGGTCCCGCAGCTCGCCGTCCTCCGGCAGGCCGACGTCTTCGTCACTCACGCGGGCATGGGCAGCTCCCAGGAGGGTCTGGCCTGCGGGGTCCCCCTGCTCGCCGTGCCGCAGGCGGCCGACCGGTTCATGAACGCCGATCTGCTGCAGCGGATCGGCGTGGGCCGGCATCTGCCCGAGGAGGAGGCCACCGCCGGGCGGCTGCGGGAGACGGTGCTCGCCCTCGCGGACGACCCCGGGGTCCGGGAACGCCACGCGGCCGTGCGGCGGGAGGTGACCGCCGAGGGCGGCACGGCCCGGGCCGGCGACCTCGTCGAGGCGGAGCTGCCCGGAGCCCGCCCCTGACCGCGGCCGTGTGCCGTGTGCGGGGCCTGGGGCGTCCATGGACACGACCACCGAAGACGACCTTTACCGGTAGGTAAAGGTTGTACGGTACCCATCTTGTCCTTTAAGTGGCCCGGTTCTTAACGTCAGGTGAACACCCGTTCCGGACAAGAGGGTTCACCATGCGCAGAGACATTCCTCCGCTCGCGGAGGTGCGCCGCACCACCGAGAAGAAGCGCGACGCCTGGTGGACGGTGCTGCTCGTGGACCCGGTGGCCACCCCGCTCGTCCGCTGGACGGCGATGCGGACCCGGATCACCCCGAACCAGATCACCTGGGCCGCGCTCCTCCTCGGGCTCGGCGCGGCCGCCTGCTTCGCCGCCGGAAGCCGGGGCTGGCTGCTGGCAGGCGCCGGGCTGTACCACCTCAGCTTCATCCTGGACTGCATGGACGGAAAGCTGGCCCGGCTCACCGGCGCCGGCACCGTCTTCGGCGCCTGGCTCGACTACGTCTTCGACCGGGTGCGGGTACTGGTCTGCGCCATAGCGCTGATGGGCGGCCAGTACTCCCGCACCGGGGACGTCGTCTTCCTGTGGCTGGCCCTTGCCGTCGTCTTCCTCGACATGCTGCGGTACGTCGACGCCCTGCAGATCTTCAAGATCCGGCACGGGATGCGCAAGCAGATCAAGGCCCGCGCCCGGGCGGCCCGGCGGGCGGACGACGAGCGGCGGGTCTCCTTCATGGAGGATCTGCTCCGCGAGAACCCCGAGGCGGACTTCGACCACGAACACCGCACCGCGGCCGACGACGACGGCCCGGCCGCCACACACCGGGAGGCCGCCGCGCAGGGCGCGGCCCCGGTGGACGGGGCCGTGGCGCACGAGGCCGCGGGGGACGGAACCGCCGGTCCGGCTTCCGCGCCCGGCGCCCCGCCCGCGGGGCCGGTCATCGACCTGCACCGGGAGTTCAAGAGCCGCTTCCCCTGGTACGGCCGGTTCCGGAACCTGCTGCTGCGCCACCGCATCCGCACCCACCTGGTCAGCGGCATCGAGTTCCAGATGGCCGTTTTCATCATCGGCCCGGCGGTGGGCGCCGTCGCCGCGGTGACCATCGGTGCCGCGGCGCTGCTGCTCCTCTTCGAGCTGGCGATCATCTACAAACTGCTGCTCTCCACCCGGGACTTCACCCGCACCCTCGCGTCCTTCGACGCGGCGGCCCCGGCCGTCCCCGCGGCTCCGGCGGCCCCGGACACCGAGACGGCTCCGCTCCACCGGGAGACGACGACCGCCGCGTGACCGGACCGGCTTGCTCCGCAAACCGGTCCGGGCGCCCGGCCGGCGCACCGGTTCGGTGAACCCGGGCGAAAGCGCCCTGAAGACCTGCTCCGCCCCGGTATCGTCCCGGAGATATGAAGGAGGAGGAGCGGGGCCTCTCGGCCGCCGGGCAGCGCCGTAAGCCGGTCGCGGGATGCGGAGCACGTGGCGGTGGCTGCTTCCTGCGCATCGCCGGGCTCTTCCTGGTACTGGGCGGCTCGGGCCATCTCCGGTTCCCGAGCCTCTACGACGCGTCGGCCTGGCGGGCGCTGCTGACCGGTATCGCGATGATCGCCGCGGGAGCGGTGGCCGTGGCACTGGGGGCGCGGCTGTCCCGCCACGGCAGACGGCACACGGCTCGCATCATCGAACGGCCCGAGGAGCTCGCCGACAACTCGTTCGTGCTGTTCCTGCGCCCGTTCGAGGAGGACCGGAAGCTGTACGAGGTGAAGGCGGCCAACACCAGGAGCCTCCGGGCCCGGTACAGCGCTCCCATCAGCCGCACGTACGAAGAGGAGATCGTCTGGTCCCTCCGCCGCCGGTTCGGCAGGGTGGTGGCGGTCGGCCGGCCCGGAGAGCGACTCCCCCTGCCCGGTGCCCACCGGTTCTACCTCCCGTTGGACGACTGGCAGCCGGTCGTCAGCGACCTGATCGGCCGGGCCCGTCTGGTCGTACTCGTGGCGGGAACGGGACCGGGCACCTTGTGGGAGCTCACCGAGGCGGTCCGCCTGCTGCCACCGGGGCAGCTTCTCCTCCTCGTGTTCGGGGACGAGGCGGCCTACCGCCGGTTCCAGGAGTGCGTGCCGGAGGTTTTCGCCGATCGAGCCGAGGAGCTGCGCCGCGAGGGCGGGGAACCAGTCCCGGCCCCCGCCTTCCCCGATTACCCTCCCTTGTGCGACCCGGCCACGGGCATCACACAGCGCGGGCTGCGGGGCATCATCCACTTCGGCCCGGACTGGACGCCGGCGTTCGTACGGTACGACTTCACCGCCGTCAGAGCCCTCACGCTGACCGGCAAGCTGCTCAAGGCCAAGCGAACCCAGCTGGACCCCGTCCTCCGGCGCACGGAGCAGGGCCTTCCCGAAGCGGTTCCACCCCGGCGTGCCGGCGTGCGATGGCCGGTGCAACGCAGGCGTGACCGCAGGGGAGTTGGGAGGCCGCGATGAGGAAGCACCCCGTTCCGGCAGCGCGGGGGAACGCCGTACCGCCGAGGACTGGCGGGGGGCGGCGCGGCGCCGGGATGATCGGCGCATGACCGACATCGGGGAAGCGCTGTGGAACGACTCCGTGGATCCGTCCTCCTACGGGGGCACGGCGAGGGACTACCAGGGTGCCGTGTTCGAGCAGTACCGCCTGTGCGTGGAGATGGCCGACCGGGTGAGTGCCCGGCGCAGTCTGGCCAACACCTTCTTCCTCTCCCTCAACAGTGTGATCGTCACCGTCCTGACCGCTCTGCTGCGGGAACTCCACGGGCGGCTGTCGACCTGGATGATGCTTCCCGGGCTGCTCGTCCTCGTCTCCATGTGCGCGGCCTGGTACGCCATGGTCCGCTCCTACCGCCAGTTGAACGCGGCCAAGTTCGCGGTCGTCGGCGCGCTGGAGGAACGGCTGCCGGCCTTCGCCTACTCCCGGGCGGAGTGGCGGGCTCTGGGTGAGGGCAAGGACTGGCGCCGGTACCTTCCCTTCACCCACATCGAGCAGTGGGTGCCGTTCATCTTCGTCCTCGCCTACCTCACGGGGTTCCTCATCCTGGCCCTGTGACCGGCGCTCTCACGCGCAAGTCCCGTCCCGCGCCACCCTGTTGGGCAAGCCGGACACCGGCCGCGCGGGGGCGTGTGCCCGTGTCCGGCGGGGTTCGGCCGGCCATGCGGCAACGCGGAGGAGAGGGGGCGGTTGCGGCCAGGATGCCGCTGGGGGCGGGGTGGGGCCTGACGGGGGGAACGGCGGCCGGTCGGTGATGTGTCCTCATATCCCGGCTGCGCCGCAAAGATTGGCGATTACCGGACAGTGTTAGCCATGTCACACCGCTGAGCGAACACATTGAAATGCGCGCGTCAATCGGTCAGGGTTTCGATCACGCGGAGCGCCGCCGCCCCACGGACCGGACCGGACCGCACCGCGACGTCGCGTCACCCCCACGTCCCCCCACTCAGCGCACGAGGAGAACCCCTTCATGGCTACTCACCCGCGTTCCGGCAAGCGCCGCCTCACCGTCGCCATCACCGCAGCCGCAGCGGTCGTGGGCACCGCCCTCATGGCCGTCCCGGCCGGTGCGGCCCCCGTCGAGGGCAAGATCTACGGGGCCGACGCCAAGAGCGCCGTCAATGGCAGCTACGTCGTCCTGCTCAAGGACGGCGCCGCCGCCAAGACCCTGAAGGCCGGCAGCAAGAAGGACCTCGCGAAGACCTACGGCGGCAAGCTCGACCACAACTACGCAGCCCTGAAGGGTTTCTCCGCCACCGGCCTCAGCGAGACCGAGGCCAAGCGCCTCGCCGCCGACCCGGCCGTCGACAAGGTCGTCCAGGACCAGAAGTTCACCATCACCGGGACCCAGAACAACCCGCCGTCCTGGGGCCTGGACCGGATCGACCAGACCGCGACCGCCGGCGACGGCGCGTACACCTACCCGGACAGCGCGGGCCAGGGCGTCACCGCGTACGTCATCGACACCGGTGTCCGCGTCACCCACCAGGACTTCGAGGGCCGCGCCAGCCTCGGCTACGACGCCATCGACGGCGACAACTCCGCCACCGACGGCCACGGCCACGGCACCCACGTGGCGGGCACCATCGCGGGTGCCGCGCACGGCGTCGCCAAGAAGGCGAAGATCGTCGCCGTGCGTGTGCTCGACGACAATGGCTCCGGCACCACCGCGGGTGTCGTCGCCGGCATCGACTGGGTCGCCCAGAACGCCTCGGGCCCCTCCGTGGCCAACATGAGCCTCGGCGGCGGCGCCGACGCCGCCCTGGACGCGGCCGTGCGCACCGCCATCTCCTCGGGCGTCACCTTCGCCGTCGCGGCGGGCAACGAGTCCCGGAACGCCTCGACCGGTTCCCCGGCCCGCGTCACCGAGGCCATCACCGTCGCCTCCAGCACCAGCGGAGACCAGCAGTCCTCCTTCTCCAACTTCGGCAAAGTGGTGGACCTGTACGCGCCGGGCTCCAGCATCACCTCGACCTGGAACAGCAGCGACAGCTCCACCAACACCATCTCCGGCACGTCCATGGCCACCCCGCATGTCGCGGGCGCCGCGGCCGTCTACCTGAGCGGCCACACCACCGCCACCCCGGCGCAGGTCGCCTCCGCGCTGACCGGCGGCGCCACCTCGGGTGCCATCAAGAACGCGACCGGCGGCACCCCGAACAAGCTGCTGAAGATCGTCGAGTAGTCACACAGGCTCCGGCCCGGGTCCGCCCCCGGGCCGGACGGCGTGCGCACCGCCGGAGCCCGGCCGCCATCCCGCCCGCGCGGGGAGGCGGCCGGGCTCATGCGCGCGGGGCCGCACGGCACGGGCACGCACGGCACGGGGCCTGCGCGCCCCGGCTGCCCTTCCGTTCGCCCGCCGCGCCGCATGCCGGGCGCACCGCCGCGCCCCCCCGGCCGCGTCCCCGGCAGGGCGCCACTCCGGGCGCATCCACGGCGGGACGCAAGCCTCGCCATGGAGGCGGCGGGCGGGAGCCGCGTTGTACGCGGTTCGGGCGGCGCCCCCGGACGCCGCCGGACGCCGCTCCGGGAAAGACGCCCGGTCCCGGCCGCCCGTCCCGGTACCGTGCCGTCCGTGACGACGACATACGCGGCCCTGCTGCGGGGCATCAACGTGGGCGGCAGCAACAAGGTCCCGATGGCCGAACTGCGGTCCGTGCTGACGGGCCTCGGCTACGAGAACGTCCGCACCCTGCTGCAGAGCGGCAACGCCGTCTTCGCCGCCCCGGACCACCGGGACCCCGGCCGCCTGGCCGCCGAGATCGAACAGGCCCTCGCCGAGTGGTTCGGCTTCCCGGTCGCCGTCGTCGTCCGCACCGCCGGCGAACTGCGCGCCGCCGTGGAAGCCAACCCCTTCCCGGACCCGGCCTCGGAACCCGCGAAGCACACGGTCACGTTCCTCTCCGGCCGGGCGGACCCGGAACGGCTGGACGCGGTTGACCCGGCGCTGTACGCCCCCGACGAGTACCGCCTGGCCGACGGGGGCCGTGAGCTCTACGCGTATTTCCCGGACGGGCAGGGCCGCAGCAGACTCGCACCGCTCCTGGACCGGAGGAAGCTGGGCGTCGAGGCGACGACCCGGAACTGGAGCACCGTCACCAAACTGCTGGCGCTCGCGGAGAGCTGACCGGGCGGCCTGCCGCGAACAGTTCCGGCCGATTCGGAGGGCAACGGATTCCGCCTCCTCGGCCCGGCCCGCCCCGGAGCCTCCCCGCCCGCTCCGCCGCGCGGACGCCCCAACCCGGCGCGGACGGCGTCCCGTCGAGGCCGTCCGCGGCCGGGACGGGCGTGTCCGCGGGCCGCACGGATGACGTCGCATCAGCGACCGGCCGCCGTGGGCGATGGCCGGATTCCGCCTGCCGCGCACATCACCACGATTACCGGACGGTGTAACGCACGTCACACCGCTGAGCGAACGTATTGATATGGGCGCGTCAATCGGTCACCGTGCTGACCCATCGGAGCGGGCCTCGACCCCACGGCCCGCCGCGACGTTCCGCCCCCGCACACCCCCACTCAGTGCTCGAGGAGACCCCTCATGGCAACTCGTTCGCGTTCCGCCCTGCGCACCCGCCTCACCGTCGCCATATCCGCCGCCGCGGCCGTCGTGGGCACCGGCCTCGCGGCCGTCCCCGCCGGTGCCGCCCCCGCCCCGGCCGAGGGCAAGATCTACGGCGCCGGCGCCAAGACCGCCATCGACGGCAGCTACGTCGTCCTGCTCAAGGACGGCGCCGCCGCCAAGACCCTGAAGGCGACCGGCAAGAAGGAGCTGGCCACGACCTACGGCGGCAAGCTCGACCACAACTACACCGCCCTGGACGGCTTCTCCGCCACCGGCCTCAGCGAGACCGAGGCCAGACGCCTCGCCGCCGACCCGGCCGTCGACAAGGTGGTGCAGAACAAGACCTTCCGCATCACCGGCTCCCAGGCCAACCCGCCGTCCTGGGGCCTGGACCGGATCGACCAGACCTCCCGTTCGCGGGACGGCGTCTACAACTACCCGGACAGCGCGGGCGAGGGCGTCACCGTCTACGTCATCGACACCGGTGTGCGCGTCACCCACCAGGACTTCGGGGGCCGCGCCAGCCTCGGGTACGACGCCATCGACGGCGACAACTCCGCCACCGACGGCCACGGGCACGGGACGCATGTGGCGGGCACCGTCGCCGGTGCGGCGCACGGTGTGGCCAAGAAGGCGAAGATCGTCGCCGTGCGCGTGCTCGACAACAACGGCTCCGGCACCACCGCCGGCGTCGTCGCCGGCATCGACTGGGTCCAGCGGAACGCCTCCGGCCCGTCCGTGGCCAACATGAGCCTCGGCGGCGGCGCCGACGCCGCCCTGGACGCGGCCGTGCGTTCCGCGATCTCCTCGGGCATCACCTTCGCCGTCGCCGCCGGCAACTCGGCGGCCAACGCCGCCAACTACTCACCGGCGCGGGTCCAGGAGGCGATCACCGTCGCCGCCAGCACCAGCAGCGACTCGGAGCCGTACTACTCCAACTACGGCAGCGTGGTGGACATCTACGCACCCGGCTCCTCCATCACCTCGGCCTGGCGGAGCAGCGACACCTCCACCAACACCATCTCCGGCACCTCCATGGCGAGCCCGCACGTCGCGGGTGCCGCCGCCATCTACCTGGGCCGCCACACCAGCGCCACCCCGTCCCAGGTCGCCAGCGCCCTCACCAGCGGTGCCACCGCCGGTGCCATCACCAACGCCACCGGTTCCACCCCGAACCGGCTGCTGAGGGTCGTCCAGTAACCTCGCCCGCCCCCACCCCTGCCGGCCCGGGACCCTCCCGGGCCGGCGCGGCGGGCCGCCGCAGAGCCCGGCCGTCACCTTCTCCCGCGAGGGCCTCTCTCGCGAGGGCGGCGGCCGGGCTCGCGCCTGCGGGGCGGGAGCGTTCAGGCCGTCGAGCGCCCGGCTCCGGTCACGTCCGCCGGTGATGGCGGGCGCGCGATCGCCCGAGTCACTGCCCCGCGCGCATCAGGAGGCGCCCCTGGCGGAACCGTTCCCCTTCGCACGGCTCGCGCAGCATTCGGCCGACCTCGGTGAAGCCCGCCTCACCGGCCAGCTCCGCGAGGCCGTCGACCGGCCATCGGTAGGCCTTCGTCACCTTGTGGTCGAACGCCGTGACCGGCCCGCCCTCCGACTCGAAGAACCCGAGCAGCAGCGTCCCGCCCGGCGCGAGGACCCGGCGGAACTCGGTGAAGTACGAGGGCACGTCCGCCGGCGGGGCGTGAATGACGGAGTACCAGGACACGATGGCGCGCAGCCGGCCGTCGGGCAGGTCCAGGGCGTCCATGGAGCCGAGGTCGAACCGCAGGTCCGGGTGGGCCTCGCGGGCGAGGCCGATCATCACCGGCGACAGGTCGACGCCGAAGACGTCCAGCCCCAGATTCCGCAGGTGCGCCGTGAGATGCCCGGGGCCGCATCCCAGCTCGGCGACGGGCCCGGAGCCGGCGGCCCGCACCATCTCGGCGAACGCGGCGAGCATCGCACGGTCCAGCGGCTGGGCGTCGAGCGCGTCGCGGAAGAGCTCGGCATAGAGGGCGGCGACGGCATCGTAGGCGTCGGCTGTCGCACGGTGGGATGAGGAAAGCTCGGTGGTCACAGGCGAGGACCCTAGAGCGTTCCCGGTTCCGGTGACCGGCTTTCGGCCGAACCGGAGAGCGCACGCCCGGGCCGCCGCCCGTCAGGGCCGGAAGACGTACGGGGTGGTGGTGCTCAGGGCCGTGAAGCCGAGGCGCCGCAGGATCGGACGGCTCTCGTCGGAGGCGTCCACCTGGAGGTAGCGGTAGCCGCGTTCGGCGGCGATCCGGGCGCGGTGCGCGACCAAGGCCCGGTAGACGCCCCGGCCCCGCCAGGCGGGCAGGGTGCCGCCGCCCCACAGCCCCGCGAAATCCGTGCCCGGGTACAGCTCCAGCCGGGCCGATGAGACGGGCAGGTCACCGGCCATGACGATGGTCATCACCACGGTCTCCGGCCGTTCCAGCTGTGCGATCAGGTAAGGCCGCAGCGACCGGCCCGGCCCGAACACCTCTTCGTGGACCCGCACCATCAGCTCCACCCCGGCCGGGTCGGTCACCGGCCGCAGGGCAAGCCCCTCGGGCAGTTCGACGGCGGTGCTCAACTCCTGTGCCGGGGCGACCATCAGGGTCTCCTCCGGCTCGGGCACCAGCCCAGCCGCCCGCAGCCGCTCGCCCAGATCGGCGGGCCGGTCGTGGCTGTACAGCTTCCACTCGAACTCCTGCCCGAGCGAGGCGAAATACCGCACCTGCTCGGCGATGGCCGCCTCGGCGGAGCCGGCGCCGAGGTCCGACCAGAGCACGCAGTTCCAGGCCCCTTCCGCCCCGAGCTGCCGCACCACGCCACCCGTCCGCTCGACCCGGGCCCCGGGGGAGTCGGCGGGCGCGCCTCGGCGCATCTGGTCGTCGTAGAGGGCGAGTACCGCGTCGCTGTCCATCCGCACATCCCAGCACCGTGCGGCCGAGCGGCCAAGTCAATATCGACGGGGCCGTGCTCCGCCCGGTCACGGTGCGTGGGGGGCAGCTCTCTCCGGCTCAGTCGCCGGGTTCCGCCGCGGCGAGGAGTGTCCAAGCCCCCTCAGTAGCCGGGCGCTGCCGCGTCGAGGAGGATCCGGGCCAGTGCGCGCGGCTGGGAGAACATGGGCCAGTGGCCGGTGTCCATCGTGACCAGCCGCCACCGGTCGCTCTTCAGCAGCTCGGCCACGTCGGGGCTCGGCTCGGGCCAGTCGAGCAGACACTTGATGTACGTCGCCGGCAGCTCGCCCAGCGGGCGGGTCAGCACCGCCGGTTCGGTGAGCGTGGCGCCCGGGTGCGGGGTCCCCTCGGCTGTGATGCGGGCGATCTGCTCGGCGCTGAGCCCCTGGTCCGCGAACTCGTCCGCGCCTGGTACCGGCCAGAAGCCCCCGTTCGCGGCGATCGCCGCCCTGCCGTCGGACCGAGGGGAGAAGAACGACTCGCCGTCGGCTGGAACATTGGAGTCCACGAAGACCACCCGGGCCAGCCGGTCCCCGATCCGTTCGGCGGCCTGGCCGACCGGGATGCCCGAGTAGCTGTGCCCGATCAGCACGACATCGCGCAGATCCCGGCCCTCGATCTCCCCGACGATGTCCTGGACGTGCGTCTGCTGCCCGGCGGGCACGTCCTTCTTCTCGGCGAGGCCGGACAGCGTCAGGGCGTGCACGCCGTGCCCGGCCGCCCGCAGTTCCGGGACCACGTCGTCCCACGCCCACGCTCCGAGCCACGCGCCTGCCGTCAGTACGTATTCAGTCATGGGGGCACCGTAGGGGGAGAGTCTGACAATCGCCGTCCCGAACCAAGTGCGGGCCCCGGCCCCCAGCTCGACACGGTTCAGATCGACACGACCCATGGTGGTGAACTCATCGATGTCACGGCAGAGTTGGAGGTCTACCGCTTGGTCCTGGACCGGATGCAGGAGGTAGCCCTGTCAACGAAGCAGTCGCGAGACCTTATTCATTCGATCAGCTCACGCCGGACGGGACTGTTCGCCTGCGTGAGAGCGATCAGCCCGATACCGTCCTGGCCACCACTCCGGCGGCACTCGGTGGGCTCATACGAGCCGTAAAGGCAGGAGAGTTCACTGTTGCGCCGTCAGCGCCGTGAGCGTGCGGCGGCCTACACGAGAGCTGGTCCAAGCGAGGGTCAGGTCTTCGAAGGGTGGTTCCGTCTTGTTGTGCTCCCCGTCTGCTCCGTCCTCCTGGCAGAAATCCACCTTCAGCCCGGAGGCGTCCTCCTGCCTGTACGTCGCCTCCGCGCCCGATGGCACGCTCCGGTTGCGGGAGAGCGACGAGCCGGAGGCCGTTCTCAGGATCACCCCCGACACGCTCCGCGCACTCATCCGTGCGGTCAAGACGGGCGAGTTCGCGTTCGCGCCCGCGGAGACGTGAGCGGGCAGCGGCCCCTGCCCGTGGGCCGCGGGCGTCGGAGCGGGTGCGTCAGGCCGCCGCGTCCCGCGGATCGGCGGAGCTCCCGGTCCCGGAGGTGCGGACCGCCTGGAGCGCCACGGCGATGTGCGCCGCCGCGCGCGGATCGGACAGGGAGCGGCCCGTCAGCTCCTCGATGCGGCGCAGCCGGTAGCGGACGGTGTTGGGGTGGACGAAGAGCCGGCCGGCCGCCTCCCTGGCGGAGCCGGAGGTGGCGAACCAGTGCTCCAGGGTCTCCAGGAGGCGGGCGCGCTCCGCGGCCGGGAGGTCGAGCAGGGGCCGCAGCACGACCTCCACCAGGTGGCCCGCCTCCGCCGGCGCGGCGGCGACGACCATGGCCAGCGGGTCGTCGTCGAACCGCGCGACCCCGGGGCCGGTGTGCCGCAGACCGGCCAGGGCCAGCCGCGCGAAGCGCAGGGCCTGCGGGGTGTCCCGCAGCGAGCCGAAGCAGGGGCTGATGCCCACGCGGGCGTTCCGGGCGCGCTTCAGGACGCGCAGGAAGGTGTCTTCCGCGGCCGGTGAGGGGAGGGCGGCCAGCCCGATCTGCTGGTCGGGCAGCAGCCGCCAGGTCGACGGGAGCCGGGCCTGGCGCAGCGCGCTCTCGATGCCCGTCAGGGGTTCCTCGCCGGGCGCTTCGGCCACCGCCGCGGCGACCGCGTAGGGCCCGCGCTCGGGCAGGCCGAGCTCGCGGGCGGCGTCCCGCAGGGTGGTGCGGTCGGCGATGACGCCGGTGAACAGCGCCTCCGCCAGCGCGGAGCGCCGGGCCTGGCGCTGCGAGGTCAGCTCGGCGGTGGCCTCCCGGTGGGCCGTCGCGACCGTCTGGGCGTACAGGCCGAACAGGGCCCAGATCTCCGCCGACTGCGACACCAGTTCGGCGTCCGGGACGTCGGGGTGGGTGCGCGCCTCGGCGAGGATCTCCGACCACAGGAACGCGAAGCCGATCCGGTACGCGTGCAGGGTGTCCGCCAGCGGCATGCCCTGCTCGGCGCGGATCCGGCCGGTCTCCCGGGACGGGCTCGGGTCCGGGGCCGGGGCGTCCGCGCCGCGGAGGTGGTTCAGGATGAGGTCGACGTTGGCCTCACACGAATGGCGCAGCGAGTCGAAGGGGGTCAGCGACTCGTCCTTGTAGGCGTCGACCTGCGCGCGGATGCGCAGCGCCATCTGCTCGCCCAGCTCCGGAACCCGTGCGTGCAGCACGGCAGCCACGTCCGACAGGTCCATTTGCGCAGCTTAACGCCCTGGTCTTGTTCCCGGGAACAAACTGTTGCGCGAGACACTGTCCCGCCGGCCATAGGACCTCCTCCATCTGCGGCAGCACCATGACGTCCACGTGAACAGCGGATTTATTTCGGTGATGATGTGTGTGGAGGCAGACCATGGCCAATCTGGCGGAGTTCCTGGTGGAGACGGCGCGGCGGCAGCCGGAGCGGCCCGCCCTGCGCCTGGGCGAGCAGGTCACCGGCTACGCGGAGCTGGACGAGCGCAGTGCCCGCGCCGCCGCGCTGCTGCGCGCCGAGGGCGTGAGGCCGGGGGACCGGGTCGCCCTGATGCTGCCCAATGTTCCGGAGTTCGTCGTCCTGTACTACGGCGCGCTGCGCGCCGGGGCGATCGTCGTACCGCTCAACCCGCTGCTGAAGACGCGCGAGACCGAGTTCCACCTGCGCGACTCCGGCGCGGTGCTGCTGTGCGAGTGGCACCAGGCGCCGGGCGAGGGCGCGCAGGGCGCGGCCGCCGCCGGAGTCCGGCACCTGGCGGTGGAACCCGTGGACTTCGCCGGCCGGCTGGCCGGTCACGAGCCCGCGCCCGGGGTGGCGGAGGCGGACGACGCCGACGTGGCGGTGCTGCTGTACACCTCCGGCACCACCGGCCGCCCCAAGGGCGCCGCCCTCACCCACGGCAGCCTGCGGCACAACACCGAGGTCAACAAGGACTCCGTGCAGCGGATGACCGAGGACGACGTGGTGGTGGGCTGTCTGCCGCTGTTCCACATCTTCGGGCAGGTCTGCACCATGAACGTGGCCGTCCTCAGCGGCGCCCTGCTCACCCTGATCCCCCGCTTCGACCCGCAGGCCGTCCTGGACGCCATCGCCCGTGACCGCGCCACGGTCTTCGAGGGCGTGCCGACCATGTACGCGGCGCTGCTCCAGCACCCCTCGGACGCGGACGTCTCCACGCTGCGGATGTGCATCTCCGGAGGGGCCTCGCTGCCGGTGGAGGTGCTGCACGGTTTCGAGCGGCGCTTCGGCTGCCCGGTGCTGGAGGGGTTCGGCATGTCCGAGACCAGCCCGGTCGTCACCTTCAACCACCCCGACCGGCCGCGCAAGGCGGGCTCCATCGGCACCCCGATCCAGGACGTGGAGGTACGCCTCCTGGACGAGAAGGGGCGGGACGTGGCGCCCGGCGAGGTCGGCGAGATGGCCGTCCGCGGACCCAACGTGATGAAGGGCTACTGGAACCTCCCGGAGGAGACGGCGGCCGCCATCCCGGACGGTTGGCTGCGCACCGGAGACCTGGCCCGGCAGGACGAGGACGGCTACTTCTACGTCGTCGACCGCAAGAAGGACATGATCATCCGCGGTGGTTACAACGTCTACCCGCGCGAGATCGAGGAGGTGCTGCACGAGCACCCCGCCGTCGCGCTGGCCGCCGTGGTGCCGGTGGCGCACGCCCGGCTCGGCGAGGAGATCGGGGCGGCGGTGGTGCTGCGTCCGGGCGCGTCGGCCACGCCGGACGAGCTGCGGGAGTTCGTCCGGGACCGGGTGGCGGCATACAAGTACCCGCGCGAGGTGTGGATCACGGACGCGCTGCCGACCGGCCCCAGCGGCAAGATCCTCAAGCGGGAGATCACCGCACCGGCCGGATGAGCGGCTGCGGCGGGATGAGCCGCACCGCCGTGCGCGGCACCCGGCCGGGTGAGCGGCACCGGCCGGGCGCGCCCGGCCGGCGGGGCGGATCGCACCGCCGGGGGAGGAGCCGCGCCGGGCGTGCCGGAGCGGGAGCGTGCCGTCCGGTGCGCTCACCCGCGCTGCCGGCACGGGCCCCGACACGTGCGCCCCCGCCCCGGTCCTCGGCGGCACGGACAGCCGCGGCGGCCGGTCAGGCGCTCAGCGCCGCGCGGGCCGGGCGGGATGCGCGGGACGCGGCGCGGGACGCGTCGTAGCGGGTCAGGAGCAGGCGCGCCAGCCGCTCGTCCGGGCCGAGGACGCCGGCCAGGATGTCCGCGCCCGCCTCCCGGGCGCCCGCCGCGATGCGGTCCGGGAGGCGGCCCGGGGCGATGACGTACGGGGCCACCGCCACCCGGCGGACGCCCTCCGCGCGCAGGGCGCGGACGGCGTCCGCCGTGCGGGGGAGGGAAGCGGAGGCGAACGCAGGCCGCACGGCGCACCAACCGGTGCGCCGCCACTCCCGCGCGGTTTCCGCGATCACTGCGATCGCCTCCGGGTCCGAGGAGCCCGCCGAGGCCAGGACGACTCCGGTCGACGCGCGGTCGTCCGGGTCCAGTCCGGCTTCGTACAGGCGCTGTTCGAGGGTGTGGAGGAGCAGCGGGGAGGGGCCGAGCACGTCCGCCTGGGTGAGCGTCAGGCGGGGCAGCCGGGCGCGGGCCTCGCCGAGCACCCGCGGGATGTCGGACGTGGCGTGGAAGGCCCGGGTCAGCAGGAGCGGGAGGGCGATCACCTCCCGGATGCCCTCCGCCGCCAGCCGGTCCAGCAGCCGCGGCACGCTCGGGGCGCAGAAGTCCAGGTAGCCGGTCTCGACGCGCAGGCCCGGGCGGAGGGCGCGGACGCGTTCGGCGAGCGCGGTGACCGTCGCGGCGTGGCGCGGGTCGCGGCTGCCGTGGGCGGTGATCAGGAGCACGGGAGCGGCGGGCGCGGTGCGCGCGGCGCGGGCGGTGCGCGGGCGGTGCGGCTGTGGGGTCATGGTGGCGGGGTTCCGTTCAGCGGGCGCCGGCGATCAGGCCGCGGCTGCGCAGCACGCGGCGTTCGACGGGCGCGAAGACGAGCAGTTCGATGCCGATGCCGACGACGAGGATGAGGGTGATGGCGCCGAGCACCAGCGGCATGTCCTGGTAGACCCGCCCGGTCTCCAGCAACTGGCCCAGTCCGACGCCCAGCTCCGGTGACTTGGCGATCAGTTCGGCCGCCATCAGCGCGCGCCAGGAGAACGCCCAGCCCTGTTTGAGGCCGGAGATGTAGCCGGGCATCGCGGCGGGCAGCAGGACGTGCCGGACGCCCCTGAGCCCGGTGGCGCCGATGACCTGCCCGGCCCGCAGATACAGCGGCGGGATCCGGTCCACGCCCGCGACCAGGCCGCTCGCGATCGACGGGACGGCACCCAGCAGCACCACTGTGTAGATCGTGGCGTCCGAGAGGCCGAACCAGATGATGGCCGCGGGCACCCAGGCCACCGACGGCAGCGACTGCAGCCCGGACAGGATCGGGCCGAGCGCCGCCCGTACCGGCTTCACCCGGGCGACGAGCAGGCCCAGCGGGGTGCCGATGGCCAGTGAGGCGGCGAAGCCCAGCGCGCCCCGGGAGACGCTGTTCCACACCACGCCGAGGATCGTGCCCTTGTACCACTCCTCGGCCAGGGCGTTCCAGACGTCCAGCGGGCCGGGCAGCTGGTAGTGCGGCTTGATCTCCAGGGCGTACGCGAGCTGCCACAGCGCCAGCACGGTCACGATCGCGACGACCGGCGGCAGCACCTTGCCGAGCAGCAGCCGGCCGAGCGGCACCCGGGACGCGGTGTGCGTCTCCAGGGCGTCGAGCCCGGCCTCCAGCCCCTCCAGGTCGTTGGCGGAGCTGTTCGGGGAGCCGTTCCCGGTGGCGGAGGAGGGCGACGGGGACGAAGCGTCACCCCCGGTGCCGTCCGCGCCGCCCCGGGTGTCAGTGCTGGCCATGCCGGCGGATCTCCCCCCGCAGCTGTTCGGTGATCTCCACGGAGAGCCGGGCCACGCCCGCGTCCTCGATCCGGCGCGGCTGCGGGATGTCCACCCGCCACTCCCGGGCGATCCGGCCGGGGCGGGAGGACAGCAGCACCACGCGCTGTGCGAGCCGCACCGCCTCGCGCACGTTGTGGGTGACGAAGAGGACGGAAAGGTTCGTCTCGGTCCAGATCCGGGTCAGCTCCTCGTGCAGCACATCGCGGGTGATGGCGTCGAGGGCCGCGAACGGCTCGTCCATCAGCAGCAGATTGCTGTCCTGCGCCAGCGCCCGGGCCAGCGCCACCCGCTGCCGCATGCCGCCGGAGAGCTCGTGCACCCGCTTGCCGTACGCGCCCCGCAGCCGGACCAGCTCCAGCAGCCGCTCGGCCTCCGGGCGGCGGTCCGCCTTGGGCACACCCCGCAGGCGCAGGGCCAGTTCGATGTTGCGTCCGGCGGTGAGCCACGGGAACAGGGCGTGCTCCTGGAACATCAGGGCGGGCCGGCCGTGCGGGACGCCGATCTCCCCGGAGGTGGGCCGGTCGAGGCCCGCCACCAGGTTGAGCAGCGTGGACTTCCCGCAGCCCGACGCGCCCAGCAGACAGACGAACTCGCCGTTCGCCACATCGAGACTGATGTCGTCCAGGACCGGCTGGCGGCCGCCGCCGCGGCCGAACGACTTGGACACGTGATCGAGCCGTACTGCGTGGTCGGCCGGGGCCTCGGTGTGCGGCGCGAGGAGTGCGGTGGCCATCGGTGTCACCTCCGGGGGACGGGTTCGTCGCTGCGGTGGGTGGTGCTGCGGCGGCCGGTGCTGCGGTGGACCGCGCCGCTGTCGGCGGTTCGGGGCTGAGCGGGCTGAGCGGGCTGAGCGGGCTGAGCGGGCCGTGCGGGCCGGCCGGCTGTGGCGGTGCGGGCCCGGGCCGCTCAGCCGGTGCCCAGGCCGGCGGCGGAGACCTTCCGCGCGCCCCGTTCCGCCAGCACCTTGTTGAGGAGCCTCAGGTCGCAGAGGCCGCGCAGCTCGGGCTTCTCCAGCAGCCCGGCCCGCACGGCGTGGCCGGCCTGGCGGACGAGGGTGGCGGCGAGCGGGTCGTCGAGCACCTCGATGTGCTCGAACGCCGGGTCGAGCACCGCGGGCGGCAGAGCCTGGCCGCCCTGCCGCTCCAGCGCGGTGTTGAGCGCGGCCTTGGCCTCCTCCGGATGGCTCCTGATCCAGGCGTTGGTCCTCACCGAGCCGCGCAGCGCGGCCTCCACCGCCTCCGGGTGCTCCGTGAGGAACCGCTGCGAGACGACCATGGTGGTGATGGCGTGCCGGCCGTCCTCCCACAGTTCCCGCTCGTCCAGCAGCACCCGGCCGCCCCGGGCGGCGAGCTGGGACGCGGTCGGCTCCGGCACCCACGCGGCGTCCACGTCACCGCGCCGGAAGAAGGCCGGGGTCTCCTTGGTGTCGATGCGGACCACGGTGACCTCGCCCTCGCCGCTGTCCGGGTCGACCCGGTAGCCCTTCCGGGTCAGGTAGTTGAGCAGGGCGACGTCCTGGGTGTTGCCGAGCTGCGGGGTGGCGATCCGCTTGCCGCGCAGGTCGCCGAGGCCGCTCACCCGGCCGGGGTGCGCGACGAGGGAGACCCCGCCGGAGGCCGAGCCGGAGATGATCCGGAGGTTCCGGCCGCCGGACCTGGTGTAGCCGTTGACGGCGGGCGAGGGGCCGAGCCAGGCGATGTCCACGGATCCCGCGTTGAGCGCCTCGACGGCGGACGGGCCGGCGCCGAACACCTGCGAGGTCACCCTCGTCCCGCCCAGCTCCTTCTGGAAGAAGCCCTCCCGGTCGCCGACGAGCGCGGTGGCGTGGGTGACGTTGGCGAAGTAGCCGAGCCGGATCTCCTCCAGCCCGCCGGTGCGCTCACCGTGCGGCCGCACCTTCGCGACGCCGCCGGCCTCGGCCCGGGAGCCGTAGCCGCAGGCCCCGAGCGCGACGGTCATCAGCGCGGCGAGCGCGGCGGCGACGGCCGCGGTGGCGTACCGGTGCCGGGGACGCTGCCGCCGGCGGGTGCGGCGGCGCGGCCCCCGGGCCGGGGCGGGGCGGTCGGCAGGCACGGGAGGGGTTCCTCTCGGTGGGCGGCCGGGCTCGGCGCGGGGTGGCGGTGCGCCCGGCGGGGCGGCGGAAACGGACGGTGCGGTGCGGCGCGGAACGGGACGGCGCGGTGCGCGGGGGCGGCCGCTCAGCCGCGGGCACATCGCCCGACGCCGCCCTCGCCGCTGCCGAGGGCGCCGCTGCCGATCCGGCCGCCCTCCTTGGCGAAGGTCGACCAGCTCTCGGTGGCGGGGCGGGTCGCGGTGGCCACGGTCAGAAGTCCCATCCGCCGTCGCCCGCCGCGCCGTCCGCGGCCCGTGCCGCCCGCGCGGCGGCGTGCGCGGCGGCGTGCGCGGACTCGGGGAACGCGTCGCCCGCCATGCCCGCCGTCAGCGTCGTGCCGTCCGCCGGGTCGATCAGGAGGAACGATCCGGTGCGGCGCGAGTCGGCGTAGGCGTCGAGGGCGAGCGGCTCGGAGGTGCGCAGCACGATCCGGCCGATGTCGTTGGCCGCCAGCTCGCCGGGCGCCGGGTGCCGCGCGAGGCCGCCGTGCTCGTCGGGCTCGCCGAGCGCCAGCCGGGACGGGATGTCCTTGACGATCGCCTTGACGGTGCGGGTGGTGTGCTTGAGCAGCACCCGGTCGCCGACGGCCAGCGGCCGGTCGTGCAGATGGCAGACGGTCGCCTCGACGTCCCGGGTGACGGCCGGGGCGGTCGCGGTGGTGACGATGATGTCGCCGCGCGAGATGTCGAGGTCGTCGGCGAGGAGGACGGTGACGGACTGCGGGGACCAGGCCGCGTCCGCGTTCTCCCCGAGCGCGTCGATGGCCGTGACGGTGCTGGTGCGGCCGGAGGGCAGCACGGTCACCGGATCGCCCACCCGCAGCACGCCGGACGCCAGCTGGCCCGCGTAGCCCCGGTAGTCGGGGTGCCCGGCGGTCTGCGGGCGGATGACGTACTGGACGGGGAAGCGCACCGGGTCGCCGGACGGGTCGTCGGTGACGGGCACCGTCTCCAGGTGCTCCAGGACGGTCGGGCCGCCGTACCAGTCCATGGTGGCGGAGGGTGTCACCACGTTGTCACCGGCCAGGGCGGAGATCGGGATCGCGGTGATCTCCGGGACGCCGAGCGCGGCGGCGTAGGCCGTGAACTCCTCGGCGATCCGGGCGAAGACGGACTCCTCGTAGCCGACGAGGTCCATCTTGTTGACGGCGAGGACGACGTGCGGCACGCGCAGCAGCGCGGCCACGGCCGCGTGCCGGCGGGTCTGCTCCACCACGCCGTTGCGGGCGTCGACGAGGACGACGGCCAGCTCGGCCGTGGACGCCCCGGTGACCATGTTGCGCGTGTACTGCACATGGCCGGGGGTGTCGGCGAGGATGAACCGGCGGCGCGGGGTGGCGAAGTAGCGGTAGGCCACGTCGATGGTGATGCCCTGCTCGCGCTCCGCCCGCAGCCCGTCCGTCAGCAGGGCGAGGTCGGGGGCCTCCTGGCCGCGGCTGCGGGAAGCGTGCTCAACGGCCTCCAGCTGGTCGGCCAGGACGGACTTGGAGTCGTGCAGGAGCCGGCCCACCAGGGTGGACTTGCCGTCGTCGACGCTGCCGGCGGTGGCGAACCGCAGCAGGGTGGCGGCCTCGCCGGCGGCGGCCGGCCCCGCCTCGGCGGCCGCGGGGTCGGCGGTGGCGGGTGTGCCGGTGGCGGGCGTGTCGGTGCTGCTCATGGTTAGAAGTACCCCTCGCGCTTGCGGTCCTCCATGGCGGCCTCGGACAGCTTGTCGTCGGCGCGGGTGGCGCCCCGCTCGGTGAGCCGGGAGGCGGCGATCTCGGCGATGACGGCCTCGATGGTGTCCGCGCCGGAGTCCACGGCCCCGGTGCAGGACATGTCACCGACCGTGCGGTAGCGCACCCTGCGGGTCTCGGTCCGCTCGCCGTCCTTCGGCCCGCCCCACGCGCCGGGGGCGAGCCACATGCCGTTGCGGGCGAAGACCTCCCGCTCGTGCGCGTAGTAGATGGCGGGGAGTTCGATCTTCTCCCGGGCGATGTACTGCCACACGTCCAGCTCGGTCCAGTTGGAGAGCGGGAAGACGCGGACGTGCTCGCCGGGGGAGTGGCGGCCGTTGTAGAGCTGCCACAGCTCGGGGCGCTGGCGGCGCGGGTTCCAGCCGCCGAACTCGTCGCGCAGGGAGAAGACGCGCTCCTTGGCGCGGGCCTTCTCCTCGTCGCGCCGGCCGCCGCCGAAGACGGCGTCGAAGCGGTTCCGCTCGATGGCGTCCAGCAGCGGGACGGTCTGCAGCGGGTTGCGGGTGCCGTCGGGGCGCTCGCGGAGCCTGCCCGCGTCGATGAACTCCTGGACGGACGCCACGTGCAGGCGCAGCCCGTGCTCGGCGACGGTGCGGTCGCGGAAGTCCAGCACCTCCGGGAAGTTGTGCCCGGTGTCCACGTGGAGCAGCGCGAACGGGACGGCGGCGGGGGCGAACGCCTTCAGCGCCAGGTGGAGCATGACGATGGAGTCCTTGCCGCCGGAGAAGAGGATCACCGGCCGCTCGAACTCGCCCGCCACCTCGCGGAAGATGTGCACGGCCTCCGACTCCAGCGCGTCCAGGTGCGACAGGGCGAACGGGCTGCCGGCGGTTCCGGCGATCCCGGCGGCTCCCGCCGCTCCGGCTGCGTCCGTGCCGCCCGTGCTGTCCGTGCCGCCCCTGCTCGCGGCGGGTGCGGTCGGTCCGTCCGGCCCGGCGGCCCCGTCCGCCTCGGTCGTGGTGGTCATGCTCGGCCCTCCTCCTCGGCGCCCTTCTCCCCGGTTCACCCCGGGCCCTGCTCGGTCCGCGGCTTCCGCCGGGTGATCGCTCATCAGGTGTGCAGTCCGCACTCGGTCTTGCCGCGGCCCGCCCAGCGGCCGGCCCGGACGTCCTCGCCGGGCCTGACGCGCCGGGTGCAGGGGGCGCAGCCGATCGAGGGGTAGCCGTCCGTCAGCAGCGGGTTGGTGAGCACGCCGTGCTCGGCGACGTAGGCGTCCAGATCGGCCTGGGTCCAGGTGGCGATCGGCGAGATCTTGACCTTCTGGCGCTTGGCGTCCCAGTCGACGACCGGGGTGGCGGCCCGGGTGGGGCCGTTGTCGCGGCGCAGCCCGGTGGCCCAGGCGTCGTAGCCCGCCAGTCCCTCTTCGAGGGGGGCCACCTTGCGCAGGGCGCAGCACAGGTCGGGGTCGCGGTCGTGCAGCTTCGGCCCGTACTCGGCGTCCTGCTCGGCGACGGTCTGCCGGGGCGTCACGCTGATCACGTTGACGTCCATGACGGCGGCCACGGCGTCGCGGGTGCCGATGGTCTCGGGGAAGTGGTAGCCGGTGTCGAGGAACACCACGTCCACGCCCGGCTGGACGCGGGACGCCAGATGCGCGACGACCGCGTCCTCCATCGAGGAGGTGACGCAGAAGCGGCTGCCGAAGGTGCCGGCGGCCCAGCGCAGCACCTCCTCGGGACCGGCGTCGGCGAACTCGGCCGCGCCCTGCTCGGCGAGGGCGCGGAGCTCGGTGGTGGTGTAGTGGGGCGAGGATGCGGTGGTCATGCGGTGGTTCCCCCTTCGTGGTGGCCGGTGCGCGGGCGGGAGAGCAGCCCGAGGAAGGACAGTCGGAAGGCGCGGGCGCAGGACCCGCACTCCCAGGCGCCGTGGCCCTCCTCGGAGGGCCGCAGGTCCTCGTCCCCGCAGTACGGGCAGTGGAACGGCGCGGCGCGGCCGCTCATGACAGGTCCTCCGCGGAGGCGCGCGCCGCCCAGGTGGCGAACCGCTCGCCGTCCTCGCGCTGCTTCTCGAAGCGGCGCAGCACCCGCTCGACGTAGTCGGGGAGTTCGGCGGAGGTGACCTTGAGGCCGCGGACCTTGCGTCCGAAGGCGGCGTCGAAGCCGAGGGAGCCGCCGAGGTGCACCTGGTAGCCCTCGACCTGGTTGCCGTCGGCGTCCAGCATCAGCTGGCCCTTGAGGCCGATGTCGGCGGTCTGGATCCGGGCGCAGGCGTTGGGGCAGCCGTTGATGTTGATGGTCACCGGCTCTTCGAAGTCCGGCATCCGGGCCTCGAGTTCCTCGATGAGGGAGATGCCGCGCGCCTTGGTCTCGACGATGGCGAGCTTGCAGAACTCGATGCCGGTGCAGGCGATGACGCCGCGCCGGAACGGCGAGGGGCTGACCTGGAAGCCGAGGTCCTCCAGACCGGAGACGAGGGAGTCGATCCGGTCCTCCGCCACATCCAGGATGATCAGCTTCTGCTCGACGGTGGTGTTGAGCCGGTCCGAGCCGTGGGCGGCCGCCAGGTCGGCGAGCCGGGTGAGGGTGGCGCCGTCGACGCGGCCGACGCGCGGGGCGAAGCCGACGTAGTAGCGGCCGTCGCGCTGCCGGTGGACGCCCACGTGGTCGCGCCACTGTGTGGAGGGCTCGGGCGGGGCGGGGCCGTCCGTCAGCTTCCGCTTGAGGTACTCGTCCTCCAGGACCTGCCGGAACCTCTCGGTGCCCCAGTCGGCGACGAGGAACTTCAGCCGGGCGCGGTTGCGGAGGCGGCGGTAGCCGTAGTCGCGGAAGATGCCGGTGACCCCGGCCCACACGTCGGGGACCTCGTTCAGCGGCACCCACGCGCCGAGGCGCTGGGCGAGCCTGGGGTTGGTGGAGAGCCCGCCGCCGACCCAGAGGTCGAAGCCGGGGCCGTGCTCGGGGTGGTCGACGCCGACGAAGGCGATGTCGTTGATCTCGTGGACGACGTCCTGGACGGGGGAGCCGGAGACCGCCGTCTTGAACTTGCGCGGCAGGTTGGAGAACTCCTTGCTGCCGATGTAGCGGCGGTGGATCTCCTCGACGGCGGGGGTCCCGTCGATGATCTCGTCGGCGGCGATGCCGGCCACCGGGGAGCCGATGATCACGCGGGGGCAGTCGCCGCACGCCTCGGTGGTCGACAGCCCGACCGCCTCCAGCTTCTCCCAGATGGCGGGGACGTCCTCGATGCGGACCCAGTGCAGCTGGATGTTCTGCCGGTCGGTGATGTCGGCGGTGCCGCGGGCGTAAGCCTCCGACACCTCGCCGACGGCGCGTAGCTGAGCGGTCGTCAGGCGCCCGCCGTCGACGCGGACCCGCAGCATGAAGTACTGGTCCTCCAGCTCCTCGGGCTCCAGGACGGCGGTCTTGCCGCCGTCGATCCCGGGGCGGCGCTGGGTGTACAGGCCCCACCAGCGCATCCGGCCGCGGAGGTCGGTGGGGTCGATGGAGTGGAAACCGGCCTTGGCGTAGATCGTCTCAATGCGTGTCCGCACATTGAGACCGTCGTCGTCCTTCTTGAACTGTTCGTTGCCGTTGAGCGGGGTGTGGTGCCCGACGCCCCACTGGCCCTCGCCGCGGTGGCGGCCGGCCTTCCGGCGGGTCGTGGCGGTACTGGCGCGTTCTGAGGTGGCGGCCATGGCGGTGGTGTCCTTCTCGGGCTGCTCAGGGGGAGACACGGGGGAGAATGCCTCCCGCCGTTGGGGCCGGAAGCGGCAAAGTGCACAGAGGAACCCCTGCTGACCTGCGGCGCGGCAGGAATCAGCCGCTCGGCACGGGGGAGCCCGGAAAGCCGTGGCGGTCAGGGGTGTTCGCGCGTCCGCGGGAACGGGGACGGCGAGGGGCGCGGTGGTGCTGGGACTGTCAGCCCGCCGGACAGATGGCGCTGGACATGCGGCAGAGATCGACGTGGCGCCGACTCACCAAGGCAATTCCAGCTTCAGACATGCCGAGAAGCGTGCCACGGCACTCTCGGGGCAGTCCATCGCTATCCATTATTTGGACAACATTGTTTCGAAGTGTGGACTGTGTGGTCGGTGTCACGGCTCGGGCGGCGGCCCGGGTGTCCGAATGGCGTCGGCCGGCGGCCGGATCGGCGCGGTGCGGCGGCTTCCGGGAGCGCCGCACGCCACCGGGGGCATCGCACCGCGCGGGCCCCGCCGGCCGCCGGAACCCCAACCGCCGCCCGCCGGCGGCTGCTTCGGCCGGCCGGTCTGCCGCACCGGCTTCCGCCCCCCGGCCGGGGCCACCGAGGCCACCGGCAGGGCGGCCCGGGCCGCCGGGGTGCGGCCGGAGCCGCCGGAGCCGCCGGAGCCGGCTCAGAAAGCCCCGGGCCACGGGCCGGGAGGCGGCGTCGCGGGCTCCTCCGCGGTGCGCGTGTCGTACAGCCGGAAGCCGCGCCGCCGGTAGTTGTCCAGTGCGTACGGGCCGTCCTTGCTGCAGGTGTGCACCCACACCCGCCGCGTCGGGGCGAGCCCCGGCCACCGCACCGCGAGGTCCCAGGCGCGCGCCGTGCCGAGGCTCAGCAGGTGCCCGCCGATGCGGCGGCCGCGGAAGGACGGGATCAGGCCGAAATAGACGATCTCCACCACCCCGTCCTGCTGCGCCTCCAGCTCGATGTACCCGGCCGGAGTGCCCCGCTCGTACGCCACCCAGGTCTCGACACCGGGCCGGCCGAGGAACTCCCGCCAGCGGGCGTACGACCAGCCGAGCCGGTCCGTCCACGTCACGTCGCCGCCCACCGCCGTGTAGAGGAAGCGGCTGAACTCGGGGGAGGGGACCTCCGCCCGCTCGACGCGCGGCACCCGCCCGTCCGCCGGCGCCGCGGCGGGCACCAGATCGCCGGCCGAGGTCTGCTCCAGATACCAGGTGGTCACGGTGACGCTGCTCATGGCGCCATCCCATCACGCCGCGACCGCGGCGCCCGGGCCGGGCCCGGGCTCAGCGCACCCCGGTCAGCCGGGCGTAGACGACGACGTTGCCCGCGTAGCCGCTCCTCTCGTCGTACTCGCCGCCGCAGGTCAGGATCCGCAGCTCCGCGTGGCCCGTGCCGTCATACACCCGCTCGGCCGGGAAGGGGTCCTTGGCCACGACCTCGACGCGGTAGACCCCGAACACGGCGGTGCGGCCGTCCGCCCGGCGGATTTCGACGTCCATGCCGGGGCGCACGGCCCCGAGGGGGTGGAAGACGGCGGGCCCGGACGCGTTGTCGACATGCCCCACCAGCACCGCCGTACCGCGCTCGCCGGGAGTCACCGCGTCCGCGAACCAGCCGGCGAGGTTCCGCTCCCGCGCGGGCGGCGCCTCGATCCAGCCGTCGCCGTCCGTGGTGACGGACACCAGGGGCGCGTCGACGCGGACGGCGGGGACGCGCACCCGCCGCGGCTCGGAGCGCGGCAGCGGGTCGGCGGCCCGCACGGCGGGGGAACTCCGCGCCTGCGCACCGGCGTTCGCGGGCTGCGGCGGACCGCCGGAACCGTCCGTGCCCTGATGCAGCAGCGCGAGCCCGGCCAGGAGGAGCAGGGCCAGCAGTCCCCAGAGGCCGCTCCGCGGCCGCGCACGGCGGGCGCCGGCACCCGGGGCCGGCCGCCCGCCGCCCTCGCCGCCGTCCATCGCCGTTCCTCTCCCCTCGGATGCGGCGCTCCGCCGCCGCACCGGACCGGCCCCCGCACCGCACGCTAGAGGCGGAGCACGCACACGGCGACAGGGGCGGTCCGAACAGACGCGGCGGCCGCCCCGGCGCCACCCGGACGGCTGTGCCGCGGTGGTGCCCCACCCCGCGGGCCGCGGCCGGGGCGCCGGCGCGCCCGGCCGCGTATCTGCCGGCGGCCGGGCGCACGGCGGTACGGGGCGGCCCGGAACCCGCGGGCACCGGCGCCCGGCGGCCGCGCCGTACCGTCCGCGGCCCGGACCCGGGGGCCCGTGCCGTGGAGGCGGCACGGTGAGCACCGCCCCGGCACCACGCGCGGCGCGGACGGCGCGGACGGCGCGGTGGAACGGTCCCGCTCCGCCGCCGGGCCTCAACCCCCCGGCAGCGGTGGCGGCGGCTTCTCGCCGTCCGCCGCCCGCCGGGCCGCGACGACCAGCGGGGCGGTGGAGCGCGGCAGCAGGTCACCGGGGTGCTCCGGCGCGAGCAGCCGTACGTCCACACTGTCCGCGAAGCGGTACGGGCGGTGGTCCAGGACTCCCGCGAGGGTCCGCCGCAGCCGGGACATCTCCGCCCGCACCGTCACCGTCCTGGACGGGTCCCCGAACAGGTCCGCCGCGAGCTGCGCCGCCGACCGCCCGGCGGGATGGCACGCCAGCGCGTACAGCATCTCCGCGTGGCGCGGGCTCAGCGGCTGCGTCCAGTCGCCCGTTCCACCGGTGACCGTGACGGCGGGGCGGCCCGGCCGCCGGAGGTCCAGCGTCACACCCGTGACCGGCGGGGCCTCCCGGCTGCCGGGCAGCGGGCCGCCGTCCAGCCGGATCAGCCAGCCGTCCGGCAGCGGCTCCACGGTGCACGGACCCAGGGCGGGAAGCCGGCGGCTGCCCGCGCCGAAGTTCTCCGGCAGCGCCAGCCGTCCCGGCGGCGGCATACCGGTGACCGCGGCCGTCCAGCCCGCCCGGTCGATCGCCAGGGCGCGGGCGCTGCCCAGCCGGCACAGCAGGGGCGCCGCGACGGCCCGCAGCCGCTCGATCGCCTCCAGGTGCCGCTCCCGCAGCCCGCTCTCCCCGAGCCGGGCGACGGAGGCGACGAGCCGGGCCGTCGCCGGGTGGACGGTGGCGGCGGGACCGCTGACGTTCACCACGCCCAGCAGCTGCCCGTCCCGCGGGTCGCGCATCGGGGCGGCGGCGCAGGTCCAGGCGTGGTGGCTGCGGACGAAGTGTTCCGCCGAGTGCACCCGCACCGGCCGGCCCGTGACCAGAGCGGTGCCGATGCCGTTGGTGCCGACCGACTCCTCGGCCCAGCAGGAGCCCGGCTCCAGACCGATCCGGTCCGCCTCCAGCCGGACCCGGGCGTTGCCGTCCCGCCACAGCACCCGGCCGTCCGCGTCGGTGACCACCATGATGTGCCGCGCCGCGTCGGCGACGGACACCAGTCCCTCGCGGAGCGTCGGGAGGACGGTGGCGAGCGGGCTGGTGCGGCGGCGGTGCTCGAGCTCGTCGAGCGGCAGCAGCCGGGCGGGGGCCCCGCGGTCCGGGTCCATGCCCAGCCGCAGCACCCGCATCCAGGACTCGCCGATGAGCGGGTGGGCCGCGGGCGGCGGCCGCAGACCGGTGAGCGCGGTCTCGCGGAGACCGCTGAGCACCCGTGCGGCCTCGCGCGGGCTTCCGGGGGCGGCCGGGGCCGGCTTCTGCGATGTGTGGTTCATGGCGCGGTCTCCGTCACGGAGGGGGCCGGTGGCGGCAGTGGCACCGGTGGAAGGGCGGCTTCCCTCATGGTGCCGTCCAACCGGCTCGTCCAGCACACCACTTGGCCCGAATGCTGTGAACCGCCGCAACCTCTGCAACCTTTGTACCCGGCCGCGCGGCGCAGCACAGTGGGGTGACGCCGCCCGACGCGCACTGGGGTGTTCGCAGCGGCGGCGTTCCCGCGGCGGGGGTGGTGCCGTGACGGCGCAGCACCACCCACCGCTCCACGCTCCGGGTCACGCTCTCCCCGGCGACCCGGAGCGGGGCCGGGGCCGGCGGCCCCGCTCCCCGCAGCCCGGGGCCGGCCTCCCCCGAGCCGGCCCCCGGCCGAAGCCGGTCCGGCCGAAGCCGGTCCGACCGCTGCCGGGCCGGACCCCGGGGCGGCAGCCCGTTCCCCCGCGGCCCGGGCCCCGCCCGCGCGTCACACCGGCGGCCCGGGCACGGCGCCCCGGACCGCCCGCCCGGATGCCCGGCCCGCGTGCGGCGCGTCACGGTTCCCGGCGCGTCACGGCTCCGGCACGTCACGGCTCCCGCCCGCAACCGGAACGGCCCCCCGGGCCCGCCCCGCCCCGGCCCACCGGCGCTCAGACCCGCACCCGGGCCCGTTCCACCACGGAGGCCAGGTCCAGAGTGTGCGGCAGGGTGCCGAACGCGCCGCCCCAGTCCCCGCCCAGCCGGGAGGCGCAGAAGGCGTCGGCGGTCTCCGGCGGCGCGTACCGGACGAGCAGCGAGCCCTGCAGCACCAGCGCCATCCGCTCCACCAGGCGCCGCGCCCGGCCCTCGACGCCCTCCAGATCTGCCAGTTCGGAGAGCAGGTCCTTGATGGCACCGTCCAGCCGGTGATCGGCGCCCCGGGCCCGGCCGACCTCCGCGAGGAAGGCGTTGAGCGCCTCCGGCTCGCGCCGCAGGGCCCGCAGCACGTCGAGCGCCTGGATGTTGCCGGAGCCCTCCCACACCGAGTTGACCGGGGCCTCGCGCAGCAGCCGCGGCATGCCGGACTCCTCCACGTAGCCGTTGCCGCCCAGGCACTCCAGCGCCTCCGCGGCGAGCACCGTGGCCCGCTTCGTCACCCAGTACTTGGCGGCCGGGACGGCGAGGCGCAGCAGGAGCCGGTCCCGTTCGTCACCCGAGTCCATGGCGGCCGCCAGCCGCAGGCCCAGGGTCGTCGCCGCCTCGGACTCCAGCGCCATGTCGGCCAGCACGTTGCGCATCAGCGGCTTGTCGATCAGCAGCCCGCCGAAGGCGCCGCGGTGCGCGGCGTGGTGCACGGCCTGGGCGACGGCCTGGCGCATCAGCGCCGCGGAACCGATGACGCAGTCCACCCGGGTCGCCGCGACCATCCCGATGATCGTCGACACCCCGCGCCCCTCCTCGCCGACCCGGCGCACCCAGGTGGTGCCGTCGAACTCGACCTCCGCGGAGGCGTTGGAGTGATTGCCGAGCTTGTCCTTGAGCCGCTGCAGCCGGAAGGTGTTGCGGCTGCCGTCGGGCAGCACCCGGGGCAGCAGGAAGCAGGTGATGCCGCCGGGCGCCTGCGCCAACACCAGGAAGCCGTCCGACATCGGGGCCGAGCAGAACCACTTGTGCCCGGTGAGGGTGTACGCCCCCTCCTCGGCGAGCGGCTCCGCGACCGTCGTGTTGGCGCGGACGTCCGAACCGCCCTGCTTCTCCGTCATCCCCATGCCGAACAGCGCCCCCGGCTTGCCGCCCGGCGGCAGCAGCTCCGGCTCGTACGCGTCCGAGGTCAGCCGGGGCTCCCACTCCGCCGCCAGCTCCGGGTCGGCACGCAGCGCCGGCACGGCGGCGTGCGTCATCGACACCGGGCAGCCGTGCCCGGCGTCCACCTGCGACCACAGCATGAACCCCGCCGCCCGCCGCAGATGGCCGTCGGGGCGGGACCAGGCGCCGGTGAGCCCGGCGGAGACGGCGTGGCCCAGCAGCCGGTGGTAGGCCGGGTGGAACTCCACCTCGTCCAGCCGGTTGCCGTACCGGTCGTGGGTGCGCAGCACCGGGCGGTGCTCGTTGGCCTGCGTCCCCCACCGCTGCGCCTGGGAGGAGCCGGCGGCCCGGCCCAGCTCGCCGAGCCCGGTGCGGATCTCCTCCAGCCGCTCGGGCGCCGCGTAGCGGGCGACGCCTTCCGTGAGCACCGCGTCCGCGGCGAAAACGTCATATCCGACCAGCGGCGGAGCCTGGTTGGTCACGGTGTGTGTGGTGGCTGCCATGCCGGATACGTTAAGCGGGTGCAAGCAGCCGAGTCATCCCCCGAGCGGCGCCAGAGCCGTCTGCGCAGGGCCCGCGCCCTGTATCCCCACGTCTCCAAGCGCAAAGTGGCCTGGCTGCTGCTGAAGGACACCGTCAACTCCGGCATCGAATACCGCATTCTCGGGCTCGCGGCCGAGGCGGCGTTCTTCACCCTGCTCTCCCTGCCGCCGCTGCTGCTCGGCCTGATCGGGCTGCTCGGCTACCTCGACGCCTGGATCGGCACCGAGACCATCGAGGCCATCCGGCACAACATCTTCACGGCGTCCCGCACGGTGCTCTCCGACCGGGGCGTCGAGCAGATCATCCGGCCGCTGCTCGACGACGTGACCCGCGGCGGCCGCCCCGACGTCATCTCGCTGGGTTTCGCGCTCGCCCTGTGGTCCGGCTCCCGGGCGGTCAACGTCTTCATCGACACCATCACCGTCATGTACGGGCTGGACGGGCACCGGGGAATCGTGAAGACCCGGCTGCTGGCCTTCCTGCTGTACCTGGTCGCCCTGGTGATCGGGGCGGTGGTGCTGCCGCTGATGATCGCCGGGCCGGACACCGTCATCGAGATCGTGCCGTGGAGCACGGCGGTCGTGCAGGTGCTCTACTGGCCGGTCGTGCTGGTGCTGTCGGTCGTCTTCCTCACCACGCTGTACCACGTGTCGGTGCCGGTGCGCTCCCCCTGGGTGGAGGACATCCCCGGAGCCCTGGTCGCCCTCGCCATGTGGGTGCTCGGCAGTTTCCTGCTGCGGCTCTACCTCAGCAGCACCGTGGAGGGCCCCACCATCTACGGCTCGCTGGCCGCGCCGGTTGCCGTCCTGCTGTGGATCGGTGTCTCCGCCTTCGCGGTGCTCGTGGGCGCGGCGGTCAACGCCGCGATCGACCGGGTCTGGCCGTCCGTCGCCACCGCCGCGGCGCGTGAGCGGAACCTGCGGCTGCGGGAGCAGGAGGCCGCCGAGATCGTCGCCCGCGCGGAGGCCGAACGCGCGGCCCGCGGGCAGGCGGGCGGGCGCTCCGAGCCGGACGAGGCGGACGACGGCTGGGACGAGCGGGAGGACGGCCCGGACCGCGAGCCCCCGCCCGAGTTCCCCGAACGCTGGGCCCGCTTCCTGCCCCCGGACGACATCCGCTCCCGGCTGCACGGCCCGCTGCACACCCTGCGGGGGCGCGGCGGCAAGGAGCGGGGCGCGGGGGAGGAACGCGGCGGTACGGAGGGCGGAGAGACCGCGGACGCGGGGAAGCCGGCGCGGACGGAGGCGACGGAGGCGACGGAGGGGACGGCGCGGCCGGAGGGCGGTGGAGGACCGGCCCCCGGGGGCGAGCCGGGGCGCGGTGAGCCCCCGGGCCCGAGAAAGCCGCCGGCGGCCGACACGGAGCCGGGACGGCGCAGCCATCGGGGCTGAGGCCGGGCGCGGCCACCGGGGCCGGGCACGGCGTGCGGGGTGTGCGGGGTGTCCGCCCCGGCCCGCGGGCGGGAAAACGGCTGGCGCCCTCTTCCGCCCGGGCTTAGAGTGACCGGTGAACCGGACGGCGGCGGACAGCCGCGGGTGCCGGACGCGCGTGCACGCAAGGGGAGGTGAGGACTGTGATGACGACGGTCGTTGTGACGGGCGCTGCCCGAGTCCCGAAGTCCAGCAATCCCACCCCCGCGGTCACCGGCTGACGGTTCACACCACATCCAGCAGGGCCTCACGGCGCTTCGGAGCGCCGGCGCCCCTGCGCACCCGCAGCCGGGACCGCTTCCGTGAAGGGTCATCCCGTTGCGTCAGCAAGCGCATCACCTCTCTTCTTCCTTCCCGTCGTCCCACTCGGCTCCGTCCGCGTCCCCTCTCACCCGCTACGGCTGGGACGCGGCCTTCGCCGAGAGCTTCGCCCCGTACGCGGCGGACGGGCTGCTGCCCGGCCGGATCGTCCGCGTGGACCGGGGGCTGTGCGATGTCGTCGTTCCCGGCACCGGCACCGGCACCGGCACCGGCACCGGCACCGGCACCGGCACCGGCATCGATGCCGATGCCGGCACCGGGTCCGGGTCCGGGGCCGGCGGGACGGCCCCGGCCGGTCCGGGGGCCGCTTCCGACGGCGCCGCCGGGCTCCGCACCGTCAGGGCGGACCTCGGCCCCGTCTCCGACCCGGACCCCACCCGCTGGGCCTGCACCGGTGACTGGATCGCCTACGACCCGGACGACCGCGCCGTACGGGCCCTGTTGCCGCGCCGTACGGCCGTCCTGCGCTCCACGTCCTCGAAGCGGTCCGACGGCCAGGTCCTCGCGGCCAACGTGGACCACGTCCTGATCGCGGTCTCCCTCGCGGCCGAGCTCGACCTCGGCCGGGCCGAGCGCTTCCTCGCCCTCGCCTGGGAGAGCGGCGCCCAGCCCCTCGTCGTGCTCACCAAGGCGGACCTCGTACCGGACCCGGCCACGCTCGCCCACCTGGTGACGGACGTGGAGTCGACGGCTCCGGGCGTTTCCGTGCTGACGGTGAGCGCGGCGGCCGGTGACGGCATGGACGTCCTGGCGGCCGCCGTCGCCGGCGGCACCACCGTCCTTCTCGGCCAGTCCGGCGCGGGCAAGTCCACGCTCGCCAACTTCCTGCTGGGCAGCGAGACGCAGGCCGTGCGGACCATCCGCGACAGCGACGGCAAGGGCCGCCACACCACCACCACCCGCGACCTGCTGCCGCTTCCGCTGCCGGGCGGGGGTGTCCTCATCGACACCCCCGGGCTGCGCGGAGTCGGTCTGTGGGACGCCGAGGACGGAGTCGCGCAGGTCTTCTCGGAGATCGAGGAACTCGCGCGCGACTGCCGGTTCCACGACTGCGCGCACACCGCCGAACCGGGCTGTGCGGTCCTCGCCGCGCTCGCGGACGGCGCACTGCCGGAGCGCCGGCTGGAGAGCTACCGCAAGCTGATCCGCGAGAACGAGTGGATCGCCTCGCGCACGGACGCCCGGCTGCGGGCCGAGCGCCGCCGCGTCTGGAAGCAGCGGCAGGCACTCGGCAGGCACCTGGTGCAGCAGCGCAAGCGCGGTACGCAGCCCTGACCGCCCCGTACCGGGCCCGCTGATCCCCGGACGCGCACCGGACCGTGGGCCCGCGTGGGCGTCCGCAACCGGCCCCGCACGGACGCGGTGCCGCACGGGCGCGTGTCCGGGCGGTGCGGTGGCGGCGCGGCGAAACCCGCCGCACCGGTCGTGCGCTGCCGGGCCCGGCGGTGTCCGGGCCGGGCCCGGCGGTGTCCGGGCCGGGCCCGGCGGTGTCCGGGCTGAGCCCGGCGGTGTCCGGGCTGGTCACGGCGACGGTGCCGGCCGGGCGGCCGGGTCAGCTGTCGGCGACGGGCGGCGGACGGCCGGGGACGGGCTCTTCGCCCGGCGTCCGCCGCCCTGGCGCGGACCCCGCGCGGGTCCCGGCTCCGGACACGGGACCCGCCCCGGCCCGGCTCCCGTTGCGCGGTCCGGCCCCGGCCCCGGCCCCGGCCCCGGCCCCGGCCCCGGCCCCGGCCGTGGCGTCGGCGACGGTGCCCCGGCCGGAGCCGGCGTCCGCTGGTCCGGTTCCGGGGAGCCGGGCCGGCCAGCCGCGTTCGCAGGCGTGCCAGCCCAGCTGGAGCCGCGTGGAGACCCCGGCGATCTCCATCAGCCGTTTCACCCGCCGCTGAACGGTGCGCAGCCCGAGGTCCAGCTGCTTCGCGGCGCTCGCGTCGGTCAGCCCTGCGAGCAGCAGGGACAGGATGCGCAGATCCATGGCGTCCGGCCCGTCGGCGGGGTTCCGTGCGGAGGGCCGGGCGGGCTCCGCGCCCGCTCCGTCCGCGGCCCCGGCCGCCTGCGGCCCGGCCCGGCGGCCGGGGCCGTCCGGCCCCGGTCCGTCCGGCCCCGGTCCGTCCGGCCCCGGTCCGTCCGGTCCGCCCGGCCCCGTTCCGTCGGGTCCGTCGAGCCGACCGGGACAGGTGGCCCCGTGCCGCCGTGCTCCCCCGGCCGGCCGGTCCGTCCGCACCTCGGCAACGGGCGGCCGCGGCCGCGGAGTCCCGGGGACACCCGGACGCGCCGTCCCGGCCGCCAGCCACCGGCCGGGGCGGGCCGGCGAGCGTACCGCCAGCCCGTGCCACTCCAGTCGTCGCAGCATCCTCACGGCGTCTTCCTCCGGGAGCGTCAACCGGGCCGCCAGCTCGGCCGGTTCGGCGCCGCCCAGTGCGACGAGCGTGCGGTACGCGGACGCGTGACCCTCGTCCAGATCTGCTGCACCCGGCATGTCTCCCCTCCCGTACCGGCACATCATCCCCGCACCCCGCCCCTCCCTGCCACCACTCCCCGCCACCGCCCACCGGACCGGACCGGCCGGACCGCCGTCCGGGCGGACGCGGAACGCGCGCGCCCCTCGTCCCGGGCGGGCAGGATGGACCATATGGGCATGAGTCAGTACGGGGAGCGGAACAGCCACGAGGACGTGTGGTGGCGCGAGTTGTACGGCGAGGAGAAACCGGACGCGGGACCGGCCGCGGCGGACGACTCCCTGGACGACCGTTTCGACTCGGCCTCCCGCGCGGTCGGACCACCGCCGGCCCACCCGGGACCGGCCCGGGGGGAATCCGGTGGGGGAAGCCCGGCCGGGGGAGACGCCCGCCCCGGATGGTTCGCCTCCCGGGGCTTCGCCCACGGCGATCCCCGGACCACGGGCCGCGCCGGCGGCATCCCACCCGCTCCGGATGAGGGATCCGCCCCCGGTCCGAGCACCGGCAGCGCCGCCCCCGCCGAGGGAACGGGCGGCACCGCCCCCACCGGCCGCCGCACCCGCGGCCCCGGTCACCGGGCCGGGTCCGGCATCACCGGCCGCACGGAGGCAGACGCCGCTGACGCCGCCGGAGACCCCGCCGCCCACTCGGGCTCCGGCACCGAAGCGGCAGCCGCCCGTGACTCCGCGGGTGCCGGCACGGAGGCGCCCGCTCCCGCCGAGTTCGCCGCTCCGGAGCAGTGGACGGACCCGCCGCGGCCGCAGGGCCCGCCCCCGCACCGGGAGACCGGAGGGACCGGGAGCGGAGGCCCGCAGGACACGGCCACCGCGCCCCCGCCCGCCACGGAGTCCGCGCCGGACGAATGGTGGTTCAGCACCCCGGCCACCCCTTGGCCCGTCACCGGACGGGCGGCCTCCGGGGACCGTGCCGAGCCCTCCCGGAAACCCGCCACACCGCAGCCCACACCCCCGTCCGCGCCCGGCCCCGGCGCACCGTGGCAGCCACCGGACACGACGCCTCCGGGAACTCCCTCCTGGTCGGAGGCCGTTGGGCCGACCGGATCCGCGCCGGCCGAGCCGGAGCCTGCTCGCCCCGCGCGGACCCCGCCGGAGGCCGCCGCTCCCGAACCGGCCTCCGCGGAGGGGTCCGTCCGTGAACCGGCCTCCGCGGAGGTGGCGGGCCCCGAACCGGTCTCCGTGGAGGGGTCCGTCCGTGAACCGGCCTCCGCGGAGGGGGCCGTCCCTGAACCGGCCTCCGCGGAGGTGGCGGGCCCCGAACCGGCACCCGCGGAAGGGGCCTTCCCCGAACCGGCCGCCTCGGACTCGGAAGGGGCCGTCTCCGAACCGGGCACTCCGGAGCCGCCGGGTCCCTGGCGGCCCCGGCCCCGGGTGCAGCAGCCGCCCGTCGCCGAGCCGGTGCCACCCGGCCCGCCGGCCGTGCGGCCCCGCTCCGAACGGGCGGGGGGACGCCCGCGGGCCCCGGAACCGGCTGAAGAGCTCCCCGACCCGGCGCCGGCCCCCGGGGACGTTCGCCCGATGCGCTCCATGACGCCTCCGCGCGCCCCATGGGAGCCGCCGCTCGACCCGCCGGAGTCATGGGACGGTGAGGGTGAACGGGCCGCGCCGGAAGGCGCGGTGGGGGACCGTCGGCGCAACACCCCGGCGTCCGCCGCGGCGCAGCCACGAGCGGGACAGCCGTACGCTGCGTCGCAGGCCGGCCCGGGAAGCGGCCCGGAAGGCAGCACGGAGGGCCGCCCGGACGGCGAGTCCGGCGCAGCAGACGGTGCGGCTTCCGGTTCACGCGGCGTCGCGGTGCCGCTGTGGGGGAACGACCGGTCCGGGCCGGACATCCGGAGCGCCACCCGGGGCACCGGGAACGACGAGAGCGCGCAGAGCACACCGGCCGGGGCACCGGCCGATCCCGCCCCGGTCCCGACCGGGGCGGCGGCGCGGACCGATGGAGGACATGTGGCAGCGGGCATGCTTCGGCGCGACGGCAGCGAGGCCGCCGGCTACGGCGGGCGGCACGAGAGCCCCGGAGCCGGGAGCCCCGGAGCCGGGAGCCCCGGAACGAGGAGCCCCGGAGCCGGGGGTGCCGGAACGAGGAGCACCGAAGCCGGGGGCGCCGGAGGGAACCCGCGCGCCGGAGCGGAGCCCGGGTACGTCGGCGAACGCCCGCCCACGTACCAGGGCGAGCCGACGGCTCTGCCCGAGGCCGACCCCGGAGACCTGGCCGGCCTCGTCCCGGACACGGTCCTGGACGGCGCCCGTTACGGCACGATGACGCTGCGGGCGGCCTCCCTGCGCGGCGACTCCGCGCGGTACCGGGGCGAGCCGCGGCGGGACGCGCTGCTGACGGTGCGGTTCGGCCGTGGCGACCAGGCGCTGCTGCTGATCGCCACGGCCACCGGCGGGCGGGCCGCCGGGGACGCCCACCGGGCGGCCGCCGACGTCTGCCGGTGGGTCGCCGAAGCCGTCGGACGGGCCCACGGCCGGCTTGCCGAGGACATCAGGGAGGGGCGGCGCGACGTGCTCAAGTCGGGGCTGCACCGGCTGACGGACCGTGCGTACGGCAGGCTGCGGGCGCGGGCCGCGGAGCTGGGCCCGGACCCCGCCGCGTACACCTCGGGCCTGCGCTGCCTGCTGCTCCCCGTCGATCCGGCGTGCCGCACCCGGGTGTTCTTCGGCCTCGGCGGGGGCGGGCTGTTCCGGCTGCGGGACGGTGAATGGCAGGACCTGGAGCCCCGGGTGCCCGCGCAGCCGCGGGCCGCCGACGGCCCTCCGGCCGGCTCACCGTGGATCTGGGCATGCGCGGCCCGGGCCGTGCCGGTGAACCCGGCGGCCCCGCCGTGGCACCCTTCCGTTTCCGCGCCTCGGTGGCCCGCCCGGGGGACACCCTGCTGCTGTGCACCCCCGGGCTCGCGGACCCGCTGCGGGGCGAGCCCGCGCTGGCCGGCCTGCTGGCGGCGCGCTGGGCCGTGTCCCCGGCGCCGGGTCTCGCCGCGTATCTGTCCGATGTGCAGCTCCGGGTGAAGGGCTACGCGGACGACCGGACGGCCGCCGCCGTCTGGGAGGACTGACCCGCCCGTCCGGGCTTCCTCCGGTCGGCGGTGCCGCTCCTCCGGATGCTGCTGCCGCGCGCGGGGCACCGCGGCGCCCCGGGTCACCGGGCCGCCGCCCGTCCCGCGGCGTGGGCGGGTGGTGAGGGCTGCGGCGGGCAGGCCCCGGTCCGGCCTCTCCCGTAGTTACGGCAATCGCGTGAAAAGCGGGATACATGACATGTAAGGAAAGACCCCGGGGAAATCACCTGTCAGTGACTGTTGCGCCGCGGATCTCCACCGCGCGAACGTCCTCCCCTGAATGCCCGGCACCGTACTCCCGGCGGTGCCGGGCATTGCCCTGTCCCGGGTGTCCGGCACCGCCGGCCCCGTCAGCCGAACTGCTGCTCCAGATCCTGGAGTTTTCGCTCCAGGGAGTCGAGGCGGGGAATTGTCAGGGTGTCGTCCTCCGCCGTGAGGTCGACGGTCCGGGGTGCGCGCTCCGTACGTCCGCCGCGCGGGTCGGCGCCGGCGCCGGAGGGGGATCCGGAGCTTTCGGGGGCGTCAGTCCGGTCGACGCGGACGGCCTGCAGGAGCGGGCCGCCGGCCGCCGGGGAGTCCGCGGAGGAGGAAGGGAGTGCTGCCGGCTGTCCCTCCGCTCTGGCGGGCTCCGAGCCGGCTTGGGCGGTGCCGGCCGGCAGCAGCCCGGGCAGCTCGACCTGGCGGCCGCCCCGGACCCGCCCCCACACCCGGTGCTGCCGGTGGAGGGCCTTGATGCGGGCGCGCTCGCGCTTCTCCTCGTCCCGCCGGCGCTGCCGGTCCTGCTGCTTCTGGCGCCGGTCCTCACGGACCTCGTCGACCGCCTCGTCCAGTGAGCGCACGCCCTCCAGCAGCATCAGCGACCACGCGGCGAAGGTCTCGCGCGGGGCGCGCAGCCAGCGGACGACGCGGATCTGCGGCAGCGGCCGCGGGACGAGACCCTGCTCGCGCAGCGCCGCCCGGCGGGTCTGCTTGAGCGCCCGGTCGAAGAGGACCGCGGCCGACAGGGACATCCCGGCGAAGAACTGCGGGGCGCCCGCGTGGCCGAGGCCGCGGGGGGCGTGCACCCAGTTGAACCAGGCCGCCGCGCCGGCGAACGTCCAGACGAGCAGCCGGGAGCCAAGGGCCGCGTCACCGTGGCTGGCCTCCCGCACCGCCAGGACCGAGCAGAACATCGCCGCGCCGTCGAGCCCGAAGGGGACCAGATACTCCCAGCCGCCGGAGAGGTTGAGGTTCTGCCGGCCGAAGCCGACCAGGCCGTGGAAGGAGAGGGCGGCGGCGACCGCGGCACAGCAGAACAGCAGGATGTACGAGGCGGAGCCGTAGAAGGCCTCCTTGCGCCGCCGGCGTTCCTCGCTGCGCTCCCAGGAGTCGGTGAGTTTGCCCTCATCCCCGGCCGCCGAGCGCCGGCCGCGGGCGAGGACCACCGCCGCGCCCGCGATGCCGACGAGCAACACCGCGCCCGGCAACACCCAGTTCAGCGCCATGTCCGTCAGTCTCATCTCGGGCCCCTCGCCTCGCTTCCGTCCCGCCCGTGCCGAATCGCGTGCGGTCTTGCCCGCGACATCTTGGCGGAAGCGGTGATGGCCCCAGGGCGATTCCGGGCAACGGATCGGCAATGGGCAGAAGACGCGATCGAAGATATGCCTACATGATCAGAACCGATCGAATCGTCTGATCATGTGGACACAAGGCGGAAGGCGGAAGGCGGAAGGCGGAAGGCGGAAGGCGGAAGGCGCCCCTGGGGTCGGGGGCTCGTTCCCCGGCGTGAGGGTTTGTCCGATGCCTTGCCCGGACAGGCCGCTGTGATCGCCGTGACGGCGGCGGCCGCGGCGAGGGTGCCGGCCGGTTACGGGACCGGCGCGGCGCCCGTGCGGTCAGGCGCCGCTGAGCCGTGCCACGCGCTCCGCGTCGCAGGTGCGCGGGCAGGTGACGCAGGTGTCCTCCGGCCGCAGGGTGTAGAACATGCAGCAGCTCGCCCGGTCGCGGGTGGACAGGGCCTCCCCGGCGGGCCCGGTCAGCTCGCGGAAGGACGGAGCGCCGACGAACGGCTTCGTGGCGCCGGGCAGCAGCGCCTCCAGCTCCGTGATCGCCCGGCGTTCCTCACCGAGCAGGTGGCCGGTGTACCAGAGGCTTTCGACGATCTCGTCGGTGGCCATGCCCCACATGGCGCGCGGCCCGCGCCGCATCCGGGGGCGGAAGCCCTCCAGCACCGGTTCCAGATGCTCGGCGAGCGCCCCGCGCACCTCGGCCCGCAGCGCGTCCTCGCCGCTGACCACCCGGGCACCCGGCAGTCCGGCCGCCGGATCGTCCGGGAGGCACGCGAACTCCCGGATCCGCGCGGTCCACCGGCCCTGTCCGCGATGGAACGACACCTCACCGGGCGTCAGTCGCGGCACGCGGCGCAGCAGGAACCACGGAACCGTGACGAGCAGGCACGCCGACCAGGCGTAGCGGTGCAGTGCGAAACCGGCGGTCACATCCGGCCGGGCCGGCCGCCCGTAGTTGCGGATGATCTCCGCTTCTTCGGCGGCCAGACAGGCGTCGAGGGCCGGGCCGCCCGACGCCAGCTCGCGGGCGGTGACCCAGCCACCGCCCGAGCGCGGAGCGCCCTCCAGCAGCCGCACGGTGGGGAGCGCCTCGGCGAGCCGGGCGTAGGCCCCCGCCACGGGGTGGTGCGAGAGGGCCGGGACGGCCGGTGCCACGGACATGCGGGGACCACCAACTCAACGCGATCGTTTGCAGGTAAGCCTTACCTTACCCGACGTCCCGGATCTTTGACGCGCCGACTGGTCCGCCTATCGTTCCGGGGAACCACTGGAGGACCCGATGGAGCAGTCACGCGCCGCAGCGGCCGGGGGGAGCGGAGCAGCCGGGCAGGGCGCGGGAGCGCCACGGCCGGGAGGCTCCCCGCCGGTGGGGGAAGCCCGTCCCGGCGAGGCGGTACGCGAGGGGCACGGGCCCGGCTCGTACGGCGCCCGGGCACGGGGCGGACAGCGGCCGGGCCCACCCGGGCGGGCGCCCCGCGGCCGGGGAGAGCCCGGCCCGCGGGAGACCGGGCCGGGGGGAGACGGCGGGGAAGGGCACCCGGGGAGCGACCACGCGCGGGACGGGCACGCCCACGGCACGGGCGAGCAGCCGGACGGGGCGGCGCGGACCCCCGCCCGGCCGGTGCCGCGCAGACCTCCCGCCCGCCACTCCGTGCGCGGCCAGATCCTGGACGCGCTCCGTGCCGCGCTGGTCGGCGGGGACCTCCTGCCCGGCGAGGTGTACTCGGCGCCGGCCCTCGCCGCGCGGTTCGGGGTCTCCCCGACCCCCGTGCGGGAGGCGATGCAGCGGCTCACCACGGAGGGCGCCGTGGAGGTCGTCCCCAACCGGGGATTCCGGGTGGCCCGCCGCAGCGAGCGCGACCTCGCCGAACTGGCCGAGGTGCGCGCCCTGCTGGAAGTGCCGGTGATACTCCGCCTGGCGCGCACCCGTCCGCCCGGCAGCTGGGAGGAGCTGCGCCCGCTCGCCGCGGCCGGTGTGGCGGCGGCCGCCCGGGGCGACCGGGTCGGTTACACCGAGGCGGACCGCGCCTTCCACCACGCGCTGCTCGCCCTCTCGGGAAACCGCCAGCTCGCCGTGATCGGCGACGAGCTGTACCGGCGGAGCCAGACACCGGCCGGCCGCGGCGGGGCGCCCGTGAGCGCGGACCTCCTGGCGGCCGCGGCCGAGCACGACGCCCTGCTGGACGCTCTGGCCGCCGGCGACGCGGCGGTCGTCGAGCAGCTCGTCCGCGGGCACTTCACCGGCGCCCGGCCACATCCCCATCCCCGCTGAATCCCCGCGGCCCGGACGCCCGGTACCCGGACCCCCCCGGTTCGCCCCCTGTTGTCCCCACGGGCGTCCTGCCGGGGCCCCGTGGGGCCGTGGCCTGCCTCCGCGTCCCGTCGGGCGGGTGAGCCGACGAGGCGAGATGAGACGTGGAGTTCCGGGTCCGGGTTCCGGATGCGTGGCAGATCCGTCGCGGAGCACGGCGAGCAGGACGCTCGGAACGCCTTTGCGGGGCGGGGCGGGCGAGGCGGAGGCGGGTCCGGGCACGGGGGTGCCCGGGGTCAGGTGTGTGCCGCGTTGACGCACGGCCGGCGCGGGGCGGGTTCCGGGCCGGGTCCGAGACGGGGAAGCTCGCGGTGCTTTCCGCGGGTCCGGACCCGTGCGCGCCTTCGGCGGTGCCGGCGGGCCGGATCCGGTCCCGGCCCGCCGCGGGCCGGGGCGGAGTCAGTCGGGGCGGGGAAGGCCGCGGGGCGCGGCGGCCGCGGGGGGCGCTGCCGCCGTCGCGGCTGCCGGTGCGGTGGCTTCGCCGGCCGTCCTGACGGCCGTGCCGTCCACCGCATCCGCGGACGGCGCCGCGTTCCCGTCCGCGGCGCCGTCCGCGGTCCGAGCCGCTGCGGCCGTGGCGGCTTCCGCCGCTTCCGCCGCTTCCGCCGCGCCGTCGGCGGCGGGCCGCAGCCGGTCCGCCAGCCAGGACGGGACGTCGCCCAGCAGCCGCACCAGCCGCAGGGCCTCCGCCCGCAGCCGCGACGCCTCGGGCTCCGGCTCGACATCGGCCAGCGCCGACAGGGCCGGGGCGATGCCGATCAGGTAGCCGAGCTCCTCGCGGATGCGCAGCGACTCCGTGAACCCGCGCCGGGCCTCCGCCCGGTTGCCCTCCTGCTCCGCCGCCGAGGCCAGATGCCGCCAGGTGAACGAGAGCAGCAGCGCGTCGCCGAGCGCCGAGGCGCCCGCGTGCGCGCGGGCGAACGCGGCCTGCGCGCCGCGCGGGTCCCCGGCCAGGTGCTGGGCGACGAGGCCGCGCCGGAAGTCGAGCAGCGGGCGGTTCGGGGAGCCGGGCGGGAGGAGAGCGGCGGCGCGGCCGAGCGCCGAGCGGGCCTCGTCGGCGCGGTCCCGTACCCCGAAGAGGGTGGAGGCGTAGGCCAGATGGCCGCGCTCGCAGGCGGCGCCGCCCCGTTCCTCGTCGCCCGCGGCCAGGGCCTCGGCGGCGCGGAGGGCGTCGTCGGCCTCCTCCCAGCCCGTGGCCGTGAACAGGCACCGTTCCACCAGGATGGTGGTGCGTCCGAGAGCGGCGGCGGAATCCGTGACGGCCGAGGGGGCGAGCAGCGCGGCGGCGTCCTCCCAGCAGCCGCGGGAGCGGAGCCGCCACACGGCGCTCTGGAGCGGGTCCTCCCAGGGGACCGGTCCCACAGCGGTGTTCTTCGGTCCAGAACGTGACATGGCGGTATCCGCCACATTCCCTCCCCATGCGCGCCGTCGAGCCCGGAAAGCCGTGGGCGAATCTCAGCACGAATCACGGTGCCCAGCCAAGGGGTTGGGTGAACGGATTCACAAAGCCCGCGAGAGTGCTGTGACCCAGGTCACGCGCAGGATAGCGGGCTTCGGGAGGGCCCCGGCGCGCGGGGGGCCGGGGCCGTGTCGCCGCCTCGGCGGCACCGCTCGCGGCGGTCCGTGCCCCACCGGCCGGCTGCCGTCCGCCCCGCGAACCGGTCGGGAGGAGGCCGGCCCTCCGGGGCGGGCCCGTCCGCGCCGCCCGCCCCGCACGAAAGGAGCGGGGGATACCGTTCGGCGGGCCCGTCGGCGAACGCGGCTGTCCCGGCCGGTGTGGTGCCCTGGTGTCCGGCCGGACACCGCGCGTACGCCCGCGCCCGGCCCGCGCCCGGTTCCGGCCCGTCCGCCGGGACGGAACGTGACGGGCCGGGCCCGGAGGCGCGGCACGGGCGGCCTCCGCGCCGCGTGCGGTCCCGCCGCCCGGGTCAGCTCATCCGCAGGGCCAGGAAGAAGTCGAGCTTGTCCTCCAGGCGGGACAGGTCCCGGCCCGTCAACTGCTCGATGCGGCCGACCCGGTACCGCAGGGTGTTGACGTGGAGGTGGAGCCGGGCCGCGCAGCGGGTCCAGGAGCCGTCGCTGTCGAGGAAGGCGTCCAGGGTGGGGACCAGTTCCGCCCGGTGCCGGCGGTCGTAGTCCCGCAGCGGCTCCAGCAGGCGCGTGGTGAACGCGCGCCGCACGTCGTCCGGCACGAACGGGAGCAGCAGGACGTGCGAGGCCAGCTCCTGGTGTCCGGCGGCGCACACCCGGCCCGGCCGGGCCGCGGCCACCCGGCGGGCGTGCCGGGCCTCCTCCAGGGCGCCGCGCAGCCCCTCGGGGGTGAGCACCACCGCGCTGACGCCCAGCGTGAGCCGTCCGCCGCCCGCCTCCAGTCCGCGCCGCAGCGGTTCGCGCGCCGCCCCCAGCAGGTCTTCCGCCCGGATGCCTCCGCCGTCCGGGCCTCCGCCGTCCGGGCCTCCGCCGTCCGGGCCGGTGCCGTCCGGGCCTCCGCCGTCCGGGCGGGCCACCGCGGGCAGCGGTATCAGCGCGACGGCCTCGTCGCCGTCGCAGGCCACGGCGCTGCGGTCGGCCGGGTCCGGGCAGCCCGCGCGGGGGTCGAGGAGGATCTCCTCCAGCAGCGCCCGCGCCGCGGGCCCGCCGGCCCCGTCTCCGGCGGCGTCCTCCACCGGTCCGGCGCCGTCCCGTTCGAGCCGGGCGGACACGATCTGCCAGTGCGGCGCGCCGCCCGGTCCGGGAAGCAGCACGGGCGCGGCGGCCCGCAGCCGGGACGCGACCTCGGCGGGTGGCGCGCCGTCCCGCAGCAGCTCCAGTACCTCCTGCGCCAGCCGCCGCCCGACGGCCCGGGCGGCGTCCCGGCGGCCGCGCTCGGCGGCGATCAGCTGGGTGACGCCGTGCAGCAGGTCGAGCCGCTCGGCGGGCCAGTCCTCCGCGTCGGCCTCGACGGCCAGCAGCCAGTCGGAGAGCACGGCCGCGGGCGCGTCGCCGGTTTCCCGGGCCGAGGCGGGGCCGGTGGCGCGGACGGGGAAGAGCGAGTGGACGGAGCCGGAGGTGGTGAAACGGTGCGGGGCCGGCCGCCCTGCCGCCTCCGCGGCCAGGTGCTCGCCCGCGAGCGCGGAGCACAGCTCCGGGGCCGGCCGCTGCCCGCCCGTGTCCGGTCCGGCACCGGTTCCGGGCCCCGGCCCGGCGATGAGCCGGCCGGTGGGGGAGAGCACCCAGGCGCGCAGGTCCAGATCGCTGCCGAGCAGACCGAGGACCACCTCCGGGCCCCGGCCCGAAGGTCCGGCCGTCATCATCCTGCGGTGCCGGTCGACGACGGCGGCCAGATCGCCGGCCCGCTCGCCGGAGACCCGGCGCACCACGTGCTCCGTGATGGTGGCGAACGCCACCTTCTCGTCCACCGCGAAGAGCGGCAGCCGGTGCCGCTCGCAGGCCGCCACCAGGTCGTCCGGGACGGCACGCAGCTCGGCCTCGCCCGCGGCCAGGCCCGCGGCGCCGGCCTCGGCGAGAATCCGTGTGAACCGTTCCGAGTCCTCGGGCCCGTGGTGCCAGGCCAGGCCGCTGAGCACCAGTTCGCCGCCCGACAGATAGCGGCCGGGGTCGCGCAGGTCGGTCGTCATGACTCCGCGCACGGTGCGGTCCAGCTCCGCCTCGCCGCCGAGCAGGCGCAGGCCCAGGTTGTCGTTCTCCAGCAGTGCGCGGAGCCGCATGCTCGCCCGCCGATCGTCGCGAGTGGGTGCAGGGGACGGTGTGGGGGAGAGGCGGGAGGACCGGTGGGAGCCGTGCCGGTGCCCGGGACCCGCCTTTTGTTCGAATCTACAAGAAGGGCCCCCCGGCCAGCCAATCGTGCCCGGGCACCCGCCCCGGCCGGGCCGTCCGCGTTCTCCCGGCAGCCCCGTGCGCGGTCGTCCCTCACGGACCCGGTGCTCGGGCGGGAGGTCTCAGGGCAGCAGCCCCGCCCGCCGCGCGGCCACGACGGCCTCCAGCCGGCTGTGCGCCCCCAGCCTCCGCATCGCCGACCGCAGATACGCCTTCACCGTCTCCGGCCGCACCCCCAGCCGCTGCGCCGCGTCGGCGTTGGTCGCCCCCGCCGCCACACACGCCAGGACGTCCAGTTCGCGCGGTGCCAGCCCCGGACCGCCCGGGGCCTGGTGACGCTCCGCCCAGGGCTCCGCCGAACCGGCCTCGGCCAGCCGCTCGCAGACCGCCAGCACCTCCTCCCGCAGCTCCGGATCCGCCACCCGCGGCGCCAGGGCGCGCAGCCGGGCATGCGCCTCACGCACCCTCTCCCACGCCGCCCCCGGCATCGCCCCGCCCCGCGTGCCCCGGTCACCGGGATCGCCCGCGGCGAGGGCCGGGGCGCCGGGAGCACGGGAGGCCCCGGGAACCGCGACGGCTCCCATGCCGCCGGGCCCGCCCGGCATCCCGCCCGGCGCCCTCACTCCGTCCGGCGCCCCGCTCGCCCCGCCGGCCACCCCCGCCGTCCCGCCCGCGAAGGCCCCCGCCGCCCCGGCCCGCCCCTCCGCCAGCAGCCGCTGTGCCTCGTCGCGCACCGCGAGGGTCCGCTCCAGCTCCCGCGCGGCGCCCATCGCGGCGTGCAGGGTGCGGTCACCCAGCGGCACCGGCCGCCGCAGGGCCCCGTAGAGCACGCCCCGCACCTGCCGCCCCACGATCACCGGAACCGCGAGCACCGCGCGCAGACCCTCGGCCGTGACGGCGCCGTCGTACTCGTGGCTGATGGTCCGCGAGGCGGGGTAGTCGGTCACCGTCACCGGCCGGGACAGCGCCAGGGCCTTGCCGCCCAGGCCGTTGCCGGTCGTCACCGACAGGCCCGCCAGGGACCCGGTGGCCGCGCCGCTGAGCTCGCCGATGCGCAGCCGCGTGGGGTCCACCAGCAGCCCGCCGAAGGCCACGGGCAGCCCGCTGGCCCGCCGCAGGCGCAGCAGCGCCGCCCTGACCTCGGCAGTCGCGCCCGGCGTACGCGGCCCGTCCGCCCGCGCGCCCCCGTGCTCCCGTTCGGCCACGGTCAACTCCCCTCCCCCGTACGCATATACCGCCGTCACCCCCGTCCGGGGGTAGTGAGACGCAGGTCACTGCCTCAAGATGCTACTCAGCCGCACCACCACGAGGAGGACAGATGACGGGAAGCGGAACCACGGCGTCGGCCCGTGCCGGTGAGCCGGCCGGCGCCACGGAGGAGTTCCGCCGGGCCCGGGACTTCCTCCTGCGGCACCGGGAGGACTACGACGCCGCCCGCGCCGGGTTCCGCTGGCCGCGCCCGGCCCGCTTCAACTGGGCCCTGGACTGGTTCGACCGGATTGCCGAGGGCAACGACCGCACCGCGCTGCACATCATCGAGGAGGACGGCCGCGAGAGCCGCAGTTCCTTCGCGGAGCTCTCCGCCCGCTCCGGCCGGGTGGCCAACTGGCTTCGCGCCCAGGGGGTGCGGGCGGGCGACCGGATCGTTGTCATGCTGGGCAACCAGACGGAGCTGTGGGAGACGGCGCTCGCCGCGATGAAGCTGCGCGCCGTCGTCATCCCGGCGACCCCGCTGCTCGGCCCGGCCGACCTCGCGGACCGCGTCGCCCGCGGCCGGGCGGGGCACGTCGTCGTCCGGGCCGGCGACACCGCCAAGTTCGCCGGCGTCCCCGGCGGCTACACCCGGATCGCCGTCTCCGGCACCGGGCCGGACGCCTCCGGCCCGCCGCCCGGCTGGCTCCCGTACGAGGAGGCCGCCGGTTTCCCGGAGGTCTTCGCGCCGGACGGCCCCACCGCCGCGGACGACCCGCTGCTGCTGTACTTCACCTCCGGCACCACGGCCCGGCCCAAACTCGTCGAGCACACCCATCTGTCGTATCCGGTCGGCCACTTGGCCACCATGTACTGGATCGGGCTGCGGCCCGGCGACGCCCACCTGAACATCTCCTCGCCCGGCTGGGCCAAACACGCCTGGAGCAGCTTCTTCGCGCCGTGGAACGCCGAGGCCACCGTCGTCGTGCACAACTACACCCGCTTCGACGCGGCCCGGCTCATGCAGCACATGGACCGCCTCGGCGTCACCGGCTTCTGCGCGCCGCCCACCGTCTGGCGGATGCTCGTCCAGGCCGACCTGACCCGCCTGGCCACCCCGCCGCGCGAGGTGGTCGCCGCGGGGGAGCCGCTCAACCCGGAGGTCATCGAACGGGTCCGGCAGGACTGGGGGGTGACGATCCGGGACGGCTTCGGCCAGACGGAGACCGCCGTCCAGATCGCCAACAGCCCCGGCCAGCCCGTCAGACCCGGCTCCATGGGCCGCCCGATGCCCGGCTTCGCCATCGACCTGCTCGACCCGGCCACCGGGAAGCCCGGCGACGAGGGCGAGGTGTGCGTCCGCCTCACCGGCGCGGACGGCGAACGTCCCGTCGGCCTCATGACGGGCTACCACGGCGACGAGGCCCGCACCGCCGAGGTGATGGCCGGCGGCCACTACCACACGGGGGACCTCGCCTCCCGCGACGCCGACGGCTACCTCACCTACGTCGGCCGCGACGACGACGTCTTCAAGTCCTCCGACTACAAGATCTCGCCCTTCGAGTTGGAGAGCGCGCTGCTGGAGCACGAGGCCGTCGCCGAGGCCGCCGTCGTCCCCGCGCCCGATCCGCTGCGGCTGTCCGTGCCCAAGGCGTACGTCGTCCTGGCCGAGGGCTGGACGGCCGGGCCGGAGACGGCCCGGGAGCTTTTCGCCCATTCCCGGCGGAACTTGGCACCCTACAAACGGGTACGCCTGATCGAGTTCGCCGAACTGCCGAAAACGGTCTCGGGCAAGATCCGCCGTATTGAGCTGAGACGGCGTACTGCAGAGGGAAACGCCGGCACCACCGCATACCGCGAGGGGGACCACACATGAGTAAGCGCTCCGCCGTCTCCGACGACGGCGCCCCGGAGGGCACCGGAACCGCCCCGGAGGGCACCGGCACCGTACCGGCGGCCACCGAACTCTCCTACGCCGCCGGCACCGCGGACGGGCCGCTGCTCGGCGATACCATCGGCGCGAACCTCGACCGGGCGATCGCCGCCCACCCCGACCGGGAGGCGCTGGTCGACGTCCCGTCCGGCCGCCGCTGGACCTACGCCGAGTTCGGCGCGGCCGTCGACGAGGTGGCGCTCGGCCTGCTCGCCAAGGGTGTCCTCAAGGGCGACCGGGTCGGCATCTGGGCGGTCAACTGCCCCGAGTGGGTCCTCGTGCAGTACGCCACCGCCCGCATCGGCGCCATCATGGTCAACATCAACCCGGCCTACCGCGTGCACGAACTGGCGTATGTGCTCAAGCAGGCCGGGATCGGCGTGATGGTCTCCTCCGTCGAGCACAAGACGAGCGACTACCGGCGCATGGTCGAGCAGGTCCGCGCCCACGCTCCCGCCCTGCGCGATGTCGTCTACATCGAGGACTCCACCTGGCAGGGACTCATCCGGGCCGGGCAGGGCGTGCCGCGCGAGCGCCTGGCGGCCCGTGCCGCCGAACTCAGCTGCGACGATCCCATCAACATCCAGTACACCTCGGGCACCACCGGTTTCCCCAAGGGCGCCACCCTCTCCCACCACAACATCCTCAACAACGGCTTCTGGGTGGGCGAACTGATCCACTACACCGAGCAGGACCGCATCTGCCTGCCGGTGCCCTTCTACCACTGCTTCGGCATGGTCATGGGCAATCTGGCGGCCACCAGCCACGGCGCCTGCATCGTCATCCCGTCCCGCTCCTTCGACCCCGCCGCCACCCTCGAAGCGGTCGCCGCCGAACGCTGCACCTCCCTCTACGGGGTGCCGACGATGTTCATCGCCGAACTCGGCCTGCCCGGCTTCGAGGACCACGACCTCTCCTCGCTGCGCACCGGGATCATGGCCGGCTCGCCCTGCCCGGTGGAGGTGATGAAGCGGGTCGCCGGCGAGATGAACATGGCGGAGGTGTCGATCTGCTACGGCATGACCGAGACCTCGCCCGTCTCCACCCAGACCCGGCGCGAGGACGACCTGGAGCGCCGCGTCGGCACCGTCGGCCGGGTACTGCCGCACCTGGAGGTGAAGATCACCGATCCCGCCACCGGCCTCACCGTGCCGCGCGGCACCGCGGGCGAACTGTGCACCCGCGGCTACTCGGTGATGCTCGGCTACTGGGAGGAGCCCGAGCGCACCGCGGAGGTCATCGACCACGCCCGCTGGATGCACACCGGCGACCTGGCGGTGATGGGGGAGGACGGCTACGTCCGGATCGTCGGGCGCATCAAGGACATGATCATCCGCGGGGGTGAGAACGTCTACCCGCGCGAGATCGAGGAGTTCCTCTACAGCCACCCCAAGATCGCCGATGTGCAGGTGGTCGGGGTGCCGGACGAGACGTACGGCGAGGAGATCCTCGCCTGCGTCATCCTCCGCGACCCGGCGAACCCGCTGACGCGCGACGAACTCGCCCGCTACTGCCGCGGCCGGCTCGCGCACTTCAAGGTCCCCCGCCATCTGCGGATCATGGAGTCGTTCCCCACCACCGTCAGCGGCAAGGTGCGCAAGGTCGAACTGCGCGAGGGCTTCACGGCCCAGGCCCGCACCCCGCAGCAGTCGCGCTCCCCGGAACGCGCCCGGGCGGCGACGTGACCGGCGGCGACGTGACCGGCGGCGGGGGGACCGGCCGGCCGCGGTGACGGCCGGCCCGGGCCGCCTTCTGCACTCGCAGGGGTGAACACCCCTGGCGAACGGGCGAGTCCGGTGGACCCGCCTGCGGCGATGACGGTAGCGAAGCCCCGTCATCGTCGACCGAAGGGTACCCCCATGCCGGCCAACCGACCCCGCCCGCCCCGGCGGCCGCACGCGACAGCGGCGGCCGCCCTGGCCGCCGGGCTGCTGCTCGCCGCCCTCGCTCCCCAGACCGCCGAGGGCGGCCCGCCGCCCGCGCGGGCGGCGGACGGCGGGGACGCCCGGAGCGGAGGCAGCGACAGCAGCGACAGCGGGGACAGCAGGGACAGCAGCGACAGCGGGCCCGGAAATCGCGGTGCCGGGGACAGCGGCACACCGCAGAGCGGCGGCGACGAGGCGACCGGGGAACGGGCCGGAAGCGCCGGGGTCCGCGTCAACCAGATCGGCTATCTCACCGGGGCCGGCAAGGTGGCCACCGTCGTCAGCACCGCCCGGGAACCGGTCGCCTGGCGGCTGCGGAACCACCCGTCCGGCACGGTCGCGGCATCCGGCCGCACCCGCGTGCACGGCCACGACAAGGCCTCCGGCGACCATCTGCACCACGCCGACTTCTCCCGGCACCGCGTCCCCGGCCGCTACGTGCTGGAGGCCGGCGGTGCGGGCCGCAGCGTCCCCTTCTCCGTACGGGACCGCGCGCTGTACCCGGCGCTCGCCCGCGACGCCATGGGCTACTTCACCTTCCACCGCATGGGCACCCCCGTCGGGGCCCGCCACCTCCAGTACCCCGCGCACGCCCACGAGGCCCTCCACCCCGGCGACGCCTCCGTGCCCTGCTACCGCCGGTGGTGCGGCACACAGCGGCTGGACGTCCGCGGCTCCTGGGCGGACGCCGGCGACTTCGGCGTCTACCCGGTCAACCACGCCCTCGCCGCCTGGACCCTCCTCAACCTCCACGAACGGGACCCCGGCGCCCTCCCCGACGGATCGCTCGCCATCCCCGAACGCTCCAACGGCCGCCCCGACATCGTGGACGAGACCGCCTACGGCTCCCGCTTCATGCCCGGCATGCTGCCCCGTGAGGGTCTCGCCTCGCACAAGGTCCACAACCACGCGTGGAGCGGCTTCCCGCCCGAGTCCGTGGCCGCCGAGAACGCCATGAAGCGCTCCGCCATGCCGCCCTCCACCAACGCCACCTACGCCGTCGCCCGCACCACCGCCCACCTCTCCCGCGTCCTCGCCCCGTACGACCCGCGGCGTGCCGCCGCACTGTGGCGCACCGCCGAGGACGCCTGGTCCCGTGCCGAGGCCCGCCCCGACACGGACTACACCGCCGAGGTGAAGGACGCCGAGGGCGGCGGCGACTACGAGGACCGCGGCAACAGCGACGACCGCTACGCGGCCGCGGCCGAGCTCTACCTCACCGGGCACCGGCGCGCCGATGCCTCAACCGCCGCCTACCGCAAGGCGGTCACCGGCTCCCGCCACTACGGGGAGATCACCCGCCGCTTCTCCTGGGCGCGGACCGCCACCACCGGCACCCTCTCCCTGCTGGCCGCCGGCAACGACCTGCCCGCGGCCGACCGGGACCGGATGGTGCGGCGGCTGCGCGCCGAAGGGGACCGGATCCTGACCGTCCTCGGCAAGGAGGGCTACCCGGCCCCCCTCTCCGGGGAGCGGAAGTACCCGTGGGGCTCCAACTCCGCCGTCGTCAACCGCATCCTGCTGCTGGGCACCGCCCACGACCTGACCGGCGACCGGCGCCATCTGCGCGGTGCGCACCGGGCCATGGACTACCTCCTGGGCGACAACGCCCTGCAGCTGTCCTACATCACCGGCTACGGCGAGCGCAGCGAGACCGACCTCCACGACCGCTGGGCCTGGGGCCGCTACCCGGGCACCCCGTTCCCGCGGGGCTGGCTGGCCGGCGGGCCCAACAACACTCTCGTCAACGACAAGGCCACTCCCAAGGGCCGCCCCGCCGCCAAGTCCTACGCGGGCCCCGGCACGGCGCCCGGTGCCTGGAGTTCCAAGGAGAACGCCGTCAACTGGAACGCGCCCCTGGTCTGGGCCGCCGCCTTCGTCGACCGCACGGCCGGAGAGCTCACCGGCGGGAACCGGCCCGGCTGAGCCGGCCGGGCCCGCCGGCCCGGCCTCAGGCGCCCATCCGGATCAGGTCGTCCGCCGCGTCGTTCACGGGCTGCGGTGTGCCCGTCAGATCCATGACGAACAGCGGCACCAGTAACTCGTCGGCGCGGCTGCGGGCGTCGTGGGCATACCCGGCCAGCGAGAAGAACACCCCGACCGCCGAGGCGTTGAGGCCGTTCAGCCAGAGGCACTCGACCTCGCGCAGCGCGGACGGCCGGGTGGTCGGGTCGACCTGGGCGACGACCCCGGCGCCGCGCAGGTCCACACCGCTGCCGGGCCGGTCGTCACAGGCGAGGACATCGCGGAAGCCGAGCCAGCGCAGGTACTTGGCGGCGGCGTTGACCGCGTCCCGGCCGGTGCGGATCGTCACCGGCCGGAACGCGGGCCGCGGCACCGCCGAGGTGGGGGCGGGCCGCCCGTGCGGATCCGCGAGAGCCTCCGTGACGGCCGGGGAGGCGCTGGTGAGCGGCGCGACGGGCAGCCGCAGCAGCAGACCGCAGGGGCAGCCCAGTTCGGGGCACGGCCACTGGCTGCGGCGCCCGCAGGCGTCGCAGCGCACCGTGACCCAGGTCTCCTCCCAGGTGTGGTGCTCGACCCGCACGGGAGGTCCGCCGCGCAGGATCCGCGGCGTCAGCGGGGCACCGCAGGCGCAGGGGTAGGTGGTCGGGGTGTACGAGTGCTCGCGGCGGCACGAGGGGCAGCGCACCGGCACGCTCTCCGCCATGTTCGGGCTCCAGCAGGGGCGTAGGGGTGGTTCGGTCACCATGGTCCCCGACGACCGGCCGCCGCGGGAGGGAAACGGAAGAGGTCCGTGTGCCCGATCCCTGCGTCCGGGTGGCGGGGTGCGGGCGCCGCCGGATTCCCCGGGCTTCCGCCGGGGCCGCCGCCGGCCCGCCTCGAAAAGGCCCGACAGCGCCGGGCAGGTGCCGGGCAGGCGCCGGACAGGGCCGGACAGGGCCGGGCAGCGCCGGGCAGCGCCGGGCAGGGCCGGCTAGCAGGCCCTGCCCGCCGGTTCCGACCGCCCTGCCGGCGGCACGGGGCCGCGCCGCCGGGCCGCCGGCACCACCAGTGGTGTGCCGGTCTCGGGATCGTCGATGACCCGGCAGGGGAGGCCGAACACCTCCTCCACCAGGTCCGCCGTCACGATCTCCGCGGGCGGCCCGGAGGCGACGATCCGTCCCTCGCGCATGGCGATGAGGTGGGTGGCGTACCGGGCGGCGTGATTGAGGTCGTGGAGGACGGCGACCAGGGTGCGGCCCTCCTCCTCGTGGAGGCGGGCGCACAGGTTCAGGATCTCGATCTGGTGGGCGAGGTCCAGGAAGGTCGTCGGCTCGTCCAGGAGCAGCAGCGGTGTCTGCTGCGCCAGGGCCATGGCGATCCACACCCGCTGGCGCTGCCCGCCGGAGAGTTCGTCCACGGTGCGGTCGGCGAGATCGGACACCCCCGTGGCGGCCATCGACTCGGCGACGACCCGCTCGTCCTCCGAGGACCACTGGCGCAGCAGCCCCTGGTGCGGGTAGCGGCCGCGGGAGACGAGTTCGGAGACGCCGATGCCGTCCGGGGCGATCGAGGACTGCGGCAGCAGCCCGAGGGTGCGCGCCACCTGCTTCGCGGGGGTCGCGGAGATGTCCCGGCCGTCGAGCAGCACACTGCCGGCCGCCGGTTTGAGCATCCGGGACAGTGCGCGCAGCAGAGTGGACTTGCCGCAGGCGTTGGGGCCGATGATGACGGTGAACGAGCGGTCGGGGATCGCGACGGTCAGATCCCCGGCGACGGTCCGCCGGTCGTAGGCGAGCGTCAGCCCGGCGCCGCGCAGCCGGCTCGCCGGCACCCCGGCCGGGGCGGACTGCCCGTCGTGTGCGGCCCGGTCCGTGGGCTCCGTCCGCCGTGCCTGTCCCGTCTGCCGTGCCGGTTCCATCCGCCGCACGCGCTCCGCCCGTTCCGCATGCTCCGCCCGGCCCGGCCGGTCGGCCGGACCGCTGTCACCGGCCCCGCCGTTCCCGGCCCGCCCGGTGTCCCGGGCCCCGCCGGCGGGTTCCGTTCCCGGTCGCTGCCGCTGTCCCGGCGCCATGTGCTCTGCTCCGTCCTCGCTGTGGTCTTCGCCGCCGCCCGCCCGGGCCCCTGCTGCGCCGCCCGTCCCTGCTGCGCCGCCGTGGCCGGCCTGGTGGCCGCCGCTCCGTTCTCCGGCCGGCCCCGTCGTGCGGTCGGGGCCGGTTGCCGCGGGCGGGGCGATGGCGGCGGAGGTCCCGCCGGTCACCGCGGGGCGGGCCCCGTCGGCCCGACCGGCGCCCGCCCCGGCCCCGCTCCCCGCCCCGGCCCCGCTCCCCGCCCCGGCCCCGCTCCCCGTCCCGCTCCCCGTCCCGCTCGTCTCGCTCTCCACGGTCACAGCCGCCCCGCCCGCCGCTGCCGGGCCAGCAGCCACACCAGGTAGCCGCCGCCCAGCAGTCCCGTCACCACGCCGACCGGCAACTGCCGTTCCCCGAAGGCGTTCTGCGCGGTCCAGTCGGCCAGCACCAGCAGCGCGGCCCCCATGCAGGCCGCCGGGACCAGGTTGGGGCCGGGCGCCTTCGTGAGGCGCTTGGCGAGCTGCGGGGCGGTGAGCGCGACGAAGGCCACCGGGCCGGCGCAGGCGGCGGCGAACGAGGCCAGCGCCACGGCCGCCCCGAGCGCCGCCAGCCGGACCCGCTCCACCCGGATGCCCAGGGCGTGGGCCGCGTCGTCGCCCATCTCCGCCACGCGCAGCGCCCGTCCGCAGCCGGTGACGGTCACCGGGAGCAGCACCGTCACCGCGATCAGCAGGGGCGTCACCTCGGGCCATCCGCGCCCGTCCAGACTTCCCGTCAGCCAGAGGACCGCGCGGGACGCCTCCATCAGCTTCGCCCGGGTCAGCAGATAGCCGTTGACGCCGGTGAGCATGGCCAGCACACCGATGCCGATCAGGACGAGCCGCAGCCCGTGCGGCCCCTGCCGCCACGCCAGGGCGAGGATCAGCAGACCGGTGAGCAGGCCCCCGGCGACGGCACCGCCCGCCAGGGCGGCACTGCTGCCCCCGGTGATGACGACGACGAGTGCGCCGGTCGAGGCGCCCTGCGTCAGCCCGAGCAGGTCGGGGCTGCCCAGCGGGTTGCGGACGACGGACTGGAACACCGCCCCCGACAGCGCCAGAGCCGCGCCGGCCAGCAGCGCGGCGATCACCCGGGGCAGCCGCAGCTCGTTGACGATGAAGTCCTGGGCGGGCGTGCCCGATCCGGCGAGGGTGCGCACCACGTCCACCGGGCCGATCGGGAAATCGCCGGTGCCCACGCTCAGCACGCCGCCGGCCAGCGCGGCCAGCAGGCAGCCGGCCGCCGCGGCCACTGCCCGGGGCCGGTAGCGGAGGCTGACGCCGGGGAGCGGACGCAGGGTGCGCAGCGTCCCGCCGAGCGGTGTGCGGGCCGCGCCCCGGCGCCGCCCACGGGGCGTGCCGGCCGGGCCCGCGCTGCTGCCTCCTCCGCCCGATCCCGTGCCGCGGACGGCTTTCCCGGTGCCGGTCCGCTCCGGCGCGCCCGCGTCCCGGGTGTCCGGGGTCGTCATGCTCCCGCCACCTTCCGGTGCCGCAGGACGTACAGGAACAGGGGCCCGCCGAGCACCGCCGTGACGATGCCGACCTGGAGTTCGCCGGGGCGCCCGAGGAGCCGGCCGAGCACGTCGGCGCCCAGCAGCAGCACCGGGGCGAGCACCGCGCAGTAGGGAAGCATCCAGCGCAGGTCCGGTCCGGTCAGCGCCCGCACCAGGTGCGGGACCATCAGCCCGACGAAGACGATCGGTCCCGCGGCGGCGGTGGCCGCCCCGCACAGCAGGGTGACGGCCACGATGGAGGCGGCGCGCACCCGGGCCGGCCGGGCGCCGAGGGCGCGCGCCTGGTCGTCGCCGAGCGCGAGGGCGTTGAGCGGCCGGGCCAGGGCCGGCGCCACCAGCAGTCCGGCGGCGACGAACGGCAGCACGTGCGTCACCGTCTCCATCCGCGCCGAGGCCAGTGAGCCGACGGTCCAGAACCGCATCCGGTCCAGGGACACCGTGTCGAGGATCATCGCCGCGTTGACGTACGAGTACAGCGCGGCGTTGAGTGCGGCCCCGGCCAGCGCCAGCCGCGCCGGGGTCGCCCCGCGTCCGCCGCCGACCGTGTAGACGAGGGCGGAGACGGCGGCGGCGCCCGCCAGGGCGAACCACACATAGCCGGTGAAGGCGGTCACGCCGAGGAAGGTGATGGCGGTGACCACGGCGGCCGAGGCGCCCGCGTTGATCCCCAGCAGCCCGGGGTCGGCCAGCGGATTGCGGGTGAGGGCCTGCATCACGCCGCCCGCGAGGCCGAGGGCGGCCCCGGCGAGCAGGCCGAGCAGGGTGCGCGGCAGCCGCATCCCGTGCACCACCTGGTAGGCCGCGGCCTCGCCGTCGAACAGGCCGTGCCACACCTCGCCGGGCGTGAGCGGCCGGGCGCCGAAGCCGAGGCTGAGCACCGTCACCGCCAGGAGAAGAACGAGCGCACCCGCCAAACCCGTTGCCCGCAGGGCCCGCTGGGCGCCCCGCGGCCGGCCGGCCGGCGGACGGGGCGGCGGCGGAGCCGGGGCGGTGCTCCGCGTCGCCGGGGACGGCTCGGTGACTGACACGTACGGCTCCGGTCGGGCCGGGGGGCGGGGGAGCCCCCCACGCACCCTTGGGCGGAAACTTTGGTTAGGTTAACCTAACATCTGCCGATCGGCCGTCGCGGTATCCGCCGGCCTTCTCCGCATTCCTCCGCCCTGCACGAAAGGCACCACCATGTCCGGGAACCATCCTGCTTCTCCCTCCCGCCGCGGCCTGCTCGCGGCAACCGGCGCTCTTGGTCTCGGCGTTCTCCTGGCGGCCTGCGGCGGCGACTCCGGCTCCTCCCCCGGTGCCGCGTCCGGCGCCGACGGCAAGGGCAAGCCGTGGTCCTTCACCGACGACCGCGGGAAGAAGGTGAGCGCGGACGGCACCCCGGAGCGCATCGTCGCCTTCACCGGCACCGCCGCGGCCCTCGCCGACTTCGGCCTCGGGGACGAGATCGTCGGTGTCTTCGGCGAGACCACGCTCAAGGACGGCTCGGCGCACCCGCAGGCCGGCGACCTCGATGTGCGGAAGGTCGAGGTGCTCGGCGACGCCTGGGGCGAGTTCGACATCGAGAAGTACGCGGCCCTCGACCCCGATCTGCTGGTCACGCACCAGTACGACGAGGGCTCGCTCTGGTACGTCCCCGAGGAGAGCGCGGACGCGATCCTCAAGGTGGCGCCCAGCGCCGCCGTGCGGGTCGCGAACGTCTCCCTGCCCGAGCCCATCGAGCGCTACGCCGAGCTGGCCGGATCCCTCGGCGCCGACCTGAAGTCGAAGCAGGTCACCGAGGGCAAGAAGCGTTTCGAGAGGGCCGCCGGCAAGCTGCGGAGGGCCGCGAGGGCCAAGGACGGACTGAAGGTCATGGCCGCCTCCGGCAGCGCCGACTACTTCTACGTCTCCGCGCCCGGCCCGGCCGCCGACCTGAAGTACTTCGAGGAACTGGGCGTCGAGTTCGTCACCCCGAAGGACGTGAAGGAGAGCGGCGGTTACTTCGAGAGCCTGAGCTGGGAGAACGCCGACAAGTACGACGCCGACCTGATCATCCTCGACAACCGCGGCACCGCTCTGCAGCCGGGGGACCTGGAGTCCAAGCCGACGTGGAAGAAGCTGGACGCGGTGGAGGCCGGCCAGGTCGTGGAGTGGGACCCGGTGCCGCGCTTCTCCTACCAGGGCGCCGCCCCGCTGCTGGAGAACCTGGCGGAGGCCATCGACGAGGCGAAGAAGCTCGACTGACGTTCCGTGCTTCGGCCTGGGCCGTGTGTCCCCGGGGAGCCGCTGCCCGCCGTCGGTCCGCTGTCCCTCCGTCCCGCTGTCCGCTGTCCGCTGTCCGCTGTCCGCGGCCTCCGCTTCCCCCGCCGCCGGGCGACGGCTCCGCGGGGGCGTCCGGCCCGCCGAGCGGCGGGTGAGTGGCGGGAAACCGCATGGCGGTCAGGCGTGGGCGGGGGGGCGAGGAGGGGTCAAGTTAGGTTAGGCTTACCTGTGTTCCTGCCCCCGACGGAGGACGTGCACGTGAGTCTTCAGGGACCCCTCCCCGCCGCCCCGACCGGGGCGGCCGCCCCGGCCGCCCACCCCGACCCCTGCTCCCACCTGCTGGGGAACGAAACGGCCGGCGACTACCGGCGCCTGGTCACCGGCGGCGTGGCGAGGGTCGCCGACGCGGTCGCCCGGGCCGGCCGCCCCTTCACCGGCGTCTCCCCGGACGAACTCGCTCCCCGGGTGGGCGCGATCGACCTGGACCGGCCCCTGGGCGACCCGGCCGCCGCCCTCGCCGAACTCGAGGAGGTGTACCTGCGCGACGCGGTCTACTTCCACCACCCCCGCTACCTCGCCCACCTCAACTGCCCCGTGGCGCTCCCCGCACTCCTCGGCGAGGCCGTCCTGTCCGCCGTCAACTCCTCCCTCGACACCTGGGACCAGAGCGCCGGCGGCACCCTGATGGAACGCCACGTCATCGACTGGACCGCCGGCCGCCTCCGCCTCGGCCGCGCCGCCGACGGCGTCTTCACCAGCGGCGGCACCCAGTCCAACCTCCAGGGCCTGCTGCTGGCCCGGGAGGAGACCTGCCGCGTGCTGCGGAAGAACCTCCCCGGCCCGGCACCGCTCGCCGCACTGCTGCCGCAGCTGCGCGTCCTCACCTCCGAGGACAGCCACTTCTCCGTCCGGAAGAGCGCCAAACTCCTCGGCCTGGCACCGGACTCCGTCATCCCCGTGCCCTCCGACGGCGACCGGCGGATGCGCCCCGACCTCCTCGCCCGCGAGATCGACCGCTGCTCCGCGGCGGACCTGACCGTCATGGCCGTGGTCGCCACCGCCGGGACCACCGATTTCGGCGCCATCGACCCGCTCCCCGCCATCGCCGCACTCTGCGAGGACGCCGGCGTCTGGATGCACGTGGACGCCGCCTACGGCTGCGGACTCCTGGCATCCCCGACCCGCCGCCATCTGCTCGACGGCATCGAACGGGCCTCCTCCGTCACCGTCGACTACCACAAGTCCTTCTTCCAGCCGGTCAGTTCGAGCGCCCTCCTGGTCCGCGACGGCGCCACGCTCCGCCACGCCACCTACTACGCGGACTACCTCAACCCGGCCCGCAGCGCGGAGCGGCGCATCCCCAACCAGGTCGACAAGAGCCTGCAGACCACACGGCGGTTCGACGCCCTCAAGATGTGGCTGACGCTGCGCATCATGGGCGCCGACGCCGTGGGACGGCTCTTCGACGAGGTCGTCGACCTCGCCGCCGCCGCCTGGCGGCTGCTGGACGCCGACCCGCGCTTCGAGGTCGTCACCCGCCCGGCCCTGTCCACCCTGGTGTTCCGCTGCGTACCGTCCGGCGGCGAGCACACCGAGGCCGACCGCCGCCACACCGACCTGGCCAATCTGCACGCCCGGGAGGCGCTGGCGGCCTCCGGGGAGGCGCTGGTCGCCGGAACGGTCGTCGACGGGCGGCACCACCTGAAGTTCACCCTGCTCAACCCGCGCACCACGCTCGACGACATCCGGGCCGTGCTCGACCTCCTCGCCGCCCACGCCGGCGACCACGCCACCACCCGGGGAGCACCGGGAGCGGCAACGGCGGTGGCCGGCGCCGCGGCTTCACCCGTCCGCTGACCTCCGCCTCCGGACCGAACCCGAGCCGGGGACGGCTGCGACGGCCGCCACAGCCGCGGCCACGGACCCAGGCCCAGGCCCAGGCCCAGCCCCAGCCCCAGCCCTCCCGCCGAGCAGCCCGCACCCTCCACGGAGACCGACGTGCCCGACACCACCTCCACTACGGCCGGAACACCCGCCGGACCGGACCGGCCCGCCCCGCACGACCTCATCGGCATCGGCCTGGGCCCCTTCAACCTCGGCCTGGCCTGCCTCACCGAACCCCTCCCCGACCTGGACGCCCTCTTCCTGGAGAGCCGGCCGGAGTTCTCCTGGCACCCCGGCATGATGCTGGCCGGCAGCCATCTGCAGACCCCGTTTCTGTCCGACCTCGTGACCCTGGCCGACCCCGCCTCCCCCTACTCCTTCCTCTGCTACCTCAAGGAGACCGGGCGGCTCTACCCCTTCTACATCCGCGAGAACTTCTACCCGCTGCGCTCGGAGTACGACGCCTACTGCCGCTGGGCCGCGGCCCGGCTGACCTCCCTCCGCTTCGGACACGAGGTCACCTCGGTGACGTACGACGAGACCGACGGCCTCCACACCGTCCACGCCGTCCGCACCGCCACGGGCGAACGCACCGAGCACCGGGCCCGCCACCTCGTCCTCGGCACCGGCACCGCGCCGTACATCCCCGAGGCGTGCGAGGGCCTGGGCGGCGACGTCCTCCACAACTCCCGCTACCTGGAGCACAAGGAGGCACTCCGGGCCAAGCGGAGCATCACCGTCATCGGCAGCGGCCAGAGCGCCGCGGAGATCTACCACGAACTGCTCTCCGAGATCGGCACCCACGGCTACCGGCTCGACTGGATCACCCGCTCCCCGCGCTTCTTCCCGCTCGAATACACCAAGCTCACCCTGGAGATGACCTCGCCCGAGTACGTGGACTACTTCCACGCCCTCCCCGAGGACACCCGCCACCGGCTGGCGGAGGAGCAGAAGCCGCTCTACAAGGGCATCAACTCCGAGCTCATCAACGCCATCTACGACCTGCTGTACGAGAAGAGCGCCGCCGGGCCCGTCCCGACCCGGCTCATCAGCAACACGGCACTCACCGACGTCTCGTACGACGAGTCCACCGGCACCTACACCCTCGGGCTCCACCAGCGGGAACAGGACCGCACGTTCTCGCTCACCACCGAAGGGCTCATCCTCGCCACCGGCTACGCCCACCGGCTCCCCGCCTTCCTCGACGGCATCCGGGACCGGCTGCGCTTCGACGGCCGCGGCCGCCTCGACCCGGCCCGCGACTACAGCGTCGACCGCGACGGCCGCCGCGTGTTCCTGCAGAACGGCGCCGTCCACGCGCACAGCGTCACCTCGCCGGACCTGGGCATGGGCCCGTACCGCAACTCCTGCATCATCCGCGCCGTCCTCGGCCGCGAGGTGTACGCGGTCGAGAAGTCCTTCACCTTCCAGGACTTCTCCGCCCCCGAGGGGAGCCCGGCATGAGCGGCATCCCGGACCGCGCAACCGGCTCCCCCGCGGCGGTCCCGCCCGCGACCGGCTCACCGGGCACCGGCGGCTCCGCCGGCCCGGGCTCCCGCACGCCCGTGTTCCGCCGCGCGGACCCCCGGCTCGGCGAGTTCACCGTCGTCCCCCTCGACCCGCGCGCCGACGCCGCCCTGCTGCACCGCTGGGTGACGGACCCCAGGGCCGCCTTCTGGCTGATGGGGGACGCGGACGAGAAGGACGTCGCCGAGGAGTACGAGCGGATCGCGGCCCACCCGCACCACGACGCCTTCCTCGGCCTCCACCGGGGCCGGCCCGCCTTCCTCGTCGAGCGCTACGACCCCGCGCGCGTCGAACTCGCCGGGCTCTACGAGGCGCAGCCCGGTGACGTCGGCATGCACTTCCTCACCGCGCCCCTCACCGCGCCCGGCGGCACCCCCGTGCACGGCTTCACCCGCGCCGTGATCACCACCGTCATGGCGATGCTGTTCGACGACCCGGCGGCGCGACGGGTCGTCGTCGAACCGGACGTCCGCAACACCGCCGTCCACCGGCTGAACGCCGCCATCGGCTTCGAGACCGTCACCACCATCGCCACCCCGGAGAAGGACGCCCTGCTGAGCGTCTGCACCCGCGACCGGTTCGCAGCAGCCGTACGAGGAGCCACGACATGAGCACCACCGCCCCCCACGAGGCCGTCGCCCATCTCACCCCCGAGCGCTGGGACACCGCCGTCCGCCTGCTGATCCGCAAGGCGCTCGCCGAGTTCTCCCACGAGCGTCTGCTCGCCCCGGTCCCGCTGTCCGCCGGCCGCTACCGCGTGACCGGCGACGACGGCACGGTCGAGTACCGCTTCACCGCCCGGCGGATGCGGCTCGACCACTGGCACGTCGACCCGGCGAGCATCACCCGCCACCGCGTCGGCACCGACGGCGCCCCCGGCGGCGAACTCCCGCTCGACGGCTTCGCCTTCTTCACCGAGCTGCGCACCACCCTCGGCATCGCCGACGACATCCTCCCCCTCTACCTGGAGGAGATCGGCTCCACCCTCGCCGGCACCGCCTACAAGCTCGCCAAACCCCCCGTCAGCGCCGCCGAACTGGCCGCCGCCGACTTCCAGGCCATCGAGACCGGCATGACCGAGGGACACCCCTGCTTCGTGGCCAACAACGGCCGTCTCGGCTTCGGCATCCACGACTACCACGCCCACGCGCCCGAGACCGCAGCCCCCGTCCGGCTGCTGTGGCTGGCCGCCCACCGCGACCACACCACCTTCACCTGCTCCGCCGACACCGACTACGGCACCCTGCTCCGCGCCGAGCTCGGCGAGCGTCTTCTCGGCCGCTTCGCCGCCACGCTCACCGGTCTCGGCCTCGACCCCGCCGACTACCTGCTCATACCCGTCCACCCCTGGCAGTGGCGGAACAAACTGTCCGTCACCTTCGCCGGCGAGATCGCCCAGCGACGCCTCGTCTGCCTCGGCCCCGGCGAGGACGAGTACCTCGCGCAGCAGTCCATCCGCACGTTCTTCAACACCAGCGACCCGGCCGGGCACTACGTCAAAACAGCCCTCTCCGTGCTCAACATGGGCTTCATGCGCGGCCTCTCCGCCGCCTACATGGAGGCCACCCCGGCCATCAACGACTGGCTCGCGGACCTCGTCGCCCGCGACCCCGTCCTCCGCCGGACCGGCCTCACCGTCATCCGCGAACGCGCCGCCGTCGGCTACCGCCACCGCGGCTACGAGGCCGCCACCGACCAGCACTCCCCGTACCGCAAGATGCTCGCCGCCCTCTGGCGCGAGAGTCCCGTCCCCGGCCTGCGCCCGGGACAGCGCCTCGCCACCATGGCCGCCCTCCTCCACACCGACCGCGACGGCCGCTCCCTCACCGCCGCCCTCATCCGCCGCTCCGGCCTCACCGCCGAGGAATGGCTGCGCCGCTGTCTCGACGCCTACCTCACCCCGCTGCTGCACAGCTTCTACGCCCACGACCTGGCGTTCATGCCGCACGGCGAGAACGTCATCCTCGTCCTGGAGGACGACGCCGTGGCACGCGTGGTCCTCAAGGACATCGCCGAGGAGATCGTCGTCATGAACCCCGGCGCCGAGCTGCCGCCGGAGGTCGAACGCGTCCGGGCCGAGGTGCCGGAGGACATGAAACTGCTGTCCATCCTCACCGACGTCTTCGACTGCTTCCTGCGCCACCTGGGCGCCCTGCTGGCGGCCGGGGACGTCATCGGCGAGGACGCCTTCTGGCGCACGGTCGCCGAGACCGTCACCGCCTACCAGCGGTCCGTGCCCGAACTCGCCGACCGCTTCGAGCGCTACGACATCTTCGCCGACGAGTTCGCCCTCTCCTGCCTCAACCGGCTCCAGCTGCGCGACAACCGGCAGATGGTCGACCTCCAGGACCCCGTCGGCGCCCTCCAACTGGCCGGCACGCTGCGGAACCCGATCGCCGCCCACGCCCCGGCGGACCGCACGGTCCCGGACCCGGCCGCTCCGGCCCCGGCGTCCCCGGCGGAGGACCGGGCGGCCGCAGCGGCCGGTGTGCGGGCGCCCGCGTCCGCGTCCGTGCCCGCGTCCGCGCCCGAGCTGCCGGGGACCTGACGCAGCCACGGACACCTGCGCACGCGACGCCGGGGCCGCCGCACGTGCCACGCCTTCGAGGGCCGAGCGGACCTGCTCAACCCGAGGGGCGACCGGCCGGTCCCGGTCCTTCCGGCGGGATCCCGGGCGCGGCCGGCCGAGGGCTCGTAGCCGGCCCCGTCAGGGGAAGCTCCGGCTCCCCTGACGGGGCCGGCGGTTCGTCCGGCCGTTCCCCCGCCGGTCGCCCCGGCCGGTTCATCCCGCCGGTCCTGCCGACGCCGTGCACCCCGCCGGCACCGTGGTCGCGGCAGGCTCCGTGGACCCCGCCGATGCCACCCGCGGCGGCGCGGGCCGTATCCACACCACCGCACCCACCAGCAGAACGCCCGCCACGAGCAGCCAGGGGAGCGGGCCGGCCGGCAGAACACCCGCGGCGAGACCCGCCAGCGCACCGGCCAATTGCAGCGCGAGGGACTTCACGGAGAGAGCGGTGGCCCGCCCCCCGCCCGCCACGCGCCGATGCAGCAGCTCGTTCTCGTTGGGTTCCGCCGAGCCGAGGCCGAAGTAGACCAAGGCGTAGCCCACGGCGGCGCACACGAGGGAGGCCGTCCCCGTCCACAGCAGGGTCGCGCCGAGCAGCGCCAGACCCGTGGCGCTCACGGCGAGACTCACCAGGACCGCGCGCCCGCCACTCCCCGTCAACCGGGCGGCCGGGGGAGCGCAATGACTGCCGAGGGCCGTGCAGAGGAAGCCCGCACAGGCGAGCGACGCGAAGAGGAGCGCTCCCGACTCCGCCGCACCGGTCAGCGCGGAGGCGCGTCCGGGGGCCAGCAGTTCAATGGTGGCCAGGGCCGTTCCCGCCGCAGCGGCCGTGAACAGCACGCGGCGGATCAGGCCGTCCCGGGCCCCCAGCCGCAGCCCGTCGAGGACGGTGGCCGGAACGCCCCGCAGCACGCCGCTCAGCGTGGCCGGCGGGCGGGGCGGTTCCGGCAGAGCGGTCAGTACGTACGCCACGAAGACCAGCCCCACCCCCGCGCCGAGCAGCGCCGGTACGGAGAGCGGCAGCACGGAACCGTGCGTCGCGTCCTCCAGCCGGCTGCCCAGCCGGGCAGCCGGGCCGTGCAGCAGCCAGGGCAGTCCGCCGCCGACGAGGGTGCCCACGGCGAGCGCGGCGGCGGACGCCGTGTTGCCGCGGGCGAGGCCGGTGCGCAACTCGGCGCCGGGACCCGCATGGGCTTGCACGGTGTCGACGTACCACGCCTCCGCGGGGCCGCTGGACAGGGCCCGGCCGGAACCCATGAGGACCATGGCGAGGGTGAGTACCCACAGGCTCGTAGCGAGGGCCAGCAGTGTGAGGGTGGTGAGGCTGAGCACACCGGCGGCCGCCAGAACGGTGCGGCGGCCGATCACATCGGACAGCCCGCCGGTCGGCAGTTCCAGAACGGCGACGGTGAGGGAGTACACGGCGAAGAGCGTGGCGATGGCCGCAAGTCCCATACCGCGCTCACCGAGCAGCAGGACTTGCGAGGGAAGGTAGAGCCCGACGGGGAGCCAGAACAGGAAGCTGACGGCGGTGTAGCGGCGGCGTGCGCCGGCGGGAGTGAGGGCCCCGGTCATGAGGCACCGGCGTCCGCCGCGGTGCCCGGCGGGGCTTCGGGCGGTGCGTCCGCCGCGGTGTCCGTCGCAGGCGCGGGCTCGGGGCCTTCCGTGACGGTCTCGGCGGTGCGCACGGCGAGGGGGAGTCCGGCGCTGAAGACCACGACCGGCTCGGCGCGCGGATCGGACGCGTCGCGGGCGGCGAGTTCCTCGGCGATCCGCTCGAACCGCGCCAGGAGTTCACCGAGAGACTCGGGTGTCAGCCGCAGGAGGAGATCGGCGATGCCGGACGGCTCCAGCCACTCCGGGCCCAGCCGTGCCGCTGCCAGATCCTCCTCGTGCTGGACGAGGGAGCGTTCCAGATGCTCGATCTGCGCTCTGCGTGTGACGTCGAGGAACGCGCGATGCTCGGGGGAGGCGCCGACCGCGGCGTTGTCCCAAGACGTGACGGCGTGCACGGCCTGCCAGCGGCGCTCGCGGCCGTCGCGGTGTTCCGCCTCCGCCACGAAACCGTACTTGGCCAGAACGCGCAGGTGATAGCTGGTGGAAGCGGACGACTCCTGTGTTCTTCCGGCCAGTTCGGTGGCGGTGGCGGGCCCGTCCTGGCGCAGCATCCCGAGCAGCCGGATGCGCAGGGGGTGGGTGAGGGCTTTGAGGGCCGCCGAGTCCCGCTCCGGGTTCAGTACGCGTTTGTGCTCGTGGGTGGCCATGGGGGTGAGGCTAGTGTCGGCGAGAGATTCTGCAAAGTTATTTTTGCAGAATTGTTTTGGTGAAGAACGCGAAGGGCGGGACGGGTGGAGTGGGCTGGGTTGCCGTTGGGGAGAGGGACGGTTCAAGAGGGATCACTGTCCCGGCGCCGGGTGGGCGGCGCGGTGGTGGTGGCGGGTGGGTTGCGGGCTGCCGGGTGGTTGTCGTGGTGGGGGTTACGGCATCCGGGTCGGGGTTGGGCGGGGGTCGGTCGTCTATCCGGTGTCGTGCGTGCCCGGGGTCGGTTGGAAAGACGTGGGCGTGGCTGGTGCCGGTGGGGGTGCGCGGAAGCACACGCGCGCCGGTGCTCTTCGGCTGCTCCGCCGTCGTGGCGGGCTGTCGGTGGTGCCGGTCGGGGGCCGCTGTCATGACTGAGCCTTGGCCGGTGAAGCCGCGGGGCACATGGCTGGTGTGATCGGTTCCCGGGATGCTCATGAACCGTTCCCGGTTCGGTAGGGACTTGCCGGTCCTCCCTTTCGGGCGTGGGTGTGGGCCCCTCCGTGTGGTGGTGGAGGGGCTGTCCCGGCCCGGGGCCCGAGGCGGGGCTTCCGCATTCAGGTGGTGGGGGTGTGGGGTGGGGTGGTGTAGGTGTGGCCGGTGGGGGCGGTCCAGCGGACCTCGCCGGTGTCGGGGTCGCGTTCCGCTTGCCATCGGGTGCGG
>NZ_JAGPXX010000082.1 GCF_018070345.1 Streptomyces sp. F63
AGCAGCCCGGCAGCTTCCTGCCCAACGGTGCTGCCGCGAAGGCCGGACTCAACCGCAGCGTCCTCGACGCGGGTTGGGCGCAGTTCCTCGGAATCCTGGCGAACAAGGCTGAGAGTGCCGGCCGCCTGATGGTTCCGGTGGACGCGCGCAACACTCCCCCTGGCTTCGCCGGGGGTACCCCCACCCGCACGTGCCCCGAGTGCGAGCATGTCGCGAAGGAGAACCGCGTCACCCAGGAAAGGTTCCGGTGCACGGCGTGCGGGTTCGCAGCGAACGCGGACCACGTCGGCGCGACGAACGTCCTCAACAGGGCCGGGCTGGCCCTCTGCGCGACGGCATAGCCACCGACGCAGGAAGCCCGCGCGTTTACGCGTGGGTGGAG
>NZ_JAGPXX010000083.1 GCF_018070345.1 Streptomyces sp. F63
AGGTCGGATCGATGTCCGTGACCACCGGCAAGGCGACGTAGTCGAACGAGGCAGCGGAAGCCCCGGTCCCCGACGGCGTGGCGACCTCCACCGGACCACTGGTCCCCGCAGGCGCGGCGGCGGTGACGGCCGTGATACTCGTCGGATCGTTCACGATGAACGACGTCACCGGTACCCCGGCCACGGTCACATCGGAGACGTTCACGAAGTCCGTACCGGTGATCTCCACCGTCGTCGCGCCCGCAGGCGGACCCGCGATGGGCACGAAGCTTGTCACCGCCGGAGCGGCGAGATAGGTGAACGCCTCCGCGGAACTCCCGC
>NZ_JAGPXX010000022.1 GCF_018070345.1 Streptomyces sp. F63
CGCCACCACCTGCTGAAACACCGCACCCGATGGCAAGCGGAACGCGACCCCGACACCGGCGAGGTCCGCTGGACCGCCCCCACCGGCCACACCTACACCACCCCACCCCACACCCCCACCACCTGAACCCGAACGCCTCACCCCTGGCCCGCACGACCGCCCACCACGATCGGTACCACCGACAGCCCGCCACGACGGTGGAGCAGCCGAAGAGCACCGGCGCGCGTGTGCTTCCGCGCACCCCCACCGGCACCAGCCACGCCAACGCTTTTCGACCGACCCCGGGCACGCACGACACCGGATAGACGACCGACCCCCGCCCAACCCCGACCCGGATGCCGTAACCCCCACCACGACAACCACCCGGCAGCCCGCAACCCACCCGCCACCACCACCGCGCCGCCCACCCGGCGCCCAACCCCAACCCACCCGCCACCGCGCCTGCACTCCCACTCCCACTTCCACTCACACTTCCACCAACCCATCGCAGGTGGTTGGCAGAAGCAGACGCCCGATGCCCCTCCTTCGCGAAGAAGACAGCCGCTCTGCGGCACCGCAATCGTTTCCGGCAGTGCTGCAACAGTTGGCCCTGCTCACGGTTCTGTCGTTGCAGCGGCCGAGTCTCCACGCGCTCCGCACTGTTGAGTTCACCGGAGTGGCCGTCACCGTTCGCCGGTGCGGCGACCGGTGGCCTGGCCTTCGCCCTCGGAACGGGGGCCTGCTGATCGTCTCGGGTCAGGCTTGACGACGGTGCTTCGGATCACCCGTCCGCCGCCCGTGGCGGTGCGGGGAGGGGGCCTTCCGTCACCCGGGATTCGCCGACCGGGCTCCCTGCGAATGGCGGCGCGGGAATACTCCCGGCATGAGCATCACCCTGTCCACTGCCCCGGACCTCCTGCTGGTGGCTGCCGCGCTGGTGTTGATGGTCCTGGGGCTCCTGCTGGACTCCGCTGTATCGGAGGGGAGCCGCTCGTGGCTGCGGCACCGTGTCGTCCGGCCGTACCTCCGGTTGCGGGCGGGGCTGGTGCGGTCGTTCGCCGGCCGGCTCATCCGGGACACCCGGGAGGTCCTGCTGCCGGTGGTGGGCAACCGTGTGGCGACCGACCCCTACCGGATTCCGCTGTGCATCACCCACTGGTGGAAGAGCCTTTTGGCCACGGTTCCGTTCCGCCTGCTGGTCTTCGTGGTGGTGCCCGTGGTGATCCTCAACGGGGCGGCGGAGGCGTGGATCCTGTTCCAGTCCGCGTCGTCCTTCCGCGGTTCCCTGTCCGAGGCCCGGTCGGAATTCGCGGAAGCGGTCCACCTGTTCGTGGACAAGGCGAGGGAGAAGGTCGGCGCGCCGGTGGCCGAGTACCTGGGCGATCCGGTGGGATCGCTGGGCGCGGTCCGCGTCTCCGCGATGCTTCTGCTGCTGCTCCTGGCCGTCTTCCTGACAGCCCGCCCGCTTCTGGCGTCGGTGCTGCACTCCGGGAGCGTGTCCGGCGATGAGGCGCCGCACCCGCTGGATTCCGCGGCGCCCGGACGCCGGTACTGGCCCGTGGTGGTGCTCGTGGCGGCTGCCGTGCAGAGCGCGCGGGCCTGCCGGAAGTGGGAGGCCAGGACGCGGCTGGGCACACCGCCGCGGATCTCCCTGCGGGTGGCGGAACGCGTGATCCGGCGGGCGTACCGCACCCGCAACGTCTCCGCCCGCCGCCACCACCGGCGGCATCTCAGGGCGCATGCGGCGCACGTCATCGGCGCACTGCGCGCGGTCGAGGTGAGACAGGATCGGGACAGCGCGGCCGCCTACCACGATCTGGCCGTCATGCTGCTGACCATCGCCGAGCGCTACGCCGAGGGCCGGATAGGGGAGTTGCTCGACGAAGCCGACCTGGTCGGGGTCGAACCGGTTGTCGATCGTGCGGGCCTCCGGTTCGCCGCGGCCGGCGCCGTGGTGCTGGGAGTACTGGGAGCCGCCTCGTGGGGCGGCGTGCCGGCGGAGGTCATGGGCCCGTTGCTCGGCGTCACGGCCACGGCGGCCGTGGTGCTGGCGTACGGCATGGGCATCCCCCGTCCCTCCGATCTGGTCGACATCGTGCGCGGTGCCGACCGGCGGTAGTCCGCCGCCCTCCCGGCCCGGTCCCGGCTCCCGGGCGCCGCTGTACGGGCGCCGCTGTACGGGCGCGGCCCGGGGGGCGCGGCCCGGGGGGTGCGGCCGAAAGGACGGGACGGAGGACGCGGCCGGGAGAACGGGACGGGCGGGACGGAGGGGACGGCCGGATCAGCCCAGGTCCGCTGCGAGGAGCGCGGCGGTTTCGGCGATCAGCGCGTTGTCGGGTCTCGCGTCGGGGGCGGGCTTGGTGGTGAGGACGGCCAGCACGATCGGGGTGCGGTCCGGGGTCCAGGCGATGCCGGCGTTGTTGTTGGTGCCGTAGTCGCCCCCGCCGGTCTTGTCCGCGAGGTCCCAGCCGGCGGGGAGACCGGCCCGGAACCGCTCGTCGCTGGTGGTGTTGGCCAGCATCCATCCGGTCAGCCGGTCGCGGTCGGCGGGGGGAAGGGCGTCCCCGGCGGCGAGCCGGGTGTAGGTGCGGGCGATCGCCCGCGGGCTGGTGGTGTCCTCGGCCCGCCACGGTTCCGCCGAGTTGAGTTCGGGCTCCCAGCGGTCCAGTCGGGTGGTGCGGTCGCCGATGGAGCGGCAGAAGCGGGTGACGGCGCGGGGGCCGCCGAGTTCGCGGAGGAGGAGGTTGGCGGCGGTGTTGTCGCTGAACCGGAGGGCGGCGTCGCACAGCTCCCCGACGGTCATGCCCTCGGCCACGTGTTGTTCCGTGACGGGGGAGTGGACGACGAGGTCGCTGTCGCTGTAGCGGATGCGCCGGGCCAGGAACGCGCCGCGCCGGTCGTGGTCGCGCAGGACGGCCGCGGCGGCGATCGGCTTGAACAGCGAGCACATCGGGAACCGCTCGTCCGCGCGGCGGACGACGGTCTCACCGGTGCCGAGATTCCGCGCGAACACGCCCAGCCGGGCGCCGTGTTCGGATTCCAGGGCCCGGAGGCGCCGGGAGACCTCACGGCTGCGCGGTGACGGCGGCAGCGACGGGGACGGGGCCGGCGCCGGGGGCGCCGGTGAGGGCGCGGCGGCCGCTCCGTCCGAGGGGACGCAGGCGGCCAGGGCCGCTCCGGCGCCGAGAAGGAACAGCGCGCGGCGGGCCGGACGGGTTCCGTGTGCCGTGTTCAAGACCGTGACTCCGGGTGTGTGAGGGGTTCGGCTGCCGGTCCGGTCCCCGATGGTGGACCAGACCAATCCCGAAGACGCACCAGGGGCTCGTCCGGTTCTGGAGCAGCCGGCATCCGCCGGGGCGGGCGGAAAGCCGCCCCGCTCACCGCTCACCGCTCACCGCTCACCGCTCACGGCTCTGCGGTTCCGCGGTTCTGCGGCGAGGGGGCGGCAGGGCGCCGGGGCGGGGGCCGTTGGCCGGTAAGGACCGATCAGGGGGCGGCGGGGTGCGGGCCGGTGCGCGGGGATCGGTTTCCGCGCACCGGCCCGCGGACCCGGGCCGCCCGGCGGGGGCGGAAGAGCGGCCCGGGCGAATGCGGGCTAACCGGTGTAGTGGCCGGTCAGCGGGCCGAGGGCGGTGGTCGCGTCCCGGCCGTGGGCAGGAGGCCGGTGGTGGGGCGGCGGGGCCGGACGGCCCGCCGGCGTGCCGTTCCCGGGTGCGGTGTCGTCTCCGGGTGCGGTGTCGCAGATGCCCGGACCGCCGCCGTCGGCCGGCGGGGCCGCGGGACGGACTTCGCCGGCCAGGGTCAGCACCGCCACCGCCGCCGCGGCGGTCGTCACCGAGCTGAGGACGCGCTCGTAGCGGTCCGGGACGTGCACGGCCCCGAGCCACCGCCGCTGAACGGCCCGGGCCCGGTGTCCGTGCGCTGCCGGAGCGGGTGTCGCGGACGGCTCGGCGCGGACGGCCCAGGAGGGGGCCGGCCGCGCCTCCGGGGGCCCGGAGTACGGGGAGGGGGACGGAGACGGCGGCGGTGGCCGGGAGGAGGAGCGGAACGGCATCGGCGGCTCACCCCTCCCCGCCGGGGCTGCCGGGCAGCCAGCGCACATCGGCGACGGAGACGACCGCCGTGCCCTCGGTGTAGAGCATGAACGGCACGTCGACATGGCGCAGATCCATCCCCAGGTCCGCCAACTCGGCCAGGGGAACCGCCAGTTCGCACCACCGGCCCGGCTCCGCACCGGCCAGGCGCCTCGTCAGGTCCAGGCCCGGCTGGGCCGGGTAGTCGTCGTGGCAGGCCAGCAGAAGCGGCTGCGAGGGGGATTCGGTGATCCGGAGGCGGAAGGCCAGCCGGCCGCCGTCGTCCGCGTAGCCGCGCAGGTCGAGCGGCTGCGCGTCCGGCTCCGGCCGCTCCGCGTAGACGAACGCCACCGGATAGCCCTTGAAGGTGAGGGTGAGGGCCCCCGGGGGATCGCCCTGGCCGCCGGGCTCGGAGCGGACGATCAGGGAGTCCACCGGCTCCTCCGGCGAGACGTCCACCCGGGACCAGGTGTTGTGGCCGCCGATCCGGAAGCGGTAGCCGGAGCCCGCGCCCAGCACCGGCAGCGGACCGGCGGCCGGGGGCGGGGGAGTGGTGTCCTCGAAGGTGTCGAGCGGGAGCGGGTGGCGGTGCGGGTCCGCGTCGTCCAGCGACAGGCCGTAGCCGTACGGGAAGAGCGGCGCGTGCTCGCCCGCCGGCTCCTGCTCCTCCGGCGGCACCCGGTAGCCGGGGATGTGCGGCGGGATCCGGTTGGCGGCCGAGGCGCGGCGGCTGCCCGGCCAGCTGAAGCCGAGCCGGCCGCGGACGTCGTGGGCCCGCTCGCCGTCCGGGCCGGCGAACAGGACGTCCGTGATACCGCCGCCCTCGGTGCCGGGCAGCCAGGCGACCACGAAGGCGTCCGAGAGGTTGATCTCCTCGGTGGTGTAGAGGGGGCGGCCGGTGAGCATCACCGTCACCACCCGCAGCCCGGCCGCCCGCAGCCGCCGCAGGGTCTCCAGATCGCGGGCGTAGGAGGCCTTCAGCTCGGAGTAGGCGAGGGAGCGCCAGGCTTTGATCGTGCCGCGCATCTCGGCGTAGGAGTCCTCGCCGATGACGACCAGCGCCACGTCGTACGCCGTCGGGTCCACCGGGCCCGGGTACGGGTCCACGGTGCAGCGCTCCTCGCCGGTGATCTCCCGGACCGCGCCCGCGACGGTCGTGGCGCCCGGCAGGTCGGACAGCCCGACGTCGTTGCCCTGCCAGGTGAGGGTCCAGCCGCCGGTCTGCTTCCGGATGTCGTCGGCCCCGCTTCCGGACACCAGTACCCGGGAGGTGCGCGGCAGCGGCAGCACCCCGCCGGTGTGCTTGAGGAGGACGACCGACTTGCGCACCGCCTCCCGGGCCAGCGCCCGGTGCTCCGCGCAGCCGAGGACGGCGGTGCCGTGGGTCAGGGCCCGGTCGCGGGGCCGGGGGCGGTCCCACAGGCCGGCGCGCATCTTCACCCGCAGCACGCGGGTCACCGCGTCGTCGATCCGGGCGGCCGGGATCTCCCCGGTGCGGAGCCCGGCGAGGGCGTTGCGGTACACCGACCGCCACGCCTCCCGGCCGGCGACCATCAGGACGTCCAGCCCGGCGTTGAGGGCGTAGTTGGCGTTGCCGACCGAGCAGCCGGCGACCTCCGCGTGGGCGTCCCAGTCGCTGATGACGATGCCGTCGAAGCCCATCGCGCGCTTGAGCACGTCGGTCAGCAGGTAGCGGCTGCCGTGCACCTTGGCGTTGTACGGCGGGCCGTGCCGCGGGGAGTGGTCGTAGTTGGCCGGGTCCTCCCAGCTGCTGAAGGAGGCCATCACCGACTGGGCGCCCGCGGCCAGCCCGGAGACGAAACCGGCGGCGTGGAGGTTGCGCACCAGGTCCTCGGGGGCGAAGCAGGTGCCGCGGTCGCCGCCGTCGGCGGTGCCGCCGTCGGCCACCCAGTGCTTGACGCAGGAGATCACCCGGGCCGCGGCCGTCAGGCCGTCCGGGCCGCCGCCGCCCTGGAGGCCGGCGACCATCTCGGCCGCGTAGGCGTGCACGAGCTCCGGGTCCTCGGACCAGCCCTCGTAGTAGCGGCCCCAGCGGCGGTCGCGCGGGACGGTGACGGTGGGCGCGAACGTCCAGTCCATCCCCGTGGCGGCGATCTCGCGGGCCGTGGCGGCGCCGATCCGGCGCAGCAGCTCCGGGTCGCGGGCGGCGCCCAGGCCGATGTTGTGGGGGAAGATCGTCGCCCCGTACACGTTGTTGTGGCCGTGCACCGCGTCGGTGGCCCACATGAAGGGGACGCGGAACGGCCGGTCCGCGTAGGCCGCCTCGGCGGCCTCCCAGTAGAGGTCGACCGTCTTCACCCAGTCCGCCGGGTCGGCGTGCCGGTTGCCGCCCGGCCAGATTCCCGCGCCGTTGAGCGCCGAGCCGATCTTGTACGTGCGGACGTCCCCGGGCGTCAGCTCGGCCAGCTCGGGCTGGACGAGCTGGCCGATCTTCTCCTCGGGCGTCATCCGCGCGAGGATCGAGCGGACGCGCTCCTCGACGGCAGGGTCGGCCGGCACGGCGGATGCGACGCGTGGCCACGCGGGCCAGTGGGCGAAGGGGGGCACCGGTCCTCCTCGGAACGCGGACGGGGGGGCGGGGCTGTCAGGTCGTGGGGCTGCCGGGACGCCGGGGCTGCCGCCGGCGGGACCGGAGCGGGGAGCGGCCGTCAGACCGGCACCCAGAACTGCTCGACCTCCCGGGCGCGGACGCGGGCCGCGAAGGCGTCCGGCACGACCGGACGGTCCTGGGCGGGGCTGTAGAGCGTCACCTGGGTGCGGTGCTCCGCCAGCGCGGCCCGTTTGGTCTCCAGGTGCTCGCGGATGTCGAGGGACAGCAGCCGCTCCCCGCCGTCGGGGACGGAGCGGCCGGGCTCGCTGCGGTTGGTGAAGCCGAACTCGGCCTCCGTCTGCTCGTCCCAGACCACGAACTTCCGCAGCCGGGGCGCCAGTCCGAGTTCTCCGAGGCAGTCGAGGACGACCTCGCCCGTCAGCCGGTGATCGGCGTTCAGCTCCCGGATCTCGTGCGGCAGGAACACCTCCTCGACGTCCGGGTGGGCCTGGAGCACCGCGCGGACGCGGGCCCGGAACTCCGGCAGCGCCTCGGCGAGCGCCGTGTCGGTGAAGCCGAGGAACTGGACGTCGTCCGGTCCCAGGCCCAGCGTGCGGGCCGCGGCCTCCGCCTCCTTCTGCCGGATGCCGGCCAGCTCCTCCGGGCCGGGATCGCTGCCGATGCCCAGCACGGCCCGGTGGGAGCGGGAGCCGTCGGTGGAGAAGACGATCTGCACCCGGGCGCCCTCGGCGGCGCGGCGGGCGATGGTGCCACCGCAGGCGATCACCTCGTCGTCCTGGTGCGGGGAGAAGACCAGCACCCGGCGGGGCGGGCCGTGCGGGCCGTCGGCCTCCGCCCGTTCGGCGGCGAGGTGCTCCGCGCAGTTGGGCAGTCCGCGGTCGCGGATGATGTCGTTGATGGCGAAGAAGTGGTTGCCGTCGACGAGCGAGGTGATGGGCGTGCCGTACTTGGAGGCGAAGTAGCGGTAGTTGGCGGCGACCGACCGCATGTTCTCGGTGTAGCTCTTGCTGTGCGGCACGTGGACGGCGCAGGCGTCGCGGTTCACGACGAACACGGCGCCGTCGCGGTGCAGCCGGTAGGAGAGGTCGACGTCCTCGGCGCCCCAGGCGCGGTACGCGTCGTCGAACAGGCCGACGGAGCGGAGCTGTTCGGTGCGGGCGGAGACATTGCAGGTCCACCAGACCAGCCAGGGCGCGGGCAGGGCGGCGAAGTCCTCGCCGTACTTGGCGTAGAACTCCTCGCGGATGTCCAGCCAGCGCCCCTCGCGCCGCAGGCCCGCCATGAAGGCATCCGGGTCCGCGTAGTCGATGGCGCGTTCGATCTCGGCGCCGTCCTCGTTGTCCTCGTTGAAGCAGAAGACGTAGCCGCACACGGCGACCGGCCGCTCGGAGGCGGCGTGGCTGTCCAGATGGGCGCGGAGCGCGCCGCTGTGCAGCAGCACGCCGGAGTCGGCGAGGACGCAGACGCCGCCCCGGGCGTTGGTGATCCCCGTGTTGCGGGCACGGGCGACGCGGTAGCCCTCGTCGGGGTGGGCGAAGTAGCGCAGGGCCAGCCGGTCCTCGTACTCCGTCACCAGCCGCGCGGTGCCGTCCGTGGAGCCGTCGTCGACGACCAGCACCTCGAACCGCCCGGACGGCAGGGTCTGCCGGGTGAGCGAGTCCAGGGTGTGCCGCAGCAGACCCGCGCGGTTGTAGGTGGGGACGACGACGCTGACGTCCGGTCCGGGAGTGCTACTCATCTCTTCCTCCGGTGACGAGCAGAAGGGCGGCCACCGCGCTCAGCGCGGCGCAGGCCCAGAACACATGGGTGAAGCCGAGCCACTGGGCGACGGAGCCGGCGGTCATCCCGCCGAGGAAGCTGCCCGCCTTGAAGGAGGCCCCGTAGAGGGCGGAGGCGGCGCCGATCCGGTCGGACATGGCGTTCTGCAGGATGATCACGGGGATGCTGAGCACGATCGCCGTCCACAGCGCGTTGGGCACCTGGAGCAGCAGCAGGACCACCGGGGACCCGGTGAACGGCAGTGCGGCGAAGAACAGCGTGGCGCACACCGCCGCGACGGTCACCAGCCGCCACTTGCCGATCCGTTCGGCCCGGGCCCCCGTGTAGATCATGAGCGGGATCTCCAGGGCGGCGGCCAGCCCGAGGAGTACCCCGGCGAAGCCCTTGCCGAGCCCCAGGTCCTTGGTGACGAACAGGGCGATATTGATCTGGTAGACGCTGTTGACGGTCAGCATCAGCACGATGACGGCCATCAGGGACCGGACGCGGGGAGTGAGCCCGGAGAAGGCGTTGCGGGGCGGGGCGGGCACGGCGGCCACCGCCCCGGCCTGCTCCGGGACGACCGCCCCGGCCTGCTCCCGGACGACTCCCCCGGCCTGCTCGGGGCCGGTCATCCCGGCCTGCTCGGGAGCCGTCCGCTCCGTCCCGGCGGCGCTCTCCGCGGCCGTGCCCTCCGGCGCGCCCCCCGCCGGATTCCCCGCCGGATTCCCCGCCGGATTCCCCGCCGGGCTCCCGGCGGGGCCGGCGTGCGCGGCGCCGGCGCGCGCGGTGTCGCCGCCCACCGCGCCCCCGCCGCCCTCCGGCCGGGCCGCCGCCGTGTCCGGGAGCGCCGTGACGCACAGGGCGGCGGAGAGCAGGTAGCAGACCGCCGCGGCGAAGAACAGACTGGAGAAGCCGCGGGAGGAGATCAGATGGAAACCGAACGGCGGGCCGACGATCCAGGCCACCGACGTCACCGAACGCAGCGCCGAGTTGAAGAACGCGGCGTCCGTGCCCCGGCTGTCCGCGAACTCCCGCGTGTAGGCGAAGAGCTGCGAGAAGACGGCGCCGCCGATGCCGAAGAACAGGGCTCCCGCGACCAGCAGCGCGTAGTAGTCGCGCAGCAGCAGATAGGCGACCGCGCCGGCGGCCGAGCAGGCCGCGCACAGCGCGAGCAGGGAGCGGCGGTTCGACATCCGGTCGGACAGCGCTCCCACGACCAGGTCGGAGAGGATCTCCGACGCCGCCCGCGCCGCGAAGAACAGCCCGATCATCAGCGGCGACACCCGCACCGCGTCGGACAGGAACAGGCTGGTGGAGGTGACGACCATGGCTCCGGCGACCCCGACCATGCCGGTGACGCCGATCAGGCTGTTGAGCGCGCCGTCCCTGAGGACGCCGGCGACGCGCGTCCTGGCGGTGGCGCTGGTGGTGGTGTGCACGCTTCTCCCTGGCGCGGGTCGGTCACGGGACGGGACTGCGGAACGCCTGCGGGCCTGGCCCGGGCGCGGCCGTCGGCAGCCGGGAGCGGCGCCGCTGCCGGTAGGGCAGCCAGGGCGGGAGCACACGGCCGTCGGGGACGAGCAGCGCGGCCTCGTAGTCCGTCCGGCCGATGTCCCCCGCGGCCAGCAGGCCGTCCCGGTCGGAGAGGGGGAGGGCGGCGAGGATCCGGTGCCGGAGGTGGTCCAGGTCGAACAGCCCGTCGTACGTCGCGGGGCGCGCCACGGCCGGGCCACCGGGGCGCAGCCGCGACGGCGCCACCGTGCCCGACACCAGCCGCCAGTAGGCGGCGAAGGACGTGCGCGGATCGGGGAGGGTGCCCGCGGCGAGCCCGATGCGGATGGTCTCCAGCCAGCAGTCGAGGTAGCGCCGGTCGTCCGGCCGGCCCGGGTGCCGCGCGCACCAGGCGGCCATCGCCTCGGCGTCCGGCAGCGCGGCCCGCCCCGCGAACACGGCCAGGGCCCAGGCGGCGATGGTCTCGAAGTAGGGGCAGGCGGTGCCGAACCCCTCCGTGCCCACCGGGGTGTTGATGACGGCGAGCGTCGGGTCGTGCCGGTAGAAGTGGTGCTCGTAGAGGTCCTCGCGGCGGAAGCCCTCGATGAAGCCGTAGTCCGGCATGCCGTAACCCAGGCACAGCACGACGTCGTCGTAGGATTCCTCGCTGCCGTCGGCCAGCACCGCGGCGCCGCCGGGCGTGAACCGCTCGAACGCCGGGCGGACCGTGATCCGGCCCCGGTGGACCCGCGGAACCGCCTTCTCGTTCACCTGCACGGCGCCGTGGAAGCCGTCCGCCGGCAGCAGGCCCGTCTCCCGGTACATCGCCATGTACTCGGGCAGCAGTTCGCCCAGCCAGGCCAGATAGTCCCGGTAGGGCATCTCCTCCAGCGCGACCCGGCCGGCGTACGAGAAGAGCGCGTCGTTGTAGACACCCCCGCAGTCGCGCGGCAGGAACAGGGCCCGCCCGCGCACCGACCAGTCCACCCGCGCACTGGTGTCCGACAGTTCGGCGGCGATGTCCGCGCCGCTCACCCCGCCGCCGACCACCAGCACCCGGCGCCCGGCGAAGTCCGCCGCGCCTCGGTACGACTTCGGTGTCCGGACCCGGACCGGCGCGGCCGGGTCCGGCAGGCTCTCCGGCAGCCGGGGCTCCCACAGTTCGCCGCTCGCGACCATCACCGCGTCGAAGACCTCGCTGCTCCCGCGGGCCCCGGCGGCCTCCTGCTCCGGGCCTTCCCGGCGGGCGGTGACCCGCCACCCGTCCGCCTCCCGCGCCACCCGGACCACCCGGTGGCCGAAGCGGCAGACCGGCAGCACCCCGAACGCCTCGGCGTAGGAGCGGAGATAGGCGTGCATCTGCGGGAGCGTGGGGAAGTCGTCCACACCGCGGGGCGGGAAGTCGGAGAACGGGAAGCTCATCCGCGAGCTCTGCATCCGCACCCCGGGGTAGGCGCCGCCGGAGGCCGGGTCCCAGATCCCGCCCAGATCGGCGTTCTTCTCGTAGACCACCACCTCGTGGCCCTCGGCCAGCGCCTGCTTGGCGCTGGTGAGACCGGCCGGCCCCGCTCCGATGACTGCGATCCGCGTGCGTCTCCTGGCGCGGGGGAGCGACGCGGCACGGGGCGGGACCGGCCGGGGTCCGGGTGAGGGCGACATGGCGTGGGGGTCTCCGGTGGGCCGTCAGATGAAGGGGTCGAAGTCGTCGACGGGCTCGGGCGGTTCGCGGTGCCGCAAGCCGCTGATCTCGACGTTGACGGGGTGCCGCGCGCAGTGGAAGCGGCAGTCCTCGCGCGGGTCGATGACGGTGGTGTCGGCGCGGGCCCACATCTCCCCGAACGGCATCTCCGCGATGTCGCCCAGCTTCCCCTTCTCGTGGCCCCGGTGGTACGGGCAGATGTAGACGCCGCCGGGGGTGACCGTGGTGCGCAGCTCGGCGACCGGGCAGGCCGCGTACTCCTTCTTCTGCACCGGGTCCGCACCGGACCGGACGGCCAGCCAGTTGGAGGACCTCAGCAGCCGGAACGAGCCGTCCTCCAGCTTGCGCAGCCGGGACCACTGCTCCTCGACGAGCTCGGTGTGCTCGGCGGCCTGGTTGACGGTGAAGTGGTCGGCGTCGAGCATCGCCTTGAGCTCGAAGTAGTCGCAGCCGATGTCCTTGGCGAGCTCGCCCGCCTGCTGCACCTCGGGGTAGTTGGTGGCCGTCAGCCGCCCCTGCCCGTCGAAGCGCTGCATCAGCAGGAACGAGTAGCCGAGCCGCCCGGCCTTGCGTTCGGCCAGCCGCCGCATGTCCGCGATGATCTGCGGGAACACACTGGACTTGCGGCGGCTGGGCCGGAAGACGTCGTACGTCCCGGGGGTGGCCGCGTCCAGGGAGACGCGGACCCAGGAGAGCATGGACGCCAGCTCGTCGAGATAGCGGCCGATCAGCGTGCCGTTGGTGACCAGCCCGATGCGGATGTTTGCGCCGTGCAGCACCTCGATGACGGTCCCGATGGAACGGTGCATCAGCGGTTCGCCGCCGCCGATCAGGATCACCGCCCGCACCCCGGAACCGGCCAGTTCGTGCGCCAGTTCGGTGATCCGGTCCCGGGAGAACTGCCCCTGGTTGAGCCCCCCCGAGCTGATGCACTCGGGGCAGGCGAGATCGCACAGGGTCGTGGGATCCAGATCGACGACCAGCGGCCATCTCAGCCGCCGGCCCCGCGCGACCTCCCGCACCGCCGGCAGCACCGAGCGCTGGTACAGCTTGCCGACGAGGTCGAGCTTGCGGCCGACGTCGGCCGCTCCCAGGTCTCCCGGTAACTCCGGTAACCCCGGTGACTTCGGTAACCCCGGTGACTCCGGTAACCCCGGTAACCCCGGTGACTCCGGTTGTCCGTCCGTTCCGTACACGGGTCCCCCGTTCAGGTGCCGCCTGCTGGTGGTGGGTCAGCCGTTCCCGTCGCCGGAGAGGCCGTTGCGCAGGGCCACCCCGCCGTACCAGAAGGCGCTGTCCTTGGGCGTGCGCAGCTGGCTGTCGAAGTCGACGTGCACGATGCCGAAGCGCTTGGCGTAGCCCTCGGCCCACTCGAAGTTGTCGAGGAGCGACCAGAGGAAGTAGCCGCGCACGTCCACGCCGTTCGTGATGGCCTGCTGCGTGGCCCGCAGATGTGCGTCGACGTAGGCGATGCGGTCGGCGTCGTGGACCTTGCCGTCGGGCGTGACCGGGTCGTCGTAGGCGGCACCGTTCTCGGTGATCATGATCTTGATGCCGGGGTAGTCGCCGTTGATCCGCTCCAGCATGGTGCGGAGCCCCTGGGCGTCGATCTCCCAGCCGATGTCCGTCAGCGGCCGGCCGCAGGACAGGAACCGCACGTCCTCCGCGCCGGGCCAGCAGGATCCCGGGCCCTCGGCGGGCTCGCCGCCGCCCGCCACGTGGTAGGAGGTGTAGTAGTTGACGCCGAGGAAGTCGATCGGCGCCCCGATCAGCGCCTCGTCGCCCTCCAGGATGTGCTCCGTGCCGCAGACCCGCTCCAGGTGCGCCCGGATGTCGGCCGGGTAGCCGCCCTGCATCACCGGGTCGAGGAAGAGGCGGTTCTGCAGGATGTCGATGCGGCGCGCCGCGTCGAGGTCGGCCGGGGCGTCCGAGGCGGAGGACACCGGGTAGAAGTTGAGGGTGGTGCCGATCTCCACGGGCCCGGGCGCCGCGGCGCGCAGCGCCGGGACGGCCAGGCCGTGGGCGAGCAGCAGATGGTGGGCGGCGCGCAGCGAGGCCGGCGGGTCCTGGACGCCCGGGGCGTGCTTGCCCTCCCCGTAGCCGAGGAAGGCCGCGCACCAGGGCTCGTTGAGCGTGGTCCACAGCTTGACCCGGTCCCCGAGCGCCTCGCGCATGATCCCGGCGTACTCGGCGAAGCGGTAGGCCGTGTCCCGGCTGAGCCAGCCGCCCTTGTCCTCCAGGGCCTGCGGGAGGTCCCAGTGGTAGAGGGTGACCGCCGGCTCGATGCCGCGCTCCAGCAGCGAGTCCACCAGGCGCCGGTAGAAGTCGAGGCCCCGGGCGTTCGCCGGGCCGGAGCCGTCCGCCTGGATCCGGGGCCACGAGACCGAGAACCGGTAGGCGCCGAGTCCGAGTTCGGACATCAGGGCGACGTCCTCGGGGTAGCGGTGATAGTGGTCCGCGGCCACGTCGCCGGTGTCGCCGCCGACGACCCGTCCGGGGGTATGCGCGAAGGTGTCCCAGATGGACTGTCCGCGGCCGTCCGCGTCCGCGGCGCCCTCGATCTGGTAGGCGGAAGTGGCCACACCCCAGAGGAAGCCGGTCGGGAAGGCGGCGACCCGAGGCTCCGCCTCGGGTGCCACAGCGGTCTGTTCATCCTGCATTGTCACGTCCGGACCTCTTCAACAACTGTCGAATACGGCTCGCAGCGCACCTGCGAAGCGAGTGGGAGCGTTCCCAAAATCGGGCGGAAAACGGCCGCCCGGCCGGCCTGGACCGCAGCGGGTGGGCGAGTAGCGGAAGAATCTCTGGGAGCGCTCCCACAAATGTGGCGGAGCGGATAGCCGGTGTCAAGATTTCAACGCGCTGCGCTCCGCCGCGCCGGGGGCGTGCGGACGCAACCCCGGCAGTCGGTCGTGCGCCCGTGACCTGCCGTTTTCCTCGCCCGCCGGTGTGTGCGAGCAGCAATTCCCCGGAAAGAAAAGCCCACCGCCGCCACCGGCCGCGCCCGTCCCGGCCGCGTCTCCCGCCCCGCCCGGCCCGGGAGCACCCGGCCGCCGGGGCGGCGGGCACGGCGCCGGTCCGGCCGCCGACGGACCGGCCGGTGCTTTCAACAAATGAATCGCACCCCTCCGCTCCCGCCCGGCTCGGGCGCCGCCTCCCCGCCCGGGGTTCCGCGGGCCGAAGCGGCGGGCGTGCCGGGGCGGCGGGCGTGCCCGGGGGGGGGCGAGGCCGCGCCCCGGGCCGGGCCGGGTCCGTGCCGGAGCGCACGGCTTCCCCGTCCCGTCCCCTCCCTCCCCGCGCGCCGTGCGCCGCCGCCCGGGCGCGCGGTGCCCCCGGCCGGAGCCGCGCCGGAGCCGCTACGCGGAGTCCCGGCGCACCAGCCGCGTCCCCAGCACCACATGCCGCTTCGCCGTCGTGCGGGAGCCGATCTCCTCCACCAGGACGCGCGCCATCGCCCGCCCCATCTCCTCGATCGGCTGCCGCACCGTCGTCAGCGGCGGATCGGTGTGCCGGGCGATCGCCGAGTCGTCGAAGCCGACCAGGGCGACGTCCTCCGGCACCCGCCGCCCGGCCGCCCGCAGGGCGCCCAGCGCACCGGCGGCCATCACGTCCGACGCCGCGAACACGGCGTCCAGCCGCGGCTCCCGTGCCAGCAGTTCCGCCATCGCCCGCCGCCCTCCGCTCTCGGTGAAGTCGGACTCCGCCACGAGATGCCCGTCGCTCCCCATCCCCGCGGCCCGCAGGGCCTGCCGGTATCCGTCCAGCCGGCACTGGGCGACGTACATGTCGAGCGCGCCCGTGATGGTGGCGATCCTGCGCCGCCCGCCGGCCAGCAGATGCGCGACGGCGGACCGTGCTCCGCCGACGTTGTCGGAGTCCACGTACGACACCGACTCCAGATCGGAGCGCCGCCCGCTGAGCACGGCCGGCAGCCCCAGGTCCTCCAGCAGGTCCGGCAGCGGATCGTGCTCGTGCACCGAGACGACGAGCACGCCGTCGACCCGCTGCGCGCGCAGATACTGCGCGAACCGCTGCCGCTCCTTCGTCGTGCGGATCAGCGTCAGCAGCAACTGCATCTCCGTCTCGGCGAGTTCCGCGCCGACTCCCCGCACGATGTCGGAGAAGTACGGCTCGGCGAAGAGCTTGGTCTCCGCTTCCGGCACGACCAGGGCGATCGCGTCGGTGCGATGTCCCGCGAGCGCCCGCGCCGCCCGGTTCGGCACGTAGCCGAGCTCGGCCACGGCCTGTTCGACCGCGGCCTTGGTCTGGTCGCTGACCCGCAGTGAGCCGTTGATCACCCGGGACACCGTCCCCCGGCCGACTCCCGCTCGCGCGGCGACTTCCTCCAGTGTCGGCTGCCGGCTCCGCCGTCCGTTCACCGCCATCAGGCCTCCCCACCGTCGGCCCTGTCCGGGCCGCCCCGACGGGTCGTGCGGGGAGGCCGGCAGTGCCGGTTCGGGCCGTCTCCGGCCACTCGTTCGGACCGGCGCCCGGCCCGATCCCGCCCCACCCTTTGGGAGCGCTCCCATGCTATCCGAGCCGCTGGGGCGTACACGCGTCGCCCCAGTCACTCCCGCGCCGGTGCCGGGGGTGGTTCCACGCCGCGGCCGCCGGGCTCCGCCTCGTCCCGCCGCGGCGGCCCCGCCGCCCCGGCGCTGCCGTCCTCCCTTCGGGAAGTGATGGGCCCTCATGCGGCAACGGCGCCGGTCCGCGTGGCGGTTGAGGTCTCGCGGCCGCCCGTGCACCCCTCCCCGCCTGCCCCTACGTCCGCCCTTTCGCGGCTCCGGGTGGCCGTTAGGACACATGCGCACAACGAAACCGTATTCACGTCTTGACACTTTCCCGCTGAGGCGCAAACCTTCGGGCATGGCACGAGTGGGAGCGCTCCCACCCCTCGCCAGGCGGAGTCGGGCCTTCCGGGGGAGGTCCGTACTCGGCAGCGCCCAGCACCACCAGGGCCGCCGGTCCGGAAGGGACCCGAACCGGCCGGTCAAGCCCCCTCACGGTCCGGCCCGGCCGGCGTCCCGGCGGCGCGCGTGCCGCCCCGGCCGCCCCGGTGCGGACCGTCCCGTGGCATCAGCCCAGAGATCCACCTGGACAAGGAGAGTGGAATGCGCACTTCCAGCAGGACCCGCGGCCGCAGCCGCAGAACCGCGGCAGCGGCGGTGGCCGGGCTCGCGGCCTGCGCCGTCTTGATCACCGGATGTGGCGGCGACTCCGAAGGCGGGGCCGGCAGCGACGGCAAGATCGAGCTGCGCGTCGGCACCTTCGGGTCGTTCGGCTACGACAACAAGACGGGCGCCAAGCTCTACGCCGAGTACGAAAAGCTGAACCCGGGCATCAAGATCGTCGAGAACAACGTCTCCGACGGCCAGAAGTACTGGGACACCCTGAAGCTGAGGCTCTCCCAGGGCAGCGGCCTCTCCGACATCCAGGCGATCGAGGTCGGCTACATCGCCGAGGCGACGAGCCCGGCCATGGCCGGCAAGTTCGTGGACCTCTCCACCGCCGACGGGGTCTCCACCGCCGACTTCCTGGACTGGAAGATCAAGCAGGCGACCACACCCGACAACAAGGTCATCGGCCTCGGCACCGACATCGGCCCGATGGCGATCTGCTACCGCAAGGACCTCTTCGAGAAGGCCGGCCTGCCGACCGACCGCGAGGAGGTCGGCAAGCTGTGGGAGGGCGACTGGGGGAAGTTCATCGAGCAGGGCAAGGAGTACCAGGCCAACGCGCCCAAGGGCACGGCCTTCCACGACTCCGCCAGCGGCCTGTTCAACGCCGTGATCTCCAGCTCGCCGGAGCAGTACTCCAACTCCCGCGGCCAGCTCGACTGGGAGAACAGCTCCGGGGTCGAGCAGGCCTGGGACCTGGCGGTCGAGGCGGCGGAGGCGGACCTCACCGCCAAGCTGCGCCAGTTCGACGAGAAGGGCTCCTGGAACGCGGCGTTCAAGAACTCCAAGTTCGCCACGGTGGTCTGCCCGAGCTGGATGACCAACATCATCAAGGACCAGGCGGGCCCGGAGAACCAGGGCAAGTGGGACATCGCCGCGCCGCCGGTGGCCGCCAACTGGGGCGGTTCCTTCCTCTCCGTGCCGAAGGCCGGCAAGCACACCAAGGAGGCCGCCAAGCTCGCCGCCTGGCTGACCGCCCCGGAGCAGCAGGCCAAGGTCTTCGCCAAGGCCGGTCTGATGCCGTCCACCACCGAGGCCATGCAGTCGGAGGAGGTGAAGACCGCCAAGATCGACTACTTCGGTGACACCCCGATCGGCGAGATCTACTCCGCCGCCGCCCAGAAGATCGAGCCCGCGCCGATCGGCCGCTACGACGGCCAGGTGAAGACCTTCCTCACCGACAACGGCATCCTCGACGTCGAGCAGCGCGGAACGGACCCGGACAAGGCCTGGGAGAACGTGAAGAGCCTGATCGAGGACAAGATCGATCAGTAACGGGACGGCGGGCCGCCCGCCCGGCTTCCCGCCGGCGGGCGGCCCGTACGCCTGAGTCACCGTCAGAACCGATCCCCGTGGAAGGACGCCACTCGTGGCTACCTCCGTACGGGCGGCCGCGGACGGCAGTCCGCCCCCCGCGCCGCCCGCCCCCCGACCAGCAGGGCGCCGCAAGGCTCCCAGCGCCTGGCGCAGCAAGCTGTACCGGCTGGACGTGAAGGCGACCCCCTACACGTTCATCGCCCCGTTCTTCCTCACCTTCGCCGCCTTCGGGCTCTTCCCGCTGATCTACACCGGCTGGCTCTCCCTGCACCGGGTGGAGCTGGGTGGCGAGGCGGAGTGGCGCGGTCTGGAGAACTACACCGGGCTCGCCGACAGCGACTTCTTCTGGAACGCGCTGGCCAACACCTTCACCATCGGCGTCATCTCCACCGTGCCGCAGCTGCTGATGGCGCTCGGCCTGGCGCATCTGCTCAACTACAAGCTGCGGGGCCGCGGTTTCTACCGGGTCGCGATCCTCGCGCCGTACGCCACCTCGATCGCCGCCGCGACCCTCGTGTTCGCGCAGTTGTTCAACACCGACTACGGCATGATCAACGGCTTCCTCGGTCTCTTCGGGATCGACCCGGTCAACTGGGAGACCGAGAAGTGGCCGGCGCAGATCGCCATCTCCACCATCGTCACCTGGCGCTGGACCGGCTACAACGCCCTGATCTACCTGGCCGCGATGCAGGCCGTGCCGAACGACCTCTACGAGGCCGCGGCGCTCGACGGCGCCTCCCGCTGGCGGCAGTTCATCAGCGTCACCATTCCGTCGATCCGTCCGACGATCCTCTTCACCATCGTCGTCTCGACGATCGGCGCCACCCAGCTCTTCGGTGAACCGCTGATCTTCGGCGGCAGCCTCGGCATCGGCGGCGGCAGCGCCAACCAGTACCAGACGCTGAGCCTGCTGATGTACGAGAAGGGCTGGGTCACCGGTTCCCTCGGCCAGGCCTCGGCCATCGCCTGGGTGATGCTGCTGCTCCTGCTGCTCGTCGGCGGGGCGCAGGCGCTGGTCTCCCGCAGGAACCGCAAGAAGACGGGGGCCTCCTCATGACGCACGCCCTGACCAAGGTCCCCCCGGCCCCGGCCGCCCGCCGGAGGGCTCCGGGCCCGCGCCGCGGGGGGAAGGCCGGCCGGGCCGGCGGCCAGCACCACGCCGGTCCGCTCACCTACGTCGTGCTCGCGCTGGCGGCGTTCTTCTCGCTGTTCCCGCTGTACTGGAACCTCGTCGCCGCCTCGCACACCGGCGAGCGCGTCGTCCAGGCGCCGTCGCCGCTCCTCCCCGGCGACCAGCTCTTCACCAACCTGGAGATCGCCTGGAACCAGGTCCACATGGGCCAGGCGCTGATCAACACCACCATCGTGGCGGGCACGGTCGCCATGAGCACGGTGCTCTTCGCCACCCTGGCCGGGTTCGCCTTCGCCAAGCTGCGGTTCCGCGGCCGCAACATCCTGCTGGCGGTCGTCATCGCGACGATGACCGTGCCGCCGCAGCTCAGTGTGATCCCGCTCTACCAGATCATCACCGAGCTCGGCTGGGTGGACCAGCTTCAGTCGGTCATCCTGCCCACCCTGGTGGCCGCGTTCGGCGTCTTCTTCATGCGCCAGTTCCTGCTGGAGGCGCTGCCGGTGGAACTCGTCGAGGCGGCCCGGATGGACGGGGCGAACAGCCTGCGCATCATCTGGCACGTCGTGTTCCCCGTCGCCCGGCCGGCGATGGCGGTCCTCGGGATGCTCATCTTCGTCCAGTCGTGGAACGACTTCTTCTGGCCGTTCATCGCGCTGACGCCGGACGGGAACCCGACGCTGCAGGTGGCCCTCGCCGGTCTCGGGGCCGGCAACCACACCGTCAACCACGCGGTCGTCCTGACCGGTGCGCTGATCGCCACGATCCCGCTGCTGGCGGTCTTCGCCCTGCTGGGCAAGCACGTGGTGGGCGGCATCACCGCGGGGGCCGTCAAGAGCTGAGACCCGCGCCGGCCCGCACACCGGAGCGCCGGAGCCCCCGCGGAGCGATGCCGCGCGGTGCTCCGGCGCTGACGTGGTGACGAGGACCCGCCGCGGCGGCGTCCGGCCCCGGCCCGGGGCTCGGCGCCGGCGTCCCGGCACGGCGGCACCGGCCGTGCCGGCCGCACCGTCCCACGCGATTCGGCCCGGCACCCCCCCAGCACCGCCCGGCACCCCCCGGCACCGCCCGGCACCCCCCGGCAGCACCCGGCACCCTCCAGCACCACCCGCCACCGCCCTGCAGCACCCGCCGTCCCCGCCCGGCCCGCGGGACCCCGCTCCGCGCCACCCCGCTCCGCCCGCCCGCCTCCGGCACCACCCCCCACCGGTCCCCGGGCCTCACCTCGCCGTCCGCACCGAGCCCAAGGAGTGCTTCTCCCATGACCGCGCACGACGTCCGGTCCGCCGCCTCGGCCCGCTCCTTCCCGCCGGGCTTCGTGTGGGGGGCGGCCACCGCCGCGTACCAGGTCGAGGGCGCCGCGACGGAGGACGGCCGCACCCCCTCCATCTGGGACACCTTCAGCCACACCCCCGGCAAGGTGTTCCGCGACCACACGGGTGACGTGGCCGCCGACCACTACCACCGGATGCCGGAGGACGTCCGGCTGATGCGCGAACTCGGCATCGGCGCCTACCGGTTCTCCGTCTCCTGGCCCCGGGTCCAGCCCACCGGCCGCGGCCCGGCCGTCCAGCGCGGCCTCGACTTCTACCGGCGGCTCTGCGACGAACTGCTCGCGAACGGCATCCAGCCCGCGGTGACCCTCTACCACTGGGACCTGCCGCAGGACCTGGAGAACGTCGGGGGCTGGCCGCGGCGCGCCACCGCCGAGCGCTTCGGCGACTACGCCGCGATCGTCGCGGAGGCCCTCGGCGACCGGGTCTCCCTGTGGACCACCCTCAACGAGCCCTGGTGCAGCGCCTTCCTCGGCTACGGCTCCGGAACCCACGCCCCGGGCCGCACCGACCCGGTGGCCGCGCTGCGCGCCGCGCACCACCTCAGCCTGGGCCACGGCCGGGCCGCCGCCGTGCTCCGCGAGACCCTGCCGCCCGGCGCCCAGGTCGGCGTCACCCTCAACCCGCACCTGGTCCGGCCGCTGTCCGAGACGCCGGAGGACCTGGAGGCCGTCCGGCGGATCGACGCGGTCGGCAACCGGATCTTCACCGGCCCGATGCTGGCCGGCGCCTACCCGGACGACCTCTTCGCGGACACGGCCCGCCTGACCGACTGGTCCTTCGTACGCGACGGCGATCCGGAGGCGATCCACCAGCCGCTGGACGCGCTGGGCGTCAACTACTACACCTCCCGCGTCGTCTCCGCCGCCCGCCCCGACGGGCGGACCGCGCGCGGCACCGCGCGCGCCGCCTCACCCTGGCCCGGGGCGGACGGCGTCGTCTTCCACCAGCCGTCCGGTGAACGGACCGCCATGGGCTGGCCCGTGGACCCCACCGGCCTCTATCACCTGCTGATGGGCTTCACCGCCGACTTCCCCGGTCTGCCGCTGGTGATCGCCGAGAACGGCGCGGCCTACGACGACCGGCCCGGCCCCGACGGCACGGTGCACGACCCGGAACGCATCGCCTACCTGCACCGTCATCTGGACGCCGTCCTGCGGGCGCTGCGGGACGGCGCCGACGTGCGCGGCTACTTCCTCTGGTCGCTGCTCGACAACTTCGAGTGGACCTACGGCTACGGCAAGCGCGTCGGGGCCATCTACATCGACTACGAGACCCAGACCCGCATTCCGAAGTCCAGCGCCCGCTGGTACGCCGGAGTCGCCCGCACCGGCCGCCTCCCGGACGAGGTCCCCCTTCCGCTCCCCGAGCAGGCGCCCATGCCGTTCCCCGGGCAGAACCCCGCCCCGCTCCCCGAGCGGATCTCCGGGCGGCCGGTCCCGGGGCGGCCCTCCGGGCAGCTCTCCGAGCAGTAGGCCCCGCCACGTTCCGCACGAGCCGCACGAGCCGCAGGTTCCGCACGAGCCGCACGTTCCGCACCAGCCGTGCGCGTTCCGCACGAGCCGAACAGACCGCACGCGTTCCGCACGCCGTGACACGAGTGAGAGGACACCCCTCCCCATGACCGACGCCGGCAGTCCGCAGGACCTTCCGCGTTTCCCCGCGCACTTCCGCTTCGGCGCCGCCACCGCCGCGTACCAGATCGAGGGCGCCCACGACGAGGACGGCCGGGCGCCGTCCATCTGGGACACCTACTGCCGCACCCCCGGCAAGGTCGAGGGCGGCGCCACCGGCGACACCGCCTGCGACCACTACCACCGCCACCGCGAGGACATCGCCCTGCTGCGGGACCTCGGCGTCGACAGCTACCGCTTCTCCATCGCCTGGCCGCGGGTCCGCCCCGGCGGCGACGGGAAGGTCAACACGGCGGGCCTGGACTTCTACGACCGGCTCACCGACCACCTGCTGGAGGCCGGCATCACGCCCTGCGCGACTCTCTACCACTGGGACCTGCCGCAGGCCCTGGAGGACCGCGGCGGCTGGCGGACGCGCGGGACGGCGGAGCTCTTCGCCGAGTACACGGCCGTCGTCGCCGAGCGGCTCGGGGACCGCGTCGGCCGCTGGATGACCCTCAACGAGCCCTACTGCAGCGCCTTCCTCGGCTACGCCCGGGGCCGGCACGCGCCCGGTGCGCGGGAGGGCCGCGGCGCCCTGGCCGCCGCCCACCACCTGCTGGTCGGACACGGCCTGGCGGTACGGGCGCTGCGCGAGGCCGGAGCCCGGGAGGTCGGGATCACGGTCAACCCCGAACTTCTGGTCCCGGAGCGGGACACCCCGGCCGACCACGCCGCGGTGCGGCGCGCCAGGACCGTGCACAACGACATCTGGCTGGACCCGCTGTTCGCCGGGCGCTACCCGCGCCACGAGCACGAGACGTGGGGCGGGCTCGCCGCCGGTCCCGCCTGGCGGCTCGACGGCGACCTGGAGCTCATCGGGCAGCCGCTCGACTTCGCCGGCGTCAACTACTACCGCCCGATGACGGTGCGCGACATCCCGCACACCGAGCCGGACCCCGCCGCGCGCACCGCCGTGGACATCGGCGCCGCCGAACTCTGGCGCGCGGACGTCCGCCGCACGACCATGGGCTGGCCCGTCGTCCCGGAGGCCCTGCGCGACCTCCTCGTACAGCTCACCCGGGAGTACCCGGCCCTGCCGCCCCTCCTCATCACGGAGAACGGCTCCGCGGAGGCCGACGCCGTGGCGGACGACGGCTCCGTCCACGACCCGGACCGGATCGCGTACCTCCACGACCATCTGCGGGTGCTGGCGGACACGATCGCCGCGGGCGTGGATGTCCGCGGCTACTTCGTCTGGTCCCTGCTGGACAACTTCGAGTGGGCCTTCGGCTACGACCGGAGGTTCGGCATCGTCCGGGTCGACTACGACACCCTGAAGCGGACCCCGAAGGACAGCTACCACTGGTACCGGTCGCTCATCGCGGACCACCGCGCCCGGCACGCCGGCGGCCCGGGCGGCACCGGCTGACGGACGCCGCCCGGCGGGCCCCGGCCGGCGACCGGAACATGCCACGTCCCGCCGCGGGTGGCTGCGGCGGGACGTGGACGAGGGGGCGCCCGGACCGGGTCAGGCCGCGCCGCTGCCGTAGGGCGCGTACAGGTCCAGCAGCCGGGTGCGGGCGGCCGTCAGCCGGTGCGCGACGATGCCGGCGACCGCGGTGGACAGGGCCCGCCCCAGCACCGGGTCCTCCTCCATCAGCGCCAGCACCTGAGCCGCGTCGAACTGGTACGCCCGGACGGGGCTGAGCGCCTCCGCGCCGAAGTTCCACCGCCGGGGCGGGACGAGCCAGGACCAGCCGAGGAGGTCGCCGGTCCCGAGCGTCTCCACGGTGGGGGAGCGGCGGCCGGGCACGTGCACGTCCACTGTGACGCTGCCGGACTTGATCAGCCAGAAGCGGTCGGCCGCGCGGCCCTCCTCGAAGATCCGCGTCCCGGCCGGGAAGACGACCTCCCGGGAGAGCTCCATCAGCCTCTCGCGCTGTTCCGGTGTCAGCGCGGCGAGTACGCCGTTCCTGTTGGTCATCATCGCTCCCTTCACGCGTTCCGGTGTCCCCCTCCGATGATCCGCCACCGGGGCCGCCGCCGTACGGGGCCGAAAGTCCCCGAATCGGGGTGCCGTCCCGCCCTGCTGGGGAACAGGGGAGGGTGCGACGGTGGAGCCCGGAGACCGGCGCGGTGGCCGGCAAAGACCGGAGAGGAGACGGTGGACCGATGGAACTGCCCGTGGTCGTGGGGGTCGACGGTTCGGAGGACAGCCTGGCCGCACTGGACTGGGCGGTGGACGAGGCCGCCCGCCACGGGACGGCCCTGAGGATCGTGCACGCCTCCCTCTGGGGCGGGTACGAGGGCACCGAGTCCGCCGCGGGCGCCACCCGTTTCGCCGATCCGCTGCCGGTCGAGAAGATCCTCGGGGCCGCCGAGGAGCGTGCCCGCAAGCGGGCCCCCCGGCTGGTGGTCAGCACCGAGGCCCTGCCCGACGACCCGGCGGCCGCCCTCGTCCGCGAGGGCCGCAACGCCTTCCTCCTGGTCACCGGCAGCCGCGGCCGGGGCGCCATCGGCGGCCTGCTGCTGGGCTCGGTCGGCCTGGCGGTGGCGGCCCGCGCCGACTGCCCGGTGGTCGTGGTCCGCGGTGCCGGGCAGCCGCCGGCCGGTTCCGGCGGGGTCGTGCTCGGCGCGGGCGACGAGACGGACGGCACCACCGCGGCCCGCTTCGCCCTCCGCGAGGCCGAGGCCCGCGGAACCGGGCTGACCGCCGTACGGGCCTGGCGCCGCCCGCACGAGCCGATGCGGCATCCCCTGCTCACCGGGAGCCCCGGCCAGGCGGAGGAGGAACGCGCCGCATGGGTCCTGGAGGAAGTGCTGCGGGAACCGCGGCGCGAGCATCCCGGGGTCGAGGTCACCCACCAGCTCACCGAGGGTCCGGCGCGCAAGGCCCTGCTGGACGCCTCCCGCGGCGCCGGTCTGCTGGTCGTGGGCGCGCGCCGGCGCGAGGGGCACCTCGGTCTCCAGCTCGGTATCGTCAACCACGCCGTGCTGCACCACGCCGCGTGCCCCGTGGCCGTCGTCCCCGAGCGGCGCTGATCCCGCTCCCGCCCGGGCCGGACCGCCGTCCGCCCCGGGCGGCCGTCCGCAGCCGTACCGCACCGGAGAGGGAGCCCTCGTGCACCAGGACCCCGCGACGGACGACCCGGCCCCGTCCCCCGGCCGGGGCCCGGACCCGCGGCGGCCGGCCGGCGCAGCCGTGCCCGCCGTACGGGCCTGGGTCCTGGACACCGACGGGGTGATCACCGACTCCGCCCGGGTGCACGCCGCGGCCTGGAAGACCGCCTTCGACGCCTGCCTGCGCGACCACCCGCCGCCCGACCCCGCCGCCCGCCGCCCCTTCGACCCCGGCGAGGACTACCGCCGCCACGTCGACGGGAGGGCCCGCCTCGACGGAGCCGCCGCCTTTATCGCCTCCCGCGGGCTGCGCCTGCCCGCCGGGGAGCCCGGCGACCCGCCCGGGACCGGTTCGGTGCGGGCCGTCGCCGCCCTCAAGGAACGCCTCTTCACCGAACGCCTCCGGGCCGGCGGCATCGAGGCCTACCCCGGGACCGTCCGGCTGCTGCGCGCCCTGAAGCGGGCCGGTGTGCCCCGCGCCGCCGCCTCCGCCTCCCGGCACGCCGGCGAACTGCTGGAGAGCGCCGGGGTACGGGATCTCTTCGACGTGCTCGTCGACGGCCGCGAGACGGCCCGGCTCGGGCTGCCCGGCAAACCCGACCCCGCGCTGTTCCTGGAAGCGGCCGCCCGGCTCGGCGTGCCGGCCCGGGAGGCCGCCGTCGTCGAGGACGCGCTCGCCGGAGTCGAGGCCGGCCGCCGCGGCGGATTCGGCCTGGTCGTCGGCGTGAACCGGACGGGGGACGAGGGCGCCGCCGGGGAACTGCGCCGGCACGGCGCCGACCGCGTGGTCGGCGACCTCGCCGAACTCCTGTCCGGCTCCGGCTCCGGCTCCGGCTCCGACTCCGGCTCCGGGGCCGCATCCGCACCCGGCTCCGCCCCGGGCCCCGCTCCCGCCTCCGAGACCCCGAAAGGCCCGGCATGAACGACTGGACCTGGCGGTACGAGGGCTACGACCCCGCCCGGGAACGCCTCCGGGAAGCCCTGTGCACACTCGGCAACGGCTACTTCGCCACCCGCGGCGCGGCCCCCGAGTGCACCGCCGACGGCGTGCACTACCCCGGCACCTACGTCGCCGGCTGCTACAACCGGCTCACCTCCACCGTCGCCGGCCGCGAGGTCGAGAACGAGGACATGGTCAACCTGCCGAACTGGCTGCCGCTGCGCTTCCGCGCCCACAGCGACGGCACGGCGGACACCGCCCCGGAGACCGCCTGGTTCTCCCCCGACGCGGAGGGCCTCCTCGGCCACGAGCAGACCCTCGACCTGCGCACCGGCACCCTGACCCGCACCCTCCGCTCCGAGGACGCGGCGGGCCGCCGCCTCCGCGTCGAGCAGACCCGCTTCCTGCACATGGCGGACCCGCACCTCGCCGTGCTGCGCACCGTCCTCGAACCGGAGAACTGGTCGGGTCTCCTGGAGGTCGAGTCCGGGCTCGACGGCGAGGTCACCAACTCCGGTGTGGCCCGCTACCGCGATCTCGCCGGACGCCATCTCACCGACGTCACCACCGGCATCCGGGAACCGGACACCGTCTGGCTGCACTGCCGCACCACCCGCTCCGACATCGGCATCGGCATGGCCGCGCGCACCACCACCACACCCCAGCCCGCCTCCTCCCGGCTGGAACCGGGCACCGCGCACACCCGCCGGCTGCTGCTCCTGCCCGCCGCGCCCGGCCGGCCCGTCACCGTCGACAAGACCGTCGCCCTGCACACCTCCCGCGACCCCGCCATCGGCGACCCGCTCCAGGCCGTCCTCGACCGCGCCACCCACGCGCCCGGCTACCCGGACCTGCTCGCCTCCCACCGCCGGGCCTGGCACGAGCTGTGGGAGCGCGCCGAACTGGACGTCCCCGGCGAGGCCGGGCGCATCCTGCGGTTCCACCTCTTCCACGTCCTGCAGACCCTCTCGCCGCACACCGCGGGACTGGACGTCGGCGTGCCCGCGCGCGGCCTGCACGGCGAGGCGTACCGGGGCCACGTCTTCTGGGACGAGCTGTTCGTGCTGCCGTATCTCAACCTGCACTTCCCGGAGGTGTCCCGCGCCCTGCTGGACTACCGGCACCGGCGGCTGCCGCGCGCCTGCCGCTCCGCGCGCGAGGCCGGCCGGCTCGGGGCCATGTACCCGTGGCAGAGCGCCAGCGACGGCCGCGAGGAGACCCAGGAGGTCCATCTCAACCCGCGGTCCGGCCGCTGGCTGCCCGATCACTCCCGGCTCCAGCACCACGTCGGCTCCGCGGTGGCTTACAACGTCTGGCACTACTGCGAGGCCACCGGCGACACCGGCTATCTGCAGACCAAGGGCGCCGAGACGCTGACGCAGATCGCGCGCTTCTGGGCGAGCGGCGCCGAGTTCGACCCGGCACTGGGCCGCTACCGCATCCGCGGCGTCGTCGGCCCGGACGAATACCACGAGGGCTACCCGGACGCGGACGCGCCGGGCCTCGACGACAACGCGTACACCAACGTCACCGCCGCCTGGGTGCTCACCCGCGCTCTGGAGGTCGTCCGCGCCCTGCCCGAGCCGCGCCGCCGCCAGCTGTTCGAGGAGACCGGGACCGATCCCGGCGAGCCGGACCTCTGGGAGGAGGTGTCCCGGCGGCTGCACGTGCCCTTCCACCGGGGCGTGATCAGCCAGTTCGAGGGCTACGGCGACCTGGCCGAGCTGGACTGGGACGGCTACCGCCGGAAGTACGGCGAGATCCGCCGCCTGGACCGCATCCTGGAGGCCGAGGGCGACAGCGCCAACCGCTACCAGGCCTCCAAGCAGGCCGACGCCCTGATGCTCGGCTACCTCTTCCCGCCCGCCGAACTCGCCGGGATCTTCCGGCACCTGGGCTACGCGCTCGACGACGACACCTGGCGGCGCACCGTCGACTACTACCTGCACCGCACCTCGCACGGCTCGACGCTCAGCGGCCTGGTGCACGGCTGGGTGCTGGCCCGGGTGCGGCGCGCCGACGCGTGGGAGTTCTGCCTGGAGGCGCTGAAGAGCGATGTCGCGGACCTCCAGGGCGGCACGACCGAGGAGGGCATCCACCTCGGCGCCATGGCCGGCACCCTCGACCTGGTGCAGCGCGGCCTGACGGGGATGGACCCGCGCGCCGACGCGCTCGTCCTCGATCCCGCGCCGCTGCCCGAGCTGTCCGAGTACTGCTTCACCGTCCGCTACCACAACCACTGGGGCCTGGCCATGCGGCTGAGCCCCGGCCGGCTCCGCGTGGACGTCCCGGAGTCCGACGAGCCGCCGGTCCGGCTGGTGCTCCCCGACCGGTCCGTCACGCTCCACCCCGGCGAGTCCTGCACGCTGGAGCTGACGGAGCCGTAGGGCCGGGCCGTCCCCGGGCCCGGGCACCGGGCCCCGGGGAGACACAGCCGCGGACCCCGCGGTGCGCAACGGGCCGCGGCGTGGGGAAGACTCGGACCGGACACGCGGCGCGGCACCCGCCGGCGCGGCGGATGCCCGGAGCACCGAAAGATCTGCCCGTACTCAGCACACGGAGGTAACTCCCATGCCCCGACCCGTCGTCGCCGGCCTGGACGGCACCCGGGCCAGCTTCGCGGCCACCGACTGGGCGGCCCGGGAGGCACTCCGCCGCGAGCTGCCGATGACCCTGGTCCACGCCTGGAGCTGGGAGCCGGTCGATCTGCCCGTCACCCAGGACCAGGAGGCCCAGCGCGAGGCGGCGCGGCGGATGCTGCACGAGGCCGCGGCCGGGCTGCGGGAGCGGTACCCGGACCTGGACCTGACCGTCGAACAGCCCCCGGCGCCCGCCGTCGCGGCCCTCCTGGAGCACGGCGAGCACGCCGCGATGACGGTGCTCGGCACCCGCGGCTACGGCCGTCTGCTCGGCTTCCTGCTGGGCTCGGTCGGCCTCCAGGTGCTGGGCCGGGCCACGGCCCCGGTGGTGATGGTGCGGGCGGCCGAGGACGAGAGCGGCGGGCCGGAGCGGCCGGCGCGGGACGAGGTCGTGGCCGGCCTGCACCAGTTGACGGCGAGCGGCGAACCCGTGTTCGCCTTCGCCTTCGCGCACGCGGCCGCGCACGGCATGCGGCTCCGCGCCGTACGGGCCTGGAGCCTGCCCACGGTCTTCAACTACAGCCCGGCGGCCATGAAGCTCGCCGACGAGTCCGGCGGCATCGAGGCGCACGAGAAGAAGATGCTGCACGACGCCCTGAAGCCCTGGCGGGAGCGGTACCCGGAGGTGGAGGTCGTCGAGCACGTGGACATCGGCGCCGCGGCGGAGGTACTGCTGACCGCCTCGGCCCGGGCCGGCCTCATGGTCGTCGGCCGCCGCGCGGCCCCGGGCCGCGGCCACCATCTGGGACCGGTGGCGCACGCGACGCTGCACCACGCCGACTGCCCGGTCGCGGTGGTCCCGCACGACTGACGCGGGCTGACGCGACGGCACGGCTCCGGCCCGCGGCCTCACCCCCCGGCGGGCCGGAGCCGGACGGGGCGCCTCAGGGCAGCGGGGTGCCGCCCGTCGCGTTGAGGATCTCCGCCGTGATGAAGCTCGCCTCCTGCGAGGCGAGGAAGACGAACGCCGGGGCCATCTCCGCCGGCTGGGCCGGCCGGCCCAGCGGGGCCTTGGCCCCGAACTCCTCCGTGTCCGGCATCGTGGAGGGGATCAGCGGGGTCCAGACCGGTCCGGGGGCCACCGCGTTGACGCGGACGCCGCGGTCCGCGAGGTACTGGGCCAGCCCGTGCGTGAAGGTGACGATGGCGCCCTTGGTGGCCGCGTAGTCCAGCAGGTGCGGGCTCGCCTTGTAGGCCTGCACGGACGTGGTGTTGATGATGCTGCCGCCCTCCGGGATGTGCGGCAGAGCCATCTTCGAGAGCCAGAACATGCCGTACAGGTTGGTGCGCATGGTCCGGTCGAACTGCTCGGTGGTGATGCCCTCGATGCTCTCCGGCTGCGCCATCTGGAAGGCCGCGTTGTTCACCAGGACGTCGATCCGCCCGAACTCCCCGACCGCGCGGTCCACCAGCGCACGGCAGTTGGCCTCCTCCCGGATGTCGCAGGAGACGGGGACCGCCCGCCGTCCCGCGTCCTCGACGAGCCGCGCGGTCTCCCGGGCGTCCTTCTCCTCTTCCTCCAGATGGGTGAACAGGACGTCGGCGCCCTCGCGGGCGAACGCCAGCGCGACGGCCCGCCCGATGCCCGAGTCGCCGCCGGTGACGACCGTGCGGCGGCCCTCCAGCCTGCCGCTGCCCCGGTAGGACGACTCGCCGTGGTCGGGCTCCGGCCGCATCTCCTCCGGGTGACCGGGGTGCGGCTGGTCCTGCTGGGGGAACTCCGGCCGCGGGTGCCGCGTCACGGGATTCTGCTGGTTGTCGCTCATCCAAGCCGCCCTGTTTCTCGCGCGTACGGGTGCGCATCGGGTGCCCTGCCGACCGCCGGGAAAACCGCACCGCCACCCGCACGGGCGGCGTACGCGCGGTGGTGCGCTCCATGGGCGAGGCTGCGGAGGGCGCGCGGAGGCGGCGGAGGCCGCGAGGAATATGCCGCGCGGCTGAACGCGCCGCCGTCCCCACCCGTAAGAGAGGAGCAGGCGGGCTGGCCGCCGCACGGGCTGAGGAGGTTCCCCTCGCATGACCGCGCATCGCACGGCTGTGCCGGCCGTACTCGCCGGTGCCGCCGCCCTGCTGCTCCCCGGCCTGACCGCGGCCCCGGCCGCCGCCCACGGGGCGCCGACCGGCCCGCTCAGCCGGGCCGCCGCCTGCGGGCCGGAGGGCGGTCCGTACGCCCGCTCCGCCGCCTGCCGCGCCGCCGTCGCCGCCAACATGGGGCAGCCGCTGGGCGCCTGGGACAACCTGCGCCGGGCGGACACCGGCGGCAGGGAACGCGAACGCCGGGTCATCCCGGACGGCCGGCTGTGCAGCGCGGGCCTCGACGCCCACCGCGGCCTGGACACCCCGCGCACCGACTGGCCGGTCACGGAACTGGCCGCCGGCTCCGGGCTCGCCCTCGGTTACGCGGGGACGATCCCGCACCCCGGCACCTTCGACCTGTACCTCACCCGGCCCGGCTACGACCCGTCGAAACCCCTGACCTGGTCGGACCTGGACGCCAAGCCCTTCGCGTCCGTCACCGGCCCGGAGCTCCGGGACGGCTCCTACCGCATCCGGGGGCGCCTCCCCGCCGACCGCACCGGGCGCCATCTGCTCTACACGGTCTGGCGGACCACGGACTCCTCGGACACCTACTACTCCTGCTCCGACCTCCTCCTCGTCCCGGCCGGGACGGCGGGCGGGTCCGGCGCCGGAAGCGGCGGCGCGGAGGAGGAACCCGCCCGGGGCCGGGGCGACAGCGGCGCCGGGGCGGCCGGCGGCCCGTCCGGGACGTCCCGCGCCCCGGAGCCCTCCGGCCGGGACGCCGCCGGGACCGCGGAGCCGTCCCGGGACGGGAAACCGGCCGGAGACAAGGCCGCCGCGGAGGACACCGCGGGAGGATCCCCGGACCGTGCGGCCGCCGGCGCCGGGGAGGACGCCCCGCGCCCGGACCCGCGGACCGTCGCCTACTCCCTCCCCGGCGGCTCCTGGGCGCTGCCGGCGGGCGTCGCGGCGGTCCTCGCGGGCGGCGCCGCCATGGTCACGCTGCTTCTCCGCCGTCGGCGTCCCTGATCTCTCCCCACCGGGTCGGGCCGCTGCCCGCCCCGGGGCCGGAAGGCGCCGGCCCGCCGATCCACCGCCGCCGCGGACGCGTCCGCGGCGCACCGAACCGACAAGGAGTTCCCCGCCGTGTCCCAACCGCTCGATACCGGCGTGCTGCGCAGCACCGCGCACAGCCCGTCCTGGGCCATGCTCAACCGCCTTTCGGGGAACGACACCTCCGGCGGCGCGGCCGGGGCCGTGCGGCAGCCGGCCGCGGCCGAGGGGTCCGGGAGAGTGGCGGCGCCGGCGCCGCCGCAGGCGACGCCGCTGAACCCGGTGGCCCCGTACGGCAACGGGGCGGCCCCGCAACCGCCGGGCGGCACCCAGCAGCGGCTGGACTTCTGCATCCCCTGCAACCCCTACTTCCCCACGCCGCACATGTTCGGGCGGCTGCGGGACTCCCTGGAGACGATCCTCAAGTACTACCCGAGCGACGCCGACACCGTCACCGCCGAACTCTGCACCGTCCTCGGGCTGAACCCGCAGACCGTCGCCATGGGCAACGGCTCCACCGAGCTGATCACCTGGATCGACCATCTGCTGGTCAAGGAGAGCCTGGCCATCCCCATCCCCACCTTCGGCCGCTGGACGGACCAGCCGCTGGAAACCGGCAAGCGGGTGGACATGTTCCCGCTGCGGGAGGAGCAGGACTTCGCGCTGGACCTCCAGGAGTACGTGCGGTTCATCCGGCGGCGCGGCTCCCGCGTGGCGGTGGTGTGCAACCCCAACAACCCCGACGGCGGCTATCTCCGCCGCAGCCAGATCGTCTGGCTGCTGGACGAACTCGCCGATCTCGACCTGGTGGTGATCGACGAGTCGTTCATCGACTTCGTCGACGCCGAACGCGCCCCGTCCGTCGCCGACGAGGCCACCATCCGGCCCAATGTGGTCGTCCTCAAGAGCCTCGGGAAGAACTTCGGCCTGCACGGCATCCGCTTCGGCTACTGTGTCGCCAACCCGGCCCTGGCCGCGACCATCCGGGACGCGCTGCCGAAGTGGAACCTCAACGCCTTCGCCGAGACCGTGGTCTTCATGCTCAAGGAGTACGGTGCCGAGTACCAGCAGAGCCTGGCCATGCTGGCGAGCGACCGCGCCACCATGGCGATGGCCCTGGCCGCGCTGCCCGAGCTGGTGGTCTTCCTCTCCCAGGGCAACTTCCTGCTGGTCAAGCTGCCGAACGGGGTGGACGGAGTCGCCCTGCGGGACCGGCTGCTGACCGAGCACGGCCTCTACGTCCGCGAGTGCGGCAACAAGCTCGGCAGCAGCAGCCGCTTCCTCCGCCTGGTCGTCAGGCCGTACGCGGACGTGGAGAGACTCGTCGCGGCCCTGCGCACCTGCCTCTACGGAACCCGGCCGTCGCCGCAGCAGGCGCCGCAGCCGCAACGGCAGCCGTCGCAGCCGCAGCCGCAGCCCCAGCCGCAGCCGCAGCCCCAGCAGCAGGTGCTGGCGGCACTCCCCGTGGGAGCGGCCGTCTCCTGATGCGGCGGCGTGTGACGGAAACGGGTGGGCGGGGCGGGATCGGGTGGCGCGAGCGGACGACCGGGCGGGCAGCGACCGGGGGCACGGGCGGGCGGGGCACACCCGCGAGGACCCGTCACCGGCAGGCACCGGCACGGTGGTTCGTGAGAATGTTGGGGCACAGCGATACGACCGGCCCAGGAGGCGGCAGGATGGCGCTATCGGCCCGAGAGGTGCTGGACGAGGCGGTGCGGGAACTGGCTCCCGACTCCGGGGGCAACCGCTTCGTCGCCCGCGTCGCGGAGGGCACCGCGCCCCCGGAGACGATCGGGGTCTTCGCCCTCGAACAGCGGCACATCATCGGCTCCGACCGCCGCGGCTTCCTCCACCTGGCGGACCGTGCCGCCACCGAGCCGGCCGTGGAGGCGTTCTTCACCGGTCTGGCCCAGGGCGAGACCCTGGCCCTGGACCGCCTCTCGGAGCTGGAGGCGGCCTGCGGCCTCGACGCGGACACCGTGCGTGACTACGAACCCCTGGCCGGCTGCCAGACCTACCCGGCCTATGTCTCCTGGCTCGCGCTCAACGCCGAACCGGTCGAGGCCGTCATCGCCGTCACCGCCAACTTCGCGGCCTGGGGCAACTACTGCGCCGAGCTGAGCAGAGGGCTGCGCCGGCACTACGGATTCACGGACGCGGCCTGCGGCTTCGTCGACTTCTTCGCCACCCCCGCGCCGGAGGTCACCGAGCAGGCGCTGGACGCCGTGCAGTCGGGCCTGGACTCCGGGCGGCGCTTCGGGCGGCGGGCGGTGCACCACTACGGGCGGCTCCTGCAGACCTATGAACTCATGTTCTGGGACACGCTCGCCGAACAGCCCGGGGCCCACCGCCCGCAGGATCCCCGCCCGAACACCGGCCGCGCCGGCGGCTGAAGGGCGCCCGCCGGGAGAAGCGTGCCGAACGGGGCGGCGCCGAACGGGGCGGCGCCGAACGGGGCGAACGGGGCGAACGGGGCCGCGCCTTCAGGCACCCGGGCCGGAGCGTGGAGCGTCCGGGGCGGCCCGGTCAGCTCTCCCGCCTCCTGCGGGTCCGCGAGCGGTTCTCCTTGCGCACGGCATCCAGCAGTTCCCGCCGCGACATCCTCGACCGGCCGGTGATGTCCATCCGCTGGGCCAGCTCGTACAGATGGGCCTTGGACGCCTGTTCGTCGACGCCCTCGCCGGTGGGCCCGCTCTGCGGCCGCGGCTGCGCCGCCCGGCGGTCGGACGGGCCCTTGCGGCCGCTCTCCTTGCGCTCCCAGTGGTCGCCCACCTTCTCGTACATGTGCTTGAGCGCGCCGAAGGCCACCCGGTGCGCGCGCTCGCCCTCGCCGTACTCCTCCACGGCCGAGTCATGCGCCTTGATCCAGGTGCGCTGCGCCTTCTTGTCGGAGCGCTCCAGGGTCGAGGGGAGTTCCTTGCGTCCCGGCACCGGGATCACCTGCCTTCTCCGTCTGCCTTCTCCGTCTGCCGTCTGCTGCTTGGTCGCCGGGTCCTGGTCGCGGTGTCGTGCGGTCCGTCCGTGACGACCGGACCGTCGGCCCGGCCCCGTGCGTCGCGGGTACCCGGACGGGGCGCTCCGATGCCCGCCGTCCCGTCCGCGGCACCGGTGTGGGCGTCTCCGTCCGCTGCGGCGACGGCGGTTCCGGCCGCTACGACCCGGTCGTGGCCACCGACGGCCTGCGCTCCGCGACCCGCGGGCTGATCGGGATCCCCGACCGCCCGGAGCCCACCGGCATGGGCATCTGGCGCGCCACGGCACCGCGCCCCGAGGGCGTCGACCGCACCGACCTCACCCACGGCGGCCCGTGCTGGATCGCCGGCTACTGCCCCACCGGCGGGGACTCCCTCTACGCGTATCCGGTCGAGCCGAAGCGCGACCCGGCCGCACTCGACCCGGCCCGGTACGCCGAGGAGATGCGGGGCCTCGCGGCCGGCTACGGCGGTGTCTGGAAGGAGATCGGCGAGCACCTCACCGATCCGGAACAGGTCCACTGCACCTGGTTCCACCGGCTGCTGGTGGAGGGTCCGTGGCACCGCGGCCGCGTCGTCCTCGCCGGGGACGCCGCCCACGCCTGCCCGCCGACCCTCGCCCAGGGCGCCGCGATGTCCCCGGAGGACGTCTCCGTCCTGGCCGGTCTCCTCACGGGCCCCGCCGCGTCCGCCTCCTCCCTCGACGCGCTGCTCACGGCCTACCGGGAGCGCCGGATGCCGCGCGTGCGCCGGGTCGTGGACGCATCGGTGCAGTTGGGGGAGTGGCTTGATGCGCGGCGACCGCGGCGCGGACGCCGCGGGCCTCATCGGCCGCACCATGACCGCCCTGCGTGCGGAACCGTGAGGGCCGCCGCGCCGGCGGACGGGCAGATCGGGCGCAACCGCGCCCAAGGGGTTGGGATACGCCCGTTTCCGTGTGAACCGGTGGCGGAGGCCGCGCTACCCCTGCTCCGCGCCGCGAGCGGAGGCCGGGGCGGTTGGCGTGCCGGCGGCGACCGGGTCCGCCTCCGCCCCGGTCCCGGCCTTCGCCTCCGTCTCCGCCGCGTCCCGGCCGGCCTCCGGACGGCGCGGACCGCCGCCGGCCGTGCCGCGCTGCGGGGCGAGGAAGAAGACCATGGTGGGGAGCAGGTACAGCAGCCAGGCCGCCACCTGGTACACGGTCGGGTCCGGCTGGAAGTTGAAGATCCCCTTCAGCAGCGTCCCGTACCAGCTGTCCGGCGAGATCGTGTCGCTGACGTCGAAGGCCTTGTCCGCCAGGCCGCCCAGGAAGCGTGCCTCCTGCAAGTCGTGCACCCCGTACGCGAGCACACCGGCGGCCACGACGATCAGCATCCCGCCCGTCCAGGTGAAGAACCGCGCCAGGTTGATCCTCAGCGCGCCGCGGTAGAACAGCCAGCCCAGCAGGACCGCGGTGGCGATGCCCAGCAGCGCCCCGAGCAGCGGCGCGGACGTCCCCTCGCCGCTGGCCCGCACCGATGCCCAGACGAACAGGGCCGTCTCCAGGCCCTCGCGGCCCACGGCGAGGAACGCGGTCGCGACGAGCGCGCCGGTGCCGAGCTCCAGCGCGGCGTCCAGCTTGCCGTGCAGTTCCCGTTTGAGGTGCCGCGCGGTGCGCCGCATCCAGAAGACCATCCACGTCACCAGGGACACGGCCAGGATCGACAGCGAGCCGCCCAGCAGCTCCTGCGCCTCGAAGGTCAGCTCCTGGGAGCCGAACTCCAGGGAGGCGCCGAAGCCCAGCGAGATGGCCACGGCGATCCCGACGCCGGCCCAGACCGGCTTCAGGGCGTCCCGGCGGCCGGTCTTCACGAGGTAGGCGACGAGGATGGAGACGACGAGGCTGGCCTCCAGCCCCTCCCGCAGGCCGATCAGGTAGTTGCCGAACATGCCGGTCCCTCCACTGGATTGATCACGAGAACAGCTCCCGGCCCCACCAGTCGTCCCGGTCGCGGACGCCCGGCGGAACGGCGAAGACGGCCGAACCCACGTGCTGGATGTACTCGTTGAGCGCGTCGCTCCGCGCCAGGTTCCGCTGGACGGGGATGAAGGCGTCCCGCACGTCCCGCTGGTAGGCGAGGAAGAACAGGCCGGCGTCGAGGCGGCCCAGCTTGTCGGTGCCGTCCGTGAACGAGTAGCCGCGGCGCAGCATCCGGGCCCCGCCGTTGGCGTCCGGGTGCGCCAGCCGGACGTGCGAGGTGGGCAGCATCGCCCTGAGGTTCGGCTCGTCGTGCTCCCGCGCCTTGCCGGCCGGCGCCCCCTCGCCCTTGTCGCGTCCGAAGATGTCCTCCTGCTCCCGCAGGGACGTGCGGTCCCAGGTCTCGATGTGCATCCGGATCCGGCGCGCGACGAGATACGAGCCGCCGGCCATCCACGCCGGGCCGTCCTTCTCCGGGACCCAGACGTGCCGGTCCAGGGCCGCGGTGTCCCCGGCCGCGATGTTCCGGGTGCCGTCCTTGAAACCGAACATGTTCCGCGGTGTCTGCGCGTCGGGCGTGGTGGACGAGGTCTTGCCGAAGCCGAGCTGCGACCAGCGGATCGCGGTCCTGCCGAAGCCGATCCGGGCCAGGTTGCGGATCGCGTGCACCGCGACCTGCGGGTCGTCCGCGCACGCCTGGACGCACAGGTCACCGCCGCTGCGCGCCGGGTCGAGGTTGTCGCCGGGGAAGGCCGGCAGGTCCACCAGGGCCTCCGGCCGCCGGTCCGCCAGGCCGAACCGGCCCTTGGCAAAGAGGGACGGGCCGAAGCCGAGGGTGAGCGTCAGCCGCGACGGTTTGAGGCCGAGCGCCTCGCCCGTGTCGTCCGGTGGGGCCTCCGGCAGCCCGCCGTGCGCGCCCTCGCCGACCGGCCGGCCCCGGGTCATCAGCGCCGCGGCGGCCGTCCAGTCCCTGAGGAGGCCGGCCAGTGCGGCCCGGTCCCCGGTGGTCACGTCGAAGGCCGCGAAGTGCAGCCGGTCCTGCACGGCCGTGGCGATGCCCGCCTGGTGGGGGCCGTGGAAGGGGACGGCGTCACCGGCCGGCCCGGCGGCCGCCGCGCCGTCGCCGCCGAACGCGGTGGCCGCGCCGCCGGCCGCGGCCGCGCCGAGCGCCAGCCCGGCACCGCCCCAGCCGATCAGGGCCCGGCGCGTGGGAGCCCGGCCCTCCGCCGGTCCGTCCCCGCTGCCGGCCGCGCCGGTGTTCTCCTCCGCCATGGAGCCGCCCCCTCCTTCTGCCCGCTGCGTGGTGTGCCGGGTACCGCCGGGTGTGCCGGTCACCCGGCGACGGCCGCGGCCAGCTTCGACAGCGGCTCCGCGAGCGCGTTGACCGCGTCGGACAGCTTCTTCCGCTCCGCCTCGCCGACCTTGTCGTAGGAGACGAAGGCGTGGTCCCCCCGGCCCTCGCGGTAGGTGTCGAGCAGCTCGTTCAGCGAGGTGAACTGCCGGTCCAGCTCCTTGACGAGCTCCGGGTCGTTCTCCCGGGCGACCGGCTTCAGCAGCTCGTACGACGTCTGCGCGCCCTCGACGTTGGCCTTGAAGTCCACCAGGTCGGTGTGGCTGTACCGCTCCTCCTCACCGGTGACCTTGCCGGTGGCGACCTCGTCCAGGAGTTCCTTGGCGCCGTTGGCCATGGAGGTCGGGGTGATCTCCGCGGAGCCGACTCTCTTCTCCCAGTCCCCGAGGTCCTTGATCAGGAGATCGGCCAGTTCCTTGTCGCGGGAGGTGATCTTCTTCTCCGCCCAGAGCGACTTCTCCAGACGGTGCCAGCCGGTCCAGTCCTTCTCCGGGTCCCGGCCGTCCTCCAGGCCGTCCTCGCGCAGGTCCACCTTGGGGTCGATGTCTCCGAACGACTCGGCGACCGGCTCGGTGCGCTCCCAGCCGATGCGGGACGCGGCGTACGCCTTCTTCGCGGCGGCGATGTCGCCGTCCTTCACGGCGTCCGCGAAGACCTGCGCCTTGGGCAGGGTCTCCTCCGCCTGCTCCCGGACGTACCGGCGGTAGGCGGCGACGGCGGCGTCCATTTCGGGACTGCGCTCCGCCTTCTCGCCGCCGCCGGTGGCCCTGACCTTCTGCCGGATGCCGTCGCCCTTCATGCCCGGCTTGCAGGCGATCACGTAGTCGCCGGGCTCGACCTCGGCGGTGATGGTCGCCCTGGTGCCGGAGCCGATGTTCTCCCGCTCGGTGACGATGCGGCCGTCCGGGAAGAGCAGGTAGACCTCGGTGACCTTGGAGCCCGTGTTCTCGACCGCCAGCCGGACGTGGCCGGCGGGGAACTCCTTCTCCGACACCTCGCACGAGGAGTCGCCGGCGGTCACCTCGACGGTGTCCTGCCCGCCCTTGGCGTCGCTCTTCTCGGCGCAGCCGGTGATGAGGGTCAGGGCGGCCGCGGTGACGGCCGCGGTGACGAGCGGGAGACGGACAGGGCGCATGGGCGGGCTCCGGTGGCGGACGGATCGGCGTGGCCTCGGGTGAGGTGTACCTAAGTTAACCCACCCTTACCGGGCCCCGGCCAGGGGGGTGCGCTGTGACAGAGCTCTCCCGGACGGCGCCGCTCCGCTCCCGCGGCCGTCCGGAAGCGCCGTCCGGAAGCGCCGTCCGGAAGCGCCGTCCGGCCCCGCCCGCCGTCCGCCGCCGGGGCCTACGCGCCGGTCGTGCGGGCGTACGTCAGGAAGGCCGCGCCGCTCTCCAGGACCGTGTGGCCGGTGAGTTCCCAGCGGCGGGGGTCGAAGGCGGTCCCGGAGGCGAAGAGGGGGACGCCGGTGCCGACGGTCAGCGGACTCAGCTTGATGATCAACTCGTCGATCTCCCCGTAGAGGGCTCCGGCCAGCTCACCGCCGCCGATCAGCCAGATGTCCTTGCCGTCGCCGCCGTCCCGGCCGGTCTCCCGCTTGAGCTCCCGGACCTTTCCCACCGGGTCCTCGGGCACGAGTTCGACGGCCGGGTCCGGGCTCTCGCTCAGGGTGCGGCTGACCACCAGGTGCCGCAGGTGCGGGTAGGCGTCGGTGATGTCGGCCCTGAGACCGATCTCGTAGGTGCGCCGGCCCTCGATGACGGTGCCAAAGCGTTTCGCCTCCGCCGTGACCGACAGCGCGGCCCGGGCCGGGGCCGGCAGGGTCTCCGGGTACTCGGCGACGATGTGGGCGAGGTAGTCCTCGGGGACCGGCCAGAAGCCGCCGGGGCCCGTGGGGTCGGCGCCGTCCGGGCCTGCGATGAAGCCGTCGAGGGTGGAGGCGATGTAGTAGACGAGCTTGCGCACGGGGGACCTTTCGACGATCGGCCGGCGGCGGTGGCGGCTCCCGCGTCCGGGCGCCGGGGGGCTTCGTGATCTTCGCACGCGTGCCCGGTCGGGCGGGGCCGATTCAGCCGCAGAGGCCGCGGATCAGTGCCCGTGCCGTCGTCGTCGCCCGCTCGGCCACCGTGTCCGCGGCCTCACCCGGCTCGCCGAACAGGCCGCTGAGCAGCAGGGCGGCGTAGCCGCGGGTCAGCGCGGCCAGGGCCTCCAGGAGGGTGGTGGCCAGTTCGTGGCCGCCGTCGGGGACCAGCGCGAACGCGTCCGGCAGCAGCATGTCGATGAACGCCCGCCCGCTGTCGCGGAGTTCGGGATGGGCCGCGCGCAGCTCGGTGTGGAAGAGGATGTCGAAGCCGCCCCGGAAACGCGCGGCCGCCCGGACGTAGACCTCGCCCACCGCCGCGAGCCGGTCCTCCGGGGTGCCGAGGTCCGCGGCCGCCGCGGCGTACATCTCGTTGACCCGCCGCGACACCTCCAGCGCGGCGGCCGCCAGCAGCGCGTCCCGGTCGGCGAAGTGGCGGTACGGGGCGCCCGGGCTGACGCCGGTGCGGCGCGCGGCCTCCGAGACCGAGAAGCCGCGCACCCCGGCCTCGTCGACGATCTCCAGCGTCGCGCGGACCAGTGCGGCGCTCAGATCGCCGTGGTGGTACGTGCCGCGCCGTCCCTTCGCCCTGGTCACCATCCGGTAGAGCCTACTCAAAGTCGTTCAGGGGCCGCGCCCGGTGGGCCCGCCGGTTCCGCGGGTTCTCGCCGGGCCCCGGTCACCTCACCGATCGCGGTGGGCCGGCGGGGCCGGCCGGCCCCCGGGCGGCGGCCCGGGACCGTATCGGGCGGCCGCCCGGGGCACAGCGGCCGCCCGGGGCACAGCGGTGTCCCGGGCTCCCGGCCCGGACCCCGGCGGTACCCCGGGACGGCGCCCGGGGCCGGGGACGGGAGCGGCGCCCCGGGGCCGGGCCGGGAACCGGAGCCGCCGCCCCGCCGCTCATCCCCGCGCCGTCTCCCTCAGCGCCGCGAGCGCCCGGCGGGCGTCCTCGACGCGGATCGGCAGGTCGCGGGCCCGGGTGCCGGTCGCGTGGTGGAAGGCGTTCGCGACGGCCGCCGCCGCGCCGACGAGGCCGAGCTCCCCGATCCCCTTGCCGCCGACGGGGTTCAGCCGGTCGTCGCGCTCGTCCAGGAAGACCGCCTCGATGCCGCGCACGTCCGCGTGGGAGGCGATGTGGTAGCCCGCCAGGTCCGGGTTCGCGAAGTCCCCGAACTCGCGGTCGACTTCCGCGCCTTCCAGCAGTGCCATCGACTGGCCCATCAGCATCCCCCCGACGAGTTGCGAACGAGCTGTCAGGGGGTTGAGGATCCGGCCGGCCGCGAAGACGCCCAGCATGCGGTCCACCCGGATCTCCCCGGTGTCCGTGTCGACCCGCACCTGCGCGAACTGGGCGCCGAAGCAGTGCCGCGACAGCTCGGCCCGGCCGGCGAGGTCCTCCGTCGTGTCGGCGCGCACCTCCAGGCCTCCCGGCGGTACGGCGCCCCCGGCCGCCGCCAGCTCCGCCGCCAGCGCCCGGCACGCCTTGTCCACGGCCCAGCCCCAGGAGGCGGTGCCCATCGAGCCGCCCGCGAACGCCGCCATGCCCATCGAGGCCCGGCCGATCTCCAGCCGGACCCGGCCGGGGGCGGTGCCGAGCGCGTCCGCCGCCACCTGGGTCAGCACCGTGCGGGCGCCCGTGCCCAGATCGGCCGCGCCCACCCGTACCCGGTAGCTGCCGTCCGCCTCGGCGCGGGCCAGTGCCGAGGACGGGAAGGTGTAGTCCGGGTGGTGCGAGGCGGCGACGCCCGTGCCGACCAGCCAGCGCCCCTCGCGGCGCGCCCCCGGCGCCGGATCGCGGTCCGCCCAGCCGAAGCGCGCCGCGCCCCGGCGCAGACAGGCCACCAGGCCGCGGCTGCTGAACGGCAGTCCGCTCTCCGGGTCGGTCTCCGGCTCGTTGACGATCCGCAGCTCGACCGGGTCCATGCCGAGTCCGGACGCCAGTTCGTCCATCGCGGACTCCAGGGCGAACATGCCCGGGGTGTGGCCGGGGGCGCGGAACCAGACGGGCGTCATCACGTCCAGCCGGGCGAGCCGCACCGCCGCCCGGGCGTGCGGTGCCGCGTACATCATGCGGGTGGAGGAGACGACCTGCTCGACGAACTCCGTCGACCGCGAACTCTGGATGACCGCCTCGTGGTCGACGGCGGTCAGCCGCCCGTCGGGCCGGGCGCCGAGGCGGACCCGCTGGATCGTCGGTGTCCGGTAGCCCGTGAGCACCGGCATCTGACGTCGCGTCAGTGCGATCTTCACCGGCCGGGCGACCGCCCGCGCGGCCAGGGCCGCCAGCACGATCGCGCCCCGCGGCGCGCCCTTGGCGCCGAAACCGCCGCCCACGTGCTCCGAGACGACCTCCACCGCGTCCGGGTCCAGCCCGAACAGCGCCGCCAGCGTCAGGGAGCTCAGATACGGGGCCTGGTCGGAGTTGTGCAGCACCAGCCGCCCGTCGCCGTCCCAGGCGGCGATGGCGGCGTGCGGTTCCAGCGGGCTGGGGAGCTCGGCCGGGGTCGTGTACCGGGCCTCGATCCGGACCTGAGACGCGGCCAGGGCCGCGTCCGGGTCCCCCCGCTCGGACATCCCCGGCGAGCCGTCGTTCGCCGAGACCTCCGGGACGTACAGGTCCTCGTCGTCCTCCCGCAGCACCGCGTCGTGCGGCTCCCGCTCATAGGTCACGGACACCGCAGCCGCGGCCTCCCGCGCGCCCTCCAGGGTTTCCGCGACGACCGCCGCCACGATCTGGCCCCGGTGCGCCACCTCGGGCGACTGCAGGACGAGCATGTCGGCGCCCGCGCCCAGGAGCTGTCCCGAGCGGGCGAAGTCCGCGCGCAGCCGGGGCGCGCTGGTGTGGTCGAGCACGGCCAGGACACCGGGGACGGCGAGCGCCGCCTCCGCGTCCACGCCGGTGACCCGGCCCCGGCCGACGGTGGCACCGACCGGCCAGACGTACGCGGCGCCGGGAACCGGGAACTCGTACGCGTACCGGGCCGCACCGGTGACCTTCTCCAGGCCGTCCACCCGCACCAGGGGGCTGCCGACGGCCGGCGCGCGCCCGGGCTCCGGGCCGCCCGCGCGGCCCGCGGCGGCCGGTGGTGCGGGGGAGGCCGGGGCGGCCCCCGCCGGTGGGGCGGCGCCGTTCGCGGGCCGGGCCCCGGCGGTGGTGTCGGTGCTCAACGCGGTTCCTCCCCGCTGCCGTCGGCGGCGGGCTCTCCGCCGTCCGTGAGGAGATCGCGGACGGTGGCCGCGATCAGGTCGGTGGTCAGGCCGAGTTTGAAGGCGTTGCCGGGCAGCGGCCGGGCGTCCGCGAGCTCGGCCCCGGCGGCGGCGCGCAGCAGCGTGTCCTCCGGACGGTGCCCGAGCAGCCGTTCCTCGGCCGCCCGCGCGCGCCAGGGGCGCGGGGCGACGCCGCCGAGGGCGATCGCCACCCGGTCCAGCGTCCCGTCCTCCGCGCGCCGCACCGACACCCCCACGCTCACCAGGGCGAAGGCGTACGACCAGCGGTCGCGCACCTTGCGGTAGCGCATCACGGCGCCGGGCGGCGGTGCGGGCAGCTCCACGGCGGTGACCAGCTCGCCGGGCGCCAGTACCGTCTCCCGGTGCGGGGTCCGGCCCGGCGGCCGATACAGCTCCTCCACGGGCACGTCGCGCTCGGTGCCGCCGGGGGAGCGCAGACGGACGGTCGCGTCGAGCGCGGCCAGCGCCACGGCCATGTCGGAGGGATGACTCGCCACGCAGTGCTCGGACGTGCCGAGGACGGCCAGTTCGCGGTGCGCGCCGGTGACGGCCGGGCAACCGGAGCCGGGCTCGCGCTTGTTGCAGGGCTTGGTGACGTCCTGGAAGTAGCCGCACCGGGTGCGCTGCAGCAGATTGCCCGCCACGGTGGCGGCCGACCGCAGCTGCCCGGAGGCGCCCGCGAGCAGCGCCTGCGCCAGCAGCGGGAAGCGCCGCCGGATGCCCGGGTCCCCCGCCAGGACGCCGTTGCGCACCGCCCCGCCGATGAGCACCGAGCCGTCGGGGCGGTGCTCGACGCGGTCGTGGGGCAGCCGGGAGACGTCGACGACGAGGCCGGGCCGGGCCACGCCGAGCTTCATCAGATCGACGAGATTGGTGCCGCCGCCGAGGTAGACGGCGTCGGGCCGGTCCGCCACCAGGGCCGCGGCCTCGTCGGCGTCGGCCGCCCGGACGTAGGCGAACTCCTTCATCGCGGGCACCTCCCGGACGGCGCGGCGGTTCCGCCGGGCCCGCCGGGCCCGGCGGAACCGGCGGAACCGGCGGCCGGAACGGGCGCGGCGGGGCCGTGCTCGCTCGGGTCCGCTCCCGCGGCCTCCAGGACGGCGGCCACGATGCCCTGGTGGGCGCCGCACCGGCAGAGGTTGCCGCTCATGCGTTCGCGGACCTCCTCGGGCGTCAGAGCGGCGGTGCCGGCCACGCCCGCCGCCGGGTCCCCGGTCACCCGGCTGGGCCAGCCGCGGGCGGCCTCGCCGAGGGCGCCGATGGCGGAGCAGATCTGGCCGGGGGTGCAGTAGCCGCACTGGAGGCCGTCGTGGGCCAGGAAGGCCCGCTGCACCGGGTGGAGGCCGTCCGCCGCGCCTGCTCCGTCCGTCCCGTCCGCCGCCCCCGTCCCGTCCGCCGCCCCCGTGCCGGCCGCCGCTGCCGTGCCCGCCGCCCCGCCGGTGAGAGCGGCCACTCCCTCGATCGAGACGATGTCGCGCCCCTCGGCGGTCACGGTCAGCGTCAGGCAGCTGTTGATCCGCTCCCCGTCGGCCAGGACCGTGCAGGCGCCGCACTGTCCGTGGTCACAGCCCTTCTTGGCGCCGGTCAGGCGCAGGTCTTCGCGCAGCGTGTCGAGCAGCGTGGAGCGGTTGTCCACGGTCAGATGGTGCTTCTCCCCGTTGACGCACAGCGTGATCTCGCTGGTCGAGGCGGTATGTAAGAGGCTCATACATAACAATGTATCATCCTCTTACATTGCGGCGCCGGGACGTGGGGAGCCGGGAACCGGGTTGCGGCCGACGGGATCGGAGATCGCGGGTGCGGGACGTACTGGAGGATCTGGAGCGCTGGTGGCGGGCCGGAGAGCCCGTCGGGATGGCCACCGTGGTGGCCACCTGGCGGTCGTCGCCCCGGCAGCCGGGCGCGACCATGCTGGTCGGCCCCGGCGGCACGGCGGTCGGGAGCGTGTCGGGCGGGTGCGTGGAGGCGGCGGTGCACGAGCTGGCGGCCGAAGCGGCGGCCGGGGCGCCGCCGTCGCTCCAGTCCTACGGGGTCGCCGACGACGACGCCTTCGCGATCGGGCTGACCTGCGGCGGCACCGTGGAGCTGTTCGTCGAGCGCGTCGACCGGACGACGTTTCCGGAGCTCGGCGAGGCGGCGCGGGCCGTCCGGGCGGGGGAGCCGGTGGCCGTGGTCACCTGCGTGGCGGCGAACCGCACCGGCGGTGGTGGTGACGGCGGTGACGGCCGTGGAGGTGCCGGCCGCGGCCCCGGTGGCGGGGGCGACGGCGGCCGCGGCGGTCGCGGCGGCCGGCCCCGGGAGGGAAGCCCGGGCCGCGGCCCCGGCCCGGCGGCCCGCCTCGGCCGGCATCTGGTGGTCGGGCCCGACCGCGTCGCCGGCTCCCTCGGCAGCCGCGCCCTGGACGCCGCCGTCACCGCCGACGTCCGCGCGATGCTGGCCGCCGGGCGCGGCGGCACCCTGCGCTACGGGTACGACGGGCGGTGCCCCGGCGAGGAGCTGCGGCTCTTCGTGGCCGTCCACGCCGCTCCTCCCCGGCTGATCGTCTTCGGTGCCGTCGACTTCGCCGCCGCCCTGGCCCGGATCGGGGCGTTCCTCGGCCACCGCGTGACCGTCTGCGACGCCCGGCCGGTCTTCGCCACCCGCCGCCGCTTCCCGGAGGCGCACGAGGTGGTGGTGGACCGGCCGGACCGCTATCTGCGCGCCGAGGCGGCGGCCGGACGGATCGACGGGCGGACCGCCGTCTGCGTCCTCACCCACGACCCCAAGTTCGACGTCCCCGTGCTGGAGGTCGCGCTCCGCCTGCCGCTCGCGTACGTCGGGGCGATGGGCTCCCGTCGTACACACCACGACCGCCTGGACCGGCTGCGCGCGGCCGGCCTCACCGGGCCCGAACTCGCCCGGCTGGCCTCGCCCATCGGTCTCGACCTGGGCGCCCGGACCCCGGAGGAGACCGCCGTGAGCATCGCCGCCGAGATGGTCGCCGAGCGCACGGGCGCCACCGGAAGCCGCCTCTCCGGTCTGATGGGGAGCATCCACCCGCCCGAGCCCGAGCCCGAGCCCGAGCCCGAGCCCGAGCCCGAGCCCGAGCCCGGGACCGGGACCGGGCACGCACCCGGGCCTGGGGCCGCCTCCGTGCCGGAGACCGCCTCCGGTGCCGTGCCCGCACGCGGCTTCCGCCGGGCAGGCGGCCCCACGGCCTGACGGCCTGACGGCCTGACGGCCTGACGGCCTGACGGCCTGACGGCCTGACGGTTCGGCCGTCCCGCCTCCGGCCGTCCGGTCACCGGCGGAGCCTCCCGGAGCCGTCCCGGAGCCGCCGCGGGGCCGCCGCGGAAGTCCCCGCGCCCCCGCCGTACGGCGGGTGACGCCGCCGTACGGGCCGGTGTGGCGGAACCCCCGGATGCCGGTCCGATTCCGATCGCACACCCTGTGACGACTGTGTGTGCGCGGGCAACATCTTGGTGCTACTGCTCGGCCGGGTGCAGACGTTCGATAGGGTCGGCGCCGCCGACTCTCCGAAGTTCCTTTTTTGCCTCGGAGAGTCGTCAACTTGCCTTCTTGGGGGCAATGTTGACGTTTTTCTTCCGAAGACCGGATCCGAGAGCAGGGGGAAGCGTGGGGAACACGGCCGTCGTACCAGGGCGCCCGCCGCCGTCTCCGGTTGCCGGTGACCCGTGTCCGCCGTCCCGTTCATCAGTCCAAGGACGTTCATGATCGATTCCCATCTCTTACCGGAGCTCTTCCTCGGCGGCGGCCTGGCCGCCACCCTGGCGGCCCTGGCACATCAGACCCGTGGCAAACACCGTCTGAAACAGGCCAGAACAGCCGCGGAAGAGCAGAGCGAGCGAGCGCGGCAGCGGGCCGAGCTGGCGCGGTACGCCAACCGGGCGGCGGAGTCCGAGGCCCGGCACCTCGTCGAACGGCGGCTGCCCGCCGTGGTCGACGTCGAAGCGCGCGGGCATCCGGGTGTCGTCGTCCCCGGCCTGCTGGAGCCCGACCTCAAGAACACCCCGGTCGACAGCGCCTACAGCGCCGCGGAAGCCCTGGTGCGGGAGGCCGTGGCGATCACCCGGGAGAGCATCGGCCGGGACGCGCGCGCCGGGGTGCGGGGGATCGCCGACGAGGCGCAGACCTACCTCGTCCGGCTGCAGATGAAGATCGACGAGGAACTGGACAAGTACCCGGCGGCCGGCGCCTACCACCAGAGCCTCACGGACATCGACCACTTCGCGACCCGCGCCCTGCACACCCTGCAGCGGCTGCGGATCCTCGCCGGCTCCTGGCCCGGCGTCCAGCGCGCCAACTGCACCTTCCGCGAGATCGTCGAGAGCGCCCGGGGGCGCATCGACGCCTACGACCGGGTCTCCTTCACCTATCTCCCGCGCACCGCCGAACTGTTCGTCGAGGGCCGGGTGGTCGAGCCCGTCACCGTCGCCCTCACCGAACTGCTGAACAACGCCACCTCCTACTCCAGTGACCAGGTCACGGTCTACGTCCAGGAGGTGCGGAGCGGCTTCAGCATCGTGGTCGAGGACAGCGGCCTCGGCATGAACGTCTTTCAGCGCGAGGAGGCGGAGCGGCTGCTGCGGCAGAGCACCGTCATGGACGTCACGAACCTGCGCGACGAGCGGCAGCTGGGATTCGCGATCGTCGGCCGGCTCGCCGCCGACTACGGGTTCCGCGCCGACGTCGGCGCTCCCTCCGCGGGCGGCGGGGTCAAGGCCGTGCTCCTGGTGCCCGGCGCGCTGATGGGAGACGCCCCGGAGGACACCGGGGCGGTGCGCATCGGACCGGAAGCCGGTGCCTCCGTCCGCACGGGGACCGCGGGACGCCCGCGGCCCGTCGCCCGGGAGGAGCAGCCCGCCGGCGCCGGCCCGGCCGCCCCGGACCCGCTGCCCGCGCCGGCCGGGCCGGCGGCCCCCGCGGACGGCCGCGACACCCCGGCCGAGCCCCCGCTGTCCACCGAGTCCGGCCTGCCGAAACGGCGCCGCCGCAGCCGTCCCCGGACCCCGGAGGGCCCCTCCCAGGAAGCGGCCTCCGACACCACCGACCCCGACACCCTCGCTGCCGGCTTCGACCAGATGCGGCGCGCACTCAGCGCCGGATACGCCGCGCCCGACACCGGAGGAACCTCCACCGATGACTGAGCACACCGCCGACACCGTGGACATGACCTGGGCCCTCAACGAGCTCGCCAGGGAACGCGGAGTGGTGAACGTCCTGCTGTTCACCTCCGACGGCCTGCTGCTGGCCGCCTCCGACGGGCTCTCCCGGGACGACGCCGAACGCGCCTGCGCCGCCTTCTCCGGCATGAAGGCCCTCAACCAGGACCTCTCCGGCTTCTGCGGCCTGGACGAGGGCGACGGCGAGGGGCGGCTGACGTGGCGGCACATCGTCAGCGACATGAAGGACCACACCGTCCTCGTCTTCGCCGCCGGCCGGCGCACCGGGGTCGCCGTCTCGGTGCGGGGCGACTCCATGAGCCAGGAGGTGGCGGTGGCCATCACCGCCACCATGAAGATGATCCGAGGGCTCCGCCCGGTGCTGGAAGCCCGGGAACGGCCGGCCCCGGCCGGCACCTCATGACGCCGCCCGCGCACCGCCGCCGCGGGATGGTGCGGTCGTACACCGTCACCGGCGGCCGCGCCACCCCGTCCCGTACCAGTCTCGACGAGGCGACCCTGCTCATCGCCGACCACAAGATGCCCCTGACCGGTCTGAGCCCCCACGCGCACCGGGTGATGGACCTCTGTCTGCCCGGAGTGCTCTCCGTGGCGGAGGTCGGCCACCACCTGCAACTCCCGGGCGCGGTCACCAAGGTGATCGTCTCCGGGCTGGTGGACAGCGGCCACCTGGTCGCCCGCTCACCCGTTCCCGCCGCTCAGCAGCACGACATGGCACTGCTGGAGAGGATCCTGGATGCACTCCACGCGCTCTGACCGCTATCTGCCCGCCGGCGCCCAGTCGGTGAAGATCGTCGTTCTCGGGCCCTTCGCCGTCGGCAAGACCACCTACGTCGGCTCCGTGTCGGAGATCCGGCCGATGCGCACCGAGGAGCGGATGACCCGGGCCGGCGAACTCGTGGACGACCTGCGGGGGATGGAGGGCAAGGACACCACCACCGTCGCCATGGACTTCGGCCGCCTCACCCTCACCGAGGACATCGTGCTCTACCTGTTCGGCGCCCCCGGCCAGCCCCGGTTCGGGAGCATGGTGCGCTCCCTCATGGAGGGCGCGCTGGGCGGACTCGTGCTGGCCGACACCCGGCGGCTCGACCAGAGCTTCGACTCCATCGACCTGCTGGAGGACGCCGGACTGCCCTACACCGTCGCCGTCAACGAGTTCGACGGCGCCCCGGTGCACAGCGACGCCGAACTGCGCGACGCCCTCAGCATGGACGAGGACACGCCGCTGGTCCGGCTGGACGCCCGCTTCCGCGACTCCGCCAAACAGGGCCTCATCTCCCTCGTCAGCCAGATCCTCCGCCGCCAGAGTCTGGAGCCCGCCCGATGAACCGGCCGCCGACCCCCCGCTGCCCCGTGCTGCACGGCGCGGACTTCGCGGCCCGCCCGCAGGACGCCTACGACGCCCTGCGGGAGACCGCCCCGGTCGCCTGGGCCGAAATCGCCGACGGGGTGCACGCCCTGGTCGTGACCGGCCACCGCGCCGCCATCGACCTGCTCAACGACACCGAGACCTACGCCAAGGACTCCCGCGCCTGGGCAGCGCTGCAGCAGGGGCAGGTCCCCCCGGACAGCCCCGTCCTGGCGCTGATGGCCTGGCGCCCCAGCCTGCTCTACGCGGACGGGGAGCGGCACGAGCGCCTCCGCCGGGCCATGGACGACTGCCTCGCCCGGATCAGCCCGCACCAGCTCCGGGAAACCACCCGCGCCCACGCCGCCGCGCTCGTGGCCCGCTTCGCCCCCGACGGGCGGGCGGACCTGATGACCCAGTTCGCGGACATGGTGCCGCTGCTGGTCTTCGCCGACCTCCTCGGCTGCCCGCCCGAGTTCTCCAACCGGATGGTCACCGCCTGCCAGGGCATGATCAACGCCGGGCCGGAGGCGGGGCGGGCCGCGGCAGACCTGGCGGCCTGCCTGGCGGAGCTGCGGGAGTTCCGCAAGCTGCGCCCGGGCCAGGACTTCACCTCCTGGCTGCTCGCCCACCCCAGCGGGCTCACCGACGACGAGATCCTGCACCAGCTCGTCGTGGCCGTCGGCGCGGGCACCATCCCGACCGCCGCCTGGATCGCGCACGGCCTGCGGCTCCTGCTCAGCGACGACCGCTACGCCGGCGACCTCACCGGCGGTGCCGTCACCGTCGGCCGCGCCCTGGAGAAGGCGCTGTGGACCCACTCGCCCATGGCCAACTTCTCCGCCCACTACGCCCGTTACCCCACCCAGCTGCACGGGGTGCCGATCCCGCCGGGCGTCCCCATCCTCATCAGCCACGCCGCCGCCAACACGGACCCGGCCCTGGCCGGCCTCGGCTACGAGAACCGCTCCCACCTGGCGTGGTCCGCCGGACCGCACCGCTGCCCGGCCGCCGGCCAGGCCACGGTCATCGCACGGACCGCCATCGAGACCGTCCTCGACCGGCTCTGGGACCTGGAGCTCACCGAGGACTCCGTGCCCAACCGGCACGGGCCGTTCCACCAGTGCCCCGCCTCGATGCACGTCACCTTCCGGCCCCAGCCGGAAGACGTACCACTCCCTGCCGCCACGTTCTCAGGAGGTACCGCGTGACCAGCACCCCCGTCAGCACCCCGGCCGCCGCAGGCACTGCCCCGGGCGGCCCCGCGGCTCACGGCGAACCCGCCACGCCCGCCGCACCCGTCACCCTCGACACCAGCGGCCGCCGGCTCTACGCCCAGACCGACGAGCTGCGCGCGGCCGGGCCGGCCACCCCCGTCCTGCTGCCCGGCGGCCTCACCGCCTGGTCCGTCACCCGCGGGGAGACCGCCAAGCACCTGCTGACCCACCCCCATATATCCAAGGACGCCCGCAAGAGCTGGCCCGGCCACCAGCCCGGCTCCCACCCCTGGCTGACCTCCTGGGTGGACGTCGTCTCCATGTTCACCAGCGACGGGGACGACCACAAACGGCTGCGCTCCCTCGTCGGCAAGGCGTTCACCCCGCGCCGGATCGAGGCCATGCGCCCGGCCGTCGAGGCGATCGTCACCGCGCTGCTGGACGACCTGGAGGCCCTGGACGCGGGCGAGCACCCCGTGGTGGACCTGCGCGCCCGGTTCTCCTACCCGGTGCCCACCCGGGTGATCTGCGATCTCTTCGGGGTACCCGCGGAGCAGCGGCCCGAGATGCTCCGCGTCATCGACGCCGTGCTCGACACCAGCGCCACCGCGGAGCAGGCCATGGCCACCCGCCGCGATCTGTTCGCCGCGATGCACACCCTCATCGCGAGCAAGCGCGCCGCGCCCGCCGAGGACATGACCGGCCTCCTCCTCGCCGCCCACGAGGAGGACGGCGACCAGCTCAGCGAGGAGGAGCTGGTCTCCACCCTGATTCTGATGATCGGCGCCGGCAGCGAGACCGCCGTCTCCCTCATCGACCACGCCGTCGAGGCGATGCTGGCCCACCCGGAGCAGCTCGCCACCGTCCTGGCCGACCCGGACCGCTGGGACGACGTGATCGAGGAGAGCCTGCGCCTGCACCCCCCGATCATGCATCTGCCGCTGCGCTACGCCACCGCGGACATCGACCTCGGCGAGGGCGTCGTCCTCCGCCCCGGCGACCTCGTCCTGATCGGCTTCGGCGCCCACGGCCGCGACCCGGAACTCCACGACGGGCGGGACGTGTTCGACATCGACCGGGCGGACAAGCAGCACCTGGCCTTCGGCCACGGCATCCACTTCTGCCTCGGCGCGCCCCTGGCCCGCCTGGAGGGGCGGATCGCGCTGCCCGCGCTGTTCGAACGTTTCCCCGGGCTGAGCCCGGCCCGCGGGCCGGAGGAGCTCCGGCCGCAGCCCTCCTTCATCGGCAACGACTACCGCGAACTCCCGGTCCGCCTGCGGTCCGCCGGTGGTGCGGCGGCGGCATCGCCGTCCGCGGCGGACTGAGCCGGCCGCCCGGCACCGCGGCCCCGCCGGCCCCCGGCCCCGCCGGCCCCCGGCCCCGCCGGGGGCCGGTCAGTGCTCGTGTCCCGGGTCGTGGCCGGGGATCGTGCCGTCCTCCTCGGTCACCAGGAAGAGGCCCGCCATCCCCATGTCCGCGTGGCTCTGGACGTGGCAGTGGTACATCCAGGCCCCGGCGCCCACGCCCTCGCCCGCGATCACCTGGAAGCCGAACGAGTCCGCCGGGCCGGTGATCCTGTTGTCGATGACGGGGGTGTGGTCGTCGGGGCCGGCGAGCAGCCCGGTGCGGTTGTCCGCCCAGCGGTGCCCGTGCAGATGGAAGGTGTGGTAGTACTCGCCGTGCGTGATCGAGATGAACTCGACCCGCTCGCCGAGCTTCGCGGTGACGTCGTACGGGTCGTCGGCGGCGCGGTTGTTGATCGTCATGTCGTTGAAGACGATGGTGAACTGCTGGTCCGGCAGGACGTCCCCCGCGCGGCGCACGACCAGCGGGCCGTAGAGGCCCTTCCGGATGCCGGCCGTGCCGTGGACGGTGCCGACCGCGTGGTCGTGGTAGTGCCAGTAGCCGGCGCTGCCCGCGTCCCAGGTGCCGTCCGCCCGGCGGCGGGGTTCATGGGTGCGCCAGGTGTGGGTGCGGCGCTCGCCCGGCGCCACGGTGCTTCTGCTCAGCGGGGTGCCGTCGCTGCCGAACGCGTAGTCCACGCCGTGCGGATGGAGGCTGAGGGTGACGTCGGCGAGGTTCACCAGCTCGATGTGCAGGGTGTCGCCCTCGGTCATCTCCAGCAGCGGCCCGGGGACGGTCGCCCCGCCCGGCTTGAGGCCGTAGCCCAGCCGCCCGCCGGGGAGGTTCTCCGCGTAGAGGGTCAGGTACCGGACCTCGCCGCCGGCCTGCGCGGTGGCCGTGCTCCGGGCTCCGGCCGCGTTCCGTAACGGTGCCGGGCCGCCGGGCGCGGCCGCGGCCGCGGTGGGGGAGAGGGCCGCCGGGGCGGCCAGGGCGGCCGCGGCGACGCCGCCGGTGAACGACCGCCGTGAGAAGAAGCGCCGCGCCGTGCCGCTGCCGCCTGCCTCGGTCATCTGAGCTCCCATCCCCCGCGGGCCGTCGCCCCGGGGCGTCTGCGGGTCGTCTGGGGTCGTCGCGTCCGTCCGGGAGGGACCGCCCGGCCCCGGTGCTGCCAGGGCGGGGACGGCATCAAGGTAGCGGCCCCCGAGGGGTTCTTCCAGGGTCTGGACAAAGTTTGTTGATGTGCGGTCATTGGTATTGGCGGTCCGTCAAAAGCCCTCTAGCTTCGAGACATTGCTGCGATCACAGAGGGGTGAGAGAGCTATGCGGGCCAATCCGCAGCCAGGACCCTCGGCACAACGAGGGCGCACCAGGGGCCGCGCGTGGACGACAGCAGCGCTGGCCGCCGCAATGACCGCGACCCTGCTGGGAGGGGCCCCGGGGGCCACGGCCGGTCCCGCCGGCCCGCGACCCGCGCCGGCGGTGCCGCTGCCACCGGTCGCCGCGGCGGCGGAAGCCCCGCCGTCCGCGGCATCCTTACCCGGGGGCTCCGCCGCCGGGGACGTCGGCGTGCTCGTCTTCCACGACTCCGGAGGCCGGCCCTCGGCCAGGACCGCGGCCGGAATCGAGGCCGTGGAGGAGATCGGCCGCCAGGGCCCGGCCGAGGAGCGGTTCACCGTCGACGCCACCGACGACCCCGCCGTCTTCACCACGCAGAAGCTGCGCCGCTACAACGCGGTCGTCTTCCTCTCCACCCCCGGTGACGTCCTGAACAACGCGCAGGAGGACGGCTTCCGGGCCTACGTCGAGTCCGGCGGCGGCTTCCTCGGCGTGTACGACGCGGCGCGCACCGAGCCGGACTCCTCCTGGTTCACCGGCCTCATCGGCACCCGGCCCGCCGGTGACGGCTCGCCCGGGGTGCAGCGCGCCACCGTCGAGACCGGCGACCGCGGCCACCCGGCCACCGCGGACCTGCCCCAGGAGTGGTCCCGCAAGGACCACTGGCTCAGCTGGCGGCCCAACCCCTCCGGCGAGGTGCACACCGTCGCGCGGGTCCGCGAGCGCACCTACGACCCGGGCGCGGACGCCCTCGGCTGGGACCACCCGGTCTCCTGGTGCCGCGACTACCGCGGCGGCCGCTCCTTCTACACCGGCATGGGCGGCACCGAAGCCGCGTTCGCCGAGGAGCGGCTGCGCACCCATCTGCGCGGCGCCCTGCTGTGGACCACCCGGCTCGCCCGCGCCGACTGCCGGGCCACCATCACCGCGAACTACGAGGCCACCCGCGTCACCGAGCCCAACACCCCCGGGCAGGCCGACCGGATCGGCGAGCCGCACGGCCTCGTCACCGCCGGGGACGGCCGCGTGTTCCACATCGGCCGCGGCGGCGGCGCGAACGGCGATCCCGTGGTCACCGACTGGGACGACCCCGACGTCGGCCTCGGCATGGGCACCGTCCACGTCTGGGACCCGCGCACCGGGGAGAGCCGGCTCGCGGGCGTCGTCGAGGTCTTCGGCAACAAGGGCGGCGGCGGGGAACTCGTCAAGAACGAGGAGGGCCTGCTCGGGATCGAACTCGACCCGGACTTCGCGGAGAACGGCTGGATCTACCTCCACTACACCCCGCACTCGGAGATCGACCGCGAGAACCACCTGGCGCGGCGCCGCGTCTCCCGCTTCACCCTGGACCACGCCACCAACCGCTTCGACCCGGCCTCCGAGAAAGTGCTCCTCTCCTGGGAGGTGCAGATCCACAGCTGCTGCCACGCGGGCGGCGGCATGGCCTGGGACTCGGCGGAGAACCTCTACATCGCCACCGGTGACACCAACTCCAGCCAGTTCAGCGGTGGTTACTCCGGCAACAACCCGGAGCCGGCCTTCCGCGGCGTCTCCTTCGCCGACGCCCGCCGCACCGCCGGCAACACCAACAACCTCAACGGCAAGATCCTCCGCATCCACCCCGAGGACGACGGCACCTACACGATCCCCGAGGGCAACCTCTTCACCGGCGAGGAGGAGGGCGGCGGCAGGACCCGCCCCGAGATCTACGTGATGGGCGTGCGGAACCCCTCCCGCATCTCCGTCGACCGGGAGACGGACACCCTCTACGCGGGCTGGGTCGGCCCCGACGCCGGTGCGCCCAGCCCCGTCTGGGGCCCGGCCAAGTACGACACCTTCGCCGCCATCACCCGGGCCGGCAACCACGGCTGGCCCTACTGCATGGGCAACAAACAGCCCTACCGCGACCGCAACCTCCCCGACCCCTCCCAGCCCCTCGGCTGGTACGACTGCGATCACCTCAGGAACGAGTCCCCCCACAACGACGGCCTGGTGGACCTCCCCCCGGCCCGCTCCAACACCATCTGGTACTCCCCCCAGGGCGGCGTCCCCGACTACCCGCGCGACGGCGACGGCATCCCCAGCTACCAGCAGGACGAGGCCCGCTATCTGCTGCCCTGGCTCAAGGGCGGCTCCCAGGCGGCCATGAACGGCCCGGTCTACCGCCACGACGACGGCAGCGGCAGCGCCGTCACGTGGCCGGAGTACTGGGACGGCAAGTGGTTCGTCGGCGACTTCTACGACGGCGAGCAGCCGCGGCACGCCGTCGCCCTGGACCCGGACACCGCGGACAAGGGCGGCCTGCCCGTCCACGCCGAGAGCCTGGACGGCATCGTCCCGGCCGGCCCGGGCGGCATCCGCAACCTCATGGACTGGAAGTTCGGGCCGGACGGCGCCCTCTACGTCCTCGACTACGGCCGGGGGTTCTTCACCTCCACCCGCGAGTCGGCGCTGTGGCGCATCACCTACCGGGGCGGACCGCCCACACCGCTGCCCGGCGACCTGGTGACCGGGGCCGGCACGACCGGAGACGGGAGCAGGGGATGAACGGGACCAGAGGGGCCGCGGTGCCCCGGCGGCTCACCGGATCGCGCGGCCTGCTCACCGCCCTGGTGCTGGCCCTGCTGGCGGCTCTCGGACTGAGCGCGCCGCCCGCCGCGTACGGCAGGGACGGCGCGCGCCCCGCCACGGCCGCCGACCAGGTGCTGACCTGGACGGCCGGCAACCCCACCGACCGCTATCTGACGGCCCCGGCGGAGGCGGTGGCCGGCCCGGCCACCATCGTCTTCGAGAACAGCGAGGCCACCGGCAACACCACCGGTATGCCGCACACCCTGACCTTCGACACCTCCGACCCCTCGCGCCACAACGCCGACGTCGATCTCAACATCCTGGCCAACCCGGCCGACGACAACGGCGGCCGGCACACCGCCGAGGTCACCCTCACCCCGGGCACGTACCGCTACTACTGCACGATTCCGGGGCACGGCGCCATGCAGGGCACCCTTGTCGTCACCGATCCGGGCGGCGGCGAGGACACCACCGCCCCGGAGACCTCCCACGAGATCAGCGGGCAGCGGGACGCGGACGGCGCCTACCTCGGCGGCGCCACGGTGGCCCTCACCGCCTCCGATGCCGGTTCGGGGGTGGAGCGGGTCGAGTTCGCGCTGGACGGCGGGGAGTTCGCGGAGTACGCGGCGCCCGTGGCGGTGGACGCGGTGGGTGCGCACCGGCTGGTGTACCGGGCGGTGGACCGGGCGGGGAACGTGTCGGCGGAGAGGGCGGTGGAGTTCACGGTGGTGGCGCCGCCGGAGGAGGACACGACGGCGCCGGAGACGTCGGCGGAGGTGAGCGGTGAGCGGGACGCGGACGGCGCCTACCTCGGCTCCGCCACCGTGACCGTCACCGCCTCCGATGCCGGTTCGGGGGTGGAGCGGGTCGAGTTCGCGCTGGACGGCGGGGAGTTCGCGGAGTACGCGGCGCCCGTGGCGGTGGACGCGGTGGGTGCGCACCGGCTGGTGTACCGGGCGGTGGACCGGGCGGGGAACGTGTCGGCGGAGAGGGCGGTGGAGTTCACGGTGGTGGCGCCGCCGGAGGAGGACACGACGGCGCCGGAGACGTCGGCGGAGGTGAGCGGTGAGCGGGACGCGGACGGCGCCTACCTCGGCTCCGCCACCGTGACGATCACCGCCACCGACGCCGGATCCGGTGTCGGACGCGTGCAGTACTCCCTCAACGGCGGCCCGTATCTGGCCTACACCGCACCGGTGACCGTCGCCCGGGCCGGCGCGCACCTCCTCCGTCATCGCGCCACCGACAAGGCCGGCAACACCTCGGCGGCGAGGACGGTGGCCTTCACGGTCGCCGAGGAGGACACCACCGGGCCGGACTGCCCCGAATCCGACAACCGGCGGACCGTCATCATCGGCACCGTCGACACCGGTGTCCCCAACCGCCTCACCGGCAACGGCTGCACGATCAACGAGCTGATCGAGGACGAACGGGCGTGGGACGGGGAGAACGACTTCCTGCGTCACGTCACCGCCGTCGCCGACGGCCTCCGCGCGGAGGGCGTGGTCGACGAGCGCGAGCACACCCTCCTCACCCGCGCGGCCCGCGAGTCCGCCATCGGAACGCCGGGTCACACCGGCGGCTACCGCACCCTGTTCGACGGCTCGGCCGCGTCCTTCGCCGACTGGGAGCACGTCGGCGGCGGTGCCTTCGGCCTCACCGGCGGCGGCGCGATGACCAGCAGCACCACCCGCGGCGGCCTCGGCATGCTCTGGTACCCGGACCGCCAGTTCGGGGACTTCTCCCTCAGGCTCCAGTTCCGCGACGACGCGCCCGGCTCCGGCCGCGCCAACAGCGGGGTGTTCGTCCGCTTCCCCGACCCGCACTGGCATCCGGGCGAGTCCCGCCCGGAGTGGGTCGCCATCAAGTACGGCCACGAGAACCAGATCCTGGACCGCGCGGACGGCGACATGTACAAGACGGGATCCGTCTACGGCTTCGACAAGGTGAACCTCGACGGTGCCGGTGTGGAGGAGAAGGGGGTCTGGAACGACTACGAGATCCGGGTCGTGGACCAGCGCTACTGGATCCTCCGCAACGGCGTGCTGCTCAACGTCTTCGACAACGACCCGGGCCTGGTTTTCAGCCCGCCCCGCGCGGACGACCCGGGCACCGCGGGCCGGCAGTACGCGGACGGTTTCATCGGCCTGCAGACCCATGGCACCAGCGATGTGATCTCGTTCCGCAACATCCGGATCCAGGAGCTGTAGCGGCTCCCCGGAGAGCCGCGAGCCGGGGAGCCGCGAGCCGGGGAGCCGGGGAGCCGGTTGGACGGGGAGCCGGAGAACGCGGCACCGCCGCCCCGGGCACGGGACTCCCGTGCCCGGGGCGGCGGCCCGATCCCCGCCCGCCCCCCGGCCGGGGGGCGGGTGAGCGGATCAGCTGTGGGGGCAGTTGCCGCGGAACTCCTCGATCTGCAGGCTCGGCCGGGGAATCGGGCAGAGGAACTGCTCGTAGCGGGTGTCGTTGTCGACGAACCGCTTCAGCCAGGAGAGGGAGTACTTCGCGATCTGCGTGTCCGGGAGGTTCGGAGCGAAGTGCGTGGCGTTGTTCAGCTCCATGTACGCCCGGTTCGTGGAGGACCGCAGGCTCTCGTAGAACGGCTCGGCGTGGGTGCGGACCGAGGCGATGCTGTCGGCCTCGGCGCCGATGATGAAGGTCGGGACGGTGACCTCACCCCAGGTCTTGTCGAGGTTCCACGGGGTCAGCGGGATGGCCGCCTTGAGCGAGGGCCGGTCGCTGGCCGCCTCCAGCGCGCCGCCGCCGCCCATGGAGTGGCCCATGACGGCCAGCCGGTTGCGGTCGATCCGGCCGCGGACGGCGCTGTCCTCGACGAGGTAGTCCAGCGCCGCCAGCAGCTGGCGGCCGCGCTGGCCGGGCTGGTCCAGACGGGTGTTGGTGTCGATGGTCAGCACGACGAAGCCCTGGGAGGCCAGCCGCGGCCCGTACCAGGCCATGCTGCCCTCGTCGGCGGTGAACCCGGGGGCGATCGCGACCGCGCCGAAGGTGCCGTCCGAGGTGGTGGTGGGGTAGTAGATCGTGCCGCCGCCGAATCCGACGACGAGCGAGGAGACGTTCCGCTCGGACACCGAGTACGGGCCGCGGCTCGCCTCGATGCTGCGCTCGGTCGGTGCCGGGCCCCGCTCGTAGGGGTTCTCCGCAGCGGCCTGAACGGCGGCCTGAACGGTGGTCTCCGGGGCGGCCTGGGCGGCCGGCGTCAGTGCGGCGCCGGTCCCGGTCAGGGCCAGCGCGAGTCCGGCCAGGGTCAGCCGGAAGGTGCGGGAACGGGGTGCGCGGTGGTGCCGGCCCGCCCCGGGGGTGGAGGTGTCGTGGTGCAGCGGCTCCATGAGCGTGTACTCCCTGAAGTCAAGGGGGGTGTGGGGGAACGTGGGTCATCGTTCAACCGCTTCGCGCCCGCCACATCGGTGAAATCACCGGCCTTCGCGCCGTGTTGGCGCCGCGGTCTCCGAACCCCCAGGTCAGACCCGGCCCGTTGAGCTGTCTCCTTCGCCGGGACGATGCGCGCCCGCCCCGCGAGCCGCGATCATGGCGGGGTGTCCTCACTCCCGAACCCGCCACGGAACACGCCCCCTGAGCCCGCGATGGTGGTGTGCGGCGACGACGCGCTCGCCCACCGGCTCGCCGCCGAGCTCTCCGGGATGTACCAGGAGCCGGTGACGCTCGTCCTGCCGCCCACCGGGGAGGGGCGCCGCCCGCTGGCCGGCATCCCGGGCCGCCGGGAGCCGGTGGCGCCCGTACGGGTGATCGAGGCCCGCTCCCTGGAGGACGAGGTGCTGGCCGAGGCCGGGGTCGCCACCGCACAGGCGCTGGCCCTCGTCCACGACGACGACGAGACCAACATCCACGCCGCCCTCCGCGCCCGCCGGCTCAACCCCCGGGTGCGGCTGGTCATCCGCCTCTACAACCGCAAGCTGGGCCGGCATCTGGAGGAACTCCTCGACCGCTCCGTGGAGATCGCCGCCCCCGACCTGGACCGGGCCGCCGTCGACGCCTCCACCACGGTCCTCTCCGACGCCGACACCGCCGCACCCGCGCTCACCGCCGCCGCCGTCGTCGGCACCAGCAAGGTCGTCCACGCCGACGGGCTGATCCTGCGCGCCGCCGAGCGGCCGCCCGCGGCGGGCGGGGGGCCGGACCCCCGGCCCTCCCTGTGCACGCTCGCCCTGTACTCGGCCGCCGACGGCCCGGACGCGGGGGAGGGCTCCGAGGACAGCGGCGACGAGGGCCCGCGGCTGCTGCCCGGCGACGAACTGGCGGCGGCGTCCCCGGAGCGCGGCCGGGTGGTCCTGGAGACGGTCAGCCACGACGGTGTACCGCCGGTGCCGCGCCGCCTGGGCCGCACCCCGCCGCTGAGCACCCTGTTCTCCCGGCGGATGCGGATGGCGCTGCTCGGACTGGTGACCGCGGTCGGGGCGCTGGCCGTCGCCTCCGTCCTGCTGACCGGTGACGACCCGCTGCACGCCGCCTACCTGACCCTGCTCGACCTCATCGCCATCGGCGACCCCGCCGAGGGAGAGGAAACCGCCCGGCAGATCCTCCAGCTGCTCTCCGGCATGGTGGGCCTGCTGCTGCTCCCCGTCCTGGTGGCTGCCGTGCTGGAAGGACTCGGCACCTTCCGGTCGGCGAGCTCGCTGCGCCGCCCGCCGCGCGGGCTCTCCGGGCACGTGGTGCTGCTCGGGCTGGGCAAGGTCGGCAGCCGGGTCCTGTCCCAGCTGCACGAGATGGGCGTCCCCGTGGTCTGCGTGGAACACGACCCCGACGCCCGGGGCGTGGCGCTCGCCCGCCGGTACCGGGTGCCGACGGTGATCGGGGACGTCACGGAGGAGGGCGTGCTGGAGGCGGCCAAGGTGCACCGCAGCAGCGCCCTGCTGGCCCTCACCAGCTCCGACAGCACCAATCTGGAGGCGGTGCTGTACGCCCGCGGGGTCTCCGGCCGCCTGCGGGTGGTGCTGCGGCTCTACGACGACCGGTTCGCCGCCGCCGTCTACCGCACCCTGCGCGACTCCCACCCCGGGGCGACGACCCGCAGCCGCAGCGTGTCCTCGCTGGCGGCGCCGGCCTTCGCCGGGGCGATGATGGGCCGCCAGGTGCTGGGGGCCATCCCGGTCGAACGGCGGGTGCTGCTGTTCGCCGCGGTGGAGGTGAAGGACTGCCCGGCCCTGGTGGGCCGCACGGTCCGGGAGGCGTTCCGGCCCGGCAGCCGGCGGGTCCTCGCCCTGGACGTGGCCGCCCCGGCGCTCCGCCGTCCCGACCTCGCGGCCCTGCCGCCGGGCTGGCAGACCGTGGAGCGGGAGCTGCTGTGGCAGCCGCACCCCGGCTACGTGCTGCGGCCGGAGGACCGTGTGGTGCTGGCCGTCACCCGGCAGGGCCTCGCGGAACTGCTGGGCCGGAACCCGCGGTCCGGCGGGGACGGCCCCGGGTGCGCGGCCCGGGGCTGAGCCGGGGCGTACGGGGCAGGGGGCCGGAACGGGGCAGGGGGCCGGAGGAGAGGGGCGTGAGCCGGACGAGGGCCCGTCCGCGGCCACCGGATGGTGGTGCGGAACGGGCCCTCGTGCGCTGCGGCCGTGCGGCGGCGGTGCTCCGGGTCAGAGCTTGGCGGCCGGCTCGCCCATCCCGTCCCCGCCGGAACCGGAGACTCCCGCCCGGCGGTCGCGGAGGTGCTGGAGGAAGGAGGCGAGTTCCCGCTTGACGATCGGCGCCAGCAGGTAGAGGCCGATGATGTTGATGACCGCGGCCAGGAACAGCATCGCGTCCGCCATGTCGATCAGCGCGCCGAGGGTGAGCATCGAACCCGCCGCGACGATCACGCTGAACAGCACCTTGTAGATGTTCTCGCTGGTGCGGCTCCGGCCGAAGAGGTACGTCCAGCACTTCAGGCCGTAGTAGCTCCAGGTGATGATCGTGGAGAAGGCGAAGAGCAGCACCGCCACGGTCAGGACGTACGGGAACCACGGCAGGACGGTCTCGAAGGCGTCGGACGTCAGCGTCACGCCGTCGCCGGGACCCTCGCCCGCGGCGGCCGCCTCACGGGCGTTCTCCCAGCTCGGGGTGGAGGCGATGACAATGGTCAGCGCGGTCATCGTGCAGATGACGACGGTGTCGATGAACGGCTCCAGCAGCGCGACCAGGCCCTCGGTCACCGGGTGCCGGGTCTTCACGGCGGAGTGCGCGATCGGCGCGGAGCCGATGCCCGCCTCGTTGGAGAACGCGGCCCGCTGGAAGCCGACGATCAGCACACCGATCGCACCGCCCGCGACGCCCTGGGGGTTGAAGGCACCGCTGATGATGCTGTTGACCGCGTCCGGCAGGGCCGGGATGTTGACGCCGATGACGATGAGACAGGCGGTGACGTAGATGCCCGCCATGGCCGGCACCAGCCGGCTGGTGACATTGGCGATGGACTTGATCCCGCCGAGGAGCACCAGGGCGACCAGAGCGGCGAGCAGCACGCCGAAGAGGAGGGCGCCGGTGGAGTTGCCGAAGACGCCGTCCTCGCCGCCGGTGACGGACCGGAGCTGGGTGAAGCTCTGGTTGGCCTGGAAGAGGTTGCCGCCGAAGAAGGTGAAGAAGAGCAGGGAGACCGCGACGCCCACGGCGAGCACCTTGCCGACGCCGCTCATGCCGCGCTCGGCGAGGCCCTTGCGCAGATAGTGCATGGGGCCGCCGGAGACGGTGCCGTCCTCGTGGATGTCCCGGTACTTCACGCCCAGGGTGCACTCGACGAACTTGGTGGCCATGCCGAGCAGACCGGCGATGATCATCCAGAAGGTGGCTCCGGGCCCGCCGATGGTGACGGCGACGGCCACACCGGCGATGTTGCCGAGGCCCACCGTGCCGGAGACCGCGGCGGTGAGGGCCTGGAAGTGGCTCACCTCACCGGGGTCGTCCTTGTCCTCGTATTTGCCCCGCACCAGGTCGACCGCGAGTTTGGCGCGGCGGGCCTGGACGAAGCCGAAGTAGAGGGAGAAGACGACTCCCGCGACGACCAGCCAGCCCACGATCCAGGGGAAGGGGGTGGGGAAGACGCCGAAGTCGGTCTCGTAGAAAACCCACTTGACCAGAAACGCGGCTACGGGATCGAAGACACCGTTGACGGTTTCCTCGATCGTCGAGGTGACGGAATTGCTTGCCATGAAGGGAACCTCTGGCTGGTGTGGTGCTGAGGACGAGGGCTCACCATCCGGCGGTTGCCGATGGTGCGCTGATAAGACGGATTGGGAGTTCCTATCACGGAGAGCGACCGCACCGGTGTGACCTGGGTCACTGAGTGGCCCGGGCATGGCAGTCTTTATTCCCCTGTAACCGGGCAAAAGCGCGGGATAGATTCGCTATACAGGAACACCGGCCCCGGTGAGCGGTGCGGCGCCGCGCACGCACCGTTACATGATCGCAATGCTCGGCCCGGCCCCCTCCGTCCCCGGGCAGGCGGTGGAGGGCCGGGCCGGACGCCGTCCGCGTTCCTCAACGCGTCACGACATGCCGCTCGTCCGGGACGCAGTGCGTCATGGTGAGGCCCGAGACGTCGCGCGGCGGGTTCTTGCCGAGATTCGCCAGCCGCCGCTGGTCCTCCTCGGTCAGCTGCTGGCCCGGCAGTGGTTCGAGATGCGCCACCTCCGGGGTGTCGATCCCCAGCCCCTCGCCGACCCGCAGCCCGAGGTCGTTCTCCACCAGCAGGAAGTGCCAGAGCATGCGCTCCCGCACCGGGCGGTCGCACTGGGAGAGCAGGGTGACGCAGTTCCGGACCAGGTCGTCGCGCTCCCACTCCTCCAGCAGCAGATAGCGCTGCCCGGCCTGGAGGTAGTCGTTGGTGCGGGGGATGCGCTTGCGGGTCAGCTTGCCGCGGATCTCGGGGCCCTGGTCGTCATGGGTGGGGTAGGCCGCCTCCTGCAGCCCGCCCAGCGCCGACGGCTCGTAGTTGATGTGGGTGTTCTCCGCGCCGCCGTCGACGTGGTACGCCATCTGGCCGTCGCGCTGGTGGGTGCGGACCGGGGCGTTCCTGGCCTGGTTCACCGGCAGTTGCAGGTAGTTGGGGCCCACCCGGTAGCGCTGGGTGTCGCTGTAGGAGAAGGTCCGGCCGACGAGCATCTTGTCGTCCGAGAAGTCCAGCCCGTCGACCAGCACACCGGTGCCGAACGAGATCTGCTCGTTCTCGGCGAAGTAGTTGGCGGGCATCCGGTCGAGCACCATCCGGCCCACCGGCCTGGGCGGGAAGTCCTGCTCGGGCCAGGTCTTGGTGTCGTCCAGCGGGTCGAAGTCCAGCTCCGGGTGCTCGTGGTCGTCCATCATCTGGACGAGCAGCTCCCACTCCGGGTGGTCGCCGCGCGCCACGGCCTCGTAGAGGTCCTTCGTCGCGTGGCCGGTGGACTCGGCCTGCACGTTGGCGGCGTCCTCCTCCGTCATGCTGCGCACGCCCTGCTTGGGCATCCAGGTGTACTTCACCAGCTTGGTGCCGCCGTGGGCATCCACCCACTTGTAGGTGTTGACCCCGAAGCCCTGCATGTGGCGGTAGTCCGCCGGGATGCCGCGCGGGCTGAACAGATTGACCAGCATGTGCATCGATTCCGGCGTCTGGCTCATGAAATCGAAGATGCGGTTCGGCTGCTGCTCGAACGTGACCGGGTCGGGCTTGAGCGCGTGGATCACGTCCGGGAACTTGATCGCGTCCCGGATGAAGAAGACGGCGAGGTTGTTCCCCACCAGGTCCCAGTTGCCGTCCTCGGTGTAGAACTTCACCGCGAAGCCGCGCGGGTCCCGGGCGGCCTCCGAGGAGTCCCGGCCCCCGATGACGGTGGAGAAGCGGACCGCGACGTCGGTGCGCTTGCCGCGCTCCTGGAAGAGCTTGGCGCGGGTGTAGCGGTCGATCGGCTCGTCGCCCCAGGCGCCGTACGCCTCGAAGTAGCCGTACGCGGTCACGCCGCGGGCGTGGACGACGCGCTCCGGGATCCGCTCCCGGTCGAAGTGGCTGATCTTCTCCAGGAACTGGTAGTTCTCCAGGGTGGCCGGTCCGCGCGGACCGACGGTGCGCTGGTTCTGGTTGTCGTAGACCGGGTGCCCCTGCCGGTTCGTGAGCACCGGCCTCTCGTCCCCCCGGCCGGCGCCCTTCTTCTCCACGTCCGTCACGGTGCTGGGCTCCTTCGCTCGTCGGTGCGCCGCGCCGCGCCGATTGCCGCGAGCGGCTGCGTGTGCGTACCCCGATGGGAGGGCGGCCTAACAGCAGAAGGAAGGGCGTTCCTCCGGTTCCGCGGGAGCGGCATCGCCGTAATTGCAGATGTACTTGCAGTGACGGTCGCTCCGGAGCGAGGATGGTTCTTCCCGGGCGAACCGCCCCCTCAACCGCCCCTCGGACGCTGTGGAGTGCGCGATGACAGCACATCAGGCACGGCGGGGCGGCGGCCCGGATCCGACCGGGCCGCAGCGCCGGGGCGGCCCCCGCGCCGGTGCGCCGGGCGGAGCCCCGCCCGCCACCGGTCCGGTGCCGGGCACGGCGGGGACGACGCGGGCGGCCGCGCCCGGCCCGGCCGCGGCCGAGACGGACCGCGAATGGGACCCGTTCACCCGCCTGCTCCTGCTGCTGGAGGTCTCCGGGCGCCGGTCCTGGCTGGAGGGCCTCACCTCCCCCGACCGCACCTGACCGGCGGGGACCGCGGCTCACCCCGCCCCGGGCGTGCCGGGGATCGCCGGGGCGCAGCCGCCCGGCCGGGCGGCAGCGGCCTCACCGGCGGGGGAGCTTTCCCGCCGCTTTCCGCGTCCGCCGTCCACGGTCCGCCGCCGGCCGCACGCCCGGCTTCCGGGGGCCGGGGCCCGGCGGTGGAGTAAGCCGGGGAGACGGGGTACCTGCCACAGAAGCGCACCGGTGGGTTCCGTGGACCGGTGCGCCGTCCGCCGCGTCCCAGGAGGAGACCCCACCATGGCCATCGCCACCGTCAACCCGGCCACCGGCGAGACGCTGAAGACCTACGACCCCCTCGGCGGCGCGGAGACCGGCGAGCGGATCGACCGGGCGCGCCGGGCCTTCCACACCTACCGCCTCACCGGCTTCGGCAGGCGCGCCGAGCTGATGAACCGCGCGGCCGGTCTGCTGGAGGAGGAGCAGGAGGACATCGCGCGGACCATGACGACCGAAATGGGCAAGACCCTGGCCGCCTCCCGCGCCGAGACGGCCAAGTGCGTCAGGGCGATGCGCTGGTACGCCCGCAACGCCGAGGCCCTGCTGGCGGACGAGGAGCCGGCGGCCGCGGACATCGAGGACGCGGGGGCCGTCCGCGCGTACGTCCGCTACCGCCCGCTCGGGGTCGTCCTGGCCGTCATGCCGTGGAACTTCCCGCTCTGGCAGGTGATCCGCTTCGCGGCACCCGCCCTGATGGCGGGGAACACGGCCCTCCTCAAGCACGCCTCCAACGTGCCGCAGACCGCCCTCTACCTGGAGGACCTGTTCCGCCGGGCGGACTTCCCGGGAGGCTGCTTCCAGACACTGCTGGTCGGCTCCGGCGCCGTCGAGGGCATCCTGCGGGACCCGCGGGTCGCCGCCGCCACCCTCACCGGCAGTGAGCCAGCCGGCCGTTCGGTGGCCTCGATCGCCGGGGACTCCGTGAAGAAGACGGTGCTGGAGCTGGGCGGCAGCGACCCGTTCGTCGTCATGTCCTCCGCCGACATCCCCGAAGCGGCGAGGACCGCCGTGACCGCGCGGGTGCAGAACAACGGCCAGTCGTGCATCGCCGCCAAGCGCTTCATCGTGCACACGGACGTCTACGACGACTTCGTGGGCCGGTTCACCGCCGCGATGAGGGAGCTGACCGTGGGCGACCCGATGGACGAGTCCACCGACGTCGGGCCACTCGCCAGTGAGCGCGGCCGGGCGGACCTGGAGGAGCTGGTCGAGGACGCACGGGCGGGCGGGGCGAGCGTGCTCTGCGGTGGCCGTCGGCCGGAGGGGCTGCCGGACGGCTGGTTCTACGAGCCCACGGTGCTGGCGGACGTCACCCCTTCGATGCGCATTCATCGCGAGGAGGCGTTCGGGCCGGTGGCCTCCGTCTACCGGGTCTCCGGCACGGACCAGGCGGTGCAGCTGGCCAACGACACCCCGTTCGGGCTCAGCTCCAATGTCTGGACCCGCAACCCGGAGGAGCAGCGGCGCTTCGTCCGTGATCTCGAAGCGGGCGCCGTGTACGTCAACGGCATGACGGCCTCGCATCCCGCGCTGCCCTTCGGCGGCGTCAAGCGGTCGGGTTACGGGCGCGAGCTGGCCGGGCACGGCATCCGCGAGTTCTGCAACGCCACCGCGGTCTGGTACGGGCCCTCGCACGCCGAGACCGGGCCCGCCGCCGTGGAGTGAACGGCCCGGAAGGGGGCGGGCCGCCGCGGTTCGGCCGCGCCGCGCCGGGCCGCGCCGGGCCGGGCCGCGCCGCGCCGGGCCGCGCCGCGCCCGTGCCCCCGCCCGGCTTCCGTGGCCCGGCCCGTACGGGCGGAACCGGGCGCCCGGAGGCAGGCGGCCGCCGGGCCGGGCGCCGCGTGCGCGCGGCCCACGGCCGGGCCGGGCCCGGCAGGCCGGTGGTTCCCGGCCGGGAACGGAACCACCCGGCCCCGGATGCGCCCGAATGGGGGGAGCGGCCGGGGTGAAGGGCCCCCGGGCCGGGTACGCGTCCCCCCGTCCCCGGCGGGCCGCCGCCGGGGCATACCCGCCGGACCACGAACTGGGAGACCTCGATGACGAGCCCGAACCCCGACCCCGTACCCCCGGCTCCGACCCCGCCGCCGGGGCCCGGCCCCCGTCCCGTACCGGAACCGGTGCCGCCGGCCCCCACCCCGCCGCCCGGCCCCGGGCCCGGGCCGACGCCCGGTCCCAACCCGGGGCCCACGCCCGTACCGGAGCCGGACCCGATCCCGCCCGTCCCGCCCGGCCCGAACCATCCCGAGCCCACACCGGAGCCGCAGCCCAATCCCAGCCCGGTCGGCGGAACGGCGGCGAACTGACCGATGGACCTGCTCGACGCCTTCGACACCGCGTGGCTGGAGTTCGACCGCCGGGTGCACCGGATCCGCGCGGACCAGTGGGGCGACCCCACCCCCTGCACCGCATGGACGGTGCGCGACCTGGTGAACCACCTGACCGGCGAGCATCTGTGGGCCCCCCGGCTGCTGCGCGGAGCCACCCTGGCCGAGGTCGGCGACCGCTTCGACGGCGATGTGCTCGGCGACGACCCCGTCGCGGCCTGGGAGCGGGCCGCCGCGGAGTCGCACGCCGCCTTCCACCGGCCCGGCGCGCTGGACGGCCGGGTCCACACCAGCGGCGGGGAGACGCCCACCACCGCCTACGGCTGGCAGATGACCACGGATCTCACCGTGCACGCCTGGGACCTGGCCCGGGGCATCGGTGACGACGACGCCCTCGGCGACGAACTCGCCGCGACGGTGTACGAGCGGGTCGAGCCGGAGGCGGCCGGCTGGCAGGGCTCCGGTCTCTTCGCCGCACCGGTGCCGGTGCCGGACGGTGCCGGGGCGCAGGACCGGCTCGTCGCCCTGCTCGGCCGGAAGCCGTGACCCGGGCGGGTGCTGCTCCTGTCCAGCGGGGCCGCACCCGGGCCGGGCGCGGCCCCGCACGGCCGCCGTCCCGGCGACGGGGCTGCTCCGGCGCCGCCCGGTGCGGGCGGCGCCGGGGGCTCACCACGATCCGCCGTCGCTCCGGCCACGCCCCCGCGGGCCCCGGTACCCGGCCGCGAACGCCGCCCTCCGGGCCCGCCGGCGGCGCACCCGCTGCCGCAGGGCCCAGGCCAGCGCTGCGCAGAGAGCGGCGGCCGCCCCGGCGTACGGCAGCAGCCGCCCGGTTCCGGAGGTGGTGTCGTTCTCCGGCACGGTGGCGGTGCCGGCGCTCCGCACGGCCGCCGGCGGCCCGTGGTGCGGCTCGGAGGCGTGTTCGGCCGGCGGAGGGTTGAGGGTGCCGACCGAGGGGGCGTCGTCGGCGATGGAGAAGCCCCAGTCCAGCAGGGACCGCGCTTCCTCGTAGACGGCGTGGGGGCGGCCGGACCGCGGGTTCATGACGGTGACGAGCAGGGTGCGCCCGTCCCGCCGTGCGGCGGCCGCCAGGGTGTTCCCCGCGTGGGTGGTGTAACCGTTCTTCACTCCGATGAGCCCGGGGTACGGCTCCACTCCCGGCCCGCCGCTCAGCAGCCGGTTGGTGTTCTGGACGGCGAAGGTGCCGAGGGGCCGCCCCCGCGCGTCCCGGCCGGTGGGGAAGCGCGTGGTGGCCAGGCCGGCGTAGCGCGCGAAGTACGGCTGTGCGAGCCCCGCGCGCGCGAAGAGACTCAGGTCGTACGCCGAGGACACCTGGCCCGGGGCGTCGTAGCCGTCGGGTGAGACCACCCGGGTGTCGAGCGCGCCGAGCATCCGTGCCCTGGCCCGCATCTGCCGGACGGTGTTCTCCACCGAGCCGTTCATCGCGGCCAGGACGTGCACCGCGTCGTTGCCGGAAGCGAGGAAGACCCCGCGCCAGAGATCGGCGACCGTGTACCGGCGGCCCGGCCGCAGTCCGACCATGCTGCTGCCGGCGCCCACGGCCCGGAGGTCCGCGTCCCGCACGGTGCGCAGGTCGTCCTGGGGGAATTTCGGCAGCAGGGTGAGGGCGAACAGCATCTTGAGGGTGCTGGCGGGCGGGAGTCTGAGATGGGCGTTCCGGGCGGCCAGGACCCGGCCGGTACGGGCGTCGGAGACCATCCACGACCGGGCGGACAGGTCCCGGGGGAGGGTCTTCGCCGCTCTGCCGCCCGGCAGATGGAGGCCGGGGGCGGACAGGGGCCGGGTGTCGCGGACCGCCGAGCGGGGGCCGTGCCGGCCGTCCTGCCGTTCGTCCGCGTGCGCCGTGGGCACGGTGCAGCCGGTGAGGAGGGCGAGGAGGGCGAGGGCCGCGACACCGCTCCGCGGGATGATTCCGGGGGACTTGTCCATATCTGCACCGTAGGAACGGTCCGCCGGGCCTGCCGCGTGTTCCTGCTCCATCCGGGCCGCTGTCCCGACGCCACGCCAAATCCCGTGCCGCGCAAGCCAGGTGACGGTGTGCCGGTGCGCGTGCCGCCGTGCGGGCAGCACGAACGCCGCCGGGCCGGCCGTCCCTCCGGGGCCGGGCGGCGTGCCGGCGTCCGGAGCCGCCCCGCCCCGTCCGTCCGTCCGGCGGGCGGGCGGGCGGCGGGGCGGGGCCGGGGACGGGTCCGCCGGGTGGAAGCGGTGGTGCCGGGGTATCCGGGGGCCGTCCCGGCGGAAGGCGGAACCCCGGCGGTGAGGTCCTGGGCGTGGGGGTCCGGGGCGCGGGGGTCCGGGGCCGGGCCCGGAGGGCTGGACCAGCGGCGGTCCGGGGGAGGACCGGCAGGGCCGCCGCCGCGTCGTCAGCCCGCCTGTGTCGCGGGGACGACGAACACGACCCCGCGGCCGGCGGCGGTGCCCGTGCGCTGTTCGCCCGGCGACATGAGGACGCCCGGCTCGCCTCCGCAGTCGGCGGCCGGGTAGAGCTGGGCGGCCAGCTCGGTGTCGTTGCGGAACGCCGTGGGCACGACGCCGTCGAAGGGGTAGCAGATGCCCACCCGGGGGGTGTCGATCTGCTGTTCCGGCCGGGTCTCCCCGTAGGCGAAGGACAGGGGGGCGGGCAGTTCGGAGGGTACGGAGGCGGACGGCTTGTCGCTCCCGTCGCCGGCCGAAGTGTCCTCGGACGACGCCATCTTGGCGCCCACGAGTACCGCCGCGATGATTCCCGCCGCCGCCGCGACGGACAGATATCTGGTCAACACGCGCATGGGTCCTCCAGGGCCGGTTCAACACGTTCTCGTGATGCACCTTGGCCCCCGGCGACCCGCCGGCCCACCAGGCATACCGATAAGTAACCCGATAAGCCTACTAATTGTTTCCGTGGCTCCCCCTCCTCTCGGCCGCCCGGGGGAGTACCGGCCGCGGGCGGCCGGAGGCCAAGGGATGCGGCCGCTCACCACACGCAGCACAGTTGGGGCATGGAGATGCTTTCGCTGAGGGCAACGGCCGGGGAGCAGTTGGCGGCGGCGTACCGGAGGGAGGGCGGCCGCGCCGCCGTCACCGTCTTCCCCGGGCGCGGCCGCCGGCTGCGGCAGACCGTCATCGCGCTGCGCGGAGGAGCGGGGCCCACCGAGCACGACAGCCCGGGCGAGGCCACCGTGCTCGTGCTGACCGGGCGGGTCCGGGTGGGCACCGGCCCCGGCGACGTCACGGAGGGGACCAACGGCGATCTGATCCTGCTCCCGGACACCCGCCACGAACTGGAGGTGCTGGAGGACTCGGTGGTCCTGCTCACCGTGGCCGGGAACTGATCCGCAGCCGGCCGCACCGCCGCCGAAGTTTCTGCTGGGGACATTGAACACACGGGCGGTCACGGTCCGTACCTCCTGCCGTCAGAGGCGCACACCCGCGCCGGACGGGAATGCGGATCGCAGGAGAAGATGATGAGGAAGTGGCAGAGCGCCTCGATCGCGGTGACGGCGTCGGCGGTGATGCTGTTGACCGCCTGCGGCCAGGAGCCGGGCGGCGCCGGTGCGAACGCGGCGCAGCCGGCGGGCCAGGCGGAGGCCGCCGTTCCGCAGGACACGGGAGGTGTTGACGGAGCAGGCGGCAGCACCGGCGCTGCGCAGAAGGCCAAGCCCGCGGGGCAGCTGACCATCGGTGACAGCGAGGAACTCGGGCCGGTCCTGACCGACAGCGCGGGGTTCACCCTGTACCGCTTCGACAAGGACACCGCGAACCCGCCGAAGTCCAACTGCGAGGGTGACTGCGTCAAGGCGTGGCCGCCGGTCCCGGCCGCCGACGTCTCCTCGACCAGTGGTATCGACCAGGCCCTGCTGGGCGAGGTCACCCGGTCCGACGGCACCAAGCAGCTGACCGTGGACGGCTGGCCGATGTACCGCTACGCCAAGGACACCGAACCCTGGCAGACCAACGGCCAGGGAGTGGGCGGCACCTGGCACGCGGCGGCACCGGACGGCAAGAAGGCGGAGCCCGGCAGCGAGACGGGCGGCGAGCCCGCGGGCAGCGCCCCCGCCGGCGGTACCGGGGCCGGAGCGGACCTGCCCGCCATCTCGGCGGTCAAGGACGCGAAGCTCGGCGAGATCCTGCGCGACGCCGAGGGCCGCACGCTCTACCGGTTCACCAAGGACAGCGCCTGGCCGATGAAGTCCAACTGCGTCGGCAAGTGCGAGGAACTGTGGAAGCCCGCCCGACCGGTCGATCTGAAGGACGTCGAGGACGTCAACCCCAAGCTGCTGACCACCTTCAAGCGGGCGGACGGCAGCAAGCAGCTGTCCATCGACTGCTGGCCGCTGTACTGGTACACCGGTGACGAGAAGCCGGGCGACACCAACGGCCAGGGCGTCGGCGGCACCTGGTTCACCGTGGCCCCCAGCGGAAAGCTGATCAAGGACTGACGGCCCGCGCCGGGCGAGCCACGCGCCCGGAACCCCTGCCTCTTCCCGCCCCGCCGGACCACCCGGCGGGGCGGAAGCCGTCACGGGGCCGTCACGCTCGGGCATCTCACCGGTCGTGCATCCGGACCGGAGGTGACACAGTGGCCTTGGAGGTCGTACCTGCGAAGCCGGCGCACCGCCGACGGCGGTCGACCGCGTCGGGAGGCCACATGGTGGAACGAGACGCGGCCCCACGTGCGGGGCCGCCCGGCGGCGACACCCGCCTGCCCCCCGACACCGCCAGGAACCTGGCCCTCAACCGCATCGGCCTCTTCGAATGGGACATCGAGAGCGGCCGCATGCAGATGGACCCGGTGGCCCTGGACATCTTCGATCTCCGGCCGGAGGAGTACCCCGGCGACGCCGACTCGCTCATCAGCCGGCTCACCCAGGAGGAGTCCGACCGCATCGACGCCGTCGTGGACGAAGCCCTGGCGAGGGGCCGCGAGGCCCACGGCACCTACTTCCGCATCCGCCGGCGTGACGGCTCGCTGCGCTGGGCCCACGGCCAGGGCCACTTTCTGCCCGAGGAAACCGGCCGGCCGCGGCGCATCGTCGGCATCGTCCGCGATGCGACCCAGGAGCTGACCAGCGCCGTTGAGCGGGGCGCCGTGGAGGTCGGGCACCGCCCGCCCGTCATCGGGATCGAGATGACCGCCGCCGCCCTCAGCCGGGCCCTGACCGTCCGGGACGTCATCGAGGTTCTGGAGAGCATCGGCGGCGGCATCGGCACCGTCCCCGAGAGACCCGTCACCCTGATGCTGGGGCTGGTGGAGGGCGGCCGGCTCCACCTGGTCACCCGGGGCCGGGTCGGCGCGGTGCCGGTGCCGGAGTACTCGGCGCTCGACGACGAGAACCCCATGTGCGAGGTGGTGCGCACCAGGGAGCTCCGGCTGATCGGCTCCCGCCAGGAGTACGCCGAACGCTACCCGCGGCTGTGGCCGCACCTGGAGCCGCTGGAGTTCGGCTCGGCCGCCTATCTGCCGCTGGTCGCCCAGTCGCGGACGCTGGGCGCGGTCGGCATCCTCTTCAGCGAGGAGGTGCCCTTCACTCCCGAGGACCGCGGCTCCTACATCGGCTTCAGCAGCTCCCTCGCCCAGAGCCTCCAGCGGGCCATACTCTTCGACCACGAACACGAGATCGCCGAGGGCCTGCAGCAGACCATGCTGCCGCGCATCCCCGCAGTCCCGGGAGCCGAGGTGGCCGTGCGCTACCGCGCGGCCCGCCTCCGCCGCGAGCTGGGCGGCGACTGGTACGACCTGGTCCCGCTGCCCGGCGGGAAGGTCGGTGCGATCGTCGGGGACGTCACCGGGCACGACATCAAGGCGGCCGCCGTCATGGGCCAGCTGCGCATCGCCCTCCGGGCCTACGCGGCCGAGGGGCACTCGGCCGCCACGGTCATGGCCCGGGCCTCCGTCTTCCTCCAGGAACTGGGCGGCGACCGCTTCGCCACCTGCCTCTACGCCGAGGCCGACCCGCTCGCGGGTGAGCTGCGGATCGTCCGGGCCGGCCATCTCGACCCGCTGCTGCGGCAGGCCGACGGCACCTGCCGCCCGCTCCCGGTGGCCGGTGGCCTGCCGCTGGGGCTGTCGGCCGAGTTCGACGCGCTGGAGTATCCGGTGACGCCGGTGGAACTCGGCGCGGACGAGACCCTGGTCCTCTACACCGACGGGCTCATCGAGCAGCCCGGCACCGACCTGGACGAGGGCCGCAGGGAGCTCATCGAGGCCGTGACCACCGGCCCGTACGACCTCGAGGAACTCGCCGACCACTTGCCCAGCGCCCTCGGGTACCGGACCGGTGACGACGACACGGCCCTGCTGCTGATGCGCCGGGTGGGGGCCCCGGCACCCCACCTGCGGCGGCGGCTCCACCAGCACGTCGCCCCGGCGGACCCGGAATCCCTGGCCACCGCCCGGCACATGCTCCGCGAGGCGGTACGCGCCTGGGGCATCACCGACCGGGCGGACGACATCGAACTGGTCGCCGACGAGCTGATCACCAACTCCCTGCTGCACACCGACGGCGGTGCCGTGGTCACCGTCCTCATGCTGCCCGGGGCCGAGCGCCGGCTCCGGCTGGAGGTCCAGGACCGTTCCAGCGGCTGGCCCCGCCGCCGCCAGCCCGGTGACGCGGGAACCTCCGGGCGCGGGCTGCTGCTGGTCGACATGCTGACCGATGTCTGGGGCGTGGAGTCCCGCGGGCCGGGCAAGGCGGTCTGGTGTGAATTCGGCACCACGGCGGGACACTGACAGCCGGATGCCGGATGCCGGATGCCGGATGCCGGATGCCGGATGCCGGATGCCCGCGGAAGTCGGGTACCAGAGGCCGGATGCCTGTGGAAGTCGGGTACCGGAGGCCCGGAGCGAACCGGCCCGGCCGGCCCACCGGGCCGTGCGCTCCGGACCCGCGCTCGGTCCACCGCGCTCTCCTCCACCGCGTTCCGGCTCCCGACCCCGGGGCACGGGGAGCGCCTTGCGGCGGCCGGAGTGGGACGGCCCGTTCCCCGGCGGCCGGGGCGGCCCGGACCGATGAACGGTGCGCGGGCCGCTCCGGGCACGCTGCGAACGGGAGCGGGCGCGGGCGGCTGCCCGGTCCGCCGGAACAGCGTGGTCAGAGTTTGCGGAAGGTACGGGCGTCGTCGGTTGCCGACAGCACCATGCCGAGATCCGCCCCGGCGGACGCCGTGACGACGGCCGCCACCGCACCTTCGACGAACGGCGCGTCCGCGATCCGTACGCCCTCGGGAAGCGCGTCCGGGCCCGTGTCGGCCAGCAGCGTCTTGACGGTGAGCACCGCGCTGCCCATGTCGCAGAGCACCACGACCCCCGCACCCTCGTCCGCCCGTGCGACCGCCCGGCGGACCAGCTCCGAGCTGGTGCCGATGCCCCCGGCCTCCGCGCCGCCCGCGGGGACGACCGGCGAGGGATCTCCGGCACCCACCAAGTCCCGGGCCAAGTCGGCGGTGGACCGGGCCACTTCACGGCTGTGCGAGACGAGCACCACCCCGACCCGGCCCGGTGCGCGGCCGGCAGCTGCCCGATCGGCTTCGGCCCCGTCCCTGTCCCCGGCCCTGTCCCTGTCCCCGGCCCTGTCTCCGGCTCCGGCCTCGGTCCCGGCCTCGGTCCCGGCCTCGGTCCCGGCCTCGGCCTCGGTCCCGGCCTCGGCCTCGGTCCCGGCTGGGCCTCCGCTTCCGGCCCGGGCTCCCGCCCCGGCTCCGGCCTGCCCGCCGGTTCCGGCACCCGTGCCCGTGGCGGTTCCGGTGGTCCCTCCCGCCTCTGGGGCGGGGCCGCCGGCCGCCTCGTGCAGGGCGGTGAACAGCAGGGCCGTGGATGTGGCGCCCGGATCCTGGTGGCCGATGCTCCGCTCGCCGAGATAGCTGGCACGGCCACGGCGCGCCCGCATCGGGACCGTCGCCCCGGCCCCCTCCCGGGCGGCGCCGGCCGCCGCCGCCAGCGCCTCGGTCAGCGGCGCGCCCTCCCCGAGGGCCCGCTGGTACGCCTCCGCCGCCGGGGCGAGGGCGTCCACCATGGTCTTGTCCCCGGGCCCGGAGTCACCGAGCCTCCGCACCCCGGCCACGGCGGCCGCCAGGGCCTCGCCCAGGGCCTGCGGCGATACGGTCGCGTCCTCGCCGAGTGCCTTCGCGGCGCGGCGCAGCACCGTTCCGTAGAGCGGGCCGGACGCGCCGCCGACCTTGCCGATCAGATGGGTGCCGAACCCCTTGAGCAGAGCGCCCGGCGTCGCGGCCGCCGCGTACGCCTCGGAAGCGGAGGCGGAGTCGAAACCGCGCCGCATGTTGGAGCCGTGGTCGGCGTCTCCGATGGCCGAGTCGAGATCGGTGAGATGGTCCGCCTCCCGCCGGATCGCGGCGGCGGCGAGGTCCAGCCAGCGGCGGAAGAAGGCGGTGTCGAGCACGGGGGCGGGGGAGTCCGGGGACGCGGTCATGGTGGAACTCCTCGGTTCGCGGCGGCTGGTACGGGAGCCGGGAGGGGCGGCCCGTACGGAACCCGTCCAGTCTGGAGGCCGCGGCCCCGCCCGTCGACGGCGTTGATCGGGTTGTCGGTGCGCGTGTCGCGTCGTGCGCCGCCGTCGCGCGCCGCCGGGTTCGCGCCGCGCGGCCGTGGCGCACCGCGATCCGGTGAGGGGCTTCCGCTTCCGTCACCGGACTCCGGCGCGCGCCGGTGCCTCTGGAGCCCCGGCGCCGCCGGAGCGGCGGTGCCGTCCCGGCGGGGGCGAGGGGACGGGAGGCGTGCCGGCCGGCTGGACCGACCGGGGGCACGGGCTCCGGTGGACCGTCATATCCCTCAGCAGCAGACGACGTTGTCATCAGCGCATGGGGGACCACGGCTAGGGCTCCGTGCTCCGGCTGTTGGCGTGCTCCGGCTGTCGGCCCGGCCGCGTCGTCCGACCGCGCGTCCCCCGGGCGTAACGGCGTGCCGGGCAGGGGAACCTCCGCCCGGTCCGGACGGAGGGGCGGGGGCGGGCCCTTCCGACGGCCACCGGCTTCCGCCGGGAGCGGAGGGCCACGGACCGGCGCGTCCGCCGCTCGGACCCCGAGGCGCGCCGGGCGGCGCGGAACCGGCTCAAAGCCCGGGCGTGCTGATGGGGGCGGGCAGCCGCCGGCCGCCCGCGGCACCGGCCGGGCGCCAACCCGGCGCGGCGGGCTCTTCCTTGACGGTCCCGGCGGTCGTGCCGCCGTCACGCCCGCCGGCGGAATCCGCGGACGCGGGTCCTCCCGCCGCGCGTACGCAGCGGGATCCGGCGGACTCAGGGCGGAGACGGCGGGACGCCACGCGCCGGGAGGGGCCGGCGCGGGCGGGACGTGACGCCTACGGCGCGGGCGGGACGGTCCGGGCGGCGCCCCGGGGGCGGTCAGGCCCGGTGCCGCATCGGGGGAAGGCGGAGCGGACGCGAGCCGGGCCCGCCGATGTGCGAGAAGGGCTGGGTCCGCCAGTCCAGGCTCTGGGGGAGCGTCAGCAGCAGTGCCGCGTCCTGCTCATGGGCGTCCAGCGAGTCGTCGGCCGGGGACGCCTCGGCGATGTTCCGGCCGGTGCCCGGGCAGACGGTGAGACCGAAGGGGTTCCACGGGCTGGGGCAGAGCGCGTGCTCGGGCAGGACCTCCTCGTCGGCGAGGAGCGCGATGGGGCGCGCGCAGTCCGGGCAGGTCACCCGGAACATCTCGTAGGTCTCGTGGGTGCTGTCCTCGTCGCCGTCGCCGGCCGCTTCGACGTCCTGCGGCCGGAAGTCGGCGGCGACGGCGGATGTCCGGTCGCGGTCGCCGCGACCAGGGCGCTTCACGCTGCGCATATGTTCTTCTCTCCCCCTCGATGGGACGGTGAGGCGCTGTGGCCTCGACCACAGCAGACTTTTCCCGCGCCTCGGCGCGGGTAATCGCGGCACTTCCGCGGACCGGGCACCAGGGGTGTGGTCTTCATCACACGACGTGGGTGGCAAGCCGCTGACCTGGGCTCAACGGCTGTGCCGTGCGCGGCACTTGCCGGTGCGCCGCCCGGCCCGGCGCCCGCCTCCCCGGGACGGGGCGCCCGCCTCCCCGCCGCGGAACGGGAGCCGGGACGGCGCACCCTCCCGTGTGCCGGGGCGGCCCCGCCCTTCCGCGTGCCGGGAATCGCGGCGCGCCGCCCCGGCCCGCCGCGCCCGGCGGGCCCGGTCCTGACCTGCGCCGCCCCCCTGGATCCGCCGGGCGGCCGCGCCCGGCGTCGGCCGGCGGGCCGGCTCCCGCGGGACGTGGACAGCGGCGCGCGGCCGGACCCGGGCGTGCCGCCGCCCTCGCGGCCTCCGGCGGACCGGCCGCCCGGGCCGCCGCGGGATCGCCGTCGCGCGCGGCCGCCGGGCCGGTGGTGTGCCGCACGGCGCGAGGGGCGAGGCGCGAGGAGCGAGGGGGCGAGGGGGCGAGGGCGAAGGCGGCCGCCGCCGCGACCGGAGGGTGTGCCGGGAAGTCCGGCGGCGACGGTACGGGCTCCGGGCCGCGGACGGCGCACGCGTGCCCGAAAGGCGTGTGTCTCGCGGAGGCGGTGACGCTGTAGGTTCTACGGCTGTGGAGGAACTGGACCGGCAGATCGTGGAACTGCTCGTCAAGGACGGGCGCATGAGCTACACCGACCTGGGCAAGGCCACCGGCCTGTCCACCTCGGCGGTGCATCAGCGTGTCCGCCGGCTGGAGCAGCGAGGGGTGATCCGCGGCTACCGGGCCGTCGTCGACCCCGAAGCCGTCGGGCTGCCGCTCACCGCGTTCATCTCCGTGAAGCCCTTCGACCCCAGCGCGCCGGACGACATCGCCGACCGGCTCGCGGGAGTGCCCGAGCTGGAGGCCTGCCACAGCGTGGCGGGGGACGAGAACTACATCCTCAAGGTCCGCGTCGCGACGCCCCTGGAGCTCGAACACCTGCTCAGCCGGATCCGTTCGCTGGCCGGGGTGTCCACCCGCACGACCGTCGTCCTCTCCACCCCGTACGAGGCGCGCCCGCCCCGCGTCTGACCCCGGGGCGCGTCCGGCCGCTCGGTGGGGCGACACTGGGAGCCGATTCCGCCCCGACGCGACGATCCGGTGAGGCAGCCCCAGTGAACGACCGCTCCCCCCTCCAGGCCGACGACGACCGCACCGTGCTGCTGCGCGGGGGGACGGTCCACAGCCCCGCCGACCCGTTCGCGACCGCGATGGTCGTCGAGCACGGCCGCGTCGCCTGGGTGGGCTCCGAGGGGGCCGCGGACGCCTTCGCCGACGGCGTCGACGAGGTCGTCCGGCTCGGCGGGGCCCTCGTCACCCCGGCCTTCACCGACGCGCACGTCCACCTCACCGCCACCGGCCTCGCCCTGACCGGCCTCGACCTCTCCGGTGCCCGCGGCCTCACCGAGGCCCTGGACCTCGTACGCGCCCACGCCGCGGCCCGCCCCGGCGACCGGGTGCTGCTCGGCCACGGCTGGGACACCGCCTCCTGGCCCGAGGGCCGGCCCCCGTCCCGTGCCGAACTGGACGCGGCCACCGGCGGCCGGCCGCTCTACCTCAGCCGCGTCGACGCCCACTCTGCCGTCGTCACCAGCGCCCTGCTCGACCGCGTGCCCGGCGTCGGCGCCCTCGCCGGCTTCCGGGCCGACGGGCCGCTCACCGGGGACGCGCACCACGCCGTACGGCGCGCCGCCCTGGCGGCCGTCACCCCCGGCTCCCGCGCCGACGCCCAGCGCGCCGCCCGCGCCCATGCCGCCTCGCGGGGCATCGGCTCGCTCCACGAGTGCGCCGGGCCCGACATCTCCGGCGAGGACGACTTCACCGCGCTGCTCGCCCTCGCCGCGGCCGAGCCCGGCCCGCGCGTCGTCGGCTACTGGGCAGAACCCGTCGCGAACGCGAAGGACGCGGAGCGGATCCGGAGCCTGGGCGCCGTCGGCGCGGCCGGCGACCTCTTCGCCGACGGCTCGCTCGGCTCGCACACCGCGCACCTGCACGAGCCGTACGCCGACGCCCCGCACACCGGCGCCGCGCAGCTGGACGCCGCCGAGGTCGCCGCCCATGTCGCCGCCTGCACCGAGGCCGGACTCCAGGCCGGCTTCCACGCCATCGGCGACGCGGCGCTGAGCACCGTCGTCACGGGGGTGCGGGCCGCCGCCGCGAAGCTCGGGCCCGACCGGGTGCGGGCCGCGCGGCACCGCGTCGAGCACGCCGAGATGCTCACCCCGGAGACGGTCGCCGCCTTCGCCGAACTGGCCCTCACCGCCTCCGTGCAGCCCGCGTTCGACGCCGCCTGGGGCGGCGAGGACGGCATGTACGCGCGGCGGCTCGGTGCCGGGCGGGCCCGCACCCTCAACCCGTACGCCGCGCTGCTGCGCGCCGGTGTGCCGCTCGCGTTCGGCTCCGACAGCCCCGTCACCCCGTTCGACCCGTGGGGCACCGTGCGCGCCGCCGCCTTCCACCGCACCCCCGAGCACCGCATCACCGTCCGCGGAGCCTTCACCGCCCACACCCGGGGCGGCTGGCGTGCCGCCGGGCACGACGACGCCGGGGTCCTGGTCCCCGGCGCGCCCGCCGACTACGCGGTGTGGGAGAGCGGCGACCTCGTCGTCCAGACCCCGGACGAGCGCGTGGCGGCCTGGTCCACCGACCCCCGCTCCGGCACCCCCGGCCTGCCCGAACTCCTGCCCGGGGGACCGCTGCCGGTGTGCCTGCGGACGGTGGTCGGCGGACGCACGGTGTACACCCGCCCGAACGAGTGATGTGCCGGAGTGCCGTCCGGGTGCCGTCCGGCGGGGCCGGCCGGACCCGTGTTTCCGCCGCTACCTGCGGATCTTCCCCACTGACCTGCTGGGTTGCCACAACGACGCAGGTCAGAGGAGTGTTGACAGAAAGCGGTCGGCGGCCGGTAGGTTCGGCCGCGTCCACCACAGGACGTCCGACCGGGGAATCTCCGCGCAGTCGTCGAGCGCCGCTGGGCCACGGGTGGTGCACCGGCACGGTGTGCCGCCACTGGGAGCCAGGTCCAGCCTCCGCGCCAGGGGACGGGGGAGGATTCCGGCCGGTCGGCAGGTGCGACCCGGGTGGGGCCCGGACGCTCAGTAGACAACGGCTTCGGTCGGCCCGCAGCCAGCGGGTCCCGGGTCGGCCCGAAGGGCACCGGGCCCCGCCGTAGCGCCTCCCGCTGCGGGGCCCCGTCGTTCCGGTGACCGGTTCCGTCCCGGCTCTCCGCCCCTGGGCCCGCGGGGCGCCCGCCCCCCCCACAGCCCGCCCGGGAACCGCCGCTCCACGGCTCCGCCGCCTCGTGCCCGCGCAGCGGGCCCCGCGGCCCCCGGCTCCGCGGTCCCGTCCCCGGCCATGTCGAGGCCCCCGCCCCGGTGGCGCGATGGTTTCCCGTCCCGGCCGCCGTGGTCGTGTGGTTTCCGTGCGGTGGTGACGCGGTCCGGCGGCCCTGTCGTCCCACGGTCCGGGAGGATGCCGGCCGGTCGGCAGGTGTGACCCGGGCGGGGCCCGGCCGCTCGGCGGACCCCGGCCCCGGTCCCGGCCGTGGATCCGCGGTCCCGTGGCGGCGCCCGGGCCGTCAGAGGCCCGCGCCCTCCGGCCGGGATCCGGGTGCCTGCGGCCGCGCGTCAGCAGACCGAGCGCGGCGACGGCGGCCGTGGCTCCGCACCCCGTCCGCCTCCCGGGCCTTCAGGGGCGCCGGTGCGCGCCATGCCCGCGGCCCCGGGCCCGGCCGGGAAGAACCGGCAGGACTCCGCCTTTCGGCGGACGGCGGGGTACCGTCACCTCATCAGCGCACGACCTGCAGGAAGGCACGCCACCGTGCATTCGGGCCCCGCCACCGATACGGACCGCCCCTCCGGGGACCGCCCGCCCCCCGAGGGCCCGGCGGGATCCGCCCCGGCGACCGGTGCGGAGGGTGCCGTGGCGCCTGTCGCGGAATCCGTTTCCGGGCCCGGCCCGGAGGCCGGTGCGCCCCCGGCCGCGGAGCCCGCGGCCGCCGCCGGTCCGGCCCGCCCGGGGCGGCCGGGGCGGCTGCGCCGGACCGGGCGGCTGGTGCGGCGCGAGGCGCCCCGGAGTGCGCTCGCCGCCGTGAGCGGAACCGGCCTGGCCCTCGCCTTCCCGCCGTACGACCTGTGGCCGCTCGCCCTGCCCGCCGTCGCCGCGCTCGGTCTGCTGACGCGCGGCCGCACCGCGCGGCAGGGCGCCTGGACCGGCTTCGCCTTCGGACTGCCCTTCTTCTTCGTCCTCCTGCGCTGGCTGCATGTCATCGGTTATGACGCCGTGTTCGGCCTCTCCGTCATCGAGGCGCTGTTCCTGAGCGCGCTCGGCGCAGGGCTCGCCCTGACCTCCCGGCTGCCGCTGTGGCCGCTGTGGGCGGCCTGCCTGTGGGTCGCCGAGGAGTGGGCGCGTGACCGGCTGCCGTTCGGCGGCTTCCCCTGGGGACGGCTGGCGTTCGGCGTCACCGGCTCGCCCTATCTGCCGCTCGCGGCGCTCGGCGGCGCGGTGCTCGTCACCTTCGCCGTCGCCCTGAGCGGCGCCCTGCTCGGCTCGGCCGCCCTGGCGCTCGCGCGCGGGCTGCGGACCGGACCGCGCACCGCCCGGGACGGCCGGGACGGTCCGGGGCAGCCGGACGGCCCGGCCGGTGAGGAGGCCCCGGCCGGGCAGGACAGCCCCGCCGGCGCGGTGCCGGACCCGAGCGCCGGCCCCTCCACCGGCCCTTCCACCGGCCGCGCCCGCCCGGCGGCCGGCCGGGCCGTCCTCCCGCGGGCCGTCCTGCCCGCCGTGCTGGCGCTGGCCGCGGCCCTGGCCGGGTACGCGGTCCCGGTGCCCACGGACCCCGACGACACCGTCCGGATCGCCGTGGTCCAGGGAAACGTCCAGCAGCCCGGGATGGACTTCCTCGGCCGCCCCATGCTCATCCTGAACAACCACGTCGAGGCCACCCTCGACCTGGCCAGGGAGGTCGAAGCCGGCCGGGAGGAGCGCCCCGACCTGGTCATCTGGCCGGAGAACGCCTCCGATCTCGACCCCTTCCGGTACCCGGAGGCGGGCGCCCGGATGGACGAGGCGGCCCGTGCCGTCGGCGTCCCCATCCTGGTCGGGGCCCTCGTCGACCACCCCACCAAGGAGGGCTACGTCGAGAACCAGGGCATCGTCTGGGACCCGGAGAGCGGCCCCGGCGCCTCCTACACCAAGCAGCACCCGGTGCCGTTCGGCGAGTACGTGCCGTTCCGCGAGCAGCTCAGCAAGGTCATCACCCGGCTCCAGCGGGTGCCGCGCGACTTCTACCCCGGCGGGACCACCGGAGTCCTGCAGACCGGACCGGCGCGGCTCGGCGACGTCATCTGCTTCGAGGTCGCCTATGACGAGATCGTCCGCGACACGGTCAACGCCGGGGCCCGCGCCCTCGTCATCCAGACCAACAACGCCACCTACGGCCGCACGGGGCAGCCGGAGCAGCAGCTCGTGATGTCCCGGCTGCGCGCCGTCGAGCACGGCCGCGCCGTCGTCACCGCCGCCACCAGCGGGATCAGTGCGGTGGTGCGGCCGGACGGTGTGATCGACCAGCGCACCGAGGAGTTCACCCGCGATGTGATCACCGCGGACCTTCCGCTGCGCGACGACACGACCGTCGCTGATCGAATGGGAGCGGCGCCCGAATGGGTGCTCGCTATCGTGGGCCTCCTGTCCTGCGTCGCCGCGATCGCGCTCGGCCGGCGAGGACGTACGGACCGGAGGGGATAGCAGTGGCAGACGGCGGACAGCGGCGGCACGGCCCGCTCGGCACGGTTCTGGTGATCATTCCGACCTACAACGAGGCCGGCAACATCAAGCCGATCGTGGACCGGGTGCGGTCCGCCGTCCCCGAGGCCCATGTCCTCGTCGCCGACGACAACAGCCCCGACGGCACCGGCAAGCTCGCCGACGAACTCGCGGCCGAGGACGGACACGTCCACGTGCTGCACCGGAGGGGCAAGGAGGGCCTGGGCGCCGCCTACCTCGCCGGCTTCCGGTGGGGGATCGAGCAGGGCTACGGCGTCCTCGTCGAGATGGACGCCGACGGCTCGCACCAGCCCGAGGAACTGCCCCGGCTGCTCACCGCCCTCAAGGGCGCCGATCTGGTGCTCGGCTCCCGCTGGGTGGCCGGCGGCCGGATCGTCAACTGGCCCCGGTCACGGCAGCTGATCTCCCGCGGTGGCAGCGTCTACTCCCGGCTGCTGCTGGACGTCCCGGTACGCGATGTCACCGGCGGCTACCGGGCCTTCCGGGCCGAGACGCTCAGCGGGCTCGGCATGGACGACGTCGCCTCGCAGGGCTACTGCTTCCAGGTCGATCTGGCCTGGCGGGCGGTGAGGGCCGGCTTCCACGTCGTCGAGGTGCCCATCACCTTCGTCGAACGGGAGATCGGCGACAGCAAGATGAGCCGCGACATCTTCGTCGAGGCGCTGTGGCGGGTCACCGCCTGGGGCGTTGGTGCTCGGGCGCAGCGTGTCCTGGACCGCGTGGGCCGCGCGGCCTCCCGCCGGGAGGGGTAGTAGCCGTGACCGGGAGGGCCCACCGGCTCGCCGTGCCCGGTGCGGCACTCCCCGCCCTTCGGCCGGGGGATCCCCGCGCCGTGTTGCCGCATCGCCCGCGTACATCCGGTGCGCGGGCGGCACTCCGCCTTACGGCACTCCGCGCCGGACACCGCGAGCTCCCCGGCAGACCTTCCCGGTCACAGCACCGGGGCCGTCCGGGCGTTCCCGCGCCCGGCTCCTGAGGGCTCCGGCCCCTCACGGCGGCTCACCGTGCCCGCCGCGCCGCGTCGCCGGGCACGCCCACCGGAGGGCTCCGCCGCAGGTTTTCGCCCGCGCCCCCTGGGCATTCGGGGTGCATGGTACATATCGGCTACACCATGCTGACCGAGCAGGCCGGGCCGCGTGAACTGGTCGGACATGTGGTCCGCGCCGAAGAGGCCGGGTTCGACTTCTCCGTCACCTCCGACCACTACTTCCCCTGGCTCACGAGCCAGGGCCACTCCCCGCACGCATGGACGGTGCTCGGGGCCGCCGCCCAGGCGACCTCCCGCATCCCGCTGATGACGTTCGTCACCTGCCCGACGATGCGCTACCACCCCGCGGTGGTCGCACAGAAGGCCGCGACCCTGCACCTGCTCTCCGAGGGCCGGTTCCGGCTGGGCCTGGGAGCGGGGGAGAACCTCAACGAGCACATCACCGGCGGCGGTTGGCCCGCGGTGGATGTACGGCACGAGATGCTCGAAGAGGCCGTGGACATCATCCGGGCGCTCTTCGGGGGCGGTTACGTCAACCACCACGGAACCCACTTCGACGTGGAGTCCGCCAAGGTGTGGGACCTCCCGGACGAGCCCCCGCCCATCGGCATCGCCGTCTCGGGCGACCAGTCCGGCGAACTCGCGGGGCGCATGGCGGACTTGGTCATCGCCGTCGAACCGAAACGGGAACTCCTCGAGGCCTTCGACCGGTACGGCGGCGCGGGCAAACCCCGCGTGGGCCAGGTGCCGGTCTGCTACGACACCGACCGGGACGCGGCGGTGCGCCGGGCCCACGAGCAGTTCCGCTGGTTCGGCAGCGGCTGGAAGGTCAACTCCGAGCTGCCCGGGCCCGCTTCCTTCGAGGCGGCCACCCAGTTCGTCCGCCCGGACGACGTGGCGGAGGCCATTCCCTGCGGTGACGACGTCTCCGCCTTCGTGGAGGCCGTACGGCCGTTCGCCGAGGCCGGGTTCACCGAGGTGGCCCTGGTGCAGATCGGCGGCGAGAGCCAGCACGCCTTCCTGGACTGGTCGGAGAAGACCCTGCTGCCCGCACTGCGCGAGGCGTTCTGACCGCCGGGCCGCGGGCCGGCCGCGGGCGCCCGCGCAACGACTGTTCCGCTGGGCACGTTCCGCACCGCACACGACACGTCCCCGCACCGCCCATGACCACACCGGAGCTCCCGGCCGGGTCCTTCCCCGGCCGGGAGCTCCGGTGTGGTCGACTTCCCGAGCTGAGTCCGCGTCAGCCCGGGGACTCATCGGGTTCGCCCCGGTCGTCCCCGTCCGGGCGCCGGCCGCGCCGCCGTGCACCCGCCTCGTCCGGGTCCGGCAGCCTCTCCCCGGAGGAGTCGGCCGCCTCGTCCGGAATCTCCCCCTCCCACTTGTCGGCTGCCCTGTCACGGCCGTCGACCTGCTGGTCGGGCAGGTCCCGGGGGACGGCGTGGCCGCCCGCCCCGGGTTGCTCGGAGCGTCGTTCCGCCATGTCCGGGTCCCCTCTCTCGTGCTCGCACCTGGTTCCGAGCCGTGTGCCGCGCGGGTACCCGCGCGCCAACCGGTCATGCGGGGGCGGCCGTCCGCCCCGTCCCGCCGGCCCGCCCCGTCCCGCCGGTCAGGCCGCGGTACGGGCCCGCCGGCGCTCCCGCTCGCGGCGCCGGTGCATCGGGCGCCGTTCGTCCTCGGAGGTGCCACCCCAGACCCCCGAGGTCTGGGCGGTCTCCAGGGCCCAGTCGAGGCACGCGTCGATGACCGGGCAGCTCGCGCACACCTCCTTCGCCGCCTGCTCCTGGCGCAGGGCCGGGCCGGAGGTGCCGACGGGAAAGAACAGGTCTGGGTCGGTATCGCGGCACGCCGCGTTCAGACGCCAGTCCATGAATGCCACTCCGTTCGGTTCGTCTTGGCTTCTGATCGGATGCGCTCTGTGTCGGTTCTTCTCCGCGTACCCGATGCCGTGTACCCAACGCGTCCGTCCCGCTGCCCGGCCCGCGCGATCGCCAGGCACACTGGAGACATGACGACCGGCGTACCCCACCACCGACCCGAACCGCCCCCGGGCCGCGGCTCCGGACCGACCGCCGCCCGGCCCCGGCGCTCGCCGCGGCGAAGCCTGGTGCCGCTGGCCGTGGCCGCCTGGGTGGTGCTGGAGATCTGGCTGCTGACCCTGGTCGCCGATGCCTTCGGGCCCCTCACCGTGGTGCTGCTCCTGCTCGCGGGTCTGCTGCTCGGCGCGTACGCCGTGAAGCGGGCCGGCCGGCGCGCCTGGCGGGGGCTGACGGAGAACCTCCAGCGCGGCACCGCGCCGGGGGCGCCGCCCGCCGAGGGCAGCAGGGCGAGCGGCAACACCCTGCCCATGCTGGGCGGTTTGCTGCTGATGCTGCCGGGGCTGGTCTCCGATCTGGCCGGTCTCCTCTGCCTCTTCCCGCCGACCCGGGCGCTGCTGCGCCGCTCCGCCGAGCGTTCACTGAGCCGGCGGATGTCCGCGGCGGGGCGGGGCGGTCTGGACGACGCCTTGCGGCAGGCCCGGATGCACCGGCCCGGCGGGAAGGTCGTGCAGGGGGAGGTCATCCACCGCGACGGCGGTGAGAACGCGCCCGGGGGGAACGCCGGGGGCGGGAAGGGGCCCGGGCGCGACGGAAACGGGGCCTCCGACGGGAACGGGACCGGCGGCCGCGGCGGGAGCTCGGACGGCCGGGGCGGCGAACCCCCGCTGCCCCGCTGAACGCCGGGCCGGCGGCGCGCCGCCGGCCCGGGCGCATACGAAGGACCCGGACCACCATTCCCGTGGTGGTCCGGGTCCTTCGCCGTCAGTGCCGCCGTACCTCCGCCGGCGCGGGAACTGCCGCCGGTGTCAGGCGGACTTGCGGTTGTCCCGGGGGTGCACGGCGATGTTCATCGCGCCGGAGCGCAGCACCGCCAGCCGCTCGGCCAGCACCTCTTCCAGCTCCTCGCGGGTGCGCCGCTCCATGAGCATGTCCCAGTGCGTCCGCGCGGGCTTGCCCTTCTTCTCCTCCGGGCCTTCGCCGTCCACGAGCAGGGCCTGGGCCCCGCACACCTTGCACTCCCATTCCTGCGGAATCTCCGCCTCCACCGAGAACGGCATCTCGAATCGATGGCCGTTCTGGCATGCGTACTCCACCGCCTGGCGCGGGGCCAGATCGATGCCGCGGTCGGTCTCGTAGCTGGTCACCACAAGTCGCGTGCCGCGGAGAGCTCGCTCACTCATGAATTGTGCCTCCCGGGCTTGTCGCCCACAGGACAGATGTCGCTGTCGTCGTCATCCGGTCAACGTCCGGTCGGCGGTAAAGATTCCCGTTGCGGGACATGCGTCGCCCGTCGTGCCGCCCCTTGTTGTACCCACCGTGGCCCGGTTTGTCACATCTGGCAGGAGATGTCACCCAGCGCTTCTCCTGGTTCAGCTTGCAGTAACGGTCCGCCCTGTGGGCAAAGGCGTACACTACCGCTCCACCGTCGTCCGCGTTAAATCCGGTCGGGCACCGGGTTCCCCGCGGCGGCCACCGCGCGCCGTACGGGCAGCCGCGCCAGCAGCAGGAAACCGAGCGCGAAGAAGACCACCAGCGAGATGATCGCGTCCCGGTAGCTTCCCGTCAGCTGATACGTCAGACCGAACAGCAACGGGCCCAGCCAGCTCGTTCCCCGGTCGCTCATCTCGTACGCCGAGAAGTACTCCGCCTCCTTGCCCCGCGGCACCAGCTGGGAGAACAGCGACCGCGACAGCGCCTGGCTGCCGCCCATGACCAGCCCGATCGCCGCCGCCAGGGCGAAGAACCACACCGGCGCGCCGGCGGGCAGGAAGTACCCGGCGGCGACCGTCAGGGTCCAGGCCCCGAGCGAGCCCAGGATGGTGCGCCTGGTGCCGTAGCGGGCGGCCAGCCGCCCCATGCCGAGCGCGCCGAGGACCGCGAGGACCTGCACCAGCAGGATGGCGAGGATCAGCGTGGTCTGGTCCAGGCCCAGCTCCTCCGAGCCGTACACCGACGCCTGTGAGATCACCGTCTGCACGCCGTCGTTGTAGAGGAGGTAGGCGACGAGGAAGAGCAGGGTCAGCGGATGCCGCCGCATGTCCCGCAGGGTGCCGCGGAGCTGGCGCCAGCTCTGCCCCACCGAACCCGCCCGCGCGGGGCCGCCCTCCACGGCGGCGGCGGGCACCGGGGGCCGGTCGCGGAGCCGGCGCAGCGGGACGATCGCGAACAGGCCCCACCACAGCCCGGCCGAGGCCAGGCAGATCCGCACCGCCATGCCCTCGGACATCCCCAGCGAGGCATGTCCCGTGTACAGCGCCAGATTGGCCAGCAGGACGAGCGCACCGGAGGCGTAGCCGAAGGCCCAGCCCTTCGAGGAGACGGCGTCCCGCTCCCCGGGTCCGGCGATCTGCGGCAGAAAGGCGTTGTAGACCACCATGGCCACCGAGAACGAGGCGTTGGCCACGACCAGCAGGAAGCCGCCCAGCAGATAGCGGTCGCCGGAGAGGAAGAACATGCCGGTGGTCGCGGCCGCGCCCAGATACGCGAAGAGCGCCAGCATCGGCTTCTTCCGGCCGGTGCGGTCCGCGACCGCTCCCGCCAGCGGCATCACCAGCACCGAGACCAGCACGGACAGCGACACCGCGTACGCGAAATAGGAGCCCGCCCGCACCGGCAGGCCCAGCGGGTGCACATAACCGTCGGCGTCGGCCGCGGCCCGGGCGACCGCCGTCAGGTACGGGCCGAGGAACACGGTGACGACGCTGGTGGAGAAGACCGAGACGGCCCAGTCGTAGACGTACCAGCCGCGCTGCTCCCGCCTGCGCTCGGCCGCCGCGGCGGGGCCCGCGGCGGCCGCCGGGTCACCTGCCGGGCCGCCCGTTCCGCCCGCCGGGCCGCCCGTTCCGCGCGCCGGGGGCGTGCCCTCCTCCGCCGTGCCGCCGCCCGCCGTACCGGGGAGCGCGGTGTGCCCGCCGCCGGCCCCGCCCGTGATCTCCGCACTCATGCGGCCCCCTCGCCCCTGCCCGTCGCCGCGGGGGGCGCGCCGCCGGGGCAACGCCCGGGTCAGGCCCAGGCGCCTCGTTCGGTCAGCACCGTGCGCAGCGTCTCGATGTGATCGGTCATGATGCCATCGACCCCGAGGTCCAGGAGAGCCGCCATCCGCCCGGCGTCATTGACCGTCCACACGTGCACCTGCAGGCCCAGGGCGTGCGCGGCCCGTACGAAGGCCCGGTCCACCACCCGCAGTCGCCCGTGCCGCTCCGGCACCTGGACGCAGACGGCGCTGCGGCGGGACCGCGCCGGGAACCGGTACGAGCGCAGCCGCAGGCCCAGGACGCCCCGGGTGCCGAGCGAGGTCGCCAGGCGCGGGCCGCCCAGCTGCTGGGCGCGGGCCACGCGCGCCTCGGAGAAGGAGCCGACGCAGACCCGGTCCCAGGCACCGGTCCGGCGCAGCAGCCCCATCAGCGGGGGGAGGGCCGCCCCGGCCTTCACGTCCACGTTCCAGCGGGCCTCCGGGAACTCCTCCAGGAGCTCTTCGAAGAGCGGCAGCGGTTCCGTCCCCGCCACCCGCGCCCGCCGCACCCGCGACCACGGCAGCTCGGCTATCACACCGCGGGTGTCGGTGACCCGGTCCAGGGTCGCGTCGTGGAAGGCGACCAGCGCGCCGTCCGACGTGGCGTGCACGTCGGTCTCCAGATAGCGGTAGCCCGCGGCGACCGCGCGCCGGAAGGCGGCCGCGGTGTTCTCCAGGCCGTCCGCCGCGCCGCCGCGGTGGGCGAAGGCCAGCGTGGCCGGATGGTCGAGGAAGGGATGGCGTACGGCCCGGTTCGGTGTCACGGCGGCAGTATCGCCGCCCCGGTGTGCTCCGCGGACACCGGGCGGCCGCGGGGGAGGGGGCACGGCGCCGGGTGCGGCCGCCGTTCGTACCGGGAAGCGCCTCAGCCGGCGTCGCGGCAGCCGGTCTTCGGGTCGCAGGCCGGGGCACTCTCCGGCCCGGACGGGCCCGGGGTTCCCGTTCCGCCCGCCGTTCCCGGCAGTCCGTTCGCACCCGGTGTCCCCGCCGGGCCGGGCTCCGGGTCTCCCGCGTCCGCCGTCCCTCCGGGGAGCGCCGCGGCCGGCGCCGGGACCGCGCACACCCGCAGGAAGAACTGCGCCAGCGGGCCGATGGCCAGCGCGTACGCCACCGTGCCGGCACCCACCGAGCCGCCGAGCGCGAACCCCGTGGCCAGGACCGCCAGTTCGATGCCGGTGCGGATCAGCCGCAGCGAGCGGCCGGTGCGCCGGTGCAGCCCCGTCATCAGCCCGTCCCGCGGGCCGGGGCCGAAGCGGGCCGCGATGTAGAGACCCGTCGCCGCCCCGTTGAGGACGATCGCCGCGGCCAGCAGCGGGATCCGCACCGCCAGCGCCCGGGCGTCCGGTACGAGGGCGAGCGTGGCGTCCATCGCGAGCCCGATCACCACCACGTTGGAGACGGTGCCGAGGCCCGGCCGCTGCCGGAGCGGCACCCAGAGCAGGAGCACCGCCGCGCCGGTGAGGATCAGAACCGTTCCGATCGACAGCCCGGTGCGCTCGGCGACCCCTTGGTGGAAGACGTCCCAGGGGTCGAGACCGAGTTCGGCGCGGACCATCATCGCCACGCTCACGCCGTAGAGCACGAGCCCCGCGTAGAGCTGGACCAGCCGCCGCGTCAGCCGGCGATCCCCCCTCGGCCGGCGATCCCCCGTCGGTATGGACACCTGGACTCCCTGTGTGGTGGTGGGTGAGTGGTGGCACTGGCCTGGCGCGTGGCAGTCTGTGGTCCGGGACCTCTGCGGTTCCATGGCCAATTTCGGGAAGGTGGACCGCAAAGATGAGTCAGTGGACCTCGGCGGTGGGGGCCGCGCAGCTGGCCAGGCTGCTCCGCTCGCAGAACCACGGGGGCAACGGCGCGCCCGCCCCGGCCGGCGGCCGGCGGGCCCCGGTCTACCGGGCCCTCGCGGACGGGGTGCGGCTCCTCATCCACGAGGGACGGGTCCCGGTGGCCGCCAGGCTGCCGGCCGAACGGGAGCTGGCCGCCGCGCTCTCCCTGAGCCGCACCACCGTGGCCTCCGCCTACGAGACGCTGCGCGCCGAGGGCTTCCTGGAGTCACGGCGCGGCGCCGGCAGCTGGACGACCGTCCCCGCGGGCAGCCCGCTGCCCACCCGCGGTCTGGACCCCCTGCCGCCGGACGCCGCGGAGACGATGATCGACCTCGGCTGCGCGGCCCTGCCCGCGCCCGAACCCTGGCTGACCCGCTCCGTCGAGGGCGCTCTCGGCGAACTGGCGCCCTACGCCCACACCCACGGCGACTACCCGGCCGGCCTCCCCGAGCTGCGCCAGGTCCTCGCCGACCGCTACACCGCACGGGGCATCCCGACCATGCCCGAGCAGATCATGGTCACCACCGGCGCCATGGGCGCCGTCGGCGCCATCTGCCATCTCTTCGCGGGCCGAGGGGAGCGGGTGGCCGTCGAATCGCCCAGCTACGCCAACGTGCTGCAGCTGATGCGTGAGGCGGGCGCCCGTCTCGTCCCCGTCGCGATGGCCGAGGGGCTGGCGGGCTGGGACCTGCCCGCCTGGCGCGAAGTGCTGCGCGACGCGGCACCGCGCCTGGCCTATGTGGTGGCCGACTTCCACAACCCCACCGGCGCGGTCGCGAGCGAGGAGCAGCGGCGGCAGCTGGTGGCGGCGGCCCGTTCGGCGGGCACGGTGCTCGTCGTGGACGAGACCATGGCCGCTCTGCGCCTGGACGCGGACTTCGAACTCCCGCGCCCCGTCGCGTCGTTCGACGCGGCGGGCAGCACGGTGGTCACCGTCGGCTCGGCCAGCAAGGCATTCTGGGCCGGGATGCGCATCGGCTGGGTGCGCGCGGCGCCGGAGATCATCCGGTCCCTGGTCGCGGCCCGGGCCTATGCCGACCTGGGCTCTCCCGTGCTGGAACAGCTCTCCGTCAGCTGGCTGATGCGCGGCGGCGGCTGGGACGAGGCCGTGCGGATCCGCTGCCGCCAGGCGCGGGAGAACCGGGACGCGCTGGTCGCCGCGGTGCGGCGGCACCTGCCCGACTGGGAGTTCTCCGTTCCGCACGGCGGGCTCACCCTCTGGGCGCGCACGGGTGGGCTGTCCGGCTCGCGCATCGCGGAGGCGGGGGTGCCGCTGGGGGTCAGGGTGCCGTCCGGGCCGCGCTTCGGCGTGGACGGGGCCTTCGAGGGCTACGTCCGGCTGCCGTTCACGGTGGGCGGCGCGGTGGCCGACACGGCGGCGGCCCGCCTCGCGCAGGCGGCCCGGCTGGTCGAGACGGGCGTGACGGGCGCGGCCGCCGCCGCGGACTCGCGCAGTCTGGTCGCCTGACGGATCCGGCGGCCCGACCGATCCGGCCGCCTGAGGGCCGCTCGCCCGGCGATCCTCCCGGCCGCCGGACGGGGGCGGCCGTGCCCCGGCCGTGCCCCGGTCAGGCCCCCGCCACGGATGACGGCTCCGGGAGCAGCGCCAGCACGGCCAGCCGGTCGGCCTCCGCGCACTCCTCGTCGCACGGGTCCGGGGTCGCCGGGACCTGCAGCCGGTGCACCGGCCCGTGGCCCAGCCGTGCGTAGCCCCGCCCGGGCGGGACCTCCGGCGGCGGTGTGGTGGGCGGCGGCACGCCGAGCACCGCCGCGGTCTCCTCGGGCGTGGCCGGGCCGAGCACCACGCGCGCCCGGGTCTGCGTCCGCACCGTGCCGTCCAGGGAGTCCACGCCGTCGAGGTGGTCGGCCACCACCACCGTCACCTGCGCCGCGCGGCCGTGGCGCAGCGGCACCCGCAGCAGTTCCTGCGGGTCGGGCCGCCCCTCCGAGGCCGCCAACTGGCTGAGCGCGGCCGGGCGGTCGACGAGGATCCACAGCCGGCGCCGGACGTCCTCCGGTACCGGGTGGCCGGTCCGCCGGGCCTCATGGAGGGAGAGCAGCCGCCGCTCCGTCTCGTGCACCGCCCACTCCAGGACGGCCAGGGCGCCGCTGAGACCGCACTCGACGGCCGGCACGCCGCGCCGGCCGGCCAGGCAGGCGTACTCGCCGCCGCCGCTGCCGTCGACCACCAGGACGTCGCCGTCACGCAGGGCCTGCAGGGCGATGGAGCGGAGCAGGGTCGTCGTGCCGCTGCCCGGCCGGCCGAGGGCGATGAGATGCGGCTCGGCGGAGCGCGGGCCCGTCCGCCACAGCACCGGGGGGACGTCGGCCGCGTCCTCCAGGGCGTCGCCGCGGACCGCGGGCAGGGTGCGCCGGACGCTCTCCGGGCCGGTGAAGCCCAGCACCGTCTCACCCGGTGCCGTGACGAAGCGCTGGGCGCGGATGTCGTCGGGGAGAGGCGGGAGGGCGGTCAGGGCGAGGACGTTGCCCTCCTCGTCCCAGTCGAACAGATACTCGCGCCCGCGTCCGCACTTCGCGTGCAGCACCTGTTCGATCCGGGCCCGGAACTCGGGCTCGCCGTCGGGGAAGTAGGGCGGGTAGCGCAGTTCGAGCAGGACCGGGCGGCCCGTGTCGTCGAAGGCGTGGCCGAGGAAGACGGCCTCCCAGTCGCCACCGTGCGCGTAGAGCGGATCGGGGTCGTCCTCCGCGCGGAAGTACGGCACCAGCGCCTCGTACAGGGTCCGGAGCCGCTCCGCCTCCGCCTCGCCCGGGACGGCCTTCCCGGCGGCCGTTCCGCCGCGCCCGGCCCAGGCGGCCGCGGCCGTCAGGGCGGCCACGGCGAGCAGCGGCCCGTGCGGGAGCAGAGCCGTCGCGGCCACCCCCGCGGCGGCCAGCAGCAGGGCCGGGCCGCGCCGGTCGCGCGGGGTCCGCGCCCAGCGGCGGCGGCCGGCGGCGGTCAGCCGGCGCAGCCCCCGGCCGATGACGATCAGGGGGTACAGCACGTCCGTGGTGTGGTCGGCGGCCGCGCGCAGCAGCCCTCTCCCACGGTCGTACCGAGCGCTCCCGGCGTTCGGTACGGGGACGCCGGTCAGGGTGCGCCGGTCCACGTTCGCTCGCTCTCCTGTGGGTCGTGCCGCTGACGCGGGCGGGCCGACGCGGCCGGAGCGGCCGCCCGCCCGCGTCTCAGAACCGGATGTTGTCCAGCAGGCTGGCGAGGCTCGCGCCGCCCGCCTTGATGCTCGGCGCGACCGCCGTGCCGGCCAGGTAGAAACCGAAGAGGGCGCAGACCACCGCATGGGAGATCTTGAGCCCGTCCTTCCGGGTGAAGAGGAAGACGATGACACCGAGCAGGACGACGCCCGAGATGGACAGAATCATGGTGTTCTCCTGGCTGTGGGGACGGTTACCACGAGTGCTTCCAGATTCACACCAAGTGCCCGGCCCGGCGAAGGCGCAAAGGAGTGAAGAAGTCGCCACCGCCCCGGACGGCCCCGTCCGCCACACGGGCCGGAACGGCGTCGTACGGCGCCGGCCGTGTCCTCCGCGGCCGGCGCCGCGATCAGCCCAGTAGGGTGGCGAATCACTCGTACGGGCGTGGGCCCGGAAAGGCGGAGCGGCGGATGAGCGACACCGGAGCGGGCGAGCCGGCCGGCGAGGCGGGGCCGGGACCGGTGGACGACGAGGTGATCGAGCTCGCGGGCAGGATCTTCGATCTGGCACGGGCCGGCGACGCGGAACGGCTCGCGGCCTATCTCGACGCGGGCGTGCCCGCGGACCTCACCAACGACAAGGGCGACACCCTCATCATGCTCGCCGCCTACCACGGCCACACGGCCGCGGTGGAGGCCCTGCTCGGCCGGGGCGCGGACCCGGACCGCGCCAACGACCGCGGTCAGACGCCGCTGGCCGGCGCGGTGTTCAAGGGCGAGGACGGGGTGGTGCGCGCCCTGCTGGCGGGCGGCGCGGACCCGGCTCTCGGCACCCCGTCGGCGGTCGACACGGCCCGGATGTTCGCCAAGACGGAACTGCTGAAGATGTTCGGCGCCGCCTGACCGTCCTCCCCGGCCGTCCTCCCCGGCCGTCCTCCGTGACCGTCCTCCCCGGCCGTCGTCCACGCCGGCGCAGGGACGGACTCCGCCACGCCGGTGACCACCGCCGGCTCCGGCCTTCTTCCCGCGCCGCGCCGCGCTCCGCCCCGCTGCCGGGCCCGCCCGGCGCACGGAAAAGCCGTGAGGAGGACGCCCAGCCCTCGATACCATCGGGAGCCCGGCCGGGGATGCGGCGCGCGGAGGTCCCGCCGCCCGGGGCGCGGGGGAGGGGAGTCGTGGTGCTGGACGAGGTGACCGCGCTCCGCTACGTCATGCCGCTGCGCGCCGGCGGCTCCGTCCCCGGCGTCGTCGAGACCGACGACCTCGGAACCTACGTCGTCAAGTTCACCGGCGCCGCCCAGGGGCGCAAGGCGCTGGTCGCCGAAGTGCTCGCCGGCGAACTCGGCCGCCGGCTGGGCCTGCCGGTGCCGCGGCTCGTCCGGGTCCGGTTCGACCCGGCCGTCGCCACCGGGGAACCCGACCGGGAGATCCAGGAGCTGCTGCACTCCAGCGCCGGGCTCAACCTCGGCATGGACCTGCTGCCCGGAGCCCGGGACTGGACGCCGGCCGAACTGGTCCCCGGCCCGGCCGAGGCGGGGCGGATCGTCTGGTTCGACGCCCTCACCGGCAACGTCGACCGCACCTGGAACAGCCCGAACCTGATGGTCTGGCACGGCCGGCTGTGGCTCATCGACCACGGCGCCGCCCTCGTCTTCCACCACCGCTGGGACCGGGCCCCCGGCCACATCACCCGGCGCTACCCGTTCACGGGGCACGCCCTCGGCCCGTACGCGCCGGACGTCGCCGCGGCCGACGCGGAACTGGCGCCGCTGGTCACCGCGGAGCTGCTGCGCGAGGTGGCGGCGCTCGTCCCCGACACCTGGCTGGCGGACGAGCCCGGCTTCGCCTCACCGGCGGAGCTGCGCGAGGCCTATGTGACCCATCTCGCGGCCCGCGCCGCCCGCTCCGCGGAGTGGCTGCCCGGGGACTTCGCCAGTCCCGGACAGCTGCGCCGCGCCGAGGCCGCCCGCGCCGCCGCCACCCGCGCCGGCCGCCCCGCCTGGCTCCGGCACATCCCGGGCTGAGCCCTTCCGCCCGTCCCGCCGGGGCCGTGCCTCCGCTCCCTCCGCGTCCCCTCCGCCCGACGGGGCAGAGCTCTGACAGCGGGGCGCGCGACGATCACGGCTCCCCGACCACAGCCGATCAGGGCGCGCCCCGGCACGGGCGGGCCGGAGGAGGGGACCCATGCCGCTGACCGATCTGCCGCTGGACCAGCTGCGCACCTACCGCGCCGGAACACCCGAACCCGCGGACTTCGACGCCTTCTGGGCCGGCACCGTCGCGGCGGCACGCGGCGCGGCGGGCGGCGGCACGGCCCGGTACCGGCCCGTCGAGGAGCCGCTCCTCACCACGGTGGAGGTCTTCGACGTACGGTTCCCCGGCTGGGGCGGCCAGCCGGTCGCCGCCTGGCTGCTGCTGCCCCGCGGGGCGCGCGAGGCGGGCGGGCGGCTGCCCGCCGTCGTCCAGTACCTCGGATACGGCGGCGGCCGCGGGCTCCCCGTCGAGCACCTGGTGTACAGCGCCGCCGGGTACGCCCATCTCGTGGTGGACAGCCGGGGCCAGGGCCACGACACCCCCGACCCCGACCCGGTGCCCGGCACCCAGTACGTCGGCGGCTTCATGACCCGCGGCATCGACGACCCCGGACACCACTACTACCGGCGGCTGATGGCGGACTGCGTCCGCGCCGTCGACGTCCTCCGCGAGCACCCCGCCGTGGACCCGGACCGCGTCGTCGTGGCCGGTGCCAGCCAGGGCGGCGGGCTGGCGCTGGCCACCGCGGCCCTCGCCGGGGACGCGGTGGCCGCGGCCCTCGTGGACGTCCCGTTCCTCTGCCACTTCCGGCGGGGCGCGGAGCTCGCCGCCCTCGGCCCGTACCCGGAGCTGGCCGACTACCTCGGCCGGCACAAGCGCGTCGACCCCGAGCTGGTCTTCGGCGCCCTCGACTACTTCGACGGCGTCCACTTCGCCCCCCGGACCGGCGCGCCCGCCCTGTTCAGCGTCGGGCTGATGGACCCGGTGTGCCCGCCGTCCACCGTGTACGCCGCTCACAACGCGTACAAGGGCGACCGGGAGATGCGGGTGTGGCACTTCGCCGACCACGCCGGCGGCGGGGCCTCCCAGACGGAGGAGCAGCTGCGCTGGCTCGCCGACCGCGGGCTGGCCCCCTGACCGGCCGGGCCGCCGGGTGCCGGTCCGCGGGGCCGCCGGTCCGCCGGGTGCCGGTCCGCGGGTCCGCCGGTCCGCCGGGCACCGGGACGCCGGAGCGCGGCGGCTCGTTCTCCGGTGCGCGGTGCCCGCCCGGTGTCCGATCCGTACAAGACCCGGGCCGGGCCCGGTGCCTACGGTGCCCGCATGACACCTCGATTCGACGCCGTGGGCCTGGTCGTGGCCGACCTGGCCGCATCCCTCGCCTTCTACCGCCGCCTCGGCCTGGACGTGCCCGGGGACGCCGGGGACGGTCCGCACGCGGAAGCGGCGCTGCCCGGCGGCCCGCGGCTGCTCTGGGACACCGCCGAGAGCGTCCGGTCCTTCGACCCGGACTGGACGCCCCCGAGCGGCGGCCACGCGATCACCCTGGCCTTCGCCTGCGACACACCGGACGACGTCGACGCCGTGTACGCCGAGTTCGCCGCCTCCGGCCACGGCGGCCTCCCGCCCTGGGACGCCGCATGGGGCCAGCGCTACGCCACCCTGACCGACCCGGACGGCAACACGGTCGACCTCTTCGCCCCGCTCCCGGCCGCGGACTGACCCCACGGGGCCGCCGGGGAGGCAGTCCGTGTCCGTCAGCCGGAGGACTGCGGGGCCAGCAGCCGCGCCGGCGGCAGACCCGCCAACGCCCGGACCTCGCGGGTGAGATGGGCCTGGTCGCAGTAGCCCGCGAGGACCGCCGCCTCCGCGAGAGGGCGGCCGGCCCGGGCCAGGTCCAGGGCGCGGTTCATCCGCAGGATCCGCGCCAGCGTCTTCGGCCCGTAGCCGAACGCCGCCAGGGAGAGCCGGTGCAGCCCGCGCGCGCCGAGCCCCGTCCGCTCGGCGACCTCCGCCACGGGCCGTCCCGCGCGCAGCCCGGCCACGACCGCCGCCCGGCGCGGATCGGGCGGGCCCGCGCCGCGCAGCGCCCGAGCCGCGGCCCGCTCCAGCACGTCCGCGGGGTCGGCCGCCTCCGCCGCGCGCTCGGCCAGCCGCCGCACCTCCGCCTCCGGGCGGAGCGCGGCCAGCGGGAGCCGCCGGTCCCTCAACTCGTGGGCGGCCACGCCGAAGACGGCCGGTCCGGTGCCGGGCGGGAAGCGCAGGGCGGTGTAGCGGGTGCCGGGCCGGGCGGCCGGCAGATGCGCCCGGGTGTCGGGCCCGGCGACCACCAGCTCCGTGCCGTCCCAGATCAGGTCGGTGCAGCCGTCGGGCAGCACCCGCTGCTGCCGGACCCCCGCCGTCAGGGACCAGACGACGGCGGGTACGCGCGCGGAACGTCTCTCCTCGTACACCGGGCCAGGGTCGCACGCGGATGGCGGAGCCCGTCACCCGCTCGGCGGCGACGCGCCCCGACGCGCCGCCCCTTCCCGCGAACACCCCGCCACCTGCGCCGATGCGGCAGACGCGGGACCCCGGGCTGCTCCATTGGCAGGACGGTGAACTCCGCCGCGCCGCGCGCGCTTGACGGCTCGTCGGGCTTGCATGGTGCCGACGGCGCGGAGCCCGAGCGGACGCGGGTCCGCCTCCCGCCGGAAGGAGCACTCCCATGCGCAACATCTCCCGCCTGCTCGCCACCACCGCTCTGACCGCGATAGCCCTGGGGGGCGCCGCCACGGCGTCGCAGGCCGACGGGCACCCGGACTCCCGGATGAGGATCAGCCCGAAGATGCCGAAGGCGGGAGCCCATGTGGTCATCAGCGTGAGGAGCGGGTGCGAGGACCGCCGGATGACGGCGAAGTCCTTCGGGCTGGACCACGAGGTGACCCTCCACCGGCAGGGCCACCGTTCCTTCGCCGGCAGCGGCAGGGTCAAGGACGACGCCAAGCCCGGCCGCACGTACTGGGTGCGGGCCCACTGCCGGAGCAGCGGAGACGCGGTGGTGGGCCACTTCACGGTCGGCCACCGGGCCTGGCGCGGGTCGCACGCCGGTGAGGGCGGCAGTGCCGGCGGCGGCAACGCCGGCATGACCGTGGCCGGCACCGGGCTGGTGGCGCTGGCCGCCGGCGGCTCCGTCCTGGCGCTGCGCCGCCGCGACGACACGGCCTGACGCGGTGCCGCTCCGGCACGGGCCCTGACCGGGCCGGCGGTGCCCGTGGTGCGCCCCCGCCCCGCCTCGGGGGCGCACCACCCGGGCCGCCGCCGCGTCCCGCCCCCCCATCGCCTCCCCATTCGTCCCCACCCGTCCCCGACACCGGACAGCAGGAGACCGGCAGGAGAGGAACGTCCATGACTCCGGTATGCACCTTCGGCGCGAACCGACCCGCCGGCGGCACCGGCACGGGCCGCAGGCCCCGTGTGATGCCCCGGCTGCTGCGCGGAGGCGCAGCCGGGATAGCGGGGGTGCTGCTCACCGCCAGCCCGACCTGGGGCGCGGGCATGGACATCAGCCACCGGTACCTGTCCGAGCGCGACGACCGCGTCCGCACCCACGGCAGCCCGGGCCCGCGCGGCGACCGCCGGGGAGACCCCGGCGGGCCGCCGGCCGCCGCCCCCGGCGGAACGGAGCGGGGCGCGGCCGGCACGGGGGAGTCCGGGGCCCCGGACGGCCCGGCCCCCGGAACCGGCGCCGCGCACGGCTGGACGCTTCCCGTGGCCGACGCCGCGGTGTCCGCGGCCTACGGCATCCCCGGCGGCTGGCTCGCGGGCCGCCACACGGGCCTCGACTTCGCCGTCCCCGTGGGCACCCCGGTACGCGCGCCCGGGCCGGGCGAGGTCGTGACGGCCGGCTGGGGCGGGGACTACGGCAACTTGGTGACCCTGCGGACGAAGGACGGCCAGTACCTCCTCTTCGCCCACCTCTCCCGGGTCGACGCGGCACCGGGGCAGCGGGTGGGCCCGGGAGAACTCCTCGGCCACTCCGGCAACACCGGCCGGTCGAGCGGCCCGCACCTCCACTTCGAGGTGCGGCAGAGCACGGAGTACGGATCCGACATCGACCCGCGGTCGTATCTGGCCTCCAAGGGCGTCCGGTTCTGACGCCCGCCGCCCCCGGACGCGCCGCCGCCCGCGGGCCGGGCGGCGGCGCCGGGCCATACGGTCCGGATCAGCCCAGGGACGCCGTGAGGGTGATCGTCGTCCCGGCCAGGGCCTGGCTCACGGGGCAGTTGGCCTTGGCGTCCTCGGCCGCCGCGGTGAAGGACTCGGCGTCCGTCCCGGGCACCTCGCCCGACACCGTCAGATGGATCCCGGTGATGCCCGTACCCGGCTGGAAGGTGACCTCCGCCCGGGTCGTCAGCCGGGTCGGCGGGGTTCCGGCCTTCGACAGGCCGTTGGAGAGGGCCATCGAGAAGCAGCTGGAGTGCGCGGCGGCGATCAGCTCCTCCGGGCTCGTCCGGCCGTCGGGCTCCTCGGCGCGGGACGGCCACGACACCGGGTACTCCCCGACTCCGGAGGAGTCCAGGGTGACGGTGCCCCCGCCCTCCAGCAGATTGCCTTCCCAGACCGTGTGCGCGGTGCGTGTGGTGGCCACGATGGTTCCCTCCTGTGGTACGGCTGGCGTCCAGCCGATGGTCCGCCCCCGTCCGGCCGCTCCGGCCGCGACGCGCCGTGCGGGGGCGGCCGCTGCCGGAACCGGTCCGCGACATCCGTCCCGATACGGGACAGAGCGGACCGGGCCGTTGTGCGCCCGGCGGGCAGCCGCGGCGGGGGGCCGCGGAGAGGGGAGGGGGAGGGGAGGGGG
>NZ_JAGPXX010000023.1 GCF_018070345.1 Streptomyces sp. F63
GGGCTTCGTGCCCGTCGCGGGTCCGCCTGCGGGTGGGACGACGGTGGAGATCACGGGTACGGACTTCGTGAACGTCTCGGATGTGACCGTGGCGGGTGTGCCGGTGACGTCGTTCATCGTGAACGATCCGACGAGCATCACGGCCGTGACGGCTGCGGCGCCGGCGGGGACCACCGGTCCCGTGTCGGTCACCACGCCGTCGGGCACCGGGAGTTCCACCGGCTCGTTCACCTATGTCGCCGTTCCGGCGGTGACCGGGTTCGTGCCGACGTCGGGTTCGCCGTTGGGCGGGACGTCGGTGGAGATCACGGGTACGGACTTCACCAACGTCACGGCTGTCACCATCGCGGGTCAGCCGGTGGCGTCGTACACGGTCAACTCTCCGACGAGCATCACAGCGGTGACGACTGCGGCCGCGGCGGGGACCACCGGTCCGGTGGCGGTGACGACGCTCAGCGGTACCGGGACGTCCTCCGCCTCGTTCACGTACCTCGCTGCTCCGGCGGTGACGGGCTTCGTGCCCGTCGCGGGTCCGCCTGCGGGTGGGACGACGGTGGAGATCACGGGTACGGACTTCGTGAACGTCTCGGATGTGACCGTGGCCGGGGTACCGGTGGCGTCGTTCATCGTGAACGATCCGACGAGTATCACGGCCGTGACGGCTGCGGCGCCGGCGGGGACGACCGGTCCGGTGTCGGTCACCACGCCGTCGGGCACCGGGAGTTCCACCGGCTCGTTCACCTATGTCGCCGTTCCGGCGGTGACCGGGTTCGTGCCGACGTCGGGTTCGCCGCTGGGCGGGACGTCGGTGGAGATCACGGGTACGGACTTCACCAACGTCACCGGTGTGACGGTGGCGGGTCAGCCGGTGGCGTCGTTCACGGTCAACTCCCCGACCAGCATCACGGCCGTCACCACCGCCGCTCCGGCGGGGACCACGGGCCCGGTGGCGGTGACGACGCTCAGCGGCACCGGGACGTCCACCGCCTCGTTCACCTACGTCGCCGCCCCGACCGTCAGCGGCTTCGCGCCGGCTGCCGGACCGGTCGGCGGCGGAACCACGGTGGCGATCACGGGTACGGACTTCGTGAACGTGGAGTCCGTCGTCATCGCCGGTGAGGAAGCCGCCTCGTTCACCGTCAACAGCCCGACCAGCATCACCGCCGTCACCAGCCCCGGAACCGCGGGTGCCTCGGGCCCGGTGACGGTGACCACGGCGTCCGGCAGCGGCAGTTCCGCCGCGTCGTTCACCTATGTCGCGGCGCCCGCCGTGACCGGGTTCGTGCCCACGTCGGGCACCACCGCGGGCGGCACCGTGGTGAGCATCACCGGCACCGACTTCACCGACGTGCAGTCGGTGAGCATCGGCGGCGTGCCGGTCGCGTCGTTCACCGTCAACAGCCCGACCAGCATCACCGCCGTCACGGCGCCGGGCGCCCTCGGCGCCAGTGGCCCGGTGACGGTGACGACGCTGTACGGCACCGGCAGCAGCACGGCCGTCTTCACGTACGTCACCGAACAGAGCACGACGACCGTGACCGTTGAGACCGTCCCCGCGTACTGCGGAGACGACGTCGTCATCATCGCGACGGTCACCTCGCCGAGCGGTCCGGTCACCACGGGCACCCTCACCTTCCTCGTCACGGAGAACGGGCCCATCCAGGTCCTCACCCCGAACGCGGCGGGTCAGGCCACCGCCACGTTCCCGGACCTGCCGGTGGGGCTCCACCACGTCGTGGTGGTCTACGAGCCCGCGGACGACGCCTACCTGAGCTCCGCCTCACCCGTGACGCCGTTCACCGTCAGCAAGGCGCCGAGCACCACCACGGTGGTCGCCGTCCCGAACCCGGCCGGCCCCACGGAGAGCGTGACGCTCACGGCCACCGTCGCCGGCCCTGCCGGCCATCCGAGCACGCCCACCGGCACGGTCACCTTCAGCGCCCCCGGCCTCGGTGTCCTCGGCACCGCCGAACTGGTCGGCGGCCAGGCGCAGATCAGCACCTCCGACCTTCCCGCCGGAACGACAACCGTCGTCACGGCGGACTACGAGGGCGACGGGTGCTTCGACACGTCCTCCGGGACAGTCAGTGTGACGATCACCCCGGTGGCACCCACCACGCTGACCGCGACACCCGCCACCATCCGGCTCCGCGCCAACGGGACCCTGCTCATCCGGAACGTGAGCGCCACCCTGACCAGCGGCGGAACGCCGGTGCCGGGGCAGACGATCACCTTCACCGCCAACACGACCAGCGGGCCCTACGTGCTCGGCACCGCGGTCACGGATGCCGCCGGCACGGCCACCCTGCCCGACACCCCGGTGCCGAACAGCGTCATCACGGCCACCACGTACCAGGCGGTGTTCGCCGGAACACCCGTCTACACCGGGTCGACGGCGACCGGAAGCATCGCCTTCCAGCCCTTCCCCCTCCTCCCCTGACCCTGCCCGCACGGGGCTGAGCGCAACGGCTCGGAGCTGAGCCCTCAGCCCCCCGATACCCACCCCTTCCACCGCGGGGCCGTGCCGGACCTTCTCCGGCACGGCCCCGCCGTCCGTCTCCGGACGGCCCGCTGCCGGGGAGCCCGGCCGCCGTCCCGGAGCACGCCCCCGGGAGCGGCTCGGCGGCTCAGACCACAGCTCCCCGCGCCGCCTCCGGCTTCTCCGGCCCCTCCACTCGCTCCGGTTCCACCGGGATCCACAACTCCGCGTCCGCCGTCGCCCCGTCCTCCGACAGCCGGGTCCGCAGCAGCTCCGGACCGGGCCGGCTCCGGTACGGGTTGGACGGGAACCACTGGGTGAACACGTCCCGCCACAGGTACTGCAGAGCCTGCGGGAACTCGCCCGAACTCTCGAAGACGGCCCACATCCCCGCAGGCACGGCCAGGGAATCCATCCCCTCCGGCACCTCGGCGCCGGAGTCCGTCACCACGGCGTGGTAGTAGTCGAGTTCGGTCCCTTCCACCCGCTCGCCGGGGTCGGCGGGCAGCCGGTCGCTGACCCCGACGATGCCGCGCGGCTCCTGGCCGCCCGGCAGCTCCTCCAGCCGCCGCAGCGTGTCCTTACCGATGCCGCGGATGAACGCGGCGATCTCCGGGTTCACCCCCGTGTGCACCAATGGCACCCGCGCCTTCTTCCCGACCACGGCGAACCCGCCCTTCTCCACGATCCGGTACCGCATGCTGCTGTTCCCTTCGACGATGAGGCGGAAGGACATCCGGGGCTGCGAGCTGAGCACCGCACCGGTCCGCCGGGCCTCGCCCGGCCCGACACCGTGCACGGCGCGGAACGCCCGGGCGAACGCCTCCCCGGAGCCGTAGCCGTAGCGCACGGCGACTTCGAGCAACGTGGCATCCCCGGCGAGCACTTCGGCACCCGCGACGGTCAGCCGCCGGCGCCGGATGTACTCGGACAACCCGATCCCCGCCAGCGCGGAGAACAGCCGCCGCAGGTGGTACTCCGACGTGGCCGCGATCCGCGCCAGCTCGGCCGACTCGATGGGCCGGTCGAGATGGCGCTCGATGTACTCCAGGGCCTGATTGAGCCGTTCCAGCACCGCCGGATCTCCTTCCCTCTGACACCGTTCACGCTAGGGAGGACCCACCGTGCCGCACCCGACATCCTGTGCCCGGTCCGGTCCGGTCCCGTCCGGTTCCGTCCCGTCAAGTCCGGCCCTCTCCGGCTCCGTCCGGCGCGGAACGACCCGCTCGGTTGAGAGGCGCACGCTCCGGCGCCGGGCACTGCGGACGCCGGCCGACCGGGCTGTATAGGCTCCTGGGGACCACATCAAGCCGTCGCGCGCCCGGAGTGAGGCCGAGTGAAGACGAGCACCGCACCCGCCTGGCCCCGCGCGGGACTGTCCCTGACGGTCAATCTCCTGCTGGGCATCCCCGCCGTCGTACCGGCCTTCCTGCTCTGGTACTTCGCCTCGAACTGGCCGCTCGCGGAACTCGGCTGGACCGATCGGGAGCCCACGGAGAACGACGGGGTCCTGCCCTGGGTGATGCTGGCCGTGCCGGTCATCAGCCTGTTCGGTCTGATCTGGGGCCTGGCCAACGCCCTTCTCCGGCGCTGGACTCCGCTGGCGCCCGGCGCGTACTGGCTGCTGAGCGCCGCGGCCACTGCGCTGCCCACGCTCACTCTCATCGTCATCAGCGCGGTCAGGTGATGACGAGACGCAGGAAATGCTGTGGCGTCCGGTTGGCGTCCCTCAGCCGGGCGACGAGACCAGGGCCGCCCGGGCGCCGGTTCCTCAGCCGTACCACCATGGGCTCGCGAAGCCGCCGACGCGGCGATCGGGTGCGAGTGCCGTGCAAGGATCGGCTGGTGAATACTTCCGTCACTCTTCAGGCGGTCGCGACGCCGGCCTCTCCCGCTCTCGTTCTCCGGCCCTGGCGCATGGAGGACGTGCCCGCATTGGTCGAGGTGTACCGGGATCCCGTGCTGCGCCGCTGGACGAGCCACGTCCCGGAGGGCGATGCCGACGGGGCACGCTGGGTCCGGGCCCAGGAGCGGGGCTGGGCGGCGGGGGACCGGTTCAGCTTTGCCGTCCTTGAGGCACCACCGGGCGCGTCCGCGGCACTGGCGGGCAACGTGGTTCTCAAACACATCGCCTCCGGGAAACCGGCGGCCGAGGTGGGCTACTGGACCGCACCGCACGTCCGCGGGCGGGGAGTGGCCCCGCGAGCTCTGGAGGCACTCACCGCCTGGGCCTTCAACTCCTTCGCAGCCGACGGACTGGAGCGCCTCGAACTCCTGCACCAGGTGGACAACCCCGCGTCGTGCAGGGTCGCGCAGAAGAGCGGATACGGCTTCGACAGCGTCCTGCCCGCGATGCCGCCGTCCTTCCCTGTGGACGGTCACCTGCACATACGACGCGCGAATGTCTGAAGGCACACACTCAAAGGGGCGGGCAGCCCAGGTCTACGCGAACGCTCTGCCGCCGTCGGCGTCACGACCGGCAGCGAACGGCAGTTCCGCCCAGACCGTCTTGCCCGGCCCGTCCCGACGCGGGGTCACCGCCCAGCGGACGGCGAGCCTTGAGACGAGGAAGAGGCCGCGGCCCGACTCGGCGCCAGGGGAGGGCAGTTCCGGTTCGTCCGTGGGCACGGGGCGTTCGGTGCGGGTGTCGCTCACCTCGATGCGCAGCACGTCGGCGGTCCGGCTGAGCCGTACCGCGAAGTCCCGTCCCGGCACCCGGCCGTGGCGCACGGCGTTCGCCGCCAGCTCCGCGGCGATCAGCGCCATGGTGCGGTTCGCCTCCGACTGGTACGGGTGCCCCCACTCGTCGAGCCACTGGGAGACGAGCAGCCGGGCCAGCCGGGCGCCGCGCGGCGTGGACGTGAACCGCATCCCGGCGGACCGCGCCCCCGCGACCGCCGTTGTTCGTTCCGGTGCCCCTGCCCGGGGCCGCCGCGCCCGTGCGCGGGTGGACGGCGAGCCGGGGGAGCGGACGACCGGGGGCGGCGTGCTCATTTCCCCGTGGGAGACGGGTGTTTCCTGTGTCATGCCGACGAGGCTGTCCCTTCGCACCCGCTCTGACCAGCAGCGACGATGCGACGTACAGCCCTGTACCGGTGACCGGGGCCGCTGTCGGATCCGCCCGGGAGGGCCCGGGGGCCCGGCGGGAAGCCGGAGATCCGCCGATCGCTCCGCGACGCCCACCGGTTTCCACCGCATGGGGCGAGGACTCCGCGCGCCCGGACGGACCCCCGGGACGCTGCCGTGACTCAAGGAGCTTGACGCAGCGGCAAGTTCGGATCCTTCGGACGGGTGAGGTTCCGGCAGTTCCGGCCGATCGGCCTTCCGATGTGCATAACGTGACCGCGCGACCGCAGGGACGGACGGTTACCGACAGGTGCGCGGAGTGGGCGGCGATGACGGCCGGGAGCGAGTGCGGAAACGCGGAATCGGTTACGGGTGACCGAACCGTGGCGGTCGGCGGTCAGTCAGCGCTGACCGAACCGTGGCGGTCGGCGGTCAGTCAGCGCACATACGCACTGGAGGTACACGCATGGCTGCTACGGGACGGCCGGAACTCCCGGACGGCGACGGAACCGGCTCCTTCCTCAGGAGCTTCGGCACCCAGATCCGGGTACTCCGCACCCGGGCCGGACTCACCCAGGCCGAGCTGGGTCAGCAGATGAAGTACGGGGAGGACTTGATCTCCTCGGTGGAGCAGGGACGGCGCATCGCGCGGCCCGAGTTCATCGACAAGGCGGACGAGGTGCTCGACGGGGGCGGGCTGCTGACGGCGATGAAGGGAGAGGTGCTGCGGGCACGGTACCCGGCATACTTCCGTGACGCGGCGAAGATCGAGGCCGGAGCCGTGGAGCTGAATGCCTATGACTGCCAGGTGATGAACGGCCTGTTGCAGACGGAGGAGTACGCGCGTGCCGTGCTCACGATGTACCGCCCGCCGGTGGACGAACAACTCATCGAACAGCGGGTGGGCGCCCGCATGGAGAGGCAGGAGATCTTCTCCCGGCGCCCGGTGCCGCTGCTGAGTTTCGTCATCGAGGAGGTCGTGCTGCGCCGTCCCATCGGCGGTCGGGACGTCCTTCGCGGCCAACTCGAACAGCTGCTGGTGCTCGGGCAGATGCGGCATGTGGTGATCCAGGTCATGCCGACGGACCGGTCCGACCACGCCGGTCTGGACGGCCCGTTCACCCTGATGGAGACGACCGACGGGCAGAGGATCGCCTACGTGGAGGTCCAGGACACGAGCCGGCTCCATACCGACCGGAAAACCGTCCACGCGCTCGAAGCACGGTATGGAATCATCCGGGCGCAGGCTCTCACCCCGGACGATTCGCTGGCCTTCATTACGAAGCTGTTGGGAGAAGCATGAGCGCTGAGAAGAGCACCGAGCCCATAGGTACGCCGATTTGGCGGAAGAGCAGTTACAGCGGCAGCGGAGGCGGCCAATGCGTCGAGGTGGCCGTCGGCCCCGGCGCCGTGCGGGTCCGCGACTCCAAGGACAGGAGGGGACCCGTGCTCGCGGTCGCGGCCGACGAGTGGTCCGCCTTCGTGGAGTTCGCCGCCCGCCGCTGAACCACGGGCGTGACGATGCCGCCGGTACCGGCCCGGCCTGGTACCGGCGGCATCGTGGGTCTGCCCGGGTGATCCGTGGCTGCGCTGCCCCGAATTCGGCTTCACGCGGCCGCGACGGCGATTCCGGGCAGCCGGCCTACGACGGCCGGCCGGCACCCGGGGTGCGGTCGCGGGCGGCCGCGAGGAGCATGTCCAGGTCCACCGCCTCCGCCATGGCGCGGGTGCCCGCGTCGTTGGGGTGGAGGTGGTCGCCGCTGTCGTAGGCCGGGTCGAGCGTCAGCGGGTCGTCGGGGGAGGCGGTGGCCGCGGCGAAGTCGATGACGCCGTCGAACGCGCCCGAGGTGCGGATCCAGTCGTTCACCGCGTCCCAGACGGCCTGGCGGCGCTCCGTCCAGATGAACGAGCCCGCCATGGGCAGCAGCGTCCCGCCGTGGACCTGCACGCCGTGGCGGTGACCCTCCTCGATGAACGCCTTGTAGCCGGCGATGAGTTCGTCCGCCGTGGCGTCGTAGCCGATGTCGTTGATGCCCTCCATCAGGATGACCGAGCGGACGCCGCTCTGCGTGAACGCGTCGCGCTCCATCCGCGAAAGACCGGAGACGCCGTAGTACGGCTCGCCCTCGCGGTCGGCGATCAGGCGGTTGCCGCCCAGGCCCGCGTTGACCACCGACAGCGTCGGGCCTGTGCGGACCTGGAAGCGGCGGGCCAGGTGGTCGGGGTAGCGCTGGTTGGCGTTGCCCGTGGTGCTCGCCGTGTCGGTGATCGAGTCGCCGAAGGCCACCACCGAGCCGATCGTGCGGTGGTCGGCCCGCACGTCCACGCCGCTGACGAGCATCCAGCACGGGGTGTCCGCGTAGCCGTCGCCGGAGGGATCCGCCGTCTTGTCTCCGTCGGCCAGGTGGTTGCCCTGCGCGGTGAACGGGTGGTTGGTGACGGGGCCGGTCGCCTTGTCGACATGGACACTCACGAGAAGGGTGGACAGGGCTCGTACGGGCAGCCGGACCGGGTCGCTGAACCGTTCCTCGCCCGCGGCGAGGGTGGTGGCCTCGCGGCCGCCGAAAGTCAGGGTGCGCAGGGTGCCGGGGACGGCGCCGGCCCCCTCGTCCTGGAGGGCGACGGTCGCCTTGCCGACCGCGACGGGCTGCGTCCCGAACGTGTTGGTGATCCGCACCCGGACGCTGCTGCCGCCGCCCTTGACGAACAGGACGTTGCGGACCGTCTGGTCCTCCAGGCCCTTGCCGGCCGGGCAGTCGCTCCAGGGGATGTCGCTGCCGGCCACTTGGCTCGCGCCCCAGGCGGCGACCCAGCCGCGGCTCGTGCCCGGCCCGGTCCGGCCGTCGGTGTGGCCGGTGGGGTGGCCGGTGGGGTGGGTGCCATGGGCGGCGGCGGGCCGGGTGGCGGCCGGGGCCAGTGCCATCGCCAGGGCGAGGACGGCGGCGGTGGCCAGGGGGCGGAGCAGGCGGCCGCAAGCGGGAGCCGGGGTTCGCCGGGCGGCGGGCTCGGCCCGGCCGGGCCCGGTTTCCCCCGCGCGGAATCTCCGGCGTGGTCTCCGTTCCGGGCCGCGGGGTGAGGGGGCGGAGCGGGTGGGGGAGTTCATGGGGGTCCTCCTCGGCGGGGTGGCGCAGGGGTGCGGGGCGGTGCCGTGCCGGGTGGTGCGGGGCCGGGCGACCGGGGTGCCGCCCGCGACAACGTTGTCTGGGGTGCTCCTGCTGCCGTCCTGACACGACGGTGTTGGGGTTGCCGGTGCTCTTCCTCGGGGTGCGATTGACCCCGGGTCGTCAACACACGCCGGAACACGGCGTGTTGGTGTGGCCAGATGCAAGCACCGATCCGATCGGGCGGTCAAGGTGACGGCAGGACGGCAGGACGGCAGGACGGCAGGACGGCGCGGGCTCCGGTACGGGCCCCGGTACGGGGTCCGGTGCGGCGGCGGAAGGCGCCGCCGTCGTGCCGTGAGGCCGCACCGCCGTGCCGCGGTCCGGCCGCCCGGCGTAACGCCGCGTCCCGCCCGCACCGCCGCGTCTCGCGCGTACGCCGGATCTGTGCCGGACCGCGCTCCGCGGAGCTCGCGCCCCGCCGTAGCGCCGTTCGTCCGGGACCGGCGGCCCGGGACCTCTCGCATCACCGCCCGGCCGGGCCGTACCCGAACGCGGCACGGTGGCCCGCAGCGGTCTCCGGGAACGGCGCGGTGTTCCGGGCGCGCCGGCCGGGCGCGGAAGGGCACCTGTCCGGAACTGAACCCAGTCACTGTCGTGACCAGGAACGACGGACAGAGCGATCCGGCCACAGTGACTCTTCGTGGCGTTTCCTCGTGTTTGTGAAGCGGCTCCCGGGTTACCCGCGCCGTCGTGCCGATCATCACCATCCCCCCCGCAGCCCCGGCGCTCTCCGAGGGCCCGTGGCTGTTCGCACCGGGCGCGCCGCAGCGCACCCCTCGCGCGCCCGCGGGCGCCACGCGAGCCGTTCTGTTCGACCGCGACGGCACGCTCGTCGAGGACGTCCCGTACAACGGCGACCCCACGCTCGTCCGGCTGATGCCGCACGCCCGCGAGGCGCTGGAGGCGGTACGGGCCCACGGAGCGGCCGTCGGCGTGGTGAGCAACCAGTCCGGCGTGGCCCGGGGGCTGCTCACCCGGGAGCAGGTCGTGGCCGTGCGGCGGCGCGTCGAGGAACTCCTCGGCCCCTTCGGGGTGTGGGCCGTCTGCCCGCACGGGCCCGGCGACGGCTGCGGCTGCCGGAAGCCGGCGCCCGGGCTGGTGCTCGCCGCCTGCGCGCGGCTCGGCGTGGCACCGGAGGAGGCGGTGGTCATCGGCGACATCGGCGCCGATCTCGGCGCGGCCCGCGCGGCCGGGGCCCGGGGCGTTCTGGTGCCCACGCCCGTGACCCGCGCCGAGGAGGTCGACGCGGCCCCCGAGCGCGCCGCCGACCTGCTGGCGGCGGTGCGCGCGGCCCTCGGCCACCGGCCCGCCGGGCCGGGCGGTCCGTCCGGAGCGGAGCGCCCGTCGCGAGGGCACCTGCCGTCCGGCGAGGACGGCCCCTCCCGGGGGCACCGCCCGCCCGGCGAAGGGGGCGCCGCGTGATACGCACCCTGGTCGTCCGTCTCGACAGCGCCGGAGACGTCCTGCTCGCGGGGCCGGCCGTCCGTGCCGCCGCGCACGGCTCCTCGTGCACCGCGATGCTCTGCGGACCGCAGGGCGAACAGGCCGCGCGGCTGCTGCCCGGCGTCGACGACGTCCTGGTGTACGACGCGCCGTGGGTCGGTCTGGAGCCGCCGCCGGTGCGCCGGGGCGACCACGAGGCGCTGATCGACGCCGTGTCGGCGGGACGCTTCGACCGGGCGCTGATCCTGGCCTCCTACCACCAGAGCCCGCTGCCGATCGCGCTGCTGCTGCGCATGGCCGGTGTGCGCTGGATCGCCGCCGACAGCGAGCACTACCCCGGATCGCTGCTCGATCTGCGCCACCGGCGCGCACCCGCCCAGCACGAGGCGCGGGCCGCGCTGGCGCTCGCCGAGGCGGCCGGTTTCGCCCTGCCGCCCGGCGACGACGGGACCCTGCGGGTGTGCGGCGCGGCGGACACCACGCACCTCACCGGTGCGGACCCGTATCTGGTGGTCCACCCCGGAGCCGCGGTGCCGGCCCGCGCCTGGAGCCCCGAGCGGGCCGCGCGCGCGGTGGCCGCCCTCGACGCGGCCGGGCACCGGGTCGTCGTCACCGGCGGTCCGGGGGAGAAGGAGCTCACCGCCGCCGTCGCGGGGGAGTGCGGGCTCGACCTCGGTGGCCGCACGGACCTGCGGGAGCTGGCCGGTGTCCTGTCCCGCGCCCGGGCGGTCGTCACCGGCAACACCGGGCCCTCCCATCTGGCGGCGGCCGTCGGCGCGCCCGTCGTCAGCCTCTTCGCACCGGTCGTGCCCGCCGAGCGCTGGGCCCCGTACCGGGTGCCGCAAGTGCTGCTGGGACGGCAGGACGCGCCCTGCGCCGGGACCAGGGCCCGTGAGTGCCCCGTACCGGGGCATCCGTGTCTGGACTCGGTGACGGACACCGAACTGCTCTCTGCGGTGGACGTGTTGGTGGACGTGTCGAGAGAACGCCCGGCGCCGTACGGGCCGTCCGCGGCCGACCCCGGGCCTGCGGCTGACCCCGGGCCTGCGGCTGACCCCGATGAGCCCGTGGCCGCCCCCGGGCCTGCGGCCGCCTCTGAGCCCGCGGCTGACCCCGAGCTGGTGGCCGCCCACGGGCCGGACGCCGCAACCGGGCCGGACGCCGCCCCGGAACCGGAAGCCCTGTCCGAACCGGACGCCGCGCCCGGCCCCGAAGCCGCGCCCGGCCCCGAAGCCGCCGCCGCGCCCGGCCCCGCCCCGTCCCGCGATTCCGCGGTGCCCGCCGCACCGGCCGCACCGCCGCAGCCCACGGCGCCGGCCGCCTGCCCGGCCGGGCAGGCCGCACCGGCCACCGGAGACCCGGAGTGGAGGACCGCATGAACATCCTGCTCTGGCATGTGCACGGCTCCTGGACGACGGCGTTCGTCCAGGGCCCGCACACCTATCTGGTGCCCGTCCTGCCCGGCCGCGGCCCCGACGGCCTCGGCCGGGCCCGCACCTGGACCTGGCCGGACTCCGTCCTCGAACGCACCCCGGAGCAGCTGCGCGACGAGCCCGTGGACCTCGTCGTCCTGCAGCGGCCGCACGAGGCGGAGCTGGCCGAGCGCTGGCTCGGCGGGCGGCGGCCCGGCCGGGACGTCCCCGCCGTCTACCTGGAACACAACGCGCCCGACGGCGACGCCCCCCACACCCGCCACCCCGCCGCCGGCCGGGACGACCTGACCCTCGTCCACGTCACGCACTTCAACCGGCTGTTCTGGGACAACGGCTCCACCCGCACCGCCGTGATCGAACACGGCATCGTCGACCCCGGGCACCTCTACACCGGAGAGATCGCACGCGCGGCCGTCGTCGTCAACGAGCCCGTCCGCCGCGGCCGCACCACCGGCACCGACCTGCTGCCGGACCTGAGCGCCGACGCGCCTCTCGACGTCTTCGGCATGCGCACCGAAGGGCTCCCCGCGCACCTCCGGCTGGACGAGGAGCGCTGCCGGGTCCGGGACCTCCCGCAGAGCGAACTGCACACCGCCATGGCACGGCGGCGCCTCTACCTCCACCCGATCCGCTGGACCTCCCTCGGGCTCTCCCTGCTGGAGGCCATGCACCTCGGGATGCCGGTGGTCGCCCTCGCCACCACCGAGGCGGTCGAGGCCGTCCCCGCCGGGGCCGGGGTCGTCTCGACCCGGCCGGAGGAACTGGCCCGCGCCGCCCGCGCGTATCTCGACGACCCCGCGGCGGCCGCCGCGGACGGGGCACGCGCCCGCACCGCGGCTCTCGAACGCTACGGGCTCAAACGGTTCCTGAGCGACTGGGAGCACCTGATCGAGGAGGTCACCCGATGACGGTCACCGTCCGGAACGGCGCCCTCGCCATCGCGCTCATATCCGAGCACGCCAGCCCGCTGGCCGTCCTCGGCGGAGTTGACGCGGGCGGCCAGAACGTCCATGTGGCGCACCTCGCCGGCGCCCTCGCCGACCGCGGCCACCGGGTCACCGTCTACACCCGGCGCGACGCGCCCGGCCTGCCCGGCCGCGTGCCGCTGCGCGCCGGCGTCGAGGTGCGCCACGTCCCCGCCGGGCCCGCCCGGGAGATCCCCAAGGACGAACTGCTGCCGTACATGCCGGAGTTCGGCCGTCATCTCGCCCGGGAGTGGGAACTCGCGCCGCCCGATCTGGCGCACTCGCACTTCTGGATGTCCGGACTGGCCACGCTCCAGGCCGCGCGGGAAACCGGTGTGCCGGTCGCCCACACGTACCACGCCCTCGGCGCCGTCAAAAGGCGCCACCAGGGCAGCGCCGACACCAGCCCGCCGGGGCGGGTCCTGATGGAGACGGAGATCGGCGAGAGCAGTGACCGGATCATCGCCACCTGCCGCGACGAGGTCGCCGAACTGACCGCCCTGGGCGTCCCCGCCGGGCGCATCTCCGTGGTCCCCTGCGGGGTCGACACCGAGCGGTTCACCCCGGACGGCCCCGCCGCGCCCCGCGGACCGCTGCCGCACCGGCTGCTGCAGATCGGGCGGCTCGTCCCGCGCAAGGGCGCCGCCGTCTCCATCGCCGCGCTCGCCCTGCTGCCCGGCGCCGAACTCGTCATCGCGGGCGGCCCGTCCCCGGACCGCATCGGCGCCGACCCGGAGGTGCGCCGGCTGCGCGCGCTGGCCCGCGAGGCGGGTGTGGCCGACCGGGTGCGCTTCACCGGCGGAGTGCAGCCGGAGGACGTGCCCGCGCTGCTGCGCGGCGCCGACCTCGTCCTCTGCCCGGCCGACTACGAGCCGTTCGGCATCGTGCCGCTGGAGGCCATGGCCTGCGGAACCCCCGTCGTGGCCAGCGCGGTCGGCGGCCAGATGGACTCCGTGGCCGACCCGGGCACCGGGCGGCTCGTCCCGCCGGGCGACCCGGCGGCCCTCGCGGCCGCCGCCTCCGCACTGCTGCGCAACCACGAGGCGCGTGCGGCATGCGGGCTCGCAGGACGCCGCCGCACCCTTCTCCGCTACGGCTGGAACCGGATCGCCGCCGCCACCGAGACCGTCTACCGGGACGTGCTCGCCCTGCGTCCCGCCGCCGTCACCGGAGCGGCCTGAACCGCGCCGCCCCCACGGCCGCGCCACCGAACTCTTGTTCCTCTGGGAGGACGAACGCATGACGGACACGCTGCGCGCAGCACACGAGCACTGCCAGTCGCTCCAGGACGCCCTCGGCCGCCTCCGCGACCGGGACCTCGGCCTGATCACCGCCTGGGGCGAACACCTCGCCGCCGTCCTCCCCGTGGGCGGCCGGCTGCTCGCCGCGGGCAACGGCGGCAGCGCCGCACAGGCCCAGCACCTCACCGCGGAACTCGTCGGCCGCTTCCAGCGGGAACGACCGGCGTACTCGGCGATCGCCCTGCACGCCGAGACGTCCACCGTCACCGCCATCGGCAACGACTACGGCTTCGACGAGCTGTACGCGCGCCAGGTCGCCGCGCACGGACGGCCGGGCGACGTCCTCGTCCTCATGTCGACGTCCGGGCGCAGCTCCAATCTGCTCGCCGCCGCCGGCACCGCCCGCGCCGCCGGACTCCGGGTGTGGGCGATGACCGGCCCCCGGCCCAACCCCCTCGCGTCCCGGGCCGACGAGACACTGTGCATCGACGCGGACACCACCGCCACCGTGCAGGAGGCCCACCTGGTGGCGCTGCACCTGCTGTGCGCGGCCTTCGACTCGGCCGCGGCGGTGCCGGCGACCGCGGCCGCGGCCGGGGTGCCCGCCGACCCGGACCCCGCGTCCCGCGCCGCCCGGAACGGACACGCGAACGGACACGCGAACGGACACGTGAACGGACACGTGAACGGCGTGCGGACCGCGGCCGTCCACCCCTGGCGGGACATCGCGTGAGGGCCGCCGCCCGCGGCGCCGCGGCCGGCCGGACCCCACCCGGAGCGGCGCCCCCCGCCGCGCCGGACCCGCACAGCCCAGCTGCGAGGTGATCATGAACCACCGTCCCCCTCTCGTCGTCGTCGGTGACGTCCTGCTCGACCGGGACATCGACGGCACCGCCGAGCGGCTGGCGCCCGACGCTCCCGCGCCCGTCGTGGACGTCGCCGACGACCGCAGCCGCCCCGGCGGCGCCGGACTGGCCGCCGTCCTCGCCGCGGCGGACGGGCGCGAGGTCGTGCTCGTCACGGCCCTCGGCGACGATCCGGCGAGCCGCACCGTCCGTGCCGCGCTCGCCCCGCGCGTGCGGCTCGTCGAACTGCCGCTGCACGGCACCCTCCCCGAGAAGATCCGGATTCGCGCCGACGGCCGTCCGCTGGTCCGCATCGACCGGGGCGGCGGCAGCCCGGGCGAGCCGGATGACGCCGCACGGGCCGCGCTGCGCGCGGCGGGCGCGGTCCTCGTCGCCGACTACGGGCGCGGCACGGCCACCGCCCTGCGGCCGTACCTCGCCGAGGCCGCGCGGCGCGTACCGCTGGTGTGGGACCCGCATCCGCGCGGGGACGAGCCGGTGCCCGGCGCCCGGCTGGCCACCCCCAACGCCGCCGAGGCCCGCGCCCTGGCGCCCGGCGGGGCGGACCCCGGCCCGGGTGGCGCACTGCCAACCGCGCTCCAGGGCAACGCGGTCAACGGTACGGAAGCCGGTGCGGACGGCGGGGACGAGCCGGTGCCCGGCGCCCGGCCGGCCACCCCCGACGCCGCCGAGGCCCGCGCCCTGGCGCCCGGCGGGGCGCCGGGTCCCGGCCCGGACGGGCGTACAGCCGCGGCTCACCGCCCGCGAGGTGACGGCACGGACGGCCCGGACACCGGCCCGGACTCCGCCGACCCCGCCGCCGGGAGCACGGCCGGCCGCGAGACCACCGGGTACACCGTGACCGGACACGCCACCACCGGCCGCACCGCCACGGCCCCCGGCGGCGACTCCCTCCGCACCCACGGTCTTCGCGGCGCCCGTCTCGCCGAACGCTGGCGGGCCGCCACGGTGGCCGTCACGCTCGGCGCCCGCGGAGCCCTGCTGACCCGCCCCGGCAGCGACAGCCCGATGCTCGTCCCGGCACCGCAGACCTCCGGCGGCGACCCGTGCGGGGCCGGCGACCGCTTCGCGGCGGCGGCCGCCGCCGCGCTGGCCGACGGCGCCCTTCCCGAGGAGGCCGTGCAGCGCGCGGTCGCCGAGGCCGCCGGGTTCGTCGCCGCCGGCGGCGCCGGAAACCCCGCGCTCTGGCGCGGCCGCCCGGCCGCCGCCCACCGGCCCGGCGGTCCGGACGACCCGTTCGCGCTCGCCGAGTCCGTACGCGCCCGCGGCGGCACCGTCGTCGCCACCGGCGGCTGCTTCGACCTGCTGCACGCCGGGCACGTCGGTCTGCTGGAGAACGCCCGGCGCGTCGGCGACTGCCTCATCGTCTGCGTCAACTCCGACGACTCCGTCCGCCGCCTCAAGGGCCCCGGACGGCCGCTCAACCACCAGGCCGACCGGGTCCGCGTCCTGGCCGGGCTGGGCTGCGTGGACGCGGTGGCCGTGTTCGACGAGGACACACCCGAGGAACTGCTGCGCGCCCTGCGCCCCGACCTCTGGGTCAAGGGCGGGGACTACAGCGTCGAGGCACTCCCCGAGGCGCCCGTCCTGCGCGGGTGGGGCGGGCAGGCCCTCGTCCTGCCCTACCTGGACGGCCGCTCCACCACCGAGATCGCACGGCGCGCCGCACTCGCGCCCTCATCCCCGGGAGCCGCCGGATGACCTCCCGCGACATCATCGACATCACCGCACCGCCCGGCACCCCGTCCCTGCTGGTGCTGCGTGCCCTGGGACTCGGGGACCTGCTGACGGCCGTGCCCGCCCTGCGCGCCCTGCGTCGCGCCCACCCGGCGCACGAACTGGTGCTCGCCGCGCCGGCCCGGCTCGCCGAGGCCGCCTTCGCCACCGGCGCCGTCGACCGCCTGCTGCCCGCCGCCGCGCCCGGGCGCACGGTGCCCGAACGTCTCGCGTGGACGGGCCCGCCCCCCGGCATCGCCGTCGACCTGCACGGCAACGGACCCGCCAGCCACCGGCCGCTGCAGGCCCTGAACCCGGGCCGGCTGATGGCGTACGCGCACCCCGGCACCGCCGGCGGGCCGGAATGGCGGGACGACGAACACGAACGCGCCCGCTGGTGCCGGCTCCTGGAGTGGTACGGCATCCCCGCCGACCCGGACGACCTGCGGATCCCCCTCCCCGGCAGACCCTCGCCGGCGCCCGGGGCCGTGGTCCTCCACCCCGGCGCGGACGCCGGCGCGCGCTGCTGGCCCGCCGACCGGTACGGGGCCGTGGCGCGCGCCCTGCGCGAGGCCGGGCAGCGCGTGGTCGTCACCGCCGGAGCGGGCGAGGGAGCGCTCGCCCGCTCGGTCGCGGCCCGCGCGGGACTGCCCGCCTCCGCCGTGCTGGGCGGCGACGCCGACGTGCCGTTCCCGGACCTGGCCGCGCTCGTGGCGCGGGCCCGCGCGGTCGTCGTCGGCGACACCGGCCTGGCACACCTGGCGACGGCGCTGGGCACCCCGTCCGTCGTGCTGTTCGGTCCCGTCGCCCCGCGGCTGTGGGGCCCGCCGGCCGACCCGCGCCACCGGGTGCTGTGGCACCCCGACGGCCCCGGCGCCCGGCCCGGCGACGCCCACGGGCGGCGGCCCGACGAGCGGCTGCTGCGCATCTCGGCCGAAGAGGTCCTGGCGGCCCTGGCGGCGCTGCCCGACCGCGCGGCGAGCCCGCCGCCCGGCGGCGGGGACCGGCCCCCGGCCGCCGCGGCACCCGCGGTTTGAGGGGCGGGCGGCGGCGGACGACGGGCGGCCGGCCGGCCGGGCGGCCGTCGTGAAACCGCCGTTTCGGGGCACCTGCACCCAGGGGCACACCGCCACCGGACCGGACCGCCGGCCCCGCCGGAGCCCCGGCCGCCACGGCGTCCCCCACCGGCCTCGGGCATCCGGGCCGGCGAACGGAAGGAGACCGGACGATGAGCGACACCTACACCACCCCCTCCCAGGCCGAGGGCGACCGGGACGACGACCCGCTCGAGCAGCAGCACGAGATGACACCGCGCACCACGCCCTCCCAGGCGGAAGGCGAACGGGACGACGAGGACGAGGAGTGACGGAGGCGCACCGGCCCCCCGGGCGACGGACCGGGCCGCCCGGGACCGGCAGCGGGCCGCCCGGTCCGGCGTGCCCGCCCGGCCCGTGCTGACCGCGGCGGCCGCCGCCCGGCGGTTCCGCCTCCTCCGCACCCCGGACGGGCTCCTGTGGAGGCCGAGCCGTGCTGCGCATGCCGCTGATGGACTGGCACACCGCGCGCGCCCGCACCGAACTCGGCAACTCGGCTGACACTCGGCTGACAGCCCCGGCGCTCGGCGGAGGAGACCATCGAGGAGTCCGCCGCTGCCGCCGCCGCACTGCGCTGCGGCGGCTGCCGCGCCCGCGAGTTCGCCCCCGGTCCGCGAGTTCGCCACCGGTCCGGGGGAACGCACGTGACGCCCCGCCGTGCCGCCGTGGCGCCGGGAGCACCGCGGGGCGGCCGGGCCCGGCGACGCCGTGGTGACCGGCGCGGGCCGCAACGGCCTCGTCGCCGTCAACCTCGTCGCCGTCAACCTCCTGGGGCCGTGCCCATGCCCCTGCCCCGGAGCGGACGCGGGGCCCGGCCGCTCCGGGGCAGAGGCAGGACCGGAGCTCCGCGGAAGGCCCCGGACCGGAGCTCAGATGCGGTCGTCGTCGACGATGTGCACCGCGTCCTCCTCCGCCGAGAGCCCGTGCGTCGAGCCCTCCTGCGAGTACACGTCCTGCTCGCGGGGGCGGTCGGGGTCGGGTTCGTCGTAGAGCAGGCCCGCGCGCGGGTCCTCCTCGCCGTTCTCGTCCTCGTCCAGCGCCCGGTAGTCGGCCTCCGGGTCCTCCCAGGCGACGGCCCCGCGCGGCTCGGCGAGCTCCGCCGGGTCGGGTTCCGGCACCTCGTCGGACAGCCGCTCGTCGAGCGTCTCGCCCTCGCGCACCTCGTTCGGGGTCGTCTCGCGGAACTCGGCGAACGTCGGCTGGTCGCCCGGCACCGGCATCTGCTGCGGGTCGGACGCCCGCTCCTGCTGAGGGGTGCCGTCCTGCAGGTCGGGGATGCCCTCGTCCTCGGGATCCACCGCAGGGTCGTGTGGCGTGGTCACGGCACCGGCTCCTTCCATGGTGTGTCCGTCCCCCGGTCTTCCCCCCACGCCGCCCGGGTGCCCGCGCGAGCCGCGGTCATGCGGCGCGCGGCCCGGCCGGACGGCGCGCGGAGCAGCGGCGACGCGGCGGCACGGGGCGGCACGGGGAGGGACGCGGCGGCACCGGGCGGCACGGGGAGGGACGGGCCCGCGCCGGGCCGCCGGGCGGCGGCGCGGGACCGTCCGGAAGCGGCGGGCCCGGTGCGCGGTCCGGTCCGCCACCGGGACCGGCGTCTCCGGCCGTCTGCCTCCGGGCAGACGGCGGGCGGCGTCCGGGCCCGTCCGGGACCCGGACGGAGGTCCTAGGAGAAACGATCGCCGCGGCCGCCGCGACCGGGCTGTTCCGGCCCTTCCGCGGTGTCCTTCCCCCGGCCGCTGTCGTAATCGATCTGCTCCTTGCGGATCTTGGTGCTCACCTCTTCCTCGTCGGTGACCTTCTCGGCCTCCAGCCGGACCCGTTCGACGGGCACGGTCTCCTTGCGGACCACGGGGCGCTCCTCGTGGAGGGTGATCTCCACCTGCTCCTCCTCGATCGGGGAGGCCGAGGAACGGCCGCGCTCCTCGGGGCTGAGAGGCTCCCGGGTGACCCGGACCTCCTCGTGGCTGACCGGGACCGTGGTGTGCACGTCCTCGGTGACCACGTGCTTGCGCAGCCGGGCGCGTCCGCTCTCGTGCTGCTCGGTGTCGACGTACGCGCGCTCCTCGGAACGCGTGACCTCGGGCGTGCCGCGGACGCGGGCGGTCTCGCGCTCGCGGGTGGCGGGCGCCGGGGCTCCGGCCTGGGCCGGCGTGCCGGCGGAACGCCCGGGCCCGGTGGTCCTCGGGCTGCCCGCGGTGTCCTCGGGGCGCCGTCCAGGACGGTCGCCGGACACGCTCAGGTCGTAGTGCCGGTAGAGGTTCTCCTCCTCGGCGGGATCCAGGTGGCCGCCCGCGTCGATGCGCGGCGCCTCCTTGATGTCGTCCTTGCCGTACGGGACCTGCAGCCGGTCGGCGGAGACCTGCGCCCCGCCCAGCGGCACGAAGGTCTCCTTGGTGCCGAACATGCCGGTGCGCACCGTGATCCACTCCGGTTCGCCGGAGGCGTCGTCCAGGTACACCTGCTGGACCGATCCGACCTTCTGGCCGTCCTTGTCGTACAGCGGGCGGCCGGCCAGTTCCTGCGGGCCCGTGCCGTGCGGTGCAGTCATCGCTGCGTACTCCTTCCGTGCGATTGCGGGACGAGCAGACGTGCTCTTCTCCATTGCGCCCCGCTTCGCACACCCCTGCGACCGCAGCCCGGCGGCCCTCCCCGTACCGCATCTCCACACCGGCATGTCCGTGGGCGGATACGGGACGGGCTTTCTGCCGGACGTTGGGCCATACGGGTGATGCGGCTGAGGTGCCGCCGGCCGTCCTCAGCCCACCTGTCCCTTGACCGCGGTCAGCAGGGCCAGCGGAGTGGCGGCGGCCCAGGCCTGCGGCCGGCAGGAGTGCGGGTACGGCACCGGTGCCGGCTGGTCCCCCCGGTCGTATCCCGCCATGACCTCCGGCAGCCGCCAGCCGTGGGCGGCCGCGGCGTCCACCAGCCCCCGGGTCACCTGGAGCACCTGTTCCGTCAGCCCGTACTGCGCGAGTCCCAGGACGGCCAGCGCGTTGTCGTGCGGCCGCACCGCACCCTTGTGGTGGGACAGCGGGTGGTACGCGGACTGGTCCGACGCCAGCGTCCGGATGCCCCAGCCACTGAAGAAGTCCGGCTCCAGCAGGCGCCGCCCGACCGCCTTGCCGTGCTCCCGGTCCAGGATCCCCGACCACAGCAGGTGCCCCGCCTCCGAGCCGAGGGCCTCGGCCCGCCGCCCCGCCGAGTCCACCGCCTGCGCCGGGAAGTCCTTCCCGTCCATCCAGAACTCCTGGTGGAACCGCTCGCGCAGCGCGGCCGCCGCCGTCTCCAGGCGCCCGGCGAAGCCGGGGTCCTCCCAGACGGTGCGCGCCAGGGCTGCCGTGCGGACCAGCGCGTCGTAGGCGTACCCCTGCACCTCGGCCACCGCCACCGGGCCCTTCGTCCGCACCCCCCGGCCGAAGCAGAGCGCGCCGGGGGTGTCCTTCCAGCTCCGGCCGGCCGCGGCGGTGCCGTCCACACCCCCGGGCGCCGCGCAGGCGAGCCAGCCGAGCCCGGACAGCCCGCCGTCGCGGAACATCCACTCGACCGCCGACCGCGCCGGCTTCTCCAGCACCACGGCGAGGCCGGTGTCCGCGGTGCGCTCGGTGTAGGCGTGCAGCAGGACGAGGAACAGCGGGGTGGAGTCGACGGCCCCGTAGTAGCGCCCGTACGGCACCTGCCGGAAGCAGGACAGTTCACCGTGGCGCAGCTCGTGCACGATCCGGCCGGGCTGCTCCTGCCGCTCGGGGTCGTAGGTCCCGCCCTGCGCGGCGGCGAGCGCCGGCAGGGTCGCGGCGGCGAGCCCGGGCCGGTACGGCAGGGCGAAGAGCGAGGTCAGCAGGGCGTCCCGGCCGACCAGGGCCAGATACCAGGGGATGCCCGCGGCGGGCACCCGCAGCGGCTCGCCGTCCGGACCGGTCGCGGGGGCCCGGAGCCCGGCCAGATCGGCCAGCCCCTGCTCACAGGCGCGGGCCAGTTCGGTCCAGCCGATGACGTCGCGGGGCCGCGGATAGGCGCCGGCGAAGGACGCGTTGTCGGCGGCGACCCGTGCCAGCGCGTCGCCCGGCGGGCGGATGTGCGGGGGAGAGGAGGGGGTCGTGCCGGAGGGCAGTGCGCAGGCCTGGACGAGGATCTCGGCCTCCCCGTGCGGCGGGAGCTCCGTCCGCCACTCCAGGATCCGCGCGGTGCCCTCCCCGGGCCGGGCCACCGCCTCCGGCGAGGGCACCGCGCGCACCACGGTCCGGGAGTGCCAGGAGGGCTCACCGGAGGGCGCCACCCGCTCGTAGCCGAACTCCACGCCGTCGGGGCGCTCCAGCGCGGAGCGGACCGCGCCCGGCTTCTCGTAGACGCGGTTCTCGAAGCGCAGCTCGAACTGGTCGGCGAAGTCGGCGTCCACGGTGAGCGCGATCCGTGCGACGGTGCGCGCGGGGCGGTTGCTCGTCACCCGCAGCAGCTCCAGCAACGACCGTTCGGCGACGGCCTGTTCGCGGAAGACCGTGTACGAGGGCGGCTCCGCGCGGCTGCCCGGCGGGGTGAGGACGGCGGCCAGCGGCCGGTCGGGCCCGGCCTGCCGGGCGGGGACGAGGACCTCCGGGGCCGCGCCCTCCAGAGTGAGCCGCCAGCGGCTGAGGTGGCGCCCGTCCCGGGCGAACAGCCCGTCGGGTGAGGCGCCGCGCGCCTCCGTGATGTCGCCGGAGTCGTTCACCGCGGCGAACGTGCCGTCGTGTACGAGGAGATGGTGTCCGGTCATCGGGGGGAACTGCCCTTCGTCGGGCTCCCTGCGGAGCGGGTTCCAGGAGGCCGGGGGCGCGGACCCCGCCGCGGTGCGGATCGGCCGGGGGCTCGCGGGAAATCGGTATCACAGGCGGCGTCCGGCACCCGGTGGCGCGCGAGCCGCGCCGCGCGAGTTCGCCGTACCGGTCCAGCCCCGCCGCGGACCGCCGGGGCCGGGGCGGGAGCCCCGAACCCGGGGGCGGCGCGCGGGGGATACGCCACGGGGAACGGGGCACGCGGGGAGAGGGCCGCGCGCGTGCCGCCCGGCTGATCCGAACCGGTGGAGCACGCGGCACGGCCCCTGCGGGTCGGGCGGCGTCCGCGCGCACCGGCGCCCCGCGTCTCCTACGGTTCGTGGTGAGGGCCCGCAGCAAGCACATCCCGACGGGCAGAGGAGCGCCGCCGATGAGTACCGAGCAGAGGCCGACCCATGTCAGCGTCCAGCTCACCGACTGTGCCCGGGACGACGCGCAGGCGGTGTTCGCCGCCCTCGGCCGGGCGTTCCCGCTCGTCGTCGAACCGGCCGGCCACGGGGCCGGCGCGGTGGACGGCCGCCCCACGGTGTGGTCGACGACGGTGGACGTGGCCCGGTCGGGCGGGCATGTGGACGGCGGCCCGCTGGGGGGTGCCGTGATCGCGGACCTCTCCGGCGGCTACCAGGCCGTCGGAAAGGTGCGGGAGGCCCTGGAGGAGTGCTTCCACGCGGAGGACAAGGGCAGCGCTTCCGGCGACCAGGAGATGGAGATCCGGCTGCGCATCACCCCGCGCGACTGAGCGGGCGGCGGCGCGCCGTCCCGCCCGCGCCGCCGGGAGCCCGGCCCCGCTCGCGGCGCCCCCGGTGCCGATGGGGGAGAAGAGCACTACTGATTCGTTGTTAAACTATGTGGAGCGCCGTCGGCCGGCAGGAACACGGTTCCGCTCGCCGCGAGGCGGGCGCGGGGACGGCGCTCCCCGTACGGTCCCGGTCAGGTCCCCCCGTCCTGGCCGGGACCTTCCCGTTCGGCGCCGCGGCCGCACACCGCCCCGCAGCGGGCCGGCGGAGGTGTGAGCCGCCCAGCGCCGCGAACCGCTTCCGCGGGGCCGCGCTCCGGGACGTGCGCCCCGCCGCCGTGTCGCCGCCCCGCGCCGTCGTCCGCGCGTCCGGCCGCCCCACGGGCCGGACCGGGACCCGGGTGGAGCCGTACCGGCCGGAAGGGTGCACCATCGGCGGATGGAGACTGAACGACAGCAGGAGGGCGGAGACCCGGCGTGCTGGCTCGACCGGGTCTGTGACGAGTGCGGCCGCATGCGCGAGGGACCCGATCCCGCCGTCTGCGAGAACTGCGGCACGCCCGGCCGCGCCCGCACCGGCGCGCCGGCCCGGCTCCCGGACCCGTCCCGCGGCGGCGGGGGCGGGGGCGGCGGGGGCGCGGGGGACGACCGCGACCGCGACGCGGAGGGCCGTGCGCGCAACGCCCGCCCGCGCGACGGGCTCGGCAGGCCCCTGCCCTACGGCGCACCGGGCGTCGAGCGCCAGCCCGAAGGGGTCCTCCGCACCCCCCGCCGGACCCTGGAGGAGGCGCAGCGGCTCCTCGACGAGGGCAAGCCCTTCCACGCCCACGAGGTGCTGGAGGACGCCTGGAAGGCGGCCGGGGAGCGCCCCGAACGGCCGCTGTGGCGCGCCATGGCGCAGCTGGCGGTCGGCATGACCCACGCGGCCCGCGGCAACATCAAGGGGGCGGTGGCCCTGCTGGGGCGGGCGGCCGACGGCATCGAGCCCTATGCCGCCGCGCCGCCGTTCGGCGTCGACGCGGCCGGGCTCACCGCCTGGGCCCGCCGGTCCGCCGCCCGGCTGTCCGCGGAGGGGACGCCGCCCGGCCCCGCCGCACCCCCGCGTCTCCGCGCGGCCGGTGCGCGCGGCGAGACGGCCGGTGCGCGCGGCGAGACGACGGGACCGGCCGGGGGCACCGGGGGAGCGGCGGGCGCCGGCGACATCGGCGCCCGGGGCTGATCCCCACCGGGCTCCCGGATCCGGTCCGGACGCACGGCAGGGCCTCGGCGCGTACGCCCAGGCCCTGCCGTGCGCCGGCCCGTCCCCGCGGGTCGCCCACCCGTGGGGAGCCGGAATCAGCCGAGCTCCGCCAGGATCTTCTCCAGGAAGGGCACCGTGCTGCTGGGCTGGTCCGCCTCGGCGCACAGCCGGTCCATGACGGCCAGGTAGTTGTCCAGGTCCTCCTGCTTGTCCAGGTACAGGGCGCTGGTCAGCTGCTCCAGGTACACGATGTCCGGCAGGTCCGGCTCCAGGAACCGCAGAATCGTGATGGGGCCGCCCGCGGCGGAGACGCCGCCGATGCTGAACGGGGCCACCTGCAGCACGATGTTGGGCTGCCGCGACATGTCGATGAGGTGTTCGATCTGCTCCCGCATCACGGCGTTGCCGCCGAGCGGTCTGCGCAGCGCGGCCTCGTCGAGCACCGCCCACAGCCGGGGCGCGCCCGGCCGGTGCAGCAGCTCCTGACGGGTCATCCGCAGCCGGACGCGGCGCTCGATCTCCGAGGCGGCGGCACGCGGGTGCCCGAGATGGGTGACGGCGCGTGCGTACCCTTCCGTCTGCAACAGGCCGGGTACGAACTGGTTCTCGTACGTGCGGATGACGGAGGCGGCCTCTTCCAGGCCGAGGTGGGTCTCGAACCAGCCGGGCAGGATGTCGCTGTACTGGTGCCACCAGCCGGGCTCGGTGGCCCGGCGGGCGAGGGCGAGGAAGTCCTGTCGCTCGTTCTCGTCCGTGACGTTGTAGAGCGTCAGGAGATCGGCGACGTCGCGTTCCTTGCAGCCGACCCGCCCCAGCTCCAGCCGGCTGATCTTCGCGTGGGAGCCCCGGATCGCGTCGGCGGCGGCCTTCACGGAGACACCCCGCGCCTCGCGCAGCTTGCGCAGTTGTGTGCCGAGGACGATCCGCAGGACGGTCGGTCCACCCTGCGGATGCTCGAGAAAGCGCCTTATCGATGGTTCAAGGCCCGGCCGAGCGGCGGTCATGCTGGCTCCCCTGAGCGAATGGGCGAGTGCCCAGTGTTCCACCACGGGGCCCGTCTCGTACAGCAACAGAGCGTCACTGCGCGGCGGGTCGTCACTTCTCGCCGACCATACCGTCGAACTCGCCGTCCTTGGCGCCGAGGAGGAACACGGCGATCTCGTCGAGCGTGTAGACGAGGGCCGGTCCCTCCGGGTCGCGGGAGTTGCGCAGGGCGATGCCGCCTCCCGGAAGCCTGGCCAGTTCCACGCAGTTGCCGCTGGGGTTGCTGTGGCGGCTCTTCTGCCACGCCACCCCGACCAGCCGCGCCGCCGACACACCGTTCTCGTACTGCTGTTGCACCATTCGCCTCTTCTCTTGATTTTCCGGGCACGGGCGTGACCTACCGTCACCCCGTACTGAAGTCGGCCCGGAATGCAATTGCAAGTGTTCTTGCAGATGTACTTGCAGTGACTGTGCGACTCCGGCGATAGTGAGACCGGACACGGCCGCGCCGCTCGCCGGGGAAGGCGGGCGGGGGACGCCGGCGGCGCGGCCGTGTCCGAGCACGCCCCTAGCAGGCCGTCGCCGGCGCGCGGAGACCGACCGGCGGAGCACAGAGGAGTGGTGAGCGTCAGCAGCAACCGCAAGCCCGCTTCGAGCTGCGCCATCGGCGAGCTCGCCCTGGACGCCAGGCAGGGGCGGGTAGGAGTCGTCATGGACACCCAAGGCGGCCGCATGTACCTGCGGCGCCCCGAGGGCGGCCGCGAGTGGGAAGCGGCCCCCCAGGACGTCCGACCGGCCACCCCCCGAGAAGCGGCCGAGGGCGCGGCCCACAGCGCGTATCCGCAGCAGAGAGGTTCCGTATGAGCGCGGAGACCATCCACCGCCACGCCGACTGGGTGCTGCGCAGGGAGCCGGCCCCCGAGGCCCCGCCCGCCGTGTACGAGGTCGAGTGCACCAGCTGCACCCATTCCTCCGGTGCCGCCGACGAGGCCGGCGCCGTCTACGAGTGGGCGGCCCGGCACGCCGCCCTGGGCCCCGGGCACACCGGTTTCCGGGAGATCGTCCACCGCTTCTGGCGGGCCTCGCCCACCTCCTGACCTGCGTCCGGCCGTTACGACCGGTTCTCCCCGGGTACGCGGGTGGCAGCCCGCCCACCACGTGCCAGGAGGCGAACGATGGACGACCGACAGCCCGATGCCGCTTCCCCGGACTCCGTGGAGGACCGGCAGCGCGCGGACGCGGAGCGGCGCGAGGAGCAGCACATCCGCCCCGAGGCGACGCCGGAGCAGGACGGCGCCGCGGCCCGGGGAGATCTCCCGATCGGCAAGGCCGACACGCCCAACGTCGCCGGCAGCGACGAACAGCAGCCGGAGATCGCCGAGGGGCCGGTGCCCGGCGTGCAGCCCGGCGAGAAGGAGCACGCGGCGTGGCGGCCGCCCGTCGCGGAGGACCCGCCGCCCCGGGGCGCCGCACCGGCCTCCGGCGACTACGAGGCGGTCCGCCGCCAGAAGAAGGAGGGCGGCCCCTGACCGCCGCCCTCCCCGCCCTCCCCGCGCTCCCCCCGGGGCCCGCCGTGCACGGCACGGCGGGCCCCGGACGCCGTCGTGCCCCGGGAGGGACCGGCCGTACCGCCCCGCGCCCGCCCGTCCCCGCGCCGCCCGCCGGCCTGCCGGAACACCGCGCCCCGCGGATCGGCCCCCGCCGTTCCCCCGAGCGGACGCACTTCCCGCCGCGTCCGCCGGGTCGCCGCCGCCCGGAGCCTCCTCCGGGTCAGGATCGTGCGGTCCGTCACGGCCGTCCGCCCCCGGACGTCCGCCCAGAACCGGGCATCAGGAGGCGTCATGAAGATTCTGCTGGTCGCGAGCGCGTTCAACAGCCTGGCGCAGAGGCTGTTCACCGAGCTCCTGGAACAGGGCCACACGGTGGAACGGCTGGCACCCGACGGTGACGAAGCCGTACGCCGCGCCGTGCGCCGCTGCGCCCCCCAGCTCGTCATCGCGCCGGACCCGGCCCCGCCGCTCCCCGAAGACATCCGCTCCGCCCACACCTGCCTGCTCGTCCGCACCGCGCCGCCGGGCGACCTCGGTCCGTCCCCGCTGGACTGGGCGCTGCGGGAAGGCGCCGACCGGTGGGGCGTCACCGTTCTGCAGGCGGCGGGGGAGCCGGACGAGGGCGACATCTGGGCCTCGGTCCCCTGCGAGGTCCCCGCGGCCGGCAAGGGGGACTTCCTGCGCGGTGAGATCGCCGACGCGGCCGCCGAGGCGGTGCTGCTCGCCGTCGCGAGATGGGCCTCGGGAACGCACCGCCCCGTACCGCAGGCGTCCCTGGAGACCCGGGTCGTCCGCCGTCCCCCCTTCACGCAGGAACTCCGCCGCATCGACTGGGAGCGGGACTCCACCGCCACCGTGCTCGCCAAACTGCGCGGCGCGGACTCCCGCCCCGGCGTCCTGGACGAACTCCTGGGCGGCGAGTGGTTCCTGCACGGCGGCCACCCCGAGGACCGGCTCGCCGGCCGCCCCGGCCATCTGCTCGCCACCCGCGCCGGCGCCATCTGCCGCGCCACCACCGACGGTGCCGTGTGGATCCCCGAACTCCGTCCCAAGCGGCGGCCCGGCGCACCGGCGGCCGTCCGGCGCCCCGCCACCCTGGCGCTCGGCGGCTTCCTCCCGGACCTCCCCGAGGTCCACGCGCCGCTGCGGCTCCCCGCCCAGCGCCGCACCTGGACCGACATCCAGTACGCGGAGCGCGGCCCGGTCGGCCACCTGCGGTTCTCCTTCCCGGGCGGCGCGATGAGCACCTCCCACTGCCGGCGGCTCCTCGCCGCCTTCCGCTTCGCCCGCAACCGCCCCACCTCCGTCATCGTCCTCGGCGGCGCCCGGGACTTCTTCTCCACCGGCCTGCACCTCCACGTCATCGAGGGCGCGGACGACCCGGCGAAGGAGTCCTGGGCCAATCTCACCGCGCTCAACGACCTGGTGGAGGCCGTGCTCACCACCACCGACCGGCTGGTGGTGGCCGCCGTCGGCGGCAATGCCGCGGCGGGCGGCGCGATGCTGGCCCTGGCGGCCGACGAGGTGTGGTGCCGCTCCGGCTCGGTCCTCAACCCGCACTACGGGCGCATGGGGCTCCACGGCTCCGCGTTCTGGACGTACACCCTGCCCCGGCGGGCCGGCGCCGACCGCGCCGCCGCCCTCATGGCCGAGGGCCTGCCGGTCGGCGCGGCCGGGGCCCGGCGGACGGGGCTCGCCGACCGCGTCCTGGACTGCGCGCCGAAGGAGTTCGGCGGTGAAGTGGTCCGGATGGCGGCCGAGCTGGCCGGCGACCCGGGGCTGAGCGCGCGGATCGCCGACAAGAAGCCCGCCCGGGAACGCGCCGAGGAGATCCGGCCACTGCGCGCCCACCGGGAGGAGGAGCAGGAGCGGATGCGCCGCGCCTTCTTCTCCGACACCGACCCGTACCACGCGCTGCGCGCCGCCTTCGTCCGTCCCGGTCCCGCCGCGCTCACCCCGGCGGGGCGCGCCGAGATCCCCGCTCCGCCGGTGAAAGACATGACATGCGCGTAATGCTCGTCCACCCGAGCGCCCTGATGTACTCGGAGCTCTTCCTGCGGCTGGAGCCGCTCGGGCTCGAACGGGTCGCCGCCGCGATCCGCGACGCCGGGCACGAGGTGCGCGTCGTGGACCTCCAGGTGCTCTCCCGCGACCTGCTCGACCGCGAACTGGTCTCCTACGCGCCCGAGGTCCTCGGCATCGGCCTGAACTACCTCGCCAACATCCCCGAGGCCATCGAGATCGCGCGGATGACCAAGACGGTGCTCCCGCACTGCTTCGTCTTCTTCGGCGGGCACAGCGTCTCGTTCATCGCCGGCCACGTGCTGGAGCAGGCGGACGGAGCCGTCGACGCCGTCGTGCGCGGGGAGGGCGAACCGGCCATGGCCCCGCTCATGGCCGCCGTCCGCGACGGCGGGCTGACGAGCGTGCCGGGCCTCGTCTCCACCGCGGGACGCGGCCCGGCACCACAGCTCCTCGACAGCCTCGACGAGCCCCGCCCGGCCCGGGACCTGATGCGGAACCGGAGCCGGTACTTCATCGGCGAGCTCGATCCCTGTGCCTCCATCGAGTTCACCCGCGGCTGCCCCTGGGACTGCTCCTTCTGCTCCGCCTGGACCTTCTACGGGCGCAGCTACCGCAAGGCGTCCCCCGAGGGCGCGGCCGAGGAGATGGCCTCCATCCGGGAGCCGAACGTCTTCATCGTCGACGACGTCGCCTTCATCCGCCCCGAGCACGGCGACGCCATCGCGGCCCAGCTCGAACGCCGCCGGGTCCGCAAGCGCTACTACCTGGAGACCCGCAGCGATGTCCTGCTGCGCAACGAGGAGGTCTTCGCTCGCTGGCGGCGGCTGGGACTGAAGTACATGTTCCTCGGCATGGAGGCGATCGACGCCGAGGGGCTGGACCTCTACCGCAAGCGCGTCAGCCCCGACGACAACTTCCGCGCCCTGGAGCGGGCCCGCAAGCTCGGCATCACCGTGGCCATCAACCTCATCGTGGACCCCGCCTGGGACGCCGAACGCTTCCGCGTGGTACGGGAGTTCGCGCTGTCCGTGCCGGAGATCGTGCACCTCACCGTGATGACCCCGTACCCCGGCACCGAGGTGTGGCACACCGAGGCGCGGCAGCTCACCACCCGCGACTACCGGCTCTTCGACATCCAGCACGCCGTCGTCCCCACCACCCTCCCGCTGGACGCCTTCTACCGCGAACTCGTCCGCACCCAGGCCGTCATCAACCGCAAGCACCTCGGCCTGCGCACGGCGCTCGGCGCGCTGGGCGTCCTCGGCCGCAACCTCGCCCGCGGCCAGACCAACTTCGCCCGCATGCTGTGGAAGTTCGGCAAGGTCTACAACGCCGACCGCCAACTCGCCGACCACGCCCGCCCGGTCCGCTACCACCTGCCGCTGCCGGAGCGCCGCACCACCACGCCCGGGCGGCGTGAACTCTACGTCCACACCCGGCCCGTACGGACCCGCACGGCGGAGGACGCCGCCCCCGCCGAACGGGACGGCACCGCGCCGGCCGGGACGGACGGCAGCGCCCCGGCCGGCTGAACGGCGCCAGGCCTCCGGCCTCCCGGTGTTCCCCGCACGGGCGTTAGGCCCCGGCGGGCCTGGGTACGCGGAGCGGACCCGGCACCGGCCGGGAACGCGAGACGACCGCGTGATGACAGCCAGAAGGAGAGACCGGTATGGGACACGGCGGGAACGTCATCGACGAACTGACCACCGACCACCGCGAGGCCGACGAGATCTTCGGCCGGATCGAGGCACTGCCCCCGGGCGACGCCCGGCGCAAGGAGCTCGCCGACGAGGCCGTCATCGAGCTGGTCCGGCACTCCGTCGCCGAGGAGATGCACCTCTACCCCGCGGTGCGCCAGTACCTGCCGGACGGCGACTCCATCGCCGACAAGGAGATCGAGGACCACTCCTCCGCCGAGCGGACCATGAAGCAGCTGGAGAGCCTGGAGGCGGACGACCCCGACTTCGACCGCCTCGTCACCACCCTGATGCGGGAGATCCGCCTGCACGTCGAGGACGAGGAGACCACCCTTTTCCCCCGGCTGCGCGCGGCCGCGGACGCCGAGGAGCTGGACCGGCTCGGCGAGAAGGTCCGCCAGGCCAAGCAGACCGCCCCCACCCGGCCGCACCCGTCCGCCCCGTCCACACCCCCCGCCAACAAGCTGCTCGCCCCGGGGACGGGACTCGTCGACCGCGCCCGTGACGCCCTCACCGGACGCGGCAAGAGCAGCTGACCCTCCCTCGCGGCCCGCCGCCAGACCACAGGAGAACCGATGAGCCAGGTCGCCGACTACGTACTCAACCGACTGACCGAATGGGGTGTCCAGCGGGTCTACGGCTATCCCGGCGACGGGATCAACGGCCTGCTCGGCGCCTTCGACCGCGCCGAGGGAGAACCGGAGTTCATCCAGACCCGGCACGAGGAGATGGCCGCGTTCATGGCCGTCGGCCACGCCAAGTTCACCGGCGAGGTCGGCTGCTGCGCGGCCACCTCCGGTCCGGGGGCCATCCACCTGCTGAACGGCCTGTACGACGCCAAGCTCGACCACAAACCGGTGGTCGCGATCGTCGGCCAGCAGAAGACCCTCTGCCTCGGCTCCCACTACCAGCAGGAGATCGCCCTCGAACAGCTCTTCGCGGACGTCTCCGAGTACTGCCAGATGGTGGTGCACCCCGGGCAGGCCCGGCACGTCCTCGACCGGGCCTTCAAGACCGCCCTCACCACCCGCGGCGTCGCCACGGTCATCATCCCCGAGGACATCCAGGAGGCCGACGCCCAGCCCTCGCCGCCCAAGGCGCACGGCTCGGTCTTCTCCAGCGTCGGCTGGAGCCCGTCCCGGATGCTGCCCGACGAGGACGAACTGCGCCGCGCCGCCGCCGTCCTCAACGAGGGCGAGAAGGTGGCGATGCTGATCGGGCAGGGCGCGGCCGGCGCCGAGGGCGAGGTGACCGAGACCGCCGAACTCCTCGGCGCGGGGGTCGCCAAGGCGCTGCTGGGCCGGGACGTCCTCCCCGACGACCTGCCCTGGGTCACCGGCCCCATCGGCCTGCTCGGCAGCAAGGCCAGCGACGAGATGATCCAGAACTGCGACACCCTGCTGATGGTCGGCAGCAGCTTCCCCTACTCGGAGTGGCTGCCCGACGAGGGACAGGCCCGCGGGGTGGAGATCGACATCGACGGGCGCATGATCGGCATCCGCTACCCGATGGAGGCCCACCTCGTCGGCGACGCCAAGGAGACCCTCCGGGCCCTCATTCCGCTGCTCAAGCGGAAGGAGAACCGGGACTGGCGGGCGGAGATCGAGAAGAACGTCCGGGAGTGGAACCGGATCTGCGACAAGCGCGCCGGACAGCACTTCGACGGCACCATCAACCCGCAGGCCGTCGCCGGCGAACTGTCCCCCCGGCTCCCGGACAACGCCATCGTCACCGCGGACTCCGGGTCGGGAACCAACTGGTGGGCCCGTCACCTGAGGCTGCGCGACGGCATGCGCGCCTCGCTCTCCGGAACCCTCGCCACCATGGGGCCCGGGGTGCCGTACGCGATCGCCGCCCGCTTCGCCCACCCGGACCGGCCGGTGATCGCCTTCGTCGGGGACGGCGCGTTCCAGATGAACGGCATGAACGAGATGATCACCGTCAAGCGCTATCTGGACCGGCTCGCGGGCGGCCCGCCGTTCGTCTTCTGCGTCTTCAACAACCAGGACCTCAACCAGGTCACCTGGGAACAGCGGGCCATGGGCGGGGACCCCAAGTACCCCGGCTCCCAGACCCTCCCGGACGTGCCCTACGCGGCCTACGCCGAACTCCTCGGCCTGCGCGGCATCCGCTGCGAGTCACCGAAGAAGATCGGCAGCGCCTGGGACGAGGCGCTCTCCGCGGGCGGCCCCGTCGTGCTGGAGTTCAAGGTCGACGCGGAGATCGCGCCGATCCCGCCGCACATCATGCTCGAACAGGGCAAGAAGGCGGCGGAGGCCGCCGTCCACGACCCCGAGCGGACCGGCATCGTCAGGCGCGGCGTACGGCAGAAGCTCACCGAGTACGCGGAGCGGCTGCCGGGGCGGGACGGCGGATGACGGGAGACCCGTGACGGAGACCGGCGCGCCCTGGGTGCTGCGGGAGTACGCCCTGCTCGCGGACGGCGAGCGGGGCGCCCTCATCGGCCCCCGCGGCGACATCGCCTGGATGTGCGCGCCTCGCTGGCACAGCGACGCGGTGTTCTCCGGACTGATGGGCGGCCCCGGCGGATTCGCCGTCACCCCGGAGGACCCGTGGAACGTCTGGGGGGGCTCCTACGAGGACGGCACCCTGATCCGCGTCAGCCGGTGGGTGCAGAGCGGCGGCGTGATCACCGAGTGCCGCGAGGCGCTGGCCATGCCGGCCGAGCCGGGGCGGGCCGTCCTGCTGCGCCGGATCCGGGCCGTCAGCGGCGATGCCCGGGTCCGCGTCCGGCTCGACGTCCGGGCCGGGTTCGGCACCCACCCGATGCGCGACGCGCGTCTCCGGGCGGGGGAGTGGCACGCCCGCAGCGGACCGCTCCGGCTGCGGCTGTCCGGCGTGCCGGACGCCGCGCCGGAGCCCGGCGGAGCCCTCATGACCCGGATCACCGTTCCGGAGGGCGGCACCCACGACCTCGTCCTGGAACTCGCCGAATCCGAGCCCGGGCCGGCACCGGACCCCGGCCGGCTGTGGGCGGACACCGAGGCCGAGTGGGCCCGCTCCGTCCCGGACTGCGAGGACACCGCCGCCCCCCGCGACGCCCGGCACGCGTACGCCGTGCTGCACGGTCTCACCAGCGCGTCGGGGGGCATGGTGGCGGCCGCGACGGCCTCCCTCCCGGAACGCGCCGAGAGCGGCCGCAACTACGACTACCGGTACGCCTGGATCCGCGACCAGTGCTACGCGGGCATCGCGATCGCCGGACACGGGGCGGGGCCGTCCGCCGACCGGCACGTGCGGTTCATCACGGAACGCGTCCTCGCCGACGGCCCCGGCCTGCGCCCGGCCTATGCCGTGGACGGGGGGCCGGTCCCCGCCGAGCGCACCCTGCCGCTGCGCGGCTATCCGGGCGGGGGCCGCCGCGTGGGCAACAGCGCCGGCCACCAGTTCCAGCTCGACGTCTTCGGCGAGGCCCTGGACCTGCTGGCGGCCGCGGCGCGCCACGGCCGGCTGGACCGGGACGGCGTGCGCGCCGTGGAGATCGCCGTACGGTCCGTCGAGGAGCACTGGCAGCGGCCGGACAGCGGCATCTGGGAGCTGGAAACGGCCTGGTGGACCCACTCCCGGCTGGCCGCCGTCATGGGGCTGCGCGCCGCCGCGCGGGAGCTCCGGCACCCGGCCGCCCCCCGCTGGAGGGACCTGGCCGATGCCATCCTGCGCGAGACCGAGCGCCGCTGCCGGCGCCCCTCCGGCGGCTGGCGGCGCACGGCGGAGGACCCCCGGCCCGACGCCGCGCTGCTGCGCCCGCTGGTCCGGGGCGACTGGCCGGCGGACGATCCGGGCCTCGCCCCGACCCGCCGGGAGGTGGAGCGGCAGCTGACCCGGGACGGCTACGTCTTCCGCTTCCGCCACGGGGAGCGGCCGCTCGGGCAGGCCGAGGGCGCCTTCCTGCTCTGCGGTTTCCTGATGTCGGGGGCCTGCCTGGCCGACGGGCGGCCGGCCGAGGCCGCCCGCTGGTTCGAGCGGAGCCGCGCAGCCTGCGGTCCGGCGGGCCTCTTCGCCGAGGAGTACGACGTCACCCAGCGCCAGTTGCGCGGCAATCTGCCCCAGGCGTTCGTGCACGCCCTGTTCCTGGAGACGGCGGTCAAGCTGGCGCAGCACGGCGGCTGACGGCCGGGTGGGTACGGCCGGTGGTTTCCCCGCCCGCCGTCTCAGGCCGCCGTGCGGCGGCGCAGGGCCGCCAGGCCGGCGGCGGTCAGCAGGGCGCCGCCGCCGGCACCGGCGAGGCCCTTGCGGTGCCGGCCGAGCCAGCCCAGGGTGTCGTGCTCGCGGGCCTCGTCGCCGAAGGGACCCCGGGCCCCGGCGTCCGTCTCGTCGTCGCCGGGGCGGAAGAGGTTGGCCGGCCGGTCCGGTGTCTCCTCGCCGGTCTGCTGGCTGTCGATGCCCGTACGGGCCAGGTACCAGTCCACGAACCGGGGGGCGAGCCGGTTGCCGAGAATCGTGTACGCCGTGGAGACGCCGGTCCAGGCGTCGCGGCGCGGATGCCGCGCGACATACGCGATCATCCGCGCGGCCGTCTCCGGCTGGTACACCGGCGGCACCGGCCGGGGCCGCCCGGGCATCCGGTTGAGCACCCAGGTGAACTGGGGGGTGTTGAGCCCCGGGAGCTGGACCGTGCAGACCCGCACCCGGCTGCCGTCCGCCCGCAGCTCCGTGCGCACCGACTCGGTGAACCCCACGATGGCGTGCTTGGCCCCGCAGTAGGAGCTCTGCAGCGGGATGCTGCGGGCGCTCATGGCGGAGCCGACGTTGACGACCACGCCCCGGTCGCGGGGGCACATCCGGCGGAGCGCGGCCCGGGTGCCGTTGACCTGGCCGTGGTACGTCACATCGGTGACCCGCCGGAACTCCTCGTCGGAGACGTCGAGGAAGCGGGCGAGGAAGCCGCTGAAGGCCGCGTTGACCCAGATGGCGACGGGCCCGAGCTCGCGCTCCACCCGGTCGGCTGCCTCCTCCAGGGCCCCGGCGTCGGCCACGTCCACCGGTACGGCGAGCGCTCTGCGGCCCGCCGCGCGGATGTCGCCGGCGGCTCCCTCCAGACCGGCCCGGCCCCGGGCCAGGACGGCCACGTCGTAGCCGTCGGCGGCCAGCCGGCGGACCGTGGCCCGGCCGACTCCGGCGGTGCCACCGGTGACGACGGCCACCGGGCGGCGGGTGTTCTCTGCCACGGGTTGCTCCTTTTCCTTGCGGCGCGTCGTGTGCACGTCGTGTCAGCGGGCCCGGTCGCGGTGGAACCAGCGGCTCAGGGCCACCCGCAGCCGGGCGCGGCGGGTGGGGAGGCCGCCGTCCCCGGGCGGCGCCAGGCGCAGCGGCCGGGGAGTCCGCTGACGGTTCATCAGCAGGGTGTAGCGCTGCTCCCGGGAGACGGGTTCCGCACCCTCGGTGAGACCGCCCTCCACGGTCTGCCGCACCTCGCCGGTCTCCTCGCCCTCCTCCAGCAGCTTGGCGTCGTGGTCCTGCAGCCCCAGGCAGATCCGCTTGGTCAGCACGAAGACGAGGACCGGAAGCAGCACGAGGGCGAAGCGGAAGATCCACGTGAGCCAGGTGAGGGGGATCTCCAGGGTCAGGGAGATGACGTCGTTGCCGCCCGCCATCAGCAGGACGGCGTAGAAGGCGATCCCGGCGGCGCCGAGACCGGTGCGTGTGGGCCGGTCGCGGGGGCGGTCGCAGAGATGGTGCTCGGCGGAGTCGCCGGTCACCCACTTCTCCAGGAACGGATAGAGGTACAGGCCCAGGAAGAGCAGCGCGGGCAGGATCGCGGTGGGCACCAGGACGTTCCACATGAACGTATGGCCCCACAGCGTCGTCTCGAACGGCGGCATCAGCCGCAGGGCACCCTCCAGGAAGCCGATGTACCAGTCCGGCTGGGAGGCCATGCTGACCTGGTCCGGCCGGTACGGGCCGTAGTTCCACACCGGGTTGATCTGCGCCAGGCCGCCCAGGAGCGTCAGGATGCCGAAGACCGTCAGCGCGAGCCCGCTGGAGGTGGTGGCGAACTGGGGGAAGGACGGCTTGCCGACGACGTTCCGGTTGGTCTTCCCCGGCCCGCCCCACTGGGTGTGCTTCAGATACACCACCAGGCTCAGATGGACCACGACCAGGACGATGAGCAGGGCGGGGATGAACAGGACGTGCCCGATGAAGAGCCTGGGGATGATCTCCGTCCCGGGGTACTCGCCGCCGAAGAGGAACAAGCTGAGGTACGTGCCGGCCACCGGGATCGACAGCAGCAGGCTCTGCACCACCCTCAGCCCGGTGCCCGACAGGAGGTCGTCGGGCAGCGAGTAGCCGGCGAAGCCCTCGACGACCGACAGCAGGAACAGGGTCACGCCGATGACCCAGTTGACCTCCCGGGGCTTGCGGAAGGCACCGGTGAAGAAGATCCGCAGCATGTGCAGGCCGATGGCCGCCACGAAGACCAGCGCCGCCCAGTGGTGGATCTGCCGGATCAGCAGGCCGCCGCGGATGTCGAAGCTGATGTCGAGGGTGGAGGCGTAGGCCCCGGACATCAGGACGCCCTGCAGCGGCTCGTAGGACCCGGTGTAGTGGACCTCCGTCATCTCCGGGTCGAAGAAGAGGGTCAGATACGACCCGGTCAGCACCAGCAGCGCCAGGCTGTAGAGCGCGAGCTCGCCGAGGAAGTAGGACCAGTGCTCCGGGAAGGCCTTGCGCAGCAGCGATCCCCCCTCCGCGAGGGGCAGACGGCTGTCGAGCGCGGTGAAGCCGCTCTCGGCGGCGGCCCCGGCCCTGGCCCGGAGCCCGGCCTTCTTCCGCGGAAAGAGCATCCGTGTCCTCTCCTCTTCCTGTCCTCTGCCGTTCTCTGCCGTGGCGGTGCCGGTTCAGCGGTCGTTGTGCTGGAAGACGAATCCGGCGATGCCGGGGATCAGGACCCCCACCCCCACGAGGAAGAGCCACAGGCCGTAGACGACTCCCACACCCAGGAGGGCGGTGCCGGCGGCGGTCAGCACCGGGTAGTAGCTGCGCGGGGAGAAGAACGCCAGGGGGCCGGCGGACTCGTGGACCGCCGCGTGCCCGCGGTCCTGCGGACGTGCGCCGCGCTGCGCGTACTGGATCCAGAGGAAGAGCGAGACCAAGGCGGACATCACGAAGGAGAGCAGCAGGACCGCCGTGCCGGCCGGCTCCACGGACCCCCAGACGGCGTAGAGCACGGTGAGGACGGCGAAGAAGCCGGCCACACCGGTGAAGACCAGGGCCTCCGCCTTCATCACCGGTCCTCCTTTTCCGGTCGTTCCGCCGGGTGTCCGGCGGAGGCGGTGGGCGGACGGTGGCCCACCCCCGACGTCTGCGGATGGTGCAGGTCGAAGGCGGGGGACTCGGACCGGATCCGGGGCAGGGCGTGGAAGTTGTGCCGGGGCGGCGGGCAGCTCGTCGCCCACTCCAGGGAGCGCCCCCAGCCCCAGGGGTCGTCCGTGGTGACCTTCTCGCCGTACTGGGTGGTCTTCCAGACGTTGTAGAGGAACGGCAGCGTGGACAGGCCGAGGAGGAAGGAGCTGAGCGAGGAGACCGTGTTGAGGGCGGTGAAGCCGTCCGCCGGGAGGTAGTCGGCGTAGCGGCGCGGCATGCCCTGCTCCCCCAGCCAGTGGTGGACGAGGAAGGTGCCGTGGAACCCCGTGAAGAGCGTCCAGAAGTGGATCTTGCCGAGCCGCTCGTCGAGCATCCGGCCGGTCATCTTCGGCCACCAGAAGTAGAAGCCGGCGAAGGTGGCGAAGACGATGGTGCCGAAGAGGACGTAGTGCAGATGGGCGACGATGAAGTAGGTGTCGGTGAGGTGGAAGTCCAGCGGCGGTGAGGCGATGAGCACCCCGGTGAGGCCGCCCAGCAGGAAGCTCACCAGAAAGCCGAGCGACCACAGCATGGGGGTCTCGAAGGAGAGCGAGCCCTGCCACATGGTGCCGATCCAGTTGAAGAACTTCACGCCCGTCGGCACGGCGATGAGGAAGGACATCAGCGAGAAGAACGGCAGCAGCACCCCGCCGGTGGCGAACATGTGATGGGCCCACACGGTCGCGGACAGGCCGGTGATGGCCATGGTGGCGCCGATGAGCCCGAGGTAGCCGAAGACCGGCTTCCGGCTGAAGACCGGAATGATCTCGGTGACCACCCCGAAGAACGGCAGCGCCACGATGTAGACCTCGGGATGGCCGAAGAACCAGAACAGGTGCTGCCACAGCAGGGCCCCGCCGTTGGCCGGATCGTAGATGTGCGCCCCGAACATGCGGTCCGCGGCGAGCCCGAAGAGCGCGGCGGTCAGCACGGGAAAGGCCAGCAGCACCAGGATCGAGGTGAACAGGACATTCCAGGTGAAGAGCGGCATCCGGAACAGCGTCATGCCCGGGGCGCGGAGCGTGATGATCGTGGTGATGAAGTTGACGGCGCCGAGGATGGTGCTGAGACCGGCCACGATCAGCCCCATCACCCACAGGTCACCGCCCGCTCCCGGCGAGTACGCCGCCCGGCTGAGCGGGGTGTAGGAGAACCAGCCGAAGGGCGCCGCGCCCTCGGAGGTGAGGAACCCGGCGACCACGGTCAGCCCGCCGAAGAGGAACACCCAGTAGGTGAAGGCGTTGAGCCGGGGGAAGGCCACGTCCGGGGCGCCGATCTGGAGCGGCATGATCGCATTGGCGAAACCGGCGAAGGTCGGCGTCGCGAAGAGCAGCATCATGATCGTGCCGTGGATCGTGAAGAGCTGGTTGTACTGAAACGGCGTCATCAACTGCATGCCGGGCCGCATCAGCTCCGCCCGCATCAGCATCGCCATCAGGCCGGCCGCCAGGAAGAAACCGAACGAGGTCACCAGGTACAGGTTCCCGATCACCTTGTGGTCGGTGGTGGTCAGCCAGCCGAGCACCCGCCGGCCCGTGCTCACCCGCCGCTGCGCCGACGGCGCCGGGTCCTCGTCCTCCTCTTCCGGGCGCCCCTCCTGCCGCACACCCCGCCTGGCCTCCACCCGTTTCCTCCCTGCTTCTTCCCGCCGCCGTGGTCCTCCGGTGCCCGGAGCGGAGTCATGTATGCCCGGTCGTGCCGGGGAAATACGGCCGCGCCGTCCACACCCCCCGAGATGGCCGGTACGCCCGGCCCGCCGCCGGGGCCGGCTCTGCGGGCGGCGGAACCGGCCGCCCCCGTCCGGCTGTTTCACGGCGCGTCCCCGGGTACCCGGTCCGGGTGTCACCTTCCCGATCGGCGCAAGGAGGCTTTCGCATGGTGCGCAAGAAGGTCGAGGGCGACGAGGAACAGCGGCGGGCCGCCGGCCGCGCGGCACACCGGGCGGGGGAGACCCCCAGCGCCCGGGGCGCGACGACCGGGGCCTCCAAACAGCGGACCCACCTCACGGACCGGTCCACCCGTACGCACGAGGAGCGGCTGGGGACCCCGCACCACGGCAAGCAGCGGTGGCAGGGCGAACAGGACCGCGCCGCCGGTGCGCCGCCCGGACCGGAGAAGACCGAGTCGGCCTTCGCGGGACGGGGCAGGCCGCCGTACACCGACGACCACGAGGTGCTCTTCCGCGCGCTGGTGGAGGCGGAGGAGACCCACGGCGGCGGGGTCGCGCTCGACGAGGTCGCGCGGACCGCCCGGATGTCCCACGAGAAGGCCCTGGTGCTGATGCACGATTTGGTCACCACCCACCGGCTCGCCCGCCAGGTCCCCGACACCGGCCGGACCGACCTGGGCCCGCTGTACGAGGTGAGGCCCGGCGGCTGAGCCGACGCCCCGCCCCGCCCGGTCCCACCGGCCCGGGACGGGGCGGAGAACCGCCGTCCGCGCGCCGGTGCGCCGCACCGGGGCACGGACGGCGGTGCCGTACGGACGGACCCGCGCACGGTACCGGCCGCGGCGCGGAGCTCGGCCCTCCGGCGGCCGCTCGCCGCGCGCCGTGGTCAGGCGGCTTCGGCCAGCCCGTCCCGGAGGCGCGCCAGCAGCGGGCCCCGGTGCAGGGCGGCGACCGGTTCCAGCAGGTCCGGATGGCGCATCAGCGGGGCGGCGCGCCGGTCGCCGTCGTCGGGCTCGGTGAGCCTCCGGAAGCGGTACGGAAGGCCGGACAGCTGCTCGCCCTCCGCCGCCGCGGCCACCGCTGCGCCGGCCAGTTCCGGGTCCGTCAGCAGGCACGCGGCCCAGCTCGCGAGCACTTCGTCGACCCAGGTGCGCCAGGCGTGGTCCGCCGGATCCGGCTCCGCGGCGTCCGCACCGGTGACGCGGTCCAGACGGCCGGAGCCGCCGGGGCCCGTGAGGACGAGCAGCCCGGCGTCGAGCTCGGTCGGGTAGCGCAGCATGGCGGCCACGGAAACGGCCTGGCGGGCCTGGATCTCGGCGTACGCGGCGTTGAGCGCGCCGCCCGCCGCGGGATAGGAGCGGGTGAGCCACCGCGTGGTGGCCGCTATGACGGAGGAGAGTCCGGCGGGCATGGGGCATCCGCGCTTTCGGTCCGCGGGGCACAGGACACCGGGGCGTACGGGGTGGCTCCGCCGCGCGGGCGGGGCCCGGACGCCGCCGGGACCTCAGGGTATCCGGCACCCCGGCCGGTCCGGCATGACGCCCGTCACTCCAGCGCCCCGTGCGGCCTCCGGCCGGGCCGTGGCCGTGGGGCGGCGGGGGTGGACGGGCCGGGGCCCGACCGGGCGCGAGCGGACCGGGGAGGAGAACGGACGAGACCGGACCGGAGCGGGTACGGACCGGGCCGGGCAGGGAGGCGTTGTCCCGGGGCAATCCCGGGGCGGGCCCCGGGAGGGCGGCCGGCCGGGGCCGGGGCGCGAAGGGGCGCATACCGGCATGCGGTGCGGGTACCCCGCGCACGGGTGGCGCAGGGCCACCGTCCCGGCGGCCCGGAACCCCGGAACAGCAGGAGGTGGGCCGATGGTCTTCGACACCGTTCTCATCGACGCCGGCGAGGCGGATCTCCGAGGCGATCTCGTCTCCCCCGAACCGACCCACGGGGTCGTGGCGTTCGCGCACGGCAGCGGCAGCTCGCGGCACAGCCCGCGCAACCAGGAGGTGGCGCGGGTCCTCCAGGAGGCGGGGCTGACCACTCTCCTCTTCGACCTCCTCACCGAGGAGGAGGGCCGGGTCGACGCGATGACCGCCGAACTCCGCTTCGACATCCCGCTGCTGGGCCGGCGGCTGGTCGCCGCGGTCGACTGGCTGGGGCGGCACCCGGCCACGGCCGGGCTTCCCGTCGGCCTCTTCGGCGCCAGCACCGGCGCCGCCGCGGCGCTGATCGCGGCGGCGGAGCGGCCGGACCGGGTGCGGGCCGTCGTCTCGCGCGGCGGGCGCCCCGATCTCGCGGGCCCCGCGCTGCCCCGGGTCCAGGCGCCCGTCCTGCTGATCGTCGGCGGCGAGGACCACGAGGTGCTGCGCATGAACCGGGACGCCGCCGAGCGGCTCGGCGGCACCGCCACCGTGCACGTCGTCCCGGGCGCCACCCACCTCTTCGAGGAACCGGGGACGCTGGAGCAGGCCGCCGCGGCCGCGCAGGGCTGGTTCGTCCGCACGGTGGCCGGCAAGCGGCCGACGACGGCGGGAGCCGGCCCGTGACGGCCACCGGCTCCTCCCACGCCGGAGACGCCCGCGCCGCGGCCACGGCCGGCGCCCGGGAACCGGAAGGAAAGCGATCATGAACTATCACGACCGCAGGTCGGCCGGGCGCGAACTGGCCACGGAACTCACGGAGCGCGGGCGCGCGGGACGGCTGGCGAAGCCGGTGGTCCTCGCCCTGCCGCGGGGCGGGCTGCCCGTCGCCGCCGAGGTTGCCCGGGAACTCCGCGCCCCCCTGGACATCGTCGTCGTGCGCAAGATCGGCGCCCCGTTCAACCCCGAGTTCGCCGTCGGGGCCGTCGCGGGGGAGGACGAGCCCTGGTACGACGCGCAGACGCTGGAGATGCTCGACCTGACCCCCGAGCGGCTGGCCCCCCGCGTGGAGGAGGAACGCCGGGAGATCCGGCGCCGCGAGCACCTCTACCGCGAGGGCCGCCCGCCGGTGGACCTGGCCGGCCGCACGGCGGTCGTCGTCGACGACGGGCTCGCCACCGGCAGCACCGCACGGGTCGCGCTGCGCGCCGTACGCCGCCGCAACCCGGCCCGGCTGGTCCTCGCCGTCCCGGTCGGCTCGCCCCAGGCGGTCGCCGCGCTGAGCCCGGAGGCGGACGACGTGGTGTGCATGTGGCAGCCCCCGTACTTCCAGGCCGTCGGGCAGTTCTACGACGACTTCGCGCAGACCCGCGACGACGAGGTGGTGGCCATCCTGCGGGAGTCGCTGACCACCCGCTGACGCCTCCGGCCGCACGGCGGTCCGGCCCGGTCGTGCGGGGCCTCCCGGGCGCTCACACCCGGGAGGCCGCGTCTTCCGGCCCCGGGGGGCCCTCCGCATCCGTTCGCGAGCCCGCACGGCACGAACCGGCTCGCGGGGCGGGGTACGGCTCATGCGGCGCCGACCGGGCGGACGCCGCCGTGCCGCTCCCGGTGCGGGGCCCCGCCAACGGCCCCGCACCGCACCCCTGTGGTGGACGTCACCCCGGACGCGGAAGCCGGCCGCGCGGGAGAGCGGAAACCGGTGCGACCGGCCGAGCCGGCAAGCCGGCCCCGTTCACGGCCGGGAAGCCGGCCCCGTGCCGAGCACCCCCGGCCCCAGCTCCGCGAGCCGGGCATGGCCGGTGAGCGCCAGCGAGAGGTCGAGCTCCGCCAGCAGGCAGCGCAGCACGTGCCGTACTCCCTCCTCGCCGCCCAGCGCCAGCCCGTACACATACGGCCGTCCCACCAGCACGGCCCGGGCGCCCAGGGCGAGCGCCTTGAGGATGTCGGCGCCGCCGCGCACCCCGCTGTCGAACAGCACGGCGATGGCGTCGCCCACCGCCCCGGCGACCGCCGGCAGCACGTCCAGCGAGCCGGCCGCCCCGTCCACCTGGCGGCCGCCGTGGTTGGAGACCACCACCCCGTCCATGCCCGCGTCCCGGGCGCGGCGGGCGTCGTCCGGGTGCTGCACGCCCTTGAGCACGATCGGCCCGTCCCAGTGCGCGCGCAGGAACTCCAGGTCGTCCCAGGTCTTGGTGGGATCGGCGAACATCCCCGCCCAGTGCGCCACCGCGGCGAGCGGGTCCTCCTCCGGCGGCTTGGCCAGCCCGGCGAGGAACGCCGGGTCACTGAGGTAGTTGGCGATCCCGGTCCGCTGCAGGAACGGCAGATAGGCCCGGTCCAGATCGCGCGGGCGCCAGCCCAGCAGCCAGGTGTCCAGGGTCAGCACGAGGGTGGTGTAGCCGGCGGCGCGGGCCCGCCGCAGCAGGCTGAGCGTCACCTCGCGGTCCTTCGGCCAGTACAGCTGGAACCAGCGGGGCCCGTTCCCGGAGGCCTCCGCGGCCTCCTCCAGCGGGACGGACGACGCGGTGCTCAGCACCAGGGGGAGTCCGAGCCCGGCCGCGGCCCGGGCCACCGCCGGCTCCGCGTCCGGATGCGCGATCGACAGCACCCCGACCGGTGCCAGCAGCACGGGCGCCGGCAGCTCCGCCCCCAGCAGCGAACAGGACAGATCGCGCGTGCCGACGTCGCGCAGCATGCGCGGCACGATCGTCCGCCGCGCGAAGGCGGCCCGGTTGGCGCGTACGGTCTCCTCGCCGCCCGCGCCCCCCGCGACGTAGCCGTACGCCTCGGCGGTCATCCGCTCCCGGGCCGCCGCCTCCAGCTCGGCCGCACCGGTGGGGAAGCGGGGCGCCTCGCCCGTCAGCAGGCCGTGCAGATAGATCTCGTCCTGGTACGCGGCGAAGGCGGGCTGCGCGTGCGCGAGGTTACGCGGGGGGTCCTGGCTCATGTCCGGGAGTCCTTCCCTGGTTTCGGCCGGGCGTTCGGCCCGCGTCCGGCTGGGGGAACACCGTACCGACCGGACGGTGCCCCGGCGGAAGACCCCTGCGGCCCCCGCCATTCCCACGCCGGACCAGGGCTGATAGAACGGTCCGCACTCCGGCGGCACGCCCGCCCGACCAGGGCTGCCGCGGAGGTCGCAGGGGGAAGCAGCCGGCGCGCGCCCGCAGGAGGGCCGCGCCGTACCGAGGGCAGCGCGGAAGGGTGGGCCGCAGTGGCGTACGACGCCGATGTGATCGTGGTGGGAGCGGGACTGGCCGGGCTGGCCGCCACCGCCGAACTGGCGGACGCGGGCCGCCGCGTGATCCTTCTCGACCAGGAGCCGGAGGCGTCGCTCGGCGGCCAGGCGCACTGGTCCTTCGGCGGGCTGTTCCTCGTCGGCTCGCCCGAGCAGCGGCGGCTGCGGATCCGCGACAGCCGCGACCTGGCCTGGCAGGACTGGCTGGGCACGGCCGGCTTCGACCGGCCCGAGGACCACTGGCCCCGCCGCTGGGCCGAGGCGTACGTCGACTTCGCCGCCGGGGAGAAGCGGTCCTGGCTGCACAGCATGGGCGTCCGGCTCTTCCCCGTGGTCGGCTGGGCCGAGCGCGGCGGCTACGACGCCCGCGGCCACGGCAACTCCGTACCGCGTTTCCACATCACCTGGGGCACGGGCCCCGGGCTCGTCGAGCCGTTCGAGCGGCGGGTCAGGGAGGCGGCGGAGCGCGGTCCGGTGGAGCTGCGCTTCCGGCACCGGGTGGACGAACTCACCGTCAGCGACGGGCGCGTGGACGGCGTCCGCGGCACGCTGCTGGCGCCCAGCGCCGCCGAGCGCGGCCAGGCGAGCTCCCGCACCGCGGTGCGGGAGTTCGAGCTGCGGGCCGGGGCGGTCGTGGTGGCCTCCGGCGGGATCGGCGGCAACCACGAACTCGTCCGCCGCCACTGGCCGCAGCGGCTCGGCACCCCGCCCGCGCGGATGCTCTCCGGCGTCCCCGCGCACGTCGACGGCCGGATGCTGGACATCACCGAACGGGCCGGCGGCAGCCTGATCAACCGCGACCGGATGTGGCACTACACCGAGGGCATCGAGAACTGGAACCCGGTCTGGGCGCGGCACGGCATCCGCATCCTGCCCGGCCCCTCCTCGCTCTGGCTGGACGCCCTCGGCCGGCGGCTGCCGGTGCCCCTCTTCCCCGGCTTCGACACCCTCGGCACGCTCGAACACATCATGCGGAGCGGCTACGACTACACCTGGTTCCTCCTCAACAAGCGGATCATCGGCAAGGAGTTCGCCCTCTCCGGCTCCGAACAGAACCCGGACCTCACCGGCAGGAGCGTCCGCGACGTCCTCGGGCGGGCCCGCACCGACGTGCCGCGCCCGGTGAAGCGGTTCATGGACCGCGGCGCCGACTTCGTGGTCGAACGGGACCTCGCGGCGCTGGTGCGCGGCATGAACCGGCTCGCCGGGCAGCCGCTCATCGACGAGACGGAGCTGCGCCGCGAGATCACCGCCCGGGACCGGGAGATCGCCAACCCGTTCACCAAGGACCTCCAGGTCACCGCCATCCACGGGGCGCGCCGCTACCTCGGCGACAAACTGATCCGCACCGTCGCGCCGCACCGCCTCCTCGACCCGGCCGCGGGCCCGCTGATCGCCGTACGGCTGCGCGTCCTCACCCGCAAGACCCTCGGCGGCCTGCACACCGATCTCGGCAGCCGCGTCCTCGGCGCGATGGGCGAGCCGGTCGGCGGCCTGTACGCGGCCGGCGAGGCGGCGGGCTTCGGCGGCGGCGGGATGCACGGCTACCGCTCGCTGGAGGGCACCTTCCTCGGCGGCTGCCTCTTCTCCGGCCGCACCGCCGGGCGGGAAGCCGCGCGCGAGACCGGCTGAGGCACCACCGGCCCGGCGGGGCGGGCCCTCAGGAGCCGGGGCCGGCGCCGCCGCGCGGGCCCGGGTCTGCCCCGGCGGCGGCCGGGCCGGGGCCCTCCCGCTGCGTGTCCCCCCGGGCGGGGACGCGGTGCAGGGCCAGCAGGGCGATGTCGTCCCGCTGGTTGTTCCCGGTGAACCGCTGGAGGTCCGCGGAGATCGCCGCGGCGAGCTCGGAGGCCGGGATGCCGGACCACTCCCGCACCCGGTCCCGCAGCGGGTAGAAGACCCCGAAGGGATCGCGGGCGTCGGTCACGCCGTCGGTGAACAGCAGCAGCGTGTCGCCCTCCGGCAGCTCCAGCTCCTCGATGCGGCGCGGCTCCGGGGACAGTGCGACGAGCCCGAGCGGCACCCCCGGCTCCGCCAGCGGCACGGGACCGCTCTGCTCCGGATCCTCGCAGACGAGGTACGGCAGCAGATGCCCGCAGTTGACGACGAGGCCGCAGGACCGCTCGTCGAAGGTGAGGACGAGCGCGGTGACGAAACGCTCCGGTTCCCCGGTCCGGCTGGCGAAGCTGTTGTGCCGTTCGACGGCGGACTCCAGGGCGTCCACGACGCCCAGCAGCCCCGGCTCGCGCTGCGCCGCCTCGCGGAACGCGCCGAGCACGGAGAACGCGGTGCCGATGGCGGGCAGTCCCTTGCCCTGCACGTCGGCGATCAGCACCCGGGTGCCGTACGGCGACATCGCGATCTCGTAGATGTCACCGCCCACCATGCTGTCCTCCTCGACCGGCTGGTAGAGCCCGTCGATGACGACCTCGGGGGTGCGCAGCGGCAGCGGCCGCAGCAGCTGCCGCTGGAGCGCGGCCGCCGCCGACCGGAGCCGGCTGACCTCCGCGTTGCGGTGGATGCGGTACCGGCAGGCCCCGATGCTCAGGGCACTCATCAGGGCGACGCCGAAGGTCGGCGGAATGACCTCCTCGACGTTCAGGTGGATGCCGAGGAGCACGAGGAACAGCACGACGGTGCTCCACGCGGCGGTGATCACCGTCTGCCGGACGGAACCGATCACCGCCACGATGGGCGGCAGGAAGGCCATGAGCGACACCACGCGCCCCTCGGCCTCCACCATGCGGCCGACCGTGAAGAGGACGAGGGAGACCAGGAAGACCATCAGCAGCAGAACGGGCGTCTCCAGCAGCGCGTCCCGCCGCCGCGTGGACGCGGGCTGCCAGGGGGACACCGCCGTGGGCCCGGGACTGTCGCTCGTCGGCACCGTGCTCCCCGTCCGCGTGGTTCAGTCGGCCGTGGCCATGACCTGGGGGACGGCGTTCTTCAGCCGCGTCGTCAGCCAGCGGATCTGGCCGAGCGTCTCGCGGTGCAGCTCCTCCACGTCGTCCAGCAGCTCCTGGTCGCGAACGGCCCGCGCCACCTGGCCGAGCAGGAGCCACAGAAGGCTCACCTCCTGAGCGGCGAGGAACAGATGGCGCAGATCGCGCAGGAGGAGCCGGCCGGCGGAGATGTGGTGGCCCCGCCGTCCGGAGGACTTCTGCCGCGCGGCGTCCACGAGGTGGGCCAGGGTCTCGCTGTGGTGGGGCGCGGACAGGTCCTGTCCGCGGCGTCCGGCGGCGGCCCGCAGCCGTGCGGCGTGCTCCTCGCACCGGCCGGCCAGGGTCAGGCAGGGGTAGTGGGTGCCGTGGTCGGCGGCCTGGCGCTCGGCGACCCGGTGGAACTCCCGGGCCAGGGCCTCCTCGGCTCCGTGCAGTTCGGCGAGGAGCGTTCCGGTCCGGGTGGTCACGGTGCCCCGTCCTTCCCCGCCGGCCGGGCCGCGGTGCTCCCGGTCCCCGCGGTGCCTCCGGTCCCCGGGCCCGGGTGCTCCGCGGTGGCCGCGCCGGGCTCCGAGGCCAGGGTGCCGGGCGGCGGGGCGTCGGTCTGCCGGTCGGAGTCGGCCGTCCCGTGGGCGAGCGCGGTCGCCGCCGAGGAGATCTTCTGCACCCGGACCGCGCTGTACTTGTAGAGGGGCTGCTTGGACACCGGGTCCCACTCGGTGCGGGTGGTCTCGTTCGCGGCGCGGGTGTGCCGGCCGGGCTCCGTCTGGTCCCAGTAGCCGTAGTGGAACGGGGCGAAGACGACCCCTCGCCGGGTCCCCCGGCACACCGCGGGTGCCTCGATCTCGCCCCGCCGGGAAACCACCCGCACCAGGTCGCCGTCGGCGATGCCCAGTTCCCCGGCGTCCTCGGCGGAGAGCTGCACCCAGACGTCGGGGGCGGCCCGCCGCAGCTCGGGCACCCGGCCGGTCCTGGTGCGGGTGTGCCAGTGGTGCACGGTGCGGCCGGTGGTGAGCTGGAGCGGGTAGGCGTCGTCCACCGGCTCGTGCGGCGGGAGGTACGGCGCCGCCCGCAGCCGGGCCCGTCCGGCGGGGTCCCGGGCGCGGTACTCGTCCGCCTCGTACTGGGCCCCGGTGGTGAGGTCGTGCCCGTAGTCCTCGCACTGGCCGGCGCGGGTGGGGAAGACGTGGTCGGTGTAGAGGCGTTCGGTGCCGTCCGGTGCCTCCGGGGTGCAGGGCCACTGGATGCCGCCGGAGCCGCGCAGCCGCTCGTACGTCAGCGCGCTCTGGTCGCAGGGACGGCCGCGGGTGAGCGCGGTGAAGTCCCGCCAGGCGTCCTCCGGGCCCCGCCAGGTGAGCAGCGGCCCGCCGTCGCTGCCGCGCAGGTCCATCCGCCGCGCGTACTCCAGCAGGATGTCGAAGTCGGAGCGGGCCCCGGCCGGCGGTTCGACGGCCTTCTCCGAGAGGTGGACGGTCCGGTCCGCGTTGGTGCAGCAGCCGGTCTTCTCGCCCCACAGGGCGGCGGGCAGCACGACGTCGGCGAGTTCGGCGGTCTCCGTGCGGAAGGCGTCGGAGACGACGAGGAACAGCCGGTCCCGGCCGAGCACCGAGCGGATGCGGTGCAGTTCGGGAAGGGAGACCGCCGGGTTGGTGCCGGTCACCCAGAGGAACCTCACCGACCCCTCCTCGCAGTACCGGAAGATCTCCGGGGCGGGGGTGGGCGGCGCCCAGTGCGGGATGCGGAGCGGTTCGACGTTCCACGCCTCGGCGATCTCGCGGACGTGCGCCGCGTTCTGCCAGTTGCGGAAGCCCGGGAGGGCGCCGTTGGCACCGGTCTCGCGGGTGTTCTGGGCGGTCGGCTGGCCGTTCATCTGGAAGACGGTGCGGCCGGGGCGGCCGATCATCCCGCGCAGCAGATGGAGATTGTTCACCTGGACGGCGGCGGCGGTCGCCTGGTGGGACTGGTAGACGCCCTGCAGCACGGTGGACACCAGCCGCTCGCCGGTGCCGAGGATCCGGGCGGCCGCACGGATGTCCCCGGCCGGCACGCCGCAGACGCCGGCGGCCCGCTCGGGGGGCCAGCCGGCGACGGTGGCGGCCAGCTCCGCGTAACCGGTGGTGTGTTCCTCGATGAACTCCCGGTCCAGACGGCCGTGTTCGACGATCTCGTGGAGGAGCGCGCTGAGCAGCGCCACATTGGTGCCCGGACGGAGCGCCAGATGGACATCGGCCTCGCGGGCGGTGTCGGTCAGCCGGGGGTCGGCGACCACCAGGCGGGGGCGGTCCGGTCCGTGCAGCCGGTCGAGGATGCGGGACCACAGCACGGTCTGCGTCTCGGCGGCGTTGTGCCCGACGAGGAAGAGCGTGTCGCAGAGGTCGATGTCGGTGTAGGAGCCGGGGGCGCCGTCGCTGCCGAAGCTCTCGATCAGGGCCCACTCGGCGGTGGCGGTGCACAGCCGCGTGTTGCCGTCGAGGTGGGGGGTGCCGATGCCGCCGCGGGCGATGACGGTCTGCGCGTAGTACTCCTCGGCGAACAGCTGCCCGGAGGTGTAGAAGGCCATGGCGAGCGGCCCGTGCTCGGCGAGGATCCGCCGGGATCGGTCGGTGACCGTGCGCAGGGCGGTGTCCCAGTCGGTGGGCTCCAGCCGGCCGCCGGCCCGGACCAGGGGGCGGGTGAGGCGGTCGGGCGAGTTGACGGCCTGCCAGCCGTACAGCCCCTTGGGCCCCAGCCGCCCGTGGCTGACGCGGTCCCCGGCGCGGCCCCGGACGCCCACCATGCGGCCGTCGTGCGAGACGGCGATGTCCAGGCCGCAGCCGGTGGAGCAGAGGACGCAGACCGAGGGGACCCAGGCGTGGACCTCCGCTTCGTCCACGGTGAGATGGCGGTCCACGCGCTCGGGCCAGCGCCGGCCGGCGGCGAACGGTGTGCGGGCTCCCCAGATGTTTGTGGTGCGGTCGGTCACGGAACGCTCCGGTCGGCTGTGGTGCGGGCGGCTGTTTCTCGGGGCTGCGGTCACCGGCCGCGATCTCCGGGGGACGGACCGACGCTAGCCGCACCACCGTCCGTGCCGGGTCCTGCCACGCCTGACCACCCGGCCGATGCCCCGGCCGGCGGACAGCGGGAAACGGCCCGCGGCGGCAGGGCGGGTTGTCCCGGCCACGCGCACGGACACGGCGGGGGACCGGTGCGGAACGCGCGGCTGCGGAGCGCGCGGCGCCGGAATATCCCCCGGCGCGGCGAGCAGGAGAACCGGAGGTCCCCCGGTCGCGGACCGGGCCGGACCCGGTCGCGGACCCGGTCGGGTCCGCGGCACCGACAGGACCCGGAAGGAGCCGGCATGACGGAACGCGAACGGCGGAACGAGGAGCACGAGCGGGACGAGCGGCACGGGCCGGATCACAAGCCCGCCACGGCCGCCGAGGAGGTCGAGGCGGAAGTCCTGGAAGCCCAGAGGCGGGTGGTCCCGGACGAGGACGCCGCCGGGCGCGACGGCGAGAGCGGCGACGCGCTGACCACCAACGTCGAGGCCCAGCGCGACCCGGGGGACCGGCACCGGTGACCGCGGGCCGGGGCGCCGCCGGCGCGGCGCCCGCCGGTGGCGTCAGCGCCGGGGCGGCAGGCGGTGCAGCCGTACGCCGGTGAGCCGTCCCCCCGAGATCCCGGCCGTCATGAACGTGCAGTGCGGCTGACGCCGGCGGTCGGTCGGTGAACCGGGGTTCAGCAGCCGCAGCCCGCCGGGCGCCTCGCTGTCCCACGGGATGTGGCTGTGGCCGAAGACCAGGACGTCCAGTCCGGGAAACCGCCGGGCGCAGCGTTCCTCCCGGCCCCGCGCCGCCCCGGTCTCGTGGACGACGCCGATGCGCAGACCGCCGAGGTCGGCGTGCGCCACCTCGGGCAGCCGGGCGCGCAGCTCCGGGCCGTCGTTGTTGCCGTACACGCCGATCAGCCGGCGCGCCCGGGATTCCAGAAGGTCCAGCGTGGCCGTGTCCACCCAGTCCCCGGCGTGCACGACCACATCGGCGCCGGGCACCGACTCCAGGAGCGGGGCGGGCAGTTCCCGGGCGCGCCGGGGGAGGTGGGTGTCCGCCATCAGGAGCAGCCGCAGGGGTTCGCCGCCCGCCGTGTCCGCGGCCCCTTCCTGCCGCCCGGCCGTCCTCGCCGCGACCCGCCGGTCCGCGCCGCTGCCGCTCATCGCACCGCTCCGGCCAGGGTCTCGGTGAGGCCGGTGAGCAGGCCGGGCTCGGGGGCCGAGCGGAATTCCGCACTCCGCTGCCGGGCGAGGTCCCGGCCCCGGCCCCGGCACCAGTCCCACCAGCGGTCCAGCTCGGCCGTCTCCGCCCTCTCGGCCGGGACCAGGGCGGGCCAGTCGCAGGCCCGCGCCTGGGCGGTGAGCTTCGCCCCGCCCGCGACGGCGTCGACGGCGAGCACGGGCACGCCGGCGCGCAGCCCGGTGACCAGCCCGTGCAGCCGGTTGGTGACGAGGAGATCGAGCCGGGCGACGACCGCCTCGAACTGCGCGGCGGTCGCGGAGAGCCGCCAGTCGCCGGGGTCGAGCCGGGTCTCCAGTTCGAGCCGTGCGCAGTCCTTGCCGTTCAGCCAGCCGGTGAGGGTGTCCCCGGCCGCCTCGTGCCGGCGCCGGCCGCCGTACTCGCCCTGGCCGCGGGTGAGCGCCACGCCCACGACGGGCGGGGCGGGGAAGCGGGGCGCGGAGACGGCCAGGTCCCGGTGGGGCGGCGCGCCGGGCGCGTCCCGGGCCAGCACCCGGTGGAAGCCGCGGACCGCCGGATCGGCCGGGTCCAGGACGGACACGCCCACGGCGACGCGCGTGCAGCGCGGAAAGCGCCGGTGCAGCTCCTCGATCTGCGGCCCGTGCAGCGGGCCGCAGACGAAGACCACCGCGCGGTACCGGCCGGGGTCGGCCTCGTCGAGCCGCAGTTCCCGCGGACGGAAGCCACCGCTCCAGGCGGTGTCGTACGGGATGCCGCGCCGGTCCAGCGCTTCCCGGACACGGTCCAGCGACAGCAGGTCACCCACCGTGGCCTCACCGTGCAGAAAGCTGAACCAGCCGGTCAGCAGCACCCGTCCGCTGTCCGGTGCGGCACCCGGGCCGTCCGTCGGTGTGCTCAAGCGGTGTCCCTCCCCTGGGTCTTCCCGGCCGGTCTTCCCGGCCGGTCTTCCCGGACGGCTGCCGGCGGCCGTCCGGCCGTCCGTGTGGGGCGTGTGCGTCCGCACAGGGCACCGGCGGGCCCCGGAGGACTACGGTGACTGCTGAGGCCCCCGGCGTGGTGTGGTCCCGACAGCTCCGTCACACCGGGGGCCTCGCCCGGCGCGGGCCCGCGAAAGCCGCTACGGACGGTTGCCCTTGGGCTTGGCGCGCTGGTCGGGCGTGCCGTGCGGCGGCGGGTGGATCGGCTGGGGGGAGGTCGCGGGCGTGACGCGCGAACCGCTGCCCGCGGCGTGCCGCGCCTCCTGCCGGAGATCCTCGCCGCCCGGCGAGGGAGTGCCGCCACCGGCCAGCTGGAGCTGACGTGTATTGATCATCTCCAGGACCCGGGTCCGGTTGGCGTGCTCGTGCTCGTAGTGGCGCAGGACCTCCAGCTCGGCGGAGTCCAGGGTGCGGAGGCGGTGCTCCAGTGCGCCGACCGACAACGCGTCGTAGTCGGCCAGCGGGAGCGCCTCGCCGTCGTGCTTGCTCATGGGCAGCCTCCTGCGTTCGTCCTCGGAAAACCTCCGGGTTCCCGGGTGGTGATCGCCGAAACGGGACGCGGGCTCAAGGATGCCGGAAGCGGGCCGCCGGAACGCGGTGCCCCGTTCCGGTGGCCCCGGGCCCGGCGGCGTCCGCGGCGGGCGGGCGCGGGGTGTCGGTGCTGTGGCCCTAGTCGCCGGCCAGGTGGGGCGGGAAGCCGCCCGTCGCGACCGGGCCCCAGCCGGTGATCGTCACCCGGATCAGCGACTTGTTCTGGGCCCGCATCGCCTCCCGGTAGTCCTCCCAGTCGGGGTGCTCGCCGGAGATGCAGCGGAAGTACTCCACCAGCGGCTCCAGGGCCTCCGGCATGTCGATGACCTCCGCGGTGCCGTCGACCTGCACATACGGGCCGTTGAACTCGTCCGAGAGGACGCACAGCGAGACTCGCGGGTCCCGGCGCGCGTTGTGGGCCTTCGCCCGCCCGGGATACGTCGACATGACGATACGGCCCTCCGCGTCCACGCCGCAGGTCAGCGGGGACATCTGCGGTGAACCGTCCCGTTTGCGGGTCAGCAGGACCGCGCGGTGGCGCGGCCGGAGGAAGGCGAGAAGCTCGTCGCGGTTGACGCGGTCGGCGGTGGCGATGGAACGGGGCACGTTCTCTCCAGAGGTCGGTCGGGTACGGGCCGCGAGGGCACCGCGTCCGGTACGCCGTTCCGCCTGCCCGCCGGACGGAGGGAGCCGGCGGCCCCGGCCATGCTCTCAGAAATCCGCCCGCCCCCGCCCGTTCCCGTGCCTCCCCGGAGCCGGCCCGGGCAGGACGGCGCCTCCGGACGGTCCGCCGCGCCGTTACGGGGGGACGGCGGCACGAAGGTATGTACCGTGCAGGACGGGACCACCGCTGACCGCGGGACGACGCAACGCTGGAGGTGTACGCATGCCGGGAGTGCCGCAGGCTCCGGCGGAGGGCCACCGGGACGCGCGGCGGGCCGGCCGGCCCGGTTCGGGCCCGCCGGGTGTCCCGGACTCCGGGCGCTCCGCGCGGGACCCCTTCTTCGACAACGCGAAACTGCTCGCGATGGTGCTGGTGGTGGTCGGCCACGCCTGGCAGCCGCTCAAGGACAGCCGCGCCGTCTGGGCCGCGTACTTCTTCCTCTACACCTTCCACATGCCGGTCTTCATCCTGCTCTCCGGCTACTTCTCGCGCACCTTCCGCGGCCGGCCGCGGCAGGTCCAGCGGCTGGTCGCCGCCGTCCTCGTGCCGTACGCGGTCTTCGAGACCGTCTACACCCTCTACGGCAACGCCGTCGACGACCGGGGCAACGACATCAGCCTGCTGACGCCCTGGTACCTCACCTGGTTCCTGATCGCCCTCTTCGTCTGGCGGCTCACCGCACCGCTGTGGCTGCTGCTGCGCCCGCCGCTGGCCATCGGGCTGTCCGTCGTGATCGCCCTGCTCGGCGCCGCCTTCGACGCGGACCCCGTCCTGAATCTCGACCGGGTCCTGCAGTTCCTGCCGTTCTTCGTGCTCGGGCTGCTGATGCGCCCGGAGCACTGGGACCTCGTCCGGTCCCGGTGGATGCGGATCGTCTCCCTCCCCGTGTTCGCGGCGGCGGCGGTCACGGCCTACTGGGCCCGGGACCGGGTGACCTCCGAGTGGGCGGTCCGCAGCAAGACCTGGGAGCAGCTCGGCGCGGACTGGCCGGCCGGACTCGCCATGAGCCTGGCCCTGTTCGTCTGCTCGCTGCTGCTGGCCGCGTCCTTCCTGGCCTGGGTGCCGCGCCGGCGGCACTGGTTCACCGCCTTCGGCGCGGGGACGCTGGTGGCGTATCTCCTGCACGGCCTGATCATCCGCACGGCCGCCTGGGAGGGCTGGTACGAGCCGCGGTTCTGGCACACCCCCGCCGGTGAACTGCTGGTCACGGTGTTCGGCGTCGGGCTCGCCCTGCTGCTCACCTCGCCCCCGGTGCGCCGCCTCTTCCGCCCGGTCGTCGAACCGGAACTGGACTGGGCCTTTCCCGACCGGTCCCGGGCGGCCGCGGGGAAGGGCCCGGAGCCGCAGCCGGCACCGGGGGCGGGGGCGGAAACCGGCCCGGCCGGAGCCGGAGACCCGTCCGGCCGCCTGGCCGGTACCGCCCCGGCCTCCGGCTCCGCCGGGTCCGCGGCTCCGGAGTCCCGGCCGGAGCACGCGGAGGCCGGAGCGGCGCCGGGCCCGGGCGCGGACCCGCGGACGGGCGGGAACTCCGGTTCCGCGAACACGCCCTGAGAGCCCGTCGGACGGCGGACCGCGGACGGTGAACGGTGAACGGTGGGCGGCGGGGGCGGCCGGTGGCCGGCGGTCAGGCGTGGGACAGCGTGAAGGACACCAGGAACCCGCACACCGTGATCAGCCCGATGGCCAGATGCGCCCGGTCGAACGCCTCCGGGATCATCGTGTCGGCGATCATCGCGAGCATCGCGCCCGCGGCGACCGCCGTCACGGTGGCGACCACCGCGGTGGACAGACCGCCCCCCACCGTGTAGCCGAGGACGGCCGAGACCGTGCTCGCGGCCGTGATGGCGCCCCAGACGCCGAAGACGTAGCCCCTGCTCCGCCCGGCCGCCTTCATGCCCGCCGCGCTCGACAGACCTTCCGGCAGGTTGCTGATGAAGACGGCCGTGACGGTGACGAGACCGACGGCCCCGCCCTCCAGCAGACCGACCCCGATGACGGCCGACTCGGGCACCCCGTCGAGCAGCGCGCCGAGCGCCAGCGCCCGGCCGGAACCCGACTGCTCCGACTCCGAGGGCTGCATCCGGTGGTGGCCGGACCGCTTGCGGTGCCGCGCCCCCCGGCGCGCCAGTACGACGTTGCCCGCGGTGTACGCGACGGCGCCGCCGATGGTGCCGATGGCGGCCGGGGCCAGCCCGGCCCGGTCGTATGCCTCGCCCACCAGCTCGAACGACACCGCGGACAGCAGTACACCGGCGCCGAAGGCCATCACCGAGGCGATGAGCAGCCGGGGGACGCGCAGCGTGTAGCCGAGGAGCGCGCCGATCAGCAGCGCGGAACCGGCGACCAGGCCCCACCATCCCGCTTCCAGAACTGTTGGCATGTTCTTCCTGCCGCCCTCCCCGTCGTTGTCGTCGGCGGACCCGCCCGGCCGGACCGCCGCACCGCCGGGACGTCCGGAACCGCCGCCACCGCCGGAAGAACGGACCGGACCGCCCGCCGGGGCCCGGCCGGATCAGGCCCCGCCCCGCGCGGCGCCGGGGGCATCGCCCGGGGCGGGCTTCGCGCTCCCGTCCGCGAAGTCGTGCGGCCTGCGCAGCGGTCCCCACGCGCCCCGCTGCCGGGAGACCTCGGCCCGCGCCTCCGCGATGACCTCCGGGGCGATCCACGCGACCGGACGGACCCGCCTCACCAGGGGCTCGTTGTCGGGGCCCCGCCCGGTCTCCTCGCCCGTGAGCACCCAGGGCCGTACCCGGGACCCCTCCGCCTCCCGCAGATGGCTGTAGTCGTACAGGCGGCGCGCCACCCACAGCAGCGTGGGCCGGTCCCCCCACCAGGCCTCCACACGCAGCGGATTGGCCGACAGCCCGGCGAGCGGAACCCCCGTCAGACTGTCCCTGCTCACCCCGCTGTGCCGCCGCAGATCCGTCTGCGGCCCGCGCGACCAGCGGACGAAGACCGGATCCACGCGCTCGACGAGTTCCGTCAACCGGCGGAGCGAGGTGAGGACCGGAAGCTCTGCTGACGTCATGACGCTATCGGTTACCCGAGGCCGGACCACCGCAATCCGGGCCACGCGTGCTTGGGCCGACCGGGGAACAGGGCCCGGATGTGCCGGCCGCGCCCCCCGGCCGCACGCGGCGGACCCCGGTGGTCACGCCGTGTGCGGCTGGGCCACGTGCCCGGTGCGCGGGCTCAGTGTTCCTCCCGGTAGTCCTCGGGGGAGATCCCGGCCTCCTCCAGGGCCTCCCGCATAGTGCGGCCCGCGCCGTCCCGGGTGCGTTCCGTCGCACCCTCCGCGGACGCGTCCAGGACGTCATCGGTGGACGTGGTCTTCTCCCGGTTCTCCTCCGGCGTGGTCATGCGCTCTCCTCGCTTGTCGTGTGTCCCGGTGCCCGGGCCGCGGTGGTTCCCCGGCCCGGGCACCGGTCCACGGCACCCCCCGGCTTCCGTGCCGGGCGGGCGCGTCGTGACGGGTCCGGGTACCCGGGGACCGGATGCCCATGTGCCCCGGCCGGGGGTCAGGCGCCGCGCTCGGCCGCCACGGTCTGCAGCCGGCTCGCGACCTCCGTCAGTTCACTGTCGGAGGGGTCCGGGTCCGGAACCAGCGCGGTGAGGGCGTCCCGGGAGATGATCTCCACGGCTCCCCGGTAGCGCTCGCCGCCCAGTTCCGCGGCGGGCACGACGCGTTCGCGGCCCTCCAGCAGGACGAGCACGGGCTGCTGCTCCGGGGAGCGCAGCAGGTCCCGGACATGCTCATGGGTGATCACGTGTGATCCTTTCCGCGGGGTTCCCCGTCGCCGTGGGGCGGTGGAGCTTGGTGCCCCGCCCCGCTTCTCCGTATGACCGCCGGCCCGGTGGTGAACCACCGGGCCCCGGCGGCCCGCCTTGGCCGGGTGTCCGCAGGACGCCGCCCCATGCCTCGACGGCGGACACGGACGGGAGACGGAAGCAGCGGGCGCGGGCGCTCCGGCGGGGTGCCTCCGGCGGCAGGGCGCCGGAACCGGGCGGGCGGTGCGGCTCCGGCCCATCCGGGCGGCGCGGCCGGGGGGAGGGCAGCCGGGGGGCGCGGTCAGGCGAGGCGGAGGGCCTGGAGCGCGGAGCGCGCCTGCTGGGAGGTGAGACCCTCCAGGGCGCCCTCGCCCCGTGCCAGGCCGTCGGCGATCGGCTCCAGCAGATGACGCAGCGTGGCGCATTCCCCGTCCGGGGTGCTGAGACAGACGAGCCCCTCCGGGCCGCGCCGTACCGTCAGCCCCGGCTGGTCCGTGCTCATCCACTGCCCGTAGGTGGTGTTGTCCATCGCACCATTCTGCAAAACGGCCGCCTGCCGCGCAGCAACACGGCACGACATCACCTCCGAGCGGTAGGTCCGGGCGGCCGGATCGGCGATCCGCGCTCCCGCCGCGGCGGTATCCGGAGGCACCGCGAACGGCGGGCCACCCGGTCATGGACCCGCCGGATTCGGGCAGCAGTTCGGTACAGCCGGCCGGAGTCCCCGGCCCCCGACCAGCACCGAGGCCCGCCCCATGAGTACCGTCCAGGACAGACCCGAGCCCGCCGTCCCCCGCCCGGAGAACCGCGGGACGGCGGACCGCAAGCAGCGGCTGCGCCGCAGGCTGGAACGGCTGCTGGGGATCGCCGCCACCGAGGGCAACGAGCTGGTGCCGCTGCGCAACGGGGACCGGATCTTCCCCGCGATGCTGGAGGCCATCCGCTCCGCGGAGCACACCGTGGACATGATGACCTTCGTCTACTGGCGCGGGGAGATCGCCCGCCGGTTCGCCGAGGCCCTCTCCGAGCGGGCCCGGGCCGGCGTGCGGGTGCGGCTGCTGCTCGACGGGTTCGGCAGCCGCCCCATCGAGAAGGACCTGCTGGAGATGATGGACCGGGCCGGCGCACAGGTGGCATGGTTCCGCAGACCGCTGTGGATCTCGCCGTTCAAGCAGAATCACCGCTGCCACCGCAAGGCACTGGTCGTCGACGAGCGGGTCGCGTTCACCGGCGGTGTGGGCATCGCCGAGGAGTGGTGCGGCGATGCCCGCGACGAGAACGAGTGGCGCGACACCCATGTGCGGGTCGCCGGCCCGGCCGTGGACGGCATCGCCGCGGCCTTCGCCCAGAACTGGGCCGAATGCCACGACCTGCTCTACGACGAGCGGGACCGGTTCACCGCGCAGCCCGCGCCCGGTGACGCGGTGGTGCAGGTGGTCCGCGGCTCCGCGAGCTACGGCTGGCAGGACATGCAGACCCTGATCCGGGTGGTCCTGCAATCGGCAGAGGAGCACATCCGGCTGGCCACCGCCTACTTCGCCCCGGACCGCTACTTCGTCGACCTGCTGTGCGCCGCCGCCCGGCGCGGGGTCCGGATCGACATCCTGCTGCCCGGGCCGCACACCGACCAGCGGGTGTGCCAGCTCGCCGGGCAGCGCCACTACGAGGATCTGCTGGCCTGCGGGGTGCGGATCTGGCAGTACCAGCCGACCATGATGCACGCCAAGGTGATCACCGTCGACGGGATCGCCTCCCTGATCGGCTCCACCAACTTCAACCGCCGCTCCCTCGAACACGACGAGGAAGTCATGCTCACCGTGCTCGACGAGACGTTCACCGGCAGGCTGAAGGCCGACTTCGACGAGGACCTGAAGGCCAGTGAACGGATGGTGGAGGGCCGCTGGAAGCGGCGCCCGGCCGCCCAGCGGCTGCGGGAGGCGCTGACCGCCCCCCTCCGCCGGTTCCTCTGACAAGCGGGCCGCGCCCGGCAGCGGCGCCCGCGGCCGGGGCGCCCGCGGCCGGGGCGCCCGCGGCCGGGGCGCCCGCGGCCGGGGCGCCGGGGCGCCGGGGCGCCGGGGCGCCGGGTTCAGCGCTGCACCGCGTGGAAGAGCCCGCTCATCTCCTCGGCCGTCATCTTCGCCCCGAAGACCCTGGTGCCGGGCTGGTGCCGGCGGCCGCCCTGCCCGAGGTTCCCGGCGTCGACCGGGTCGAAGCCGATGTCCCGGATGAGGCCGGCGACCACGGCCTTGGCGTCCTCGTCACTGCCGGAGATCGGAACGGCGATCCGGTCCGGCGCCCCCTTCGGGCGGCTGCCCGCCCGCAGGTTCTCCCAGTAGACCGCGTTGAACGCCTTCACCACGTTGGCCCCGGTGTGGGCACGGATCTTCTGGCTGGAGGTGATGCGGTCCTGGTCGAGATCGGGATCGTGGCCGTCCCGCTCGGGGAAGTAGTTGCAGGTGTCGATGACGATCTTCCTGCTCAGCGACGCGGACGGCAGCTCGTGGTACCTCCCGAAGGGGATGGACACCACGACCACGTCACCGAACCGCGCGGTCTCCTCGACCGTCAGGGCCCGGGCCCGGGGGCCGAGCTCCGCCACCAGGTCCCGGAGGGTCTCCGGGCCCCGGGAGTTGCTGACGGCCACGTCGTAGCCGACCCGGGTGAAGTGCTGGGCCAGGGCGGAGCCGATGTGCCCGGCGCCGATGATTCCGATCCGCATAGCGTGTCCCTCTCTCGCGGGCTCTCGCAGGCCGCTTCGCTCCGCGGGCACGCGGGCGATACGCGCCTCACGCCCGGAGTGCCCGTGCCCCGTCCCCGGAAACCTGGCCCACCGGCCTCCCGCGCCTCCCGGGCGTTCTCCGGTCCCTCCCACGCCTCCCGGCTCTCCGGTGGCGGCTCCAGCGCCGTCCTCGGGACCCCACCGCCCGGGGAAGCCGGCAGCGCGCCGCTCAGGGACCCCGGAAGGTGGCGCGGTAGGCGCTCGGCGACACGCCCAGCGCCGCCCGCAGATGCTGCCGCAGTGAGGCGCCCGTACCGAATCCCGCCTCCGCCGCGATCCGGTCCACCGGCAGATCGGTCTCCTCCAGCAGTTCCCGGGCCCGTTCCACCCGGCGTCGCGTGAGCCACTCCAGCGGGGTCAGCCCGGTCTCCTCCCGGAAGCGGCGGCTGAACGTCCGCACGCTCATCGAGCACCGCGCGGCCAGCTCGCGGAGCGCGACCGGCCGGCCCAGGTGCTCCTCGGCCCAGGCCCGGGCCGGCGCCGTGGACGAGAGCCGCGGTTCCGGCACGGGCCGCGGCACGTACTGGGCCTGGCCGCCCTCCCGGTGCGGCGGTACGACGGTGTGCCGGGCGAGCGCCGCCGCCACCGCCGCGCCGTGATCCCGGCGGATCATGTGGAGGCACAGATCGATCCCCGCGGCCTCGCCCGCGGAGGTCAGGACGTCCCCGTCGTCGGTGTAGAGCACCCCGGGATCGAGGGCGACATCGGGGAAGAGCTCCCGGAAGCGCGCGGCGGACTTCCAGTGGGTCGTCGCCCTGCGGCCGTCCAGCAGCCCGGCGGCGGCGAGCACGAAGGCGCCGGTGCACACGGAGGCGATCCGCGTCCCCGGCCGGACCCGTGCCAGTGCCGCGGCGACCGCGGGGGAGAGGTGCCCCGCCGCGTGCGCCTCGTCGTCGTCCCGGGAGGCCGGGACGATCACCGTGCGGGCCCCGCCCAGCGCCTCGGGACCGCGGCCGACCCGGACCGGGAAGTCGGCGTCCGTGCGGATGTCGCCCGGCTCGGGCGCGCAGGTCACCACCTCGTACAGCGGCTCGCCGCCCGCCGACTCGGCCCGCCCGAACAACTGGTGCACCAGGCCGAGTTCCATGGGCAGCAGGCCGGGCCGGACGAGGACGGCGACCGGATGACGGTCCGGGTACCGGAAGACGGTCATGGCGCGATCCTTGCACATACCGGCCGTCCGGCCACTCGTCCCGGCGACACCCGGACCGAAGAATCGGCGGCGGACCAGGGCGCCCCTGCGGGAGCGCCGCGAACCCGGAAAAGGACCGTCAGATGAGAGTGCTGTGGATCCACGCCCACCCCGAGCCGCGCTCCCTGAGCGCCGCCCTCCGTGACGAGGGCCTGCGCGCCCTGCGCGGACTCGGCCACGAGCACCGGCAGAGCGACCTCTACGCGATGGGCTGGAACCCCGTCGTGGACCGGCGGGACTTCCCGGGCCACGAGCCGGACCGCCGCCTGCTCGTCTCCGCCGCCTCCGAGGCGGCCCACCTCTCCGGGCGGCTGAGCGCCGACATCCGCGCCGAGCAGGAGAAGATCCGCTGGGCCGACACCCTGATCGTGCAGTTCCCGCTCTGGTGGTTCGGACCGCCGGCCATCCTCAAGGGCTGGTTCGACCGGGTCTTCGTCAAGGGCTTCGCCTACGGCGTCAGGGACCAGGAGGACGGCCGCACCCTGCGCTACGGCGACGGCGGACTCGCCGGCCGGCGCGCGATGGCCGTCGTCACCACCGGAGGCGCCGCACCGGCCTTCGGGCCGCGCGGCGTCAACGGCGACCTCGACAGCCTGCTCTTCCCGCTGCACCACGGCACGTTCTGGTACACGGGCATGGCGGCCCTCCCGCCGTTCGCCGTGTACGGGGCGGACCGCCTCGACGCGGCCGGGTACGCGGCGGCCGCCGCCGGCCTGCGCGAACGGCTGCGCACCCTGCCGGACACCGAGCCGATCCCGTACCGCCGCGAAGCGGGCGGGGAGTACGGCGAGGACCTCGTCCTGCGCCCGGACATCGAGCCCGGCCGCACCGGGCCGGCCGTCCACCGCGCCGACCCGGTCCCGGCGGGCCGGGACGGCGGACGTGTCCCCTGCGGGGCCGGGGAACGGTGAGCGGCGGACGGCGGGCGGCGGGTGGGACGGGGTCGGCGGGTGGGACGGGGTCGGTCAGCGGTTCGGCAGCCGGACCACCGTCAGGAAGAACTCGTCGATCTGCCGGATCGCCGAGATGAACGCGTCGAGGTCCACCGGCTTGGTGACGTACGCGTTGGCGTGCAGCTTGTAGCTGCGGAGGATGTCCTCCTCGGCGGCGGAGGTGGTCAGCACCACCACCGGGATGGTCGACAGCTCCGAGTCCGACTTGACCTGCTCCAGGACCTGCCGCCCGTCGTACTTGGGCAGGTTGAGGTCCAGCAGGATCAGGTCGGGCCGGGGCGCCCCGGCGTGGGCGCCGCGCTGGTACAGGAAGTCCAGCGCCTCCTCGCCGTCCTGGACGACGTGCAGGGTGTTGCCGATCTTGTCCTCGAAGGCCTCACGGGTCATCAGGACGTCGCCGGGGTCGTCCTCGACGAGCAGGACCTCGATCGGGCGGGGGGTGTTCATGCGGTGGCTTCCTCGTGGGCGGTGACAGCGTGCGGAACCATCCGGCCGGGGAGGGTGAAGCAGATGCGGGTGCCCTCGGCCCGTTCGGTGTCCAGGGTGATCCGACCGCCGTGATGCTCGACGATCTTCTTGCAGAGTGCCAGACCGATGCCGGTTCCGGTATACGTCTCCCGGCCGTGCAGCCGCTGGAAGATGACGAAGACCTTCTCGCTGAACTCCGGCGGGATGCCGATGCCGTTGTCGGTCACGCAGAACCGCCAGTCCCCGTCCTCCCCGTCCTCCCCGTTCTCCCGGCTCTCCCCGTCCTCCCCGGAGCGCTCGGCGCTGATCGTCACCACGGGAGCGCGGTCGGGGGAGCGGAACTTCACGGCGTTGCCGACGAGGTTCTGCCAGAGCATCGCCAGGGTGGTCGGGTCGCCCGTCACCTCGGGCAGGGTGTCCGGGCGCTCCACGCGGGCGCCGGACTCCTCGATCGCCGTCGAGAGGTTGGCCAGGGCCCGGTCCAGCGTTTCGTCGAGCGGCACGGTCCTGCGGTCGTCGTTGACGCGGCCGACCCGGGAGAAGGTCAGCAGGTCGTTGATGAGGATCTGCATCCGCTTCGCCCCGTCGACGGCGAAGGCGATGTACTGCTTGCCGCGCTCGTCCAGCTCGCCGCCGTAGCGTTTCTCCAGCAACTGGCAGAAGGAGGCCACCTTCCGCAGGGGTTCCTGCAGGTCGTGCGACGCCACATAGGCGAACTGCTCCAGCTCGGCGTTGGAGCGCCGCAGCTCGACGGCCTGCGCGTCGAGGTCGCCGGTCTGCTGGGTGAGGCGGGCCTCGCGGTTGCGGGTCGCCTCCAGCTCCTGGACGATCCGGTGCCGCATCGCCTCCACGGCCAGGGCGACCGCCCGCACGTCGGAGGGGCCGGCCGCGGCGATGCGGTGGCCGAAGTCCCCGTCGGCGACCCGCTGGGACGACTCCCGCAGGGCCAGCAGCGGGCCGCCCACGGTGCGGCGCAGCAGCACCGTCAGCGCGATGGCGGTCAGCACAAAGGTGATGATCATGAGTCCGTAGACCCAGTCCCGGGTGGTACGGGTGGAGATGAGCTCGGCCCGGGCCTCGGCCTTGGCCTCGGCTATGTGCTCGTTCTGCTTGACGAACAGCGCCCGCAGCTCGTTGAAGGACTCCCTGCTCCTCTCCAGCTCGGGAGTGTCGCCCGTCGCCTGCTCCCCGGCGCGGGTGCGCTCGACGAGCGGTACGGCGTGGGTGGAGCGCCACTCCCCGGCCGCCCGCTCGATCGCGGAGAGATCCCCGGCCATCACCCGGTCCGGCCCGACGAGCGACCGCAGCCGTCCCACGGACCGGCGCTCCTGCGCCCGGCCCTCGGTGTAGGGCTCCAGGAACCGCTCGTCCCCGGTGATGACGTAACCGCGCACCCCGGTCTCCTGGTTGAGCAGGGCGCTCTGCAGCTGGTACATCTCCGCGCGGGCCGGCTGGATGCGCTCCACCAGGTCGTTGGACTGCCGCACGGTGCTCGACAGCAGCTGGGCGCCGACGACGGCGCCGCCCAGCACGAACAGCAGCATGAGCGAGAGGATCAGCTGGAACCAGCCCTGCACGGTCAGTCTGCGGCCGGTGAGGACCGAGCCTTCCGGGCGCGGGGCCCGCGCGGGGGGCGGGGGAGTCACAGGGCCTTCCTCCATCCGATGCTGACGACCGCGACATCGTCGGCGAGGCCGCCGTAGTCGGCCGCGGCCAGTTCCGCCCCGTCCACCAGGGCGTCCACGAAGTCCTGCGGGCCGAGTCCGGCGCAGGCCTCGCCCGCCGCGAGTGCGCAGAGCCCGTCCTCGCCGAGGCGTTCGCGGCCGGGGCCGGTCCGGCCCTCGAACAGCCCGTCCGTGAACACCACCACCTCGGCACCCTCCGGCAGCGGGAGTTCGGTCTCCGGCCAGCCGACCGTGCCCAGGCCGAGGCCCAGCGCGGGGCCGCCCGGAGGCTCCACCAGCTCCACCTCGCCCCGGGTGCGGATCAGCAGGCCCGGATGGCCGGCCCGGACCACGCGCAGGCTGCGCCGGTCGGGCGGGAGGGTGAGCGTCGTGAAGGTGACGAAGACGGGGGAGTCGGCCCGCTCCGCGACGGTGATCTTCTCCAGGAGTTCCGCCAGGTCGCCGCCCTCCGTGCCGCACAGCACGGCCGTCCGCCAGGCGACGCGCAGGCACACGCCGAGCGCCGCCTCCGCCGCGCCGTGCCCGGAGACGTCGCCGATCACGGCGCGCACCGTGCCGTCCGGGGTCTGCACCACGTCGTAGAAGTCACCGCCGAGGAGGGCCTGGGCGCGGCCCGGTTCGTAGCGGGCCGCGACGGTGAGGTCGTCGGTGTGCAGCAGCGGCGTGGGCAGCAGGCCGCGTTCCAGGCGGGCGTTCTCCTGGGCCCGGAGCCGGCCCGCCTGCAGATCGGCCGCGGTCTGCTCCACCTGTTTGCGCTGGACGGCGTAGCGGATGGCGCGGCCGAAGAGCTCGGACTCCAGCGCGCCCTTGACCAGATAGTCCTGTGCGCCCGCGGCCACGGCGGCGAGGCCGGCCTCGCCCTCGGCGCGGCCGGTGAGCACGACGACGGCCGTGCTGGGAGCGGCGTTGAGGATCCGGGTGACGGCGGTCACGCCGTCGGCGTCCGGGAGGTGCAGGTCCAGCAGGATGCAGCCCGGCATCAACCGCGCCCCCGCCAGCCACTCCTGGGCCTCGGTCAGCGACCGCACCCAGGTCAGCTCGGTGCGGATGTCGCTGTCCGCGAGGAGTTCCTCGACGAGCAGGGCGTCTCCCGCGTCGTCCTCCACCAGGAGGAGGGACTCCGGGTCGCCGCGCCAGCGCGGACGCGTCAGGCCGGCGCTGCCGAACATGTCGGTCGTCACGCCGCCCGCGCCACTGCCGGGCTCCGGGCGAGGACCCGGCACATCCCTCGTACCGCTCACAACCCCCACCCTCCGCCCACCGGGCTGTTCTGTACGTCTGCTGGACAATACTGTCCGGTCCACCTTGCCACCAGGAAGGTGTCCCCTTTAGCGCCCTATGTGTGATTTTTTCCATATTTGGTTTTCGTCGGTCACGCGCGGATGGCGGCACCGGTGGCGGGTGTTCGCGGTCGCGGTCCGGCCGGACCGGAGGGCGCGTGGTCGCGGTCCCTTTTCCGGATCCCCCCGCCATGTTCACGCCATAGTGACCTATCACGAGGAGACTCCTGGGCACCCGAACGGAGGTTCGGGCGTGTCGGAAGTCTACGCGCGTTGCGCTCGGCGGCCGGCACGGACTCCGAGCAGAGGACGGATATGTCCCCCACCCGTGTCACCCGCTGGAAGCGGCTGGCTCTGCTGATCGGCGGCCTGTCGGTCGCCGTCGCGGCCCCTCAGGCCACCGCGGCCGTCGCCCCCTCCGGCACCGGCGCCGGCACCGCAGTCCGGGCCCCCGCCGCGACCGCGTACGACGACTCCTACTACCAGGGTGCGCTCGGCAAGACCGGCCAGGCGCTCAAGGACGCGCTGCACGGCATCGTCAGCGACCAGACGAAGCTGTCCTACTCCCAGGTCTGGAACGCGCTGAAGGCCACTGACGAGGACCCGGCCGACTCGTCCAAGGTGGTCCTCCTCTACACCGGCCGCTCGCAGAGCAAGTCCGAGAACGGCGGCGCCGTCGACGAGTGGAACCGCGAGCACGTCTGGGCCAAGTCGCACGGGGACTTCGGCACCGCGACCGGTCCGGGCACCGACATCCACCACCTCCGTCCCACCGACGTCACCGTCAACAGCGCGCGCGGCAACAAGGACTTCGACGAGGGCGGCTCCCAGGTCGGCGAGGCCCCCGGCAACTACACGGACAGCGACTCCTGGGAGCCGCGCGACCAGGTCAAGGGCGACGTGGCCCGGATGCTCTTCTACATGGCCGTGCGCTACGAGGGCGGCGACGGCTTCGCCGACCTGGAGCTCAACGACCGGGTGAGCAACGGCTCGAACCCCCTGATGGGCCGGCTGTCGGTGCTGCTGCGGTGGCACGAGCAGGACCCGCCGGACGCCTTCGAGAAGAACCGCAACGAGGTCATCTACGCCGACTTCCAGCACAACCGCAACCCGTTCATCGACCACCCGGAGTGGGCCGCGGAGATCTGGGGCTGAATCGTTCCTCCGCGGACTGCCGGCCGGCGGGGGCGCTCCCCGGCCGGCCGCTCCCCGGCAGCCGTCACGGGCGGCGGCCGCCCGCCCCCGCAGGGCTCACACCCGCGGGGACGGGCACCGGCGCCGCTCCGGCCGGCCCCCGGCTCAGGGCAGCACGCTCCGGCACTCCGCCCACGCGGCCTCGCTCAGCAGCGGGCGGAGCCGGGCGAGCAGCGCCTTCAGCTCCTCGCCCCGGTCCCGGCGGAACTCCGGGCTCACCCGGGCGATGTCCAGCTCGTTGGCCGCCGTCAGCTCCGCGAAGTCACGGAGCCGCCGCGGGGCGGGCGTGAGGACGCGACCGGAGAACCGGTCACGGAACAGCGGCGGGTCGTCCGTGAGCGCCGGATACGACGCCTCCCGGTCGCAGCTCGCGTAGAAGTACACCAGCTCCTCCGCCTCGGCGCCGATGGCCGCCGCGAGCTGCGGACGGCGGGCGAGCGGCAGCAGCGCGGCGGGGAAGCCGTCCGTTCCGTACAGGGCGTGGCAGAGACCGGCGAGCCGGAGGGCCGGACGGGCACCCCAGTCGCCGAGCAGCTCGCCGACCCGGCGGACGTGCTCCAGCAGGGATCCGCCGGGGTGCTGCATCTCCCCGGCGCCGAGCGCGCGCAGCAGGGTCATCGCATGGGTGGTACCGGTCAGGACGGGCATGCCGATCCCCTCTCCCCGTTCCGGGCACGGTGGGTCGGCACCCGTCCCCGGAGCCGTCGCAGCGTTCAGGCAGGTCTGCGCGGCGCGGGGCGGGTTGCCGCCCGGGCCCGTACACCATCGTCGGGTGGGCCAACTTCCAAGTCAATCCTAGGGTTTCCTTGGAGAGGCCCCAGGTCTAGCTTGGGGTGGGTGACACTTGACGACCTCCGCACCTTCGTCGCGGTCTGCGAGGCGGGCAGTCTCAGTGCCGTCGCCCGCGCACAGCACCGCACCCAGTCCGCCGTCAGCCAGCACGTCCGGAGGCTGGAACAGGAGCTCGGGCTCCGACTGCTGGAGCGCCGCCCGCGCGGCGTCACCCCCACCCACGCCGGACGCATCCTCCACACGGCCGCCGCCGAGGGCATCGGCGGCATCGACCTGGCGCTGCGCCGGCTCCGCGGACTGCTCGACGGGGAGGCGGGCTCGCTGCGGATCACCACCGGCGCCACCACGGTCCGCCACTTCATGGCCGAGGCCGTCGTGGCCTACCGGGAGCGTTATCCCCGGGTGAGTCTGGAGTTCCAGACGGAGAACTCCAGCAGCGGCTGCTTCGCCGCACTCGCCGCGGACGACGCCGATCTGGCGTGGATCACCATCGGTCCTGCCGTACGCGGCATCGAGCAGCGGCCCGTCGTCGAACTTCCCTGGGTGCTGGCCGTACGGGACGATGACCCGCTCGCCGGGAAGAGCGCCGTCGGCCCGGGCGACCTGGCCGGCATCCAGCACATCCGGCTCCCGGGGAACTCCACCTCCGGCTCCCGGCTGGACAGCCAGCTGCCCCGGCTCGGCGTCCCGCCGGCGTCCGCGTCCGCGACGAGCGTGGCCGACTGGGACACGGCCGTCCTCCTGGCCGAACTCGGGCTGGGTCACGCGCTGGTGCCGGCCATGCCGGGCCCCCCGCCGGCCGGGCGGGTCCGGCTCGTCCCCGTCCCGGCGCTGCCCCCGCTGCCGGTCGGCTGGGCCGTGCGGCGGTGGGACGCCCTGAGCCCGCTCGCGCGCGCCTTCGCCGAGGCGGTGGACCAGAGCCTGACGGCACGCTCCGGACCGGAGGCGGAGACGGCGTCGGGAAGGGGCACGGCACGGCAAGGGGGTCCCGGGATGGGGCAGGTGGCGGAGTGACGGGCCACGGCGGGCTCCTGCACCGGCTCGCCCCCGCGCAACACAGGCGTTACGCGCAAGGGGGTTCGGTGAGGGCACCCGCTGAGGTAACGTCCGTATAACAGCACCGCGTGCGGCCCGCTTCCGGCGGGTCATCACGCGTGCACGGGGGAGGGGCGCCCGGCGAGCCGGTGCCGCCCCGCTGGTCCCTTTCCCACGAAGGCGTGGAGGCGATGCCGGATGCTGATGGCGCACCCGACCGTGCTGCGGAATCTGCTCGAACACTACGAGGCCCTGCGGGCGTTGGCGAAGGAGCAGGTCGTCGCTCCGCACATCCACCGTCAGATGCAGGACACCGCCTACACGCTGTGCGTCTCCACCGGTGCCCGCGACATCGACCAGGCCCTGGTGGAGGCCCGCCGCCGGCTCGACGACGAACTCGCCGCGGCCGCCACCTGACCGCCACCTGACCGCCACCGGCCGCGCCCCGGCCGGCTGCCGGGGACGGCGCCCGCCGCCCCACTGTCCACGATTCAGCACCAGGGCGTCGAGGACCGGCCCGAGGGCGGCGAGCTGGTCCTCCGGGCCTCGCGGTACGCCCGGCGGATCCGGCCCCGGCCGCCGTGGCGGATCGCGCGGGCCGGGGGTGGCGGGCTCCCGGACGGTGAGCTGCCGGTTCGTCGGGCGGCGGTGGGTGCCGTCGACCGGCTCGACCACGGAGAGCAGGTGCGTGGTCTTGCCGATGCGGCCGTACTGGGCGAACGCGGCCCCCAGCGGGGTCGGATGGCCCGCGCGGCCGAACCTCCGCAGCAGGCCGATGGGCTCGTGCCGGACCGCCTGACGGCCGGGGGCGGACCGTCAGGCGGGGCACTGCGGGGGGTGGGAGCGCTCCCATGGTTGGATCTCCTGACAACCTTGTCAACCCCCTTGGCCTGAGCGGCGGTTGCGGGCGCCCCCTGGTGCTACGGCTCCGTGCGCCGCTCCCCGACGCCTCCCGGCGTCACCGCGAGGTGCGGCCCGGCACCCCCGCCCCCTGCCGGGGGCCCGGCCGGATCACCGCCGGGCAGGTGCTCGCCCCCCCCTCGCCCACGGCGCCGAATACGTCATCACGTTCACGGACACCGCCCTGGACGCGCGGGACGAGGAACCGCTCTCCGCCGCCCTGCGGGCCGACGGACCCGGCGAGCCGGTGAACTGGTGACCCGGCCGTCCGTGAACCGGATTCCGGCCCCCGCCGTGCCCGGGGCCGGGGCCGGAGCCGGCGAGGGCGCGGCCCCGCGCCGGCCCCCGCACCCGGAGCCGCTCAGCCGCTTCCCGGGCGCCCGCTCGCGGCCCCGTCGCCGCCGAACCCGGTCCGCGGTTCCCCCGGCCCCGCCCCGTCCTCCCCGGTTTCCCGGTCGTCCTCGGGTTCCTGCCAGTGCGGGGTCTCCTCCGGCTCGTCGAAGGAGCGCGCGACCACGACGTCGGTGGAGGAGTGCGCGAGGACCGAGAGCACGATGGTGAGGGCCACCAGGTGGAAGACGAGATCGGCCTCGGCGATCCCGGCCTCGAGGACCAGCAGGGCGTAGACCACCGAGGCGAAGCCCTTGGGGCCGAACCACATGGCCGCCGCCTGTTCGCGCCGGGTCAGATGAGAACGGGCGAAGGCGATGGCCAGGGCGACCGGCCGGACCAGCACGAGGGCGAGAACGGCGAACACCCAGCCGCTCCAGGAGATCTCGCCCAGGAACTCCACGGAGATCAGCGCACCGAAGACCAGCAGGGCCGCCAGTTTGAGCAGTTCGGCGACGAGTTCGCCGAACTCGTCGAAGGCCTTCCGCTGCCCGGGGCCGCAGGTGGCCACGGTCACGCCCGCGGCGAAGGCGGCCAGGAAGAGGTTCGCGTGCAGCACCTGCCCCAGCCCCAGGACGACCAGGCCGATGGCGAAGGCGTTGAGGGGTTCGTAGGCGGCCGAGGTGGCGAAGAAACGAGTCCGTTCCAGCGCGATGGCCAGCCAGGGCACGGCGACGCCGATGAGGACGCCCAGGGCGAGTTCGGTGGCCAGCTCGTCCAGATGGAGATCGCCGGACCCCTCGGAGATGCCGAGGAAGAGGATGACGAAGGGCAGCGCCAGCCCGTCGTTGATGCCGGACTCGACGTTCAGCACGTGCCGCAGCCGTGCCGGGACCTTCTTGTTGCCGACGAGCGCGGCGGCGAAGACGGGGTCGGTGGGGGCCAGGATCGCGCCGAGGAGGAGGGCTTCCGGCCAGGGCAGGCCCACGAGGTAGTGGGCGAGGACGGCGGTGAGACCGAGGGTGAGCGGGAGGCCCCAGCCCAGGGCCCGGCCGGGCAGCCGCCAGGCCGAGCGCAGATCGGACCAGCCCACCTTCATGCCGTCGGTGAACAGCACCGCGAACAGGGCCAGTTCGGCGAAGCTCTCGACGAGCGGCGAGTCGGCCGTCAGCTGGAGGACACCAGTGGTCTCCTTGCCCAGGAGGAAGCCGGCGACCAGGAACAGCGCGGCGGTGGACAGGATGGTGCGGTGGGCCAGGCTGGACACCAGTACGGCGATCAGCAGCACCACGGCGAAGGCGAGCAGCACGGCGACTCACTCCTTGATCGGCTCGGCGCCGGTCAGCGTATCGCTGGACGGGCCGGTGGACCGGGGCGGGGCACCGGCACCGTGGCGGTGGGCACGGACGGAGCCGCCGCGGTGGCTCCGGGGCGCGGCGGTGGAACGGCCGGTCACTCCGGCGGTGGCGGGGCGTCCTCCCGGCCGAGTCGCCGGCCGAGTTCGTCCACGACGAGCCGGCCGCGGCGCACAGCCCCCGTCCGGTAGGCGGTGCGGCCGACGATCTGCCCCGTCACCGGCACCGTGACCAGCTGGAAGAGCGCGAGCAGCAGAAGGACGAGGCCGTAGGACACCGGCACCTGGAAGGCGGTCCCCAGCAGGATGAGCAGCACGCCCAGGGTCTGGGCCTTCGACGCCGCGTGCAGCCGGGAGACGGTGTCCGGGAACCGCAGCAGCCCGATGGCGCCGAGCAGGCAGAACGCGGCCCCGGACAGCAGGAGGACGGCGGAGAGGACGTCGAGGACGGTGCTCACCGCATGCCCTCCCTGCGCTCGATGAGATTGGCCGCGGCGATCGAGCCGATGAAGGCCAGGATCGCCAGCAGCAGGAGGACGGGGAGGAAGGAGCGTTCCTGCCGGGCGGCGACCCCCACGGCGGTGCCCGCGACGATCAGGGTCAGCAGCATGTCCAGGGCCACGATGCGGTCCAGCGCGACGGGGCCGCGGAGCAGCCGGACCAGGGCCGCCAGGGCGGCGGCCGACAGCAGGGCCGTGGTGACGGCGAACACGGTGCTCATGACCTCTCCTCACCGGGCCGGCGTGCGGGGCTGCGATCGTCCGCCCCGGCGCGTGCCAGCGCCCAGAGCACGTGGTGCTCGGCCCGGAGCACCTCCCGGCGCCGCCGCTCCGCCTGGCGCGGGTCGCGGGCCGGCAGCGCGTGGACGTACAGCAGCCGGCGGTCACGGTCGATCTCCAGGACCAGGGTGCCCGGCGTCAGTGTGGCGAGCGAGGCCGTGGCGGCGATGAGCAGGTCGGTGTCGGCCCGGAGCGGGATCTCCACGACCGCCGCCGTGGTGCGCGGCCCGGACCGGAGCACCTCCCAGGCCACGGTGATCCCGGACAGGAGGAGGTCGGCCAGCATGTAGCCGAGCAGGCGCACCAGCCGCCACGGCCGGACCGGCACCCGGGGCAGCAGCGGGGGCAGGGCGAAGCCGCGGACGATCGCGGCGGACAGCAGCGCACCGCTGAGCAGGACCGCCGGGCGGACCGACCCCCAGAGAATCGTCCACAGCACCAGAAGCCAGCAGAACAGGGGCAGTTGGTCCCGGGCCCGGGACAGGATCGGGTGGCCGGTCAAGGGTTGTTCGCCTCCGTGACGAGTACGGCGGAGCGGTAGGTGTCCCGGTGCAGCAGGTCCTCGGCGGCCCGTTCGCTGATCCGGGCCAGCGGGCCGGCGAGCACCGCCAGGGCCACTCCGGTGAGGGCCATGCCCGCGGTGGCGGCCGCCATCAGCCGGGGCGGCCGGTGCGCCGCGGCCGGAGCCCGGGAAGAGCGCGGGCCGTGCGGATCCGGCCGGGCGGCTCCCGGGAAGGCGCAGCGGCCGAGCCGGGCCATCGCGGCCAGCGTCAGCAGGCTGCTCAGCAGCGCGGCGGTGACCAGCGCGTACGCGGCGGCCCCGCCGTCCGCGGCCCCGGCCCGCAGCAGCGCCAGCTTCGCCACGAACCCCGACAGCGGTGGGATCCCGGAGAGGCTCAGCGCCGGCAGGAGGAAGAGCAGGGCGAGCAGTGCCGGCGGGGGAGCGCGGACCTCCAGCCGGCGCAGGGCGGGGGTGCCCGCCCCGCGCACGACCAGTCCGGCGACGAGGAACAGCGTGGCCTGGACGACGATGTGATGGACGATGTAGAGGATCGTGCCGGTCAGCCCCGCGATGTCGGACAGCGCGAGCCCGAACAGCATGAAACCGATGTGGCTGACCAGGGTGAAGGAGAGCAGCCGGTTGATGTCGTCCTGCGCGAGCGCGCCCAGGATGCCCAGCAGCATGGTGGCAACGGCGAGGACGGCCAGCAGGATCCAGGTCTCCTCCCGGGGGAACAGCAGCGTCTGGGTGCGGACCATGGCGTACACCCCGACCTTGGTGAGCAGCGCCGCGAAGACCGCCGTGATCGGCGCCGGGGCGGTGGGGTAGCTGTCCGGCAGCCAGAAGTGCAGCGGCACCATGGCCGACTTGATCCCGAAGACCACGAGCAGCAGCAGGCTGAGGGCGGTGCGCAGCCCGTCGGGCAGCTCGGCCGTCCGCTCGCCGAGCCGGGCCAGGTTCACGGTCCCCGCGGCCGCGTACACGAGTGCGATCGCGGTGATGAACAGCAGTGAGGACGTCAGGCTGATGAGGACGTACGTCATGCCGGCCCGGGTCCGCTGCGTCCCGGCGTTCAGGGTGAGCAGCACGTAGGAGGCGCCGAGCATGACCTCGAAGGCCACGAACAGGTTGAACAGGTCCCCGGTGAGGAAGGCCAGCCCGACCCCGCCGGCCAGCAGCAGGTACGCCGGGTGGAAGGCGGACGCCACCCGGCCGCGCCGTTCGGCCGTGCCCTGGCCCATGGCGAAGAGCAGGACGGCGAGGGCGACCAGCAGCGAGACGGTCAGCAGCAGTGCCGACAGCCGGTCCGCGACCAGGGTGATGCCCACGGACGCGTCCCAGCCGCCCGCCTGCAGCACCAGGGGCCCCCGCCGGTCGGCCAGGACCAGCAGCAGGAACGCGGCGGCCAGGACGGTGACGAGCACCGCGGTGCTCAGCGACCGCTGGGCCCACAGGTGCCGCCGCAGGGCGATGGACAGCCCCGCGGCGAGGAGCGGCAGCAGTACCGGCAGGGAGAGCAGCAGGTTCATGGGTTTCCCTCCGCCGGGCGGTTCCCCGCGCCGCCCGTTCCGTCCTGTCCGCCGGCCTCGGAGGACCGCGCCCCGGAGGTCCGGGCCCCGGTTTCCGGCTCCGCCGGCCCGGCCCGTTCCCGGGCGGTGCCGATCCGCCGGTCCTCCACGTCGTCCTGCACCTCGTCGTGCCCCGTCAGCCACCAGGACCGGTAGGCGAGGGCGAGGAGGAAGGCCGTGAGCCCGAACGTGATCACCACGGAGGTGAGGGCCATGGCCTGGGGCAGGGGATCGGCGTACCGGCCGGGCTCCGCGCTGCTCCCGTCCGTCAGGGGAGGCTCTCCCGGGCGCCCCGCCGAGAGCAGCAGCAGATTCGTGCCGTGCCCGAGGAGGATGAAGCCGAGCACGATCCGCATCAGCGACCGCTGCATCATCAGCAGAAAGCCCACCGCGTACAGTCCGCCGACGACGACGGCGAGGACGACGTCCGGTGTTCTCATCGCGTGAGGTCCCCTTCCGCCGACTTCCGCGTGCGCCGCGGGGCGGGAGCCAGGTTCGCGCCCAGGGCCGACAGCAGCTTGAGCGCGACCCCGATCACCAGCAGATAGACGCCCACGTCGAAGAAGAGGGTGGTGGAGAACTTCAGCGACCCCAGGAGGGGGAGGTGCGCTTTCACCAGGACGCCCGTCAGCGGTTCGGCTCCGAGGAGGAGCGGCACCAGGCCCGCGCCGGCGGCCAGGGCCAGTCCTCCGCCGGCGATCAGGCCGGCGTCGACCCGTGCGGCGGCTCCCAGGCCGTCCCGGCCGCTCACGACATAGCGCAGGACGCACGCCAATCCCGCCACCAGGCCGCCCGCGAACCCACCGCCGGGGTGGTTGTGCCCGGACAGCAGGAGGAACACGGAGACCACCATGAGGGAGGGGAAGGTCAGCCAGGTGCCGGTCTCCAGCAGCAGCGAGCGTTCGCTGCCCGGCAGTTCGCTTCCACCGGGCACCCAGTGCTCGTGCGGCTGGTCCCACTGGGCCGCCGGCCCGGGCGCGACCCGGTCGCCCGGCTCCGGGCCGGCGGCGGCCCCGCCGTTCCCCGTGCGGGCGGCCCCGGCTCCGTCCCCGCCCTGCCGGCGGACCCCCGCCAGGCTCACCACCCCGAGCGCCGCGACCAGCAGCACGGCGATCTCCCCGAGGGTGTCCAGGGCCCGGAAGTCCACGACGATCGCGTTCACGGCGTTGTGGGCACCGGTCTCGGGCAGCAGGCGGAAGTACTCCTCGGAGGCCGCCGGAGCCCGGCGGGCGCCGGCCGAGGCCAGGGCGAAGAGACCGACGAGGACGCCGACCGCCGCGGCCAGCGCCCCCTGCAGGGCCCGGGTCCGCGGAGCCGACCCCTCGGGTGTGAAACGGGCCGGCATCCGGCGCAGCACGAACACCATGACCACCAGCGTCAGCGTCTCCACCAGCAGCAGGGTGAGGGCCAGGTCCGGAGCGCCGCGGAGCAGGAACAGCCCCGCCACGCCGTAGCCGACCGCGCCCGTCAGCAGCACCCCCGTCAGCCGGTGCCGGGTCACCGCCACCGCCGCGGCCGCGGCCAGCACGACCAGGGCGAGCGGCAGTTGCACCGACGAGGTCCACAGCCGGATGCCGCCCGGGCCCGCCCCGGCGACGGCCAGGGCGGCCCCCGGCAGGGCCAGTACGGTGCACAGGAGCACCGCCAGGTACACGGGGAGCGAGCCGACCTGGGTGGCGCCCGCCAGCCGCAGCGCCAGCGTGCCCGTGGCGCGGGCCGTCCGCGGGTACGCGCGCCGGGAGTCCGGCAGCCGGACGAGGGTCTTCCACCGCGGGCAGGTCCCGCGGACCCGCTCGCGGTCGGCCGCGTACAGCGCGGCTCCCAGCAGCAGCGTCAGCACGGACAATCCCAGGACCGGGGTCAGACCGTGCCAGAGGGCGAGCTTGTACGGGCCCTCCGGGCCGTCCGGGTAGCCGTCCGCGTAGGCGCGGGCGGGGGCCGCCACCCCCTGGTACCACAGGCCGAGCAGCAGTCCGGCCGCCGACAGGAGCGCCGCCGGGGCGAGGAAGCCGGGGGCCGGCCGTTCCGGGCTCCCCGGCTCCGCCCAGGGCTTGCGGGCGAAGCCGCCCCACAGGAAGCGGCCGGCGTACGCGACCGTGAGGACGAACCCGAGGACCAGCCCGGCCAGGACCGCGACGTGGCCGCCGGGCTCCGTGCCGTGCAGGAACGCCTCGTAGCCGGCTTCCTTGCCGAGGAAGCCGAGCAGCGGCGGCACACCCGCCATGGAGAGGGCGGCGAGCAGGGCCGTGGCGAACACGCCGGGCATCCGGCGGCCCGCGCCGGACAGTTCGCGCACGTCCCGGGTGCCCGTCTGGTGGTCCAGGATGCCGGTGACGAGGAAGAGCGCGGCCTTGAAGGCGGCGTGCGCGGCCAGCATCACCACTCCGGCCATCGCGGCCGTCCGGGTACCGGCACCGAACAGCACCACCAGCAGGCCCAGTTCACTGATGGTGCCGTAGGCGAGCAGCCTCTTCAGATCCGTCTCGCGGAGGGCCCGCCAGGCGCCCAGCACCATGCTCAGCAGCCCTGCGGCGAACACCGCCGGCCGCCACGGGGGGACGTCGGCGAAGCCGGGCGCGAACCGCGCCACCAGATACACCCCCGCCTTGACCATCGCGGCGGCGTGCAGATAGGCGCTCACGGGAGTGGGGGCGACCATGGCGGCGGGCAGCCAGCCGTGCAGCGGCATCTGGGCGGACTTGGCGAACGCGCCGAGCAGCAGCAGCACCACCGCCGTGCTCACCGCCGTGCCCCGCGGCGGATCGGCCAGGATGCCGGAGATCCGGTAGGTGCCCGCGCTCTCCCCGAGCACGACGAGCCCGGCCAGCAGGGCGAGCCCGCCCGCGACGGTCGTCAGCAGTGCCTGCTCCGCCGCCCGGCGGCGCTCCCGGGGGCGTTCCGGACCGGCGATGAGGAAGTAGGACGCGACCGTGGTGAGTTCCCAGAAGACGTAGAGCACGAAGAGGTTGTCCGCGAGGACCAGGCCGGTCATGGCCCCGGCGAAGGCCAGCAGCAGCCCGGCCTCCCGGCCGGTGTTCCGTTCGGTGTAGTAGGCGCTGTAGGCGAGGACGGCCGTTCCCACACCGGCGATCACCCACACCATGAGCAGGGACAGGGCGTCGAGCCGCAGGTCGAGGCTCAGCCCCAGGGAGGGCGCCCAGGCGAGGCTCTCCCGCACGGGTGTTCCGCGGAGCACGCCCGGCGCCCGGACGGCGCTCCACACCAGGGCCGCCAGCAGTGGCAGGGCCGCGATCACCCAGATGGCACGTCCGGCGCGGCGGGCCGCCCACGGGAGTGCCGCCGCCGGTACGGCGTGCGCGGTCAGCAGGAGGAGCACGGCCGGGACCACTCCTCGGAAACCGGGGGCCGGCGGACGCGGCCCGCCGAAGGGGCCCGCACGGAGGACGGGGATGTGCGGGACGGGCCGGGCCGGGCGCGGGACGCCCGGAGCGGGGATCCGGAGCGCGGGACTCCGGTGTGCCCGCTGGTGCGGTAGCCCGCTCGTGCCATGCGCCAGTCCTCCAGAGGCGGTCCGTTGACGATCCGTCGGCGATGCGGTCCGGCGCCGGCGTGCCGGCACCCTCGGGTGGGTGCCCGCCGAGGCGCGGAACACTCCCGGATGCACCGGGAAATCCCAGGCGCTTCCGGAGCACCTCACCGGGTTCCGGCGACGGGCCCGCGGCCCGGGTGCGGAGGGCGGTCACGGCAGTCCGGCCGCCGCCCCGGGAACACCGTAAGACGGAGACCGGCGCGGCCCGCCCGCATCGCCGTTCACGGCGCGGCGCGGGGCGCCCCCCCCGTACCGGACCGGGGCGGAGAGGGAATGGCAAGCGCTTGCTCCGCTCTCTCTGTTCCGTTGTTCCGCGCGCTGCGGAGCGTCCGGGCTCAGCAGTGATATCGCGGGAGTGCCCCGGATCCGCGTCAACTCGGCCGCGACGGGGGCTGATTGACGCTCCGGGGACCCCTTGCTACGTTCCGGGGCGGCGTGAAAGCGCTTCCCCGGCTGCGCGCCGACCGCTCCCTCACCCCCCACCCATCCCCCACCCGCTCCGAAAGGAGACGTGGTATGTCTTCGACACCGCGAGGACGACGCGGAACAACCCTGGCCGCCGCCGCGACGGCCCTGGCCGGGCTGGCGGGCCTGCTGCTCGCCACCCCCGGACAGGCCCGCGAAGCCGGCGCGGCCGCAGCGGCACGGCAGGCCGCCCCTGCCGCCGCTGCCCCTGCCGCACCCGCTGCCGCCCCGGCCGCCGACTGCGGCAGCGGCAGCTACCAGGCCGAGGCCGTCCGCAACGGCAACACCTGGACCGCACCCGGCTACAGCGGCACCGACATGCTCTCGGCGATGCGCGCGGCCGTCGGCAGCCTGCCGGCCGGCCGGACCTCCAAGCAGCGTGTCGTGGTCCGGGGCTCGGGCTCGATGAGCGCCGGGTCCCGGCTCTCGCTGCCGAGCTACACCGTGCTCGACGTCTGCGGGACGATCAACGTGACCGGCTCGGGCTCCGGGGACCAGGCCCCCGTCTACGCTCGCGGAGCCCGGGACGTGGAGGTCCAGCACCTGACCCTCACCGGCGCCCCGCTGTACGGCATCTTCCTGCGGAACGTCGAGAACGTCACGCTGGGCCAGATCGACATGCGCCTCTCCGGCGGCCTGGGCATCCGCATCGACAACCACGGCGACCGCTCGGTGCGCTCCCGCAACATCCGCATCGACAGCGTGTACGTCTCCGGGACCGGCGCGCACGGCGTGGAGACCTACGGCGTCGACGGGCTGACGATCGGCACGGTCACGGCCCGCGACACGGGCTACTCCGGACTGCTGCTGAACGACACGGTCAACGCGACCGTCGGGACGGTGGACGCCGACGGCGCCGGAACCGGCACCGGCTACGCGGCCTTCCGGATGGCCAACCGCAACGGCCGGATCGGCGACGGCTACCCGGCCAACATCAGGGTGGGACACGTCATCGCCCGCGGCGGCGGGCGCGGGGTCTTCTGCGTCTCGGAGAGCGGCGGTGCCGTCATCGACCGGGTGGACATCGCGAACACCGGAAGCAACGCCATCCTGATCGAGAACTGCTACAACGTGAACATCGCGGCCCAGGGCGGCACCGTCTCCGGACCGGGCGACATCCGCATCGCGGCCCGCTCCGAGTTCGCCAACACCCGCGACATCACCCTGCAGAACCTGACGGTCACCAACTCGGCCCTCAGGGAGAGCCCCTGCGGTACGAACATCACCTACCGCAACCTCAACCTCGTCAACACCAGCCGGAGCACCTGTTCCTAGTGTGCTGCGGCAGGCAGCGTCCGCCCGTCGGGGCACGGCCTCCGGAGTGTGCTCTCGGTGTGCCGGGTGCCGGCCGGAAGCCCTCGTACCGGATCGTACGAGGGCTTCCGGTCGTGCCGGCGCACGGGGGTGCCCCTGCTCGAAGAGCTTGGGGTGGGGGTGCCCCCTGCTCGAAGAGCTTGGGGGAGTGCCGCGCGCCGCGACGGGCTGAATGCCGCAGGCGCGGCACCGGCTCCCGCACGGCACGGGCTCCCGCGGGCGGGCACCGCGGGAACCCTTCTCCGCGGCGGGGAATCCGGGCTCCGCGGCGGTGGACCGGGCGCCCGGCGTGCCGTGAACGACCGGCACGGCTGCTCCGGGCAGCGGTTCCGCCGAGAGCGTCCCGCTGTTCCGGGCGGGCTCACCCGGAGGGGCCACCGCCATGGGGCCGGCCGGCCGAACCGGGCGGGGCGGGGCAGCCGTCCCGTGGCCGGTGGCGGGGCCCGCCCGGCCCGGCCCGCTCCGCCGCGCCCGGTGGCCGGAGCCGCGCGGGGCGCCGGGGCGCCGGGGCGCCGCCCCGCGCGCATCCCGTCCGTCGTACCGTCGTTCCGCAACGCCATGCCATTCCACATCCGCGGACCCGGTCGCCACCGGCCGGGCGGCCGCAGAGGAAGAGGAGACACCATGGACGACAAGGGCGCCGGGATCAGCGTGTTCGTCACCGGGTCGGCGGACGGCATCGGGCGGGAGACGGCGGCCACACTGGCCGCCGCGGGACACCGGGTGGTGCTGCACGCCCGCAACACGGTGCGCGCGGAAGAGGCCCGCGCGGCGGTGCCGCGGGCCGCCGGGGTCGTCACCGGCGATCTCGCCTCGCTGGCGGGCACCCGCGAACTGGCGGAGGCGGCGGCCGCGGCGGGCCCCTTCGACGTGGTGATCCACAACGCGGGCGTCGGCGGGGGATCGGCCTGGCGCAGTGTCACCGAGGACAAGCTGGAACGCATCTTCCAGACGAACGTGCTGGCCCCCTACCTCCTCACCGCACTGATGCCGAAGCCCGGCAGGCTGGTGTACCTCACCTCCGGGCTGGAGGCGGACGGCACCGCCGACCTCGGCGACCTGCAGTACGAGCGCAGGCCGTGGGACGGGATGAAGGCGTACGCGGACTCCAAACTCCTCGACGTGGTACTGGCGTTCGCCGTCGCGCGCCGCTGGGCCGGCACCCTCAGCAACGCCGTCGACCCGGGCTGGATCAGGACCCGGATGGGCGGGCCCCATGCCACCGGGGGGCTGCCGGAGGGCGCGGAGACCCAGGTGTGGCTGGCCACCAGCGAGGAGCCGGCGGCCAGGGTGACGGGCCGGTACTTCAAGCGGCGCCAGGAGCTGAGGGCCAACCCCGCCGCGTACGACCGGGGTGTACAGGACGGACTGCTCGCCGCCTGCGCGGAGCTGACGGGAGTGGAGTTCCCGGCCGGCTGACGGCGGCCGGCGCGCCGGGAAGGGCCCGGCCGTGCGGGGCCGGGCGTTTCGGTTCGGACGTGCGTGCCGGGTGTTTCCGGGCCGTGCGGGCCGCGCGTGCGGGGCCGGGCCGGGTGGCGGCGGAACCCGGGGCCGCCGGGCGCGGGGATCACCGCTGTGCGGGGAGAGCCCCCGGGGGCCCGGCCGTCCGTCCTCCGGCGGCCGGATCCCCGGCCGGAGACCGGAACGGTCCGCCCTGTCCGTGCCGGGCAGCGCGCCGCCCGGCACGGCCACCGGTTCGGGCCAGCCCCGTCCGGCACCCGCGCGGGCCGGTGGCCCGGCGCCGCGCGGAACCGCGGGGTCCGTGATTCGGTCCCGGCCTCGGCCCCGGCCCGGGCGGAAGCGGCTCCGCGGCGCGGCCGCGTGCGCCGTCCGGGCGCCGGCGGCGCCCCGGGCGCGGCACCGGGCCGTCCCTCGCGCCGCGCCCGGAGCCGGGAGGCGTCAGCGCGTTCCGAACGAGACCCGGTGCAGTTGCCCGGGGAGGTCGTTGGCGACGTACAGTTCGCCGTTCTCGTCCTCGCCGAAGCTCGTGACCTGGGTCGGGAACTCACCGATCTCGGCGTTGGCGTAGCCGTCGGGGCCGGGCCGGATGCCCCAGACCGTGGAGGAGCAGTAGTCGGTGGCCAGATAGGTGCCGCCGGCCAGCTCGGCGAACTCCTCGCCCCGGTAGACCGGGCCTCCGATCACCGAGCAGCCGGCGACGGAGGACGGATAGCTGAACACCGGGCCGGTGTAGTCGGCGTCCGGGTCGCACTGCTCCGCGTTGAGGACTTCCGGCCCCTCCATGCAGGACCAGCCGAGGTTCGCCCCGCCGTCGCCGGCGGCCAGATGGTCCACCTCCTCCCAGCTGCCCTGGCCCACGTCGCCGATCCACAGTGAGCCGTCGGCCTCGTCGAGGGAGAACCGCCAGGGGTTGCGCAGCCCGTAGGCCCAGATCTCGGGCCGGGCGCCCGGGCGGTCCACGAAGGGGTTGTCGTCCGGCACGCAGGAGGACACCGAGCCCGCGCGGCACTCCGGGCCGACGTCCAGCCGGAGGATCTTGCCGAGCAGGGTGTCCAGGCGCTGCCCGCTGCCGAACGGGTCACCGGAGCCGCCGCCGTCACCGATGCTCCAGTAGAGGTGGCCGTCGGGGCCGAAGGCGAGGTGGCCGCCGTTGTGGTTGGAGTACTCGGCGTGCTCCTGGGTGAGGAGTTCCTCCACGCCGCCGTCGCGGACGTCGACCCGGGCGAGCGTGACGGCGTTGTCGGAGCGGCGGGTGTAGGCGGCGTAGAGGAGTTGGCTCTTCTCGAAGTCGGGGGCCGGGGCGATGCCCAGCAGCCCGCGCTCGTTGTCGTTGGCGTTGACGCGGCCGGTCAGGTCGAGCAGCGGCTCCGCGGCCAGGCCGGTGTCCGGATGGTAGACGCGCACGGTGCCGGCCTTCTCGGTGACGAACAGCCGGCCGGTGGCGTCGTCGGGCGAGGCGATGGCGGTGGGGCGCTGCAGACCGGAGGCCACCCGGGTGGTGGTGACGGTCAGGTCCTCCAGCGGCGCCGCCTCGGCGGTCGCGGGGGCCGGGCCGGTGTCGTGCCGGCGCTCGCCGAACGATGACTCCGCCGCCCAGCTGACCGGTGCCACGGCGGCGGTCAGCGTCAGGGCGAGGAGCAAGCGGCCGATCCGCTGTCCTCGGGGCATATCGACTCCTGGGAAGAGGTGGGGATTCCTGGTGACGGCATGCTTCTCGGTGGTCCGCCGGCGGGCCGGGCGCGGGAAGGCGCGGCAACCCGGGTGGGAGCGTTCCCAGCGGCCGGATTCACTGTGCCACGGCGGTGGCCCGGGGTACAGGCCCGGAACACCCGCCCGTTCCGTCCCCCCGGCCCTCCGGCCCGCCTCCGGCCGCCGGGCCGGAGGCGGGGCCGGAGGCGGGGACGGGGCGGAGCGGCCGGGCGGCCGCCGGCGCCGTGCTGTGGCGGGGGACGAGACGCGTGGACAGCTCGGTGCGGAGGATTTCCGGCCGCTCCCCGCACACCATCCGGTCCAGCAGCCGCAGCGCGGTCGCGGCCATCGCGGAGAGCGGCCGGCGCACCGTGGTCAGGGCCGGGGACGACCAGCCGGCCTCCGGCAGATCGCCGAAACCGATGACGCTGACGTCGGCCGGGACCCGTAACCCCCGTACGGCCAGGGCCTCGTAGGCGCCGAGGGCCATCACGTCGGAGCAGGCGAACAGCGCGGTGGGCGGCTCCGGCAGGCCGAGGAGGGCGAGCGTCCGGCGCCGGGCGCAGGCCCGTTCGGAGTCCCCGTGGCGGACGTACTCGGGCCGGGGCGCGATGCCCGCCGCCGCCAGGGCCGCGCGGTGGCCGGCCAGCCGGGCCTCGCCGAGCGGTGTGCCGGGGCGGCCGGCGAGCACCGCGATCCGGCGGTGGCCCAGCGCCAGCAGATGGCCGGTCGCCACCGACCCGCCCCGCTCGTCGTCCGCGCCGACATACGCGGCGCCGGGCGGCGGCCGGCGTGCGGGATCGATGAGCACGTACGGAATGCCGTGGCCGTCCAGCCAGGCATGCCGGCCCGGGCTGAGTCCGGGCAGGTGGAACAGCACCCCGGCGGAGCCGCGGGCCGCCAGCTTCTCCGGCCAGCCGGGACCCGTCGGCCGGCCGCCCGGGCCGCCGGGCCCGCCCGGCCCGTCCGCCACCGAGACCACCACCTCCAGGCCCGCCTCGCGCGCGGCCTCCATGACGCCGTGCAGCACCGCGCCCGCGCGGGGGCCGTCGGGGGAGCGCACCACCAGATCGACCATCGCGGGCCGCGCCCTCGGCGCCCCGGCACGCGGACGGCGTACGTACCCCAGGCGCTCCAGCACCTCGGTGACGCGGCGCCGGGTGTCCGGGGCCACGTCGGCGCGGCCGTTGAGGACCTTGGAGGCGGTGGGCACCGACACCCCGGCCTCGCGGGCGATCACCGCAAGGGTCGGGCCCGCGGCGCTCCCGGTACGAGCCATCGCCTTCCCCTTCCGCTCCGCGGCCTCGCGGATCACACCCAGGACAGCCCGAGTCCCCCCGCGGTACCGGCCGGGCAGCGGCCGGCCACCACTGTAGATCGCGCCGCGTCACCGCAGAAGACCGATGTCCCAGCGGATGAGCCGGGCCGTGGGGCGGGCCCCGGCGGTGCGGCGGGGGCGGCACCCCGAAACTTTCGCCGTCGTCCCGAGGGCTGACCCGGAATCACCAGAAGCCCTAACATCCCAACAAAATCGCTCAGTTGTGGGCCGGACGCACAGGCCCCCCTCTCTCCCACCCCACAGGAGACCCGGATGAGCCGTGGTGCCGTGCCCGATCGCAGAAGCGTGCTCAGGACGGCGGCGGGGCTGGGCGCCCTCGCCGGCGCACCGGGCGCGGCCCACGCGGCCGGGCCCTCCGCGGCGGAATCCCGAGCAGCCGCCCCGTACGCCAATCCGCTGATCCGCAACCGCGCCGACCCGCACATCCACCGGCACACCGACGGCCACTACTACTACACGGCCACCGTCCCCGAGTACGACCGCATCGTGCTGCGCCGCTCCCCGACCCTGGCGGGGCTGGCGGACGCCGCGGAGAGCGTGATCTGGCGGCGGCACGGAAGCGGCGGCATGGGAGCCCACATCTGGGCGCCGGAGATCCACCACATCGACGGCGCCTGGTACATCTACTTCGCCGCCGGGCGCACGGACGACGTCTGGCGCATCCGCATGTGGGTCCTGGAGAACCGGAACGCCGACCCCTTCTCCAGCGCCTGGACGGAACGCGGGCGCATCATCACAGCCTGGGACACCTTCTCCCTGGACGCCACCACCTTTGTCCACGGGGGCACCCGCTATCTCGCCTGGGCCCAGCACGAGCCCGGCATGGACAACAACACCGCCGTCTTCCTCTCCGAGATGGCCGGCCCCTGGACGCTGAGGGGTCCGCAGGTACGGCTGACGACCCCCGAGTACCCCTGGGAGACCGTCGGCTACAAGGTCAACGAGGGCCCTTCCGCCATCCGGCGCAACGGACGGGTGTTCCTGGCCTATTCGGCCAGCGCGACCGACAGCAACTACTGCCTCGGCCTGCTGACCGCGGACGACTCCGCCGACCTGCTCGCCCCCGCCTCCTGGAGCAAATCGCCGCGGCCGGTGTTCACCAGCAGCGACGCCACCCGCCAGTACGGCCCCGGCCACAACTCCTTCACCGTCGCCGAGGACGGCCGCACCGATGTGCTCGTCTACCACGCGCGCCAGTACAGGGAGATCAGCGGCGACCCGCTCAACGACCCCAACCGGCACACCCGCCTCCAGGAACTGGGGTGGACGCCGGACGGGACACCCGACTTCGGCGTCCCGGTCGCCGATTCCCGCCAGCCGGCCGACGGCTGACGGCGGAGTGCCGACGGCGGCCGGTGGCCGGCGACCGGCCCGGGGCTCCGCCGCCCCGCGGCCACCGCGCCGCACACGCGGCCGCCCCGCCCGGCGCGCCGCCCGACCGCGTTCACCCCCACCAAGGAGCGTGCCCGAGTTGAACCGCCACCGTCTGCGAGCCGTGCTGCTCGCCCTCTGCCTCGCCCTCGGTCTCACCGGCGCCCTGTTACCGGCGGGCGCCGCGCAGGCCGCCCCGGTGACCGTGGTCAACGCCACCCAGTTCACCGACACGTCCGGCGCCCCGCTGCAGGCCCACGGCGGCGGAATGCTCAAAGTCGGCGCCTACTACTACTGGTTCGGCGAGAACCGCAACGCGGACAACACCTTCCGCTATGTCTCCGCGTACCGCTCGACCGACCTCAGGAACTGGGAGTTCCGCAACCACATCCTCACCCAGGCCAGCGACCCCGAGTTGCGGCGCGCCAACATCGAGCGCCCGAAGGTCATGTACAACCAGCGCACCGGCCAGTACGTCCTCTGGGCGCACAAGGAGAACGGCTCCGACTACGGCGAGGCCCGCGCCGCCGTCGCCACCTCCGCGACCGTCGACGGGAACTACACCTGGCGCGGCAGCTTCCGGCCGTTCGGACAGCACATGTCACGCGACATCACCGTCTTCACCGACAGCGACGGCACCGGCTACATGGTCTCGGCGGCCCGCGAGAACTACGACCTGCACATCTACCGGCTCACCGACGACTACACCGGCGTCGCCTCCCTCGTCGCCAACCCGTGGCCCGGCGGCCACCGCGAGGCACCGGCCCTCTTCAAGCGCGGCGGCGTCTACTTCATGCTGACCTCCGGGGCGACCGGCTGGAGCCCCAACCAGCAGAAGTACGCCACCGCCACCAGCATCTCCGGGCCGTGGAGCGAGATGCGCGACGTCGGCGACTCCACCGCCTACGGCTCGCAGACCACCTACGTCCTGCCGGTGCAGGGCAGCGGCCGGACCTCCTACCTGTACATGGGCGACCGCTGGGGCAACTCCTTCGGCGGCACGGTCAACGACTCCCGGTACGTCTGGGCCCCGCTGTCCTTCCCGTCCGCCACCAGCATGAGCATGGACTACCACCCGGAGCTCGTCATCGACACCGGCGCCGGGACGGTCACCGGCCGCGGCGGGCCGTTCGAAACCCTCACCGCCCGGCACAGCGGCCGCTGCGCCGACGTCACCAGCCAGTCGCTCCGGGCCGGGGCGCTGCTCAAGCAGTACGGCTGCAACGGCGGCGGCAACCAGAAGTTCTGGTTCCGGGACGCCGGGGGCGGCCACGTGCAGCTGATGGCCCGGCACAGCTCCCTCTGCCTCACCGAGACCGGCTCCGCCGTGCAGCAGCAGGCGTGCTCGGACGCGGAGCGGCAGCAGTGGCAGGTGCAGGACGCGGGCGGCGGGTACGTCCGGCTGGTGGCCCGCGCGAGCGGCGAATGCCTCGATGTCATGCACGGGTCCACCGCCGACTCCGCCGAGATCATCACCCACGCCTGCTCGGGCGCCGCCAACCAGCAGTGGCGGCGGGGCACCTGACGGGGCGCCGCCCCCCCCGGGGCGCGCACACCCGGGCGAGCCCCGGGCACACCGGCGGGCACGGGCCCCGGCCGGCGGCGGGCCCCGGCCGGGGACGGGGAAGCGGCGCACCGGGACCGGCCCGCAGTCCCGCGCCCACCGCACGGGGCACCCGCCCGCACGGTGGCCGGGTGGCCCGGCGCCCGGCCCGGCCGCCCGGCGCGCCCCGGTGGGCCAGCGCGCTCCGCCGACCGCAGTCCACCGGGACACACCCGTCCTCCGAACGAAGGAGCCCTCTCCGTGCGACCCGCACCCGGCCCCGGCCCCGGCCCCGCACCCAGCCCCGGCCCCGTCCGCGGCGAGCGGCCGGCGGCCCGGCCCCCGTTCCCCCTGCCGCCCGAGGACCGGGCCCGCAGCCCCCGGACCGGCTGGACCCGCGCGCACTGGGAGGCCGCGGCCGACGGGCTGCTCGCGGCCGTCACCCCGTACGCCACCCCCGGCCGGGCGCTCTACCACGTCCCCGACGGCCGGCCGGGCTTCTCCGGCCGCCGCTCCGACGGGCTGGAGGGCTACGCCCGCACCTTCCTCCTCGCTGCCTTCCGCATCGCGGGCGCCGGCGGCGCCGACCCGCGCGGACTGCTCGGCCGGTACGCCGACGGCCTCGCGGCGGGCACCCGCCGGCCCGGCGGCGACGGCCCCGAGGACTGGCCGCGCATCACCGACCGCGGCCAGCCGCTGGTCGAGGCCGCCTCCATCGCCCTGGCGCTGCGCCTCACCCGCCCCTGGCTGTGGGACCGGCTGGACGCGGCGGTACGGGACCGCGCCGCGGCCTGGCTGGCGGACGCCCTCACCGCCGAACCGTGGCCCTGCAACTGGGAGTTGTTCCCCGTCACGGTCGGCGGCTTCCTTGCCGCGGCCGGCCACGCCACCGAGGCCGCGGAGGCCGCCCGCGAGCGCGGCCTCGCCCGGATCGAGGACTGGTACGCGGGCGGCGGCTGGTACACCGACGGCCCGGGCCGCGCCTTCGACTACTACAACGGCTGGGCGCTGCACCTCTACCCGGTCCTGGAGGCCCACCTCTCCGCCGACAGCCTGCTGATGGACCGCTGCGGCCCCCGGCTGGAGGCCCATCTGGCCGACTACGCCCGCCTGTTCGGCGCCGACGGCGCGCCGGTGCACCAGGGCCGCTCGCTCACGTACCGCATGGCGACCACCGCCCCGCTCTGGCTCGGCGCCCTCACCGGCCGTACCCCGCTCGGCCCCGGCACCACCCGCCGCCTGGCCTCCGGCACCCTCCGCCACTTCCTCGACCGGGGAGCGGCCGACCCGGCGACCGGACTGCTCTCCCTCGGCTGGTACGGCCCGTACGAGGGCGTCCTCCAGCGCTACTCCGGCCCGGCCTCCCCGTACTGGGCGGCCAAGGCGTTCCTCGGCCTGCTGCTCCCGCCGGACCACCCGGTGTGGACGGCCCCGGAGGAGCCCGGCCCGGCCGAACGCGGGGACGCCGTCACGGCGCTGCCCGCACCGAACTGGCTGCTCCAGTCCACGTCCGCCGACGGGGTCGTGCGGCTGCACAACCACGGCAGCGAGGACGCCCGCTACGACCCGTACTACACGCGCCTCGCCTACTCCACCGCCACCGGCCCCACCCCGCCCGGCGCGGAACCCGACAACCACTTCGGACTGCTCGACGAGCACGGCACCGTCTCCCTGCGCCACCGCCTGGAACCGCTGGGTGCGGGGGAGGGCTGGGCGGCGTCCCGGCACGGGGTGGGCGCGGCCCGGGTCGTGAGCGTCGTCCTCGCGCACGGCGCGGCGGAGGTCCGCGTCCACGCCGTCACGGGCGCGCCGCCGGGCACCCCGGTGCGCCTCACCGGCTGGGCGGCGGGCCCGGGCGCGGGCCCGGCTTCCGAACTCCTGCCGCTGCACGGGCTGGAGCCGGCGGCACCGCTGCCACCGGTGGCGACGGCGTACGCGCCGGAGACGGTGGCCCCCGCCGTGTCCGGGCGGACGGGAGCGGCGGTGAGCGTGTTCGTGTGCGCGGCCCGCCTCACGGCCGAGCCCCGCCCGGCACCGCTGGGCGGCCTGGTGCGGGTCGAGGTGAGCGCCGACAGCGCGGCGCGCACGGTCACGGCCCGCTGGCGGGACGGCACACAGCACCGCGTACACCTGTCCGCCGGCACGGCTCACGTGACACACCGGGCGGTGTCCCCGTCCGGGAGGACCACCACCTCCGGCTGACCCCGGGCCCGGCTGCTCTCCCCGCGGCCGGAGCCCCGGCGCCTCCGGGCCGGCGCGGACCGGAGCCGCCTGGCGGCGCCCCGACCAGGGCAATCGCATGATCCCCGCAGTCGTGGGAAGACGGAACCCCGACCGCGGGCGGCTCTCCGTGCCGTGGGAGCGGCGTGCCGTCGTCCGGCGTGACCGTTCCTTCCGGAGCAGTGACGGTCCTCGCGGTACGCGGGAACAACGCCGGAACGAGAGAGGTCAGTCAGTCACCGTGAGGCCGGGGAAGGGCGAATCCGACCAACGTTCGTACGGTATGAACAGGCCGCACGCCGTCATGTGGTGGTGGGGCGGCATCGGACTCGGGATCCTGCTCGTCGCGCTCTTCCTGATCAACGGCGGCTGAGCCGCCGGCCCGGGCGGCTCCCGGAACCGGGTGCGGAGGAGCAGCGGGGCCCGTCCCGGGTGTGATCGGCTGGACGTCTCCGTGTTCCTCCGGCAGAAGGCTCCGCCGTCTCCGCCGTCTCCGCCGCCCGTTCCACGGCCCTGTTCGTCGTCGCCGCCCTGTTCGAGATCGGCGGTGCCTGGCTGGTCCGGCAGGGCGTCCGCGAGCACCGGGGCCGGGCCCGGATCGGGGCCGGTGCCATCGCCCTCGGGCTGTACGGGGTGGCGGCCACCTTGCTGCGGAGCGATGAGAGCTTCGGCCGGATCCTCGCCGCGTACGGCGGCGTCTTGGTGGCCGGTTCGGTCGTCTGGGGCGTCGTCGCGGACGGCTACCGGCCCGACCGGTGGGATGTCATCGGCGCCCTGGTCTGCCTCGCGGGGACGGCCGTCATCATGTGTGCCCCGCACGGCCACTGACCGCGCGAGGACGGCCGGGCCGGTGCGGCCGGCTCGTACCGGCGACCGCGGCCAGGTCCCGGGAAGCCGGACGGGCGGCTCGCCGGAGTGGAGCGGGAGTGACCCGGCGGCTCCCGGTCCCGGTGCTCAGCCGGGGCTCCCCCCGGGAGCGGTGAAGGAGATCCAGACGTCGGGAGGCAGGTCCGGCCGGTCCGGTACCCCCCTGCGTTCCTCCGTCCACGCGTCGCCGGCGATCTCCGTGGCGACGCGGCGCCAGAAGCGCACCGCGGCCGTGTTGGCGTCCTGGAACGCGATCTCCCAGGAACCGGGATGCCTGGCCACGATCTCCTGAGCGGCGCGCAGCCCCACCCCGTTCCGGCGCGCGCCGCGCACCACGAAAAAGCTGTTCAGCACGCGGGCCGGGCCGTCCAGGGCGCGGACGAACGCGAAACCGGCGGGGCTGTCGCCGCTCGTCAGGAGGTAGGGCGCCCAGCCGGGCCGGGAGAAGGCATGGTCGAGCCGATCGCTGCGGAAGGTGCCGTCGGGATTGGGCAGCGGCCCGCCGAACTCCGACATGTCATGGCGGAACATCAGCCACAGCCGCTCCACCGCGGGGCGGTCGGCGGGGCTTGCGAGGCGAAGGGACAGGTCTGACACGGGACTCCTTCACGGGTGGTCAACCGGCGGGCGCCGCTTGCCGGGACCGGTGGTACGGGGGTACCGGGACGTTCGCTCAGCACTTGTCTCCGGACGAACGGTCCGGTCCGGAAGCACGAAAAAAGGCCTCCCCCGCGGATGTGGTATCCGGGCCGGGAAGGCGCATGACTGCTCGTGATGTTAGCAGGTGTGTCCCCGGCCCGCCGCAGCCCGGCGGGCCGTTCGCCACCCGGTCCGCCAGGTCGTCAGGTCCGCCCCACCGGCGAGAGGACGAACGAGAACTCCGCCGGTTCCGCCCGCAGTCGGTACGCGGGAAGAACGCCCGGTCCGCAGGACTGGGAGCCGATGCCCTGCTGGGCGTGGTCCAGGTTGACCCACACCAGGGGGCCGGGGACCAGGTCGGGGGTGTGGCGGGCCGCGTCCAGCTGCTCGGTGGTCCAGCGGCGCGCGGTGAACCAGAACAGGTCACCGAGGCCGCCGCTCTCGGCACGCAGGCCGGCTCCCGCGGCGTCGGTGAGCTCGGCCCAGCGGACGTCCGCGCGGGCGCCGTTCTCCTGCGGGCGGACGTAGGGAGTCTGCAGTGCGTCGACCGTCATCGACCACAGTCCCGTCATCGCGGCGGCCCGGGTGTCCGGATACGCCTCGCCCGGCCCGCCGCCGAACCAGCGGACCGAGCCGTACGCGGCCGGGATGCCGAAGCGGATGCCCAGGCGGGGGAGGGCGCACGGCCACTCGCCCTCCGGGGCGACCGCGACCGTCAGCCCGAGCCGCCCGGCGTCCGCCGTCCAGCGGTATTCGGCACGCAGGGCGAGGTCGGTGGCGGCGGGGGCCACCCGGGTCCGCACGGCCAGGGTGTCGGCCGAGATCTCGACCGCGTCCGTGCGGTGCCGCATCCGGTGCAGGCCCAGGGCCCGCCAGAGCGGGCCGTGGCGCAGCTCGGGCTGCCACGGCGCGCCCTCGTCGTTGTCGGTCGGCGCGCGCCAGACGTCGAGCCGCAGATCCGTGACCGGGATGCCGTCGAGATGCCGCAGCGCGCCCGTCGCGGCATCGAAGGCCGCCGGGCCCAGGGGGATCAACCCCCCGTCGCGGCGGACCGGTTGGCCGGTCGCGGGCCGCGGCGGCGGGCGCCGGCCGGCCGGGAGCTGCGCCCAGGCGACGAGATGGCCCCTCGGTGCCCAGGAGGTACCGGCGGCGAGGACGGCCCGGACGGTCCACTGGCGTTCGGTGTCGGCGGAGCGGTCGCCGGAGCGGACACCAGAGCGGTCGCCGGTTTCCCCGGCACCGGCTCCGCTCCCGGCACCTCCGCCCGTGCCCCCACCCGCCGCGAGCCGCGGCGGCTCCGGCAGCCGCACCTCCGCGCTCTCGCCGGGGCCCAGGTCCGGCACCGGCAGCACGCCGGCCGCGACCGGCTCGCCGCCGGCCTCGTACGACCAGGTGAAGGCCAGGTGCGCCAGGCCGGAGAAGTCGTGGGTGTTGGTGATCCGGACGGTGCCCGCCGCGCCGTCGCCCTCGATACGCACCGGCTCGACGACCTTCTTGTACTCGGCCAGGCCGGGGGAGGGCGCGCGGTCGGGGAACAGCAGCCCGTCGCAGACGAAGTTCCCGTCGTGGACCTCCTCCCCGAAATCGCCGCCGTACGCGAAGTACGGGGTGCCGTCCGCCGCACGGCGGGCGAGACCGTGGTCGATCCACTCCCAGACGAAGCCGCCCTGGCAGCGCTCGTACCGCTCGAAGAGCCGCTGGTACTCGGAGAGGCCGCCGGGCCCGTTGCCCATCGCGTGGGCGTACTCGCAGAGGATGAACGGGAGCCCGCGGCGGCGCGCGTCCAGCTCCGGGTCGTCCAGCGGCTCCTCCGCCCGCCGGCCGATCAGCTCCACCTCGGCGTGCGGGGCGTACATGCGGGAGTAGACGTCGGTGTCCGCGCAGGACGGATCGCCCTCGTAGTGCAGCGGCCGGCCGGGGTCCCGGGCGCGGATCCACTCGGCCATGGCCGTCAGCCCGGGGCCGGTACCGCACTCGTTGCCGAGCGACCACAGGATGACGGACGGATGGTTCTTGTCGCGCTCGACCATCCGCGCGGCCCGGTCCAGCAGGGCGGGGAACCAGCGTTCGTCGCGGACCGGGTTGCCGCGCCATCCGGTGTCGGCGAAGCCGTGGGTCTCCAGATCGCACTCGTCGACGACCCAGAGGCCCAGTTCGTCGCAGAGGCCGGGGAAGGCCGGGTGCGGCGGATAGTGGCTGGTGCGGACGGCGTTGATGTTGTGCCGCTTCATCAGCAGCAGGTCCCGGCGCATGGTGTCCGGGTCAACCGCCCGCCCGGTAACCGGGTGGAACTCGTGCCGGTTGACACCCCGCAACAGGATGCGGCGGCCGTTGACCGTGAGGACGCCGTCCTCCACCGCGACCGTGCGGAAGCCGACGCGCAGCGCGATCCGCTCCCCGGGCGCGGCCAGTTCGGCCCCGTACAGCCGCGGGGTCTCGGCGGTCCACGGCTCCACGGGGACGGTCCCGCTCTCGCCCGCGGCAAGGTCGAGGCCGAGCTCGGGGACGGTGATCCGGGCGGCGGCCGCGCCGCTTCCCGCGCCGCCGGTACCGTTCCCGCCGGTCCGGCAGTCCACCCGCAGGGTGCCCGTCCCCGCGCGGTGGTCGTAGGAGGCGTGGACGGTGAAGTCGGCCACCGCGCCGGGCGGCCGGTGCAGCAGCGTCACATCACGGAAGATGCCGGGCAGCCACCACTGGTCCTGGTCCTCCAGGTAGCTGCCGGCCGACCACTGGTGGACCCGGACGGCCAGCGCGTTGGTGCCGGGCCGGAGCAGCGCCCCCACCGCGAACTCGTGCGGCAGCCGGCTGCCCTGGAAGACGCCCAGCTCGGTGCCGTTGAGCCAGACCCGGGCGCAGGACTCGACACCGTCGAAGCGCAGCACCGTGTCCCCGGAGCCGGGACCCAGCGGCCAGTCGGCCGGCAGTGCGAAGGGGCGCAGATGGTCGCCGGTCGGGTTCTCGTACGGGACCCGGGGCGGATCGACGGGGAAGGGGTAGCGGGTGTTGGTGTACGCGGGCGCGCCGTGGCCCTGGAGCACCCAGTGGCCGGGGACGGTCAGCCGGTCCCAGCCGCTCGCGTCGTGGCCGGGGCGGGCGAAGGAGTCGTCCTCGGAGCCGGCGGTGGGGGAGAGCCGGAAGAGCCACTCGCCGCCCAGGGAGAGCCTGCGGGCGTCGGAGGACGCGTACCAGGCGCGGGGCGGGAGGGTGCCGCGCCCCGGCGACCGGTCCTCGTAGTACGGGAGTCCGGGGGCGGACGGGTGCCCGGTGCCTGAGCCGGCCGGGCCCGGGGCCGGCCCGGCCGGGGTTCCCGGGGCCGTGGGGGCGTGCGGGTTCCTGAGCGGTTCCTGAGATGTGCCCATGAGTTCCCTCGGTCAGCCCTTGATCCCGGTCCGGGCGACGCCCTGCACCAGCCAGCGCTGGAGGACGACGAAGACCAGGATCAGGGGCAGGATGGATATCGCCGCGGCCATGAAGATCAAGTGCAGGTTGACGGTTTGGGCGGTGAGATAGGACGAGAGCGCCACCTGCACCGTCCAGGACTCCTGGTCCTGGCCGATGACCAGCGGCCAGAGGAAGGCGTTCCAGCCGCCGATGAAGGTGATGACGGCGATCGCCGCGAAGAAGTTCAGCGAGTTGGGCACCACCACCCGCCAGTACGCGCCCCAGTGGTTCAGCCCGTCCACCCGCGCCGCCTCCTCCAGCTCCCGGGGGAAGCCCAGGAAGTACTGGCGGAAGAGGAAGGCGGTGAAGCCGCTGAACAGCCCCGGGATGATCAGGCCCCGGAGGCTGGACACCCAGCCGAGGGAGGAGACGAGGACGAACGCCGGGACGAAGGTGACGGCCGCCGGGACCATCAGTGTGCCGAGCACCAGGTAGAAGACCTTCTGCGCGTGCCGGTACGGGATGCGGGCCAGCCCGTAGCCGGCGGTGGAGCAGAGCAGCAGGGTGCCCGCGGTGTGCAGCACCCCGACGACCAGGGAGTTCCACAGTGCCCGGGCGAAGGGCACGGCCGGGTCGGCGAACAGCTCCCGGACATGGCCCCACTGGAGGTCGGTGGGGAAGAACGTCCAGGTCTCCCCGGTGATCTCGGCATCCGCGGCGAGCGCGTTGCGGGCGATCAGATAGAAGGGCACGAGGAAGAGCACGGTGGCGACCAGCAGCGCCGCGTACAGCCCCGCGCCGCCGAGCGTGCCGCGTACGCCCCGTGCCGCCGCCCGGCCGGTGCCCGGCGCCGCGCTCACGCGTCCCTCTCCCGGCCGAAGCCCAGGAACCGCCCCTGGAGGAGGGTGACCAGGCAGATGAGCAGGGCCAGCAGCAGGGCTCCGGCGCTGCCGAGCCCGTAGTCCTGGTTCTCGCCGAGTGCCAGGTTGTAGAGGTAGACCAGCGGCGGCCGGCCCCAGGTCGCCTTGTCGAGGAGGTTGTAGAACTCGTCGAACGCCTGGTAGGCCGCGATGAGGAGGAGCAGGATCACCGCCGTGGACGTGGTCCGCAGCTGCGGCAGCGTCACGTACCGGAAGGTCTGCCAGCCGGGCCGCGCGCCGTCGATGGCCGCGGCCTCGTAGAGCACCCGCGGGATGTTCTGCAGCGCCGCCAGGAAGAGGATCATGTAGAAGCCGGACTGCAGCCACAGCCGCAACGTGACGATCACCAGCCAGTACCAGGGCGGGTCGGGAGAGGCCAGCCAGGCGACGGAGTCCAGGCCGAGCCACCCGAGAACGGTGTTGGCCAGCCCGAAGCGGACCCCGTTGAAGACCGACATCTTCCACACCAGCGAGGCGGCCACATAACTGCACGCCGTCGGCAGGAAGAACGCGGACCGGAAGAACGCCCGCAGGAAGCGGACGCGGTGCACGAGCAGGGCCAGCCCCAGCGACAGGGCGAAGGTGAGCGGGACGGCGAAGAGGGCGAAGACCGTGAAGGTGCCCAGACTGCGCAGGAAGTCGCCGTCGGAGAGCATCGTCAGGTAGTTGCCGAGCCCCACGAACTCCGTGGGTGTCACGGTGGAGCGCGCCTCGAAGAGGCTGAGCCACAGGCTCCAGCCGATCGGGAGGTGGACGAAGACGAGCAGCCCGGCCAGGAACGGGCCGGTGAACAGCCAGAAGGCGAGGGCGTGCCCGCGCCCCGCCGCGCTCCCCTCCCGGGGCCGCCTCGCCGCCCGCCCGCGGCGGTCCGGGGCGGCGCGCCGGACGCGCCCGGCCGGCCGTCGCAGGGGTGTCGCCATGGTGGTGGCCCCGCCCTCAGCCGAAGATCGTGTCGAGCTCACGCCCGATCTTCCGGTCCGCCTTGTCGAGCTCGGCCTCCGGATCGCCGTCGCTCCGGACGGCGTTGGCCATGACATCGGTGAGCGTGGTGATCATCGCCTGGGTCCAGGACGGGTTGTCGAAGATGCCGGCGCTGTTGAAGAGTTCGACCCCCTCCGCCGCCAGCCCCGACCCGAGCTCCTCCGCGCCGGCGGCCACCGACTTCCGCGGCGGGATGTGGAAGCCGTAGTCCAGGCACCACTCGCGCTGGAATTCCTTCCGGTCGATCCACAGCCACTTCACGAACGCCTTGGCCGCGTCGACGTCCTTCGCCTTCGCCGAGACGAATGCCGACCAGCCCCCGTTGTAGACCGCCGGGCGGCCCTTCGGACCGCCGGACGACGGCCACGGCATGATGCCGACGTCGTCGCCGTGGGCCTTGAGGATCTGCGGCATCGCCCACATGCCGCACCACTGCATCGCGCACAGGCCCTGGTTGAAGGAGGCCGGGTCCCAGTGCTCGGTGGGCGCGCCCTTGAGCAGGGCCCTGCCCGCGTACAGCCGGCGCAGTTTGCGCAGCGCCTCGACCACCTCGCCGGTGTGGTAGGCGATCTCGTTGTCCGGGGTGAGGAGTTCGGCGCCGGTGGACCAGATCAGCGGGTTCTGGATCGGCTGCAGGGTCTGCCCGAGGCAGAGGCCCTTCACCGTGTCCGTGGTGAGCTCACCGGCCGCCTCGATCAGTGCGTCGAGGGTGTCCGGCGGCTCGATTCCGGCCTTCTCCAGCAGGGACTTGCGGTAGTAGAGGAACTGCGGATCGTCGATCATCCGCACCCCGTAGACCTTGCCGTCGATGGTGTGGGAGGCGATGTCCGCCTCGTTGAAGTCGTCCTCGACGCCTTCGAGGATGTCGTCGAGCGGCACGATCTGCCGCTCGCGCGCCATGTGGATCTGCGGATGGAACTCGAAGACGTCCGGCCCGTCGGACGACAGCAGTGCGGTGAACAGCTTCTTCTCGTACTCGCCCGGTATCCACTGCACCGAGACGTCCGCGTCCTTGTACGCCCCGGCGAACTTCCGGGCGGCCTGCTGCGTGCCCGGCTCGCCGTAGGCGTGGTACATCTGCTTGATCGACCGGCCCGGACCCCCGCCCCCGCGCCCGGTGCCGGAGCCGCAGGCGGACAGCGCGCCCAGGGCGGCGATCCCTCCGGCGGCGCGGAGGAGATCGCGGCGGTCCCACTGACTGCTGCTGATGGCCGGCATGTGACGTCCCGTCTGTAGCGGCTCAACTCACTGCTGCGCGAAGCACGTCGGGGTGCTCGTCGCCGTGGTGCCGTGGTGCGGTACTGCCGTTGTGGTGCGGGACGCTAGCCATCGTCCAGGGCTTCGGCAAGGGGTTGGAGGAAGTCTTCTCGCCGGGAGGCGCCGACGGCCCCGGAACGCGGGACGGCGGTTCGGGATCCCGGACGAGCGGGGGGCGGCGCACGGCACACCGCCGCCCCGTACGGGCCCCGCGCCGCCCGGGGTTCAGATGCCGGCCGGGCTCGTCCCGGCGGGTGCGCCCGGAGGCGGGAGCGGCGCGCCGGGGCTCCGGGGCCGGCGGCCCACGGAGGTGAGGAAACCCTCCAGGGCGAAGGTCGCGGCGCCGAGGCTGACCGGATTGGTGGGGACCGGGCTGAGCACGATCTCGGTGCCGGCCAGCGGCCGGGCCAGCGCGTGCCGCGCCACCACGTCCCGTACCTCCCCGAGCAGGTGTTCCCCGAGCAGGGCGGCGACCCAGCTGCTGAGCACGATCACTTCCGGGTTGAGCAGGTTGACGAGGTCGGCGATCCCGGCACCGAGGAAGCGGGCCGTCTCGCGGACCGCCGCGACCGCCACCGGGTCCCCCTCGCCCGCCGCCCGGGCGAGGGCCGCGATCGTGGCGGTCTGGTCTCCCGGGTGCAGCAGCGGGCTGCCGGGGTCGAGCTCGCGCAGCCGGCGCATGATGGCGGGCGCGCCGACGTAGGCCTCCACGCAGCCGCGGTTGCCGCAGTGGCACGGACGGCCGTCGAGGACGAGGGTGGTGTGGCCCCACTCGCCGGCGCTGTTGGTGACGCCCCGGTGGAGCGAGCCGCCGAGCGCGAGGCCGGCCCCCACCCCCGTACCGAGGTTGACGACGACGGCGTCGCCGCGGTCCCGGGCGGCGCCGAACCACAACTCGGCCACCGTGCAGGCGCGGAGCGGGTTGTCGAGGTGCAGCGGGTGGGGGAGACGGCCGGCCAGCAGGCTCAGTAGGGGGACCTCGTGCCAGTCCCAGTTGGGGGCGTAGACCGAGACCCCGCCCTCGCGGTCCACCTGGCCGGGCACGCTGACACCCACCCCGAGGATCCGGCGGTCCCCGCCGCCGGTCCCGCTGCCCCTCCCGCCCTGACCCGTCACCGACTCGACGGCCGCCACGATGTGGCCGGCGACCTGCCGCGGACCGTTCTCGCCGGGGCGCAGCTCCTCGTCGGCCCGGGCCAGGACGTTCAGCGCCGGATCGAACAGCTCCACATGGACGTAGGTCTCCGCCACGTCGACCCCGACCAGAGCGCCGCCCGACGTGTTGACGGCGACCAGCCCGCGCGGCCGGCCCCCCGCGGACTCCTCGAAGCCCACCTCGGTGAGCAGGCCGAGTGCCAGCAGTTCCCCGACGAGGTTGGCGACCGTCGCCAGGCTGAGACCGGTGGCGGCGGCCAGTTCCTGGCGGGAGACGGGGGAGTGGGCGATGATCTGCCGCAGTACTCCGTAACGGTTCGCGGTGCGGATGTCCCGGGACGTACGTCTCACGGCGTGGCCCTCCGCCCTCGCGCCCTCGCCCTCCCCGGCGAGGCGCCAGGCTATGCGCCCGGGGCGGGGTTCGACAAGCGGTTGGGAAAAGGGTCGGAGGAAGCGGGCGGGGCCCGCCGCCGGGGGCCACCGGTGCCTCCGGCGGCACGCACGTGGCGGGGGGGGCGGGCGGCGCCCCCCCCCCCGCG
>NZ_JAGPXX010000024.1 GCF_018070345.1 Streptomyces sp. F63
GACACGATCCGTGCCGCCGGACGCGACGAGTACGCGGGCGACCAGGACATCCAAAACCGTTCGGGGTGTCCGCAGTGACCAGGTATGGGTCCAAGACTCACTCCTGCTCACTGATTAGGAACGGTTCCTCGGCGGCGCGCCAGTGGATGGCGGCGATCTCCTCGTTCGGGGTGAACGGGCGGGGCACCGAGGTCAGCCCGGTGTAGACGGCCCCGTAGACCAGGCGTTGGCTGCGCCCCAGGGTGTAGAGCCCGTAGCCGGTGAAACGGAGCTCGTCGGCGACCTGGCCGGACTCCTCGGCCAGTTCGCGGACCGCCGCCTCGCGCGGGCTCTCCCCGGGATCGATGCCGCCGCCGGGCAGCTCCCAGGTGGCGCGGTCCCGCTCGTAGACCATCAGCAGCCGGTCCCCGTGCCACAGCGCCACCAGGGACAGATCCACTGCGGCGTCGTCGAAGCGGGTGTCCTCGGGGACGCGGTGGAACGTGTGCAGCGTGAGGCCGCGGCCGTCGCTGACCAGGCATTCTTTCGGTGCTTGTCGCATTCCCGAACTCTACGGCCGGAAGGGGCCGGTCCACAGGCCGGGACCGGGCCGCCGGCCGGGACCGGGCCGCCGGCCGGGACCGGGCCGCCGGCCGGGACCGGGCCGCCGGCCGGGACCGGGCCGCCGGGGCGGGTGTCCGGATCCGGACACCCGTTGGCCGGCGCCCCGCCCCGGCGGCCGGTCACGGCACGACGACGATCTTCCGCCCCTTCCCCGCCGCGAACCGCTCCAGCGCCTCGGGGTAACCCTCCAGCGGCAGACGGTCGCTGATGAAGACCCCGGGGTCGATGACGCCCGCCGCGAACAGGTCGGCGGCCCGCTCGTAACTGTGCAGGACCGCCATCGAGCCGGTGATGGTGATCTCGCGGTTGTAGATCCGGTACGGCTCGATGACGGCGGTCGTCGCGTAGTCGGCGACCCCGAACTGCAGGAAGGTGCCGGCCTTGGCGACCCGCCCGAGGCCGTCCTGGATCGCCGCGGCGTTGCCGGTGGCGTCGATGACGACGTCCCAGCCGCCGGGCCGGCCGAACTCCCCGGCCGCCGCCGCCGTACCGGAGCAGCCCAGGGTCCGGGCGGTGGCGAGGCGTTCGGGGCTGATGTCGACGACGTCGACGCCCGCGGCCCCGGTCCGCTTGGCCAGCTCCAGCATCATCAGGCCCATGGTGCCGGAGCCGTAGATCAGCACCCGGGCGCCCATCCGCGCCGACAGCACGTCGTAGCCGCGCACGGCGCAGGACAGCGGCTCGATGAGCGCGGCGTCCTGGAGGCCGACGTGGTCCGGGAGTTTCACGCAGTTGGCGGCCGGGGCGAGGGCGTACTCGGCCGCGCCGCCCGGCGCGGACACGCCGATGGCGGCCCAGCGGTCGCACAGATTGGCGTGGCCGGTGCGGCAGTAGCGGCACGCGTGGCAGTACAGGGAGGGGTCCACCGCCACCCGGTCACCGGCCTTGAGACCACCGGCCGCGCCGCCGGTGGCGACCACCTCGCCGGCGAACTCGTGCCCCGGCACCAGCGGCAGGGAGGGCGCGAACTCGCCCTGCAGAATGTGCAGATCGGTGCCGCACAGCCCGCAGGCGGCGACCTCGACGACCACCTCGCCGGGGCCGGGGACGGGATCGGGGACGGTGGCCAGCACGGCCCTGCCCGGCGACTCGATGACGGCGGCCCTCATTTGACGGCTCCCAGGGACAGGCCCTGGACGAGTTTGTCCTGGGCGGCGAACCCCGCGGCGAGCACCGGCAGGGAGATGACGACGGAGGCGGCGCACACCTGGGCCAGGAACAGCCCCTGACTGGTGATGAAACCGGTCAGGAAGACCGGCGCGGTCTGCGCGGTCACCCCGGTGAGGACCCGGGCGAACAGCATCTCGTTCCAGCTGAAGATGCAGCAGATCAGCGCCGTGGCGGCGATGCCGGGACCGGTCAGCGGGGCGATCACCCGGCCGAGGACGGTGGGCAGCCGTGCCCCGTCGAGCTGCGCCGCCTCGATGAGGGCGGCCGGCACCTCGGAGAGGAAGGACTGCATCATCCACACCGCGATCGGCAGGTTCATCGAGGTGTAGAGGAGGACGAGCAGCCAGATGTTGTCCAGCAGCCCGGTGTTCCGGGCGAACAGATACACCGGCAGCAGCCCCGCGACCACCGGCAGCATCTTCGTGGACAGGAAGAAGAACAGCACGTCCCGCCACTTGCGCACCGGCCGCAGCGACAGCGCGTACGCCGCCGGGAACGCCAGCAGCAGCACCGCGGCGGTGGAGAACAACGACGCCATGGCCGAGTTGGCCAACGACGGCCAGGGGCCGGCGGCGCCGGCTCCCCCGGCGGTGAAGAACTCGCGGTAGCCGTCCAGGGTGAGCGGGGCGGCGAGCGAGGGCGGGTTGGTCGCGGCGTCGGCCTCGGAGTGCAGGGAGGTGAGGACCATCCAGGCGACGGGCAGGAAGAACACGATCCCGGCGAGCCAGGCCAGCACCCCGAGCGCGGTGTTCCGGCGCCGGGCACGGCGCACCGCGGGATGCGGGGCGGTGCGGCCGGGGGGCCGGACGGGGCCGGCCGCGGCGGTCCCGGCGGGGGCAGCGGGCACGGGAGCGGGAGCGGGGGCGGTCATGAGCCGGACGCCTCCTCACCGAACAGGGACGAGACCACACGCAGGGCGAAGACGGCGAGGGCGATCGAGCCGAGGACGACGAGCACCCCCGCCGCCGAGGCGAGGCCGTACTCGTGGGCCTTGTAGAAGGTGTGGTAGATCGTGTAGGGCAGGTTGGCGGTGCCCAGCGACCCGGCGGTGAGGGTGAACACCGCGTCGAAGTGCTGGACGATGTAGATGGAGCCCAGCAGGGCCCCCAGCTCCAGATAGCGCCGCAGGTGCGGCAGCGTCAGATGGCGGAAGACCTGCCAGGAGCCGGCGCCGTCCAGCCGGGCCGCCTCGGCCGTCTCCAGCGGCCGGCTCTGCAGCCCGGCCAGCAGGATGAGCATCATGAACGGCGTCCACTGCCACACCAGGGACGCGGCCACCGCGGGCAGCGGCATATCGGAGAGCCAGTCGGGCTGGACGGGCTCCTCCACGCCGAACAGCCCGCCCAGCCAGGCGAGGACGCCGTTGAACAGCCCGTACTCGGGGTTGTAGAGGGCGTGTTTCCACAGCAGCGCGGCGGCCACGGGGACGACCAGGAACGGGGCGATGAGCAGGGTGCGCACCACGCCCCGGCCGCGGAAGGACCGGTCCAGCAGCAGCGCCAGGCCGAGCCCCAGGAGAAGGCTCGCCAGCACCACGGACGCGGTGAGCACCGCCGTGGTGACCACGGAGGACCGCAGCCGGGGATCGGAGAGCACCGTGCCGTAGTTGGCGAGCCCGGTGAACTCCCGGCCGCCGGGGTCGAGTGCGTACCAGTCGAAGAGGGAGATGACGAGCGTCGCCGCGAAGGGGAGCTGGGTGACGGCGATCAGGAAGACCAGGGCGGGCAGCAGCGGGGCGCGGGTGGCCCAGGCCCGCAGCCGCGCGGGGGCGGCCGGGGCCCGCGCGGGCGCGCGGGGCGGGGCGGCGGCGGGCGGCGGTGCGGCCGCGGAGAGCTGTCCGGTCATCGGCCCTTGTACTCCTCGCCGACCGCCTCCGCCAGCCGCTGCGAGGCGGCCAGCGCCTGCTTCACCGACGTGCGTCCGGCGATGGCCGCGCTGATCTCCTGGGAGACCTTGGTGCCCAGGTCGGTGAACTCCGGTATGCCCACGAACTGGATGCCGGGCGCGGGCCGCTCCTGCACGCCCGGGTCGCGCGGGTCGGCCCCGGCGATGGCGGTCCGGGCCACCTCGGAGAAGGCCCCGGCCGCCTCGCGGTACTCGGGGCGCTCGTAGGTGGAGGCGCGCTTGCCCGCCGGGACGCCGGCCCAGCCGATCTCCTCGCCGACCAGTTCCTCGTACTCCTTGCCGGAGGCCCAGGAGATGAACCTCCAGGCGTCGTCGGCGTTCTCCGAGGCCTTCTGCACGCCCCACGCCCAGGTGTAGAGCCAGCCGGAGCTGTCGGTCTTCTCCACCGGGGCGGGCACGTAGCCGATCTTGCCCTTCACCGGGGAGCCGGCGGCCTCCAGTGATCCGGCGCCGGCGGTGGCGTCGTACCACATGGCGGTCTTGCCCTGGGTCATGTTGTTGAGGCACTCGGCGTACCCGGCCTGGGCGGCGCCCGCCTCGCCGTGCTCGCGCACCAGGTTCACGTAGAACTCGGTGGCCTCGGTGAACTCGGGGGAGGTCAGCCGGGCGTTCCAGTCCGCGTCGAACCAGGTGCCGCCGAAGGTGTTGACGACCGTGGTGAGCGGTGCCATGACCTCGCCCCAGCCGGGCAGTCCGCGCAGGCAGATGCCCTTCATGCCCTGCTCGGCGGTGTCGAGCTCCTCGGCGAGGTCCGCGACCTCCCGCCAGGTGGGCTGCTCCGGCATGGTCAGCCCGTGCTTCTCGAAGACGTCCCGGCGGTACATCAGGAAGGACGACTCGCCGTAGAAGGGCTGGCCGTAGAGCTTGCCGTCCTCGCCGGTGAGCGACAGCCGCATCGGTTCCAGGATGTCGTCCTGGTCGAACGCCTCGTCCTCGGCCGCGGCGGAGTCGAGGGCGTGCAGCCAGCCGTTGCCGGCGTAGATCGGCGCCTCGTAGTTGCTGATGGTGGCGATGTCGTACTGGCCGGCCTGGCTGGAGAAGTCCTGGCTGATCTTGTCGCGGACGTCGTTCTCCGGCAGCACGGTGAAGTTGACCTCGATGCCGGTCTCCTTCGTGAAGTGTTCGGCGGTGAGCTTCCGCAGGTCGTTCATCGGCGGGTTGTTGACCATCAGCACATTGATCGTGCCGTCCTCCGAGGAGGCACCGCCGGCTCCGGCGCAGGCCGCCAGGAGAGAGCCCGCCACGGCGGTGGCGATCAGAGCGTGTGCCGGGTTCCGGATCTTTCTGCGTCGCATGTCGGACTCCTTGCCGGGGATCGGGACGGGGACGGGGACGGGGATGGGGACGGGGACGGGCTGATCGCGGTCTGCCCGCGGAGGGGAGCCGGCGTACGTGCGGGGCGGGGTGCGCGGGCGTGCGGTGCCGTACCGCCCGCGGTGGGTGGGCCGCGGACGGTGTACCGGTGCGGGTTTTCGCGCCGTTGCGGGTCCGGCCGCCGGTCAGACGCGGATGACCTGCGGTCCCAGGAGCGAGTAGCGGTGGGCTTCGGAGGGCGGCAGGGCGGTGCCGGTGACGATCGCCTCGACGTCGGAGACCTCCGCGAAGCGGCAGAAGCCCACGGCCCCGAACTTGGTGTGCGCTCCGACGAGCACCCGGCGCCGCGCCACCCGCACCGCCGTCGCCTTCACCTCGCCGACCACCGGGTCGGGTGTGGTCAGGCCGTGGCGGCGGGAGATGCCGTTGGCCCCGACGAACGCCAGGTCGATGACGAACCCGGAGAGCATCCGGGTCGCCCAGTGGCCGACCGTGGCCCGGGTGCCGCCGCGCACCCGGCCGCCCAGCAGGAGCACGGTGGTGTTGTCCCGCGCGGCCAGCGTCCCGGCGGTGGCCAGGGAGGTGGTGACGACGGTCAGCGACCGGTCGCGGGGCAGCGCCTCGGTGATGAGCTGCGGGGTGAAACCCTCGTCGATGAACAGGGTCTCGGCCTCGCCGATCAGCTCGGCCGCGGCGGCGGCGATCCGCCGCTTCTCCGGCACGTGGAGGGTGGCGCGGAAGGCGAGCGTCGTCTCGAACCCCGGGGTCTCCACGGGGTAGGCGCCGCCATGGGTGCGCCGCACCAGCCCGTGGTCCTCCAGAACGCGCAGATCACGGCGGATGGTCTCCTTGGCGACGGCCAGCTTCTCGGCGAGCCCGGTGACGTCCACCGCGCCCGTGTCCCGGGCCAGGGCCACGATCTCCCGCTGCCGTTCCTCGGCGTTCACCGGCGCACCTCCTCTGCTCGCCCGGGCCCGGCCCGGCCCGGCTCCCGGGGGTCTCCCGCGGAGCAGGTGGCCGGTGCGGGCCGTGAGGAGATTTGTACAGGGCCCGCGAGGGCCCGGCCAGGTTGCTGCGGGCGGCGATCCTGCCCGGATGTGCCCGGTCCCGCCGGCCGGCCGGAACGGTTCCACCAGGTGGGACGGGCCGGCCGCCGCCGGAGCCGGTGCCCGGGCGGTGGATCCGGATGCCCGCCCGGTGCCCGTTTGCCCGCCACGTCGTCCGGGCGGCTGCCCGTGACGGGGCGGGGACGGCGGCCGGACGGGAGCACTCCCCCGCCGGACGGGTAGGTAATGGAACCGTAAAGCCGGGCCGCTCGTTACCCCGGCATGACCGCAATGACCCCCGGCTCGAACATCCCGCTCTCCGTCCCCCGTGTGGCGGTGGACGTCACCGCACCGGCGCGGCTCGACGTGTCGGGCCTGCTGCTGACCGCCGACGGCAAGGTCCGCTCCGACGCCGACTTCGTCTTCTACAACCAGCCCACCGGCCCCGGTGTCACCCACCGCGGCGGTGGCGGCGCCGCGCCCGACACCATCACCGTCGACACCGGCGCCGTACCGGCCGGCATCGACAAGGTGGTCGTGACGGCCAGTCTCGACGCCCCGGGGGCGACCTTCGCCGGCACGGAGCCGACGGCCACGGTCCGCAACGCCGACGACGGCGCGGTGCTCGCCGCGTTCACGCCGCCGCGCCTCGGCCCGGAGACGGCCCTCGTGGTGGTCGAGGTCTACCGCAGGGGCGGCGCCTGGAAGGTGCGGGCCGTCGGGCAGGGCTACGCCGACGGACTGGCGGGCATCGCCACCGACTTCGGGGTGAGCGTGGAGGAGCCCGCCGCCCCCGCCGCGCAGCCCGCTCCCCCGCCGGCCGCCACCACGCCTCCCCCGCCTCCGGCGGCGCCCGCGCGGCCCGCGCCCGCGGCGCCGGCCGCTCCGGCGGCCACTCCGGCCCCGGGCGCTCCGGCCCCCGGCACCGGGAAGATCAACCTGGACAAGGGCCGGGTCAGCCTGCGGAAGAACGAGACGGTCTCCCTGGTGAAGGGCGGCCGCCCGCTGCTGACCTCCGTGCGGATGGGCCTCGGCTGGGAGCCGGCCTACCGGGGCAAGGACATCGACCTCGACGCCTCCGTGATCGCCTACGGCCCGGACCGCAAGAAGATCGACGCCTGCTACTTCGGCAAGCTCGCGATCCTGAACGGCGTCATCCAGCACTCCGGCGACAACCTCACCGGCGAGGGCGGCGGTGACGACGAAGTGATCACCGTGCATCTGGGCGATGTGCCGCCGCAGGTCACGGGGCTGGTGTTCACGGTGAACTCCTTCTCCGGGCAGAAGTTCACCGAGGTGTCGAAGGCGTACTGCCGACTGCTGGACGGCGCGGGGCAGGAGCTGGTGCGCTTCGATCTGACGGGGGCCGAGCCCCGCACGGGCGTGATGATGTGCAAGCTCATCCGGCAGTTCTCGGGCGAGTGGGAGATGACGGCGATGGGTGAGTACGTGGATTCCCGCACGGTGCGCGGCATGGTGAAGCCGGGCGGCAGGGCCCTCTAGGGCGGCGCCGCTCGCCCGCCCGCCGCCGTACGCGGCACGGCAGTTGACGCCGGACCGTCTTCTGCGGCGCCGAGGCGGCGGGCGGCATCGGAAGGGCGGGCAGCGGGCGGTACCGGGCCTTCGGGCAGCGGAGCGCGGAACGGCGGTCGTCGCGCCGCCTCGGAACCCGGTCCCGGCCGAGTCCGCCGCCCACCGGCCGCCCGCACCCCCATGCGTACGGGTGACCGGACGCCCGGCCCGTGCCCGGAGCGGGCGCGGGACCGCAGCGAGGCCCCGGGCGGGGCCGGGCGTCCGGGGCCGGGGGGCCCGGGCGTCACGGACGGGGCCGGGCAGCGCCGGATGCCCGGCATCCGGCGCCCCGGCCCGCGTCATCCCGGGCCGGAGGCCACAGGGCGTCAGCGGGGCTGGCGGCGCCAGGGGCCGGTGATGGCGAGCATGATCCCGGGCTCCTGGATGTGGGCGTACAGCGTCTTGCCGTCGGGTGAGAAGACCACGCCGGTGAACTCGCTGAACTCCGGCTCCTCCGCGGTGCCGATGTTCACCTCGTTCCGGGCGATCGGATACGTCCGGCCGCTGTCCGTGGCGCCGAAGAGGTGCTGGATTCCCTCGCCGTCCTCGGCGATGATCAGCCCGCCGTACGGCGAGACGGTGATGTTGTCGGGGCCGTCGAAGGCGCCCTCCTCGAAGGGCCGGTCGTTGACGCCGAGGATCACCTTGAGGGTGAGGGTCCGGCGCCGCGGGTCGTAGAACCAGACCTGGCCGTCGTGCGGCCGCCCTGGGCTCTCCTCGCGGGCGTAGGAGGAGACGAAGTACGCCCCGCCGTCCGCCCACCACATGCCTTCCAGCTTGCGGCCCCGGGTGACGCTCCCGTCCCCGAACTGCTTGCGCACGGGAACGGTCCGTGCGTCACGGTCGGGCACGTCCACCCAGTCGACGCCGTAGACGGTGCCGGCCCTGGTCGCCCGGGAGAGGTCGTCGACGAAACGGCCGCCGGAGTCGAAGCACTTGGGGGCCTGGAGGACGCCCGCGTCGCCGGCGAGCGTGCGGAGCCGGCCGCGGCCGTGCTCGAAGCCCTTCGGCGGGACCCAGCGGTAGAAGAGGCCGTTGGGCTCGTCGTCGTCCTCCGTCAGATAGACGTGCCCGCGCCGGGGGTCGATGACGACGGCCTCGTGGTCGTAGCGGCCCAGGGCCTTGACGGGCTTCGGGTCGCGGTTGGCGCGCCGGTCGAGGGGATCGACCTCGAAGACATAGCCGTGGTCCTTCGTCATCCCGTTCTCGCCGGCCCGGTCGGAGTTCTCCTCGCAGGTCAGCCAGGTGTTCCAGGGGGTACGGCCGCCGGAGCAGTTGTCGGCGGTGCCGGCGATGCCGACCCACTGGGCCACCTCGCCGCCGCGGCGGACCTCGACCACGGTGCAGCCGCCGGGCGCGGCGGGGTCGTAGACGAGGCCGTCGGCGAGCGGCACGGGGTGCTCGGTCTCCGCGCGCGGGCCGTCGATCTCGTGGTTGACGACGAGCAGGGTCGTGCCGCGCGGGCCGGCGAAGGCGGCGGTGCCGTCCTGGTTCGCGGGGGTCGGCTCGCCGGACTCCAGCTCGGTGACGCCGGTGCGGGAGATGACGCGGTACGAGAAGCCCTCGGGCAGCGCGACGATGCCGCCGGGGTCGTCCCGCAGCGGGCCGTAGCCGACGCCGTGCGGGGGGTGCCGGTCCGCGCCGGCGGCCCCGGACTCCCCGTCCCGGCCGCCGATGCCGATGGCGTCGGGCGCGCCGGCCAGCACGCCGACGCTGCCGGCGAGCACCACGCCCGCACCGGTGTAGGCGGACCCTCTCGCGAAATCCCTGCGGGTGAGCGGCATCTTCATCTCCTGCGTCGCCGGACGATCCCCTGCGCTACGGGAACCACGGTGCCCGGCGCCGCCGAACAGCGGCTGAACACCGCCCGACGGCCGTTCGTCCATTGGGCGATCCGACGGCCCGGAAGACGGGGTTCCGCCGGCCGGCGAGGACACCACCCCGGCCACCCCGCACGAGAGAGGCCGGCTCACCGCCCCCGCGAGCGGGCCTTGTACGCCGCCTGGCGGGCCGCTTTCGCCACGGCGCGGTCGGGGTGCAGCCGTCCCATCGCCTCCAGGACCTCCCCGGTGGCCGGGTGGTCCACCCGCCAGGCCGTGTCGAAGAAGGCGCCGTGCTGCCCGACCAGCCCGAGGACCAGCTCCTCCAGTTCGGCGGAGTCGCCGTCCGCGCCGAGCTGGGCGGCGAGGGTGTCGACGGTCAGCCAGAAGACCATCTCCTCCGAGGGCTCCGGCACTCCGGCCGCCCCGTGCTCCGCCAGCCAGACCCGGGCGAGGCCGCCGAGGTGCCGGTCGTCCAGCACCTCGCGCAGCGCGGGCTCGGCCTCCCGGCCGATCAGGGCCAGCGCCTGCTGGCAGCCGAGCCGGCGCAGCGGTGCGGCCGGGTCGTCGCCCCGGCCCGCGGCGAGGAGTTCACGGGCGGCGGCGACGGGCTCGCGCCGGAGCAGCCACTCCTCGACCTCGGCCCGGGCCGCGGGCTCCGGGTAGCCGGTGACGGTGTCCAGCAGGGTTTCCGCGCCCTGTCCGGCGAGGTCGCCGGTGAGCGGCGCGGTGATGCCCGCGTCGAGCAGCCGGGCCCGCACGCCGTGGGCGCCGAGGGCGGTCAGCCGGACCATGCCGTAGCGGGCGGCGGCGTCGTCCCGGCCGCCGGCCGGAGCGGCGTGCCCGGCAACGGCCGGAGCGACGGCGTCCGTTGCGACAGCGGTGACCGTGCCGTCCGCGGTGACCGTGCCGTCCGCCGGTTCGCCGGCCCCGGCTTCGGCCCCCGCCCCGTCCCCGTTCCCGTCCAGCTCCTCGATGAGGCTCGCGTCGACGGGCCGGTACTCGACGAGCCCGAGGGGCTCCAGCAGCCGGAAGCAGTGGTCCAGCCGCATGACCTCCTCCGACACCTCCTCCAGTACGGCGTCGGTGGGTTCCGTCATGCCCTCGGGCACGATGACCGTGGCGGCGAGCGCGGGCAGCGGTACGAAGCTCCGCCCGGGGTCGCCGAGGGCGCGGCCCTCCAGGGCGGTGAGGGCATAGAGCGCGGCGAGGACGCGGTCGAGGCTCCCGGCGGCCCCGCCGGAGGGGCGGCCGGGTCCGGCGCCGACGCGGGCGCCGGAGCCGATCGAGGCGGCCGTGCCCGCGGATGCGGATGCCCCCGCCCCGGCGGTCGCGGTGCCCATCCCGGTGCCGGACGGGATGGCCGCGCCCGGACCCGCGGACGTTCTCGCCTTGGCGGTGCCGCTCCCGGTGCCGGTTCCCGTGCCGGTTCCGGTGCCGTTCGCGGCGGGCGCGGAGTGACCGGCGCCTGCGGGCGTCCCCGCCTCGGCGGGCCCGGTTCCGCTCCACGCCGCGCGCTCCGGCCCGTTCCCCGTCCCGCTCTCCGCCTCCGCCTTCGCCTCCGCCTCCGCCTCCGCCTCCGCGAGCACGGTCTCCAGTCCGCTCCGCCAGAGCTCCAGGATCTCGCGCGGGCTCCCGCCGGTGACCCGGGCGGCCTTCTCGCCGGGGACGGCCCGCAGGCCCGTGCCTGCCGCGCCCGCCCGGCCCGCGCCGGCCGGTGTCCCGGCGTCCGCGCCGCCCTCCCCGGAGGTCCGCAGCAGGCCGGTGGCGGCGGCGAGCCGCCATGCCGCGCGGGTGGCCGCGAGCCCGTCCGGATCGCCGTCGAGTCCCAACTCCCCGGCCAGGCGCAGCAGTCCGGCGCGTTCCGGCTGCCCGTCCGCCTCCGTCGGCACCCCGTCCCCCAGCCGGCGGGCGAGCCGCACGGCGCGGGCGAGGAGGGGTGCCGTCAGTGCCTGGCGCGCGAGTTCGGCCTCGGAGGGCAGCCGGAGCGGCGGCATGACGGAACGGTCTCCGGGCATGGGCGACTTCTCCTCGGGATGCTGGGGTCCGCACCGCCCGCGTCGGGCGCGCCGCACAAAGCCTAGACCGATATGGGCCCTTCCTGTCCGTTCACCGTGGTGTCCGCCCGTGTACACCGGTGGTCCCTTGACAACGGGGGTGCGGACGCCGGAGATTGACGCGCGTAGAAACAGTGCGGGTGCCGAACTCCCGTTCCCCCGCCTCCGATCCGGCGGCGCGGGCCCGCTCCGCCCGTCCCGCGCGTGACCGCGGGGAGGCGGGCCCGCCCTCCGTCCGACCTCACCATCCGGAGAACCGATGGACCCGATAGCCCCGTCCACCGCAGCCCGTCCGCTCCGCCGAACCGCCGTGCTGGGCACGGTGGCCGTCACCGCGCTCGCGGCCGGACTGCTGGCCGCGCCACAGCAGGCCGAGGCGGCACAGCCGCGCATCCACGACATCCAGGGGAACACCCGGCTCTCCCCGTACGACGGCGAGCGGGTCACCGACGTCCCCGGCGTCGTCACCGCGGTCCGCGCCTTCGGCTCCGCGCGCGGCTTCTGGGTGCAGGACCCGCGGCCGGACCGCGATCCGGCCACCAGCGAGGGCGTGTTCGTCTTCACCGGCTCCAAGACCCCGGCCGTGGCGGTGGGCGACGCGGTGCTGCTCTCCGGCACCGTCGGCGAGTACTACCCGGGCGGGAAGGACCGCGGGCTCCAGTCCGTCACCCAGATCTCCGGCGCCACCTGGACGGTGGAGTCCTCCGGCAACGCCCTCCCCGCCGCCTTCCGGCTCAACGGCGCCTCGGTGCCGAACCGTTACGCCCCCGAGGCGCGCGGCGGCGGCAGCATCGAGCATCTGCCGCTCCGTCCGCACCGCTACGCGCTGGACCGTCACGAGTCGCTGGAGGGCATGCGCGTCCAGGTCTCCGACGCCGGGGTGGTCGGCCCGAGCAGCCGCTACAACGAGCTGTGGGTGACGGCCGATCCGCGGGAGAACCCCACCGCGCGCGGCGGCACGCTCTACGCCTCGTACCGCGACCAGAACGGCGCCCGGGTGAAGGTCGCCTCCCTCATCCCGTTCGCCGAACGCCCGTTCCCGCAGGCCGATGTCGGCGACCGGCTCACCGGCACCACCGCCGGACCGCTGGACTACGACCAGTACGGCGGCTACGAGCTCCAGGCCACCGAGCTCGGCGCGCTGGAGGACAACGGCCCGGAGCGGGAGCGGACCCGGCCGCAGCGGGCGGACGAGCTGTCCGTCGCCACGTACAACGTGGAGAACCTCTCCCCGAAGAACCCGGACGAGAAGTTCACCCGGCTCGCCGAGGCCCTGGTCCACCACCTCGCCTCCCCGGACATCGTCGCCCTGGAGGAGGTCCAGGACGACAACGGCCCCACGAACGACGCGGTGGTGAGCGCCGACGCCACGCTGCGGAAGCTGACCGAGGCCATCGCCGCCGCGGGCGGGCCCTCCTACGCGTGGCGCCAGATCGACCCGGCCGACGACCAGGACGGCGGCCAGCCCGGCGGCAACATCCGGGTGGCCTTCCTCTACAACCCCGAGCGGGTCTCCTTCCCCGACGTCCCGGGCGGCGACGCGGCAACTTCCGCCGTCCCGCTGCGCGGCGCGGACGGCGAGGTCGGCCTCTCCGCCAACCCCGGCCGGATCCGCCCGGAGAACGCCGCCTGGGAGGACAGCCGCAAGCCCCTCGCGGCCGAGTTCCGCTTCCGCGGCGAGCCGGTCTTCGTCGTCGCCAACCACTTCGCCAGCAAGGGCGGCGACCAGGCGCTCGACGGCCGCTTCCAGCCCCCGGTCCGCTCCTCGGAGACCCAGCGCATCGCTCAGGCGAAGCTGGTCGGCGGCTGGGTCAAGTCGCTGCTGGAGCTGGACCGCAAGGCGAAGGTCGTGGTCGCCGGCGACATCAACGACTTCAACTTCTCGCCGACCGTGGAAGCCCTCACCGACCGGGGCCGGACGCTCACCGACCTGGTGGACCGCCTGCCCCGCGACGAGCGCTACGGCTACGTCTACAACGGCAACTCCCAGGTGCTGGACCACATGCTCACCAGCCGTGCGGTCCGCCACGCGGACTACGACATCGTCCACATCAACGCGGAGTTCGCCGACCAGGCGAGCGACCACGACCCCCAGGTCCTCCGCTTCCGCCCCTGACCACGGCGTCCCGGGTCACCGCCACGGAAGGGTGGTGGCCCGGGACGGTCCCCGGCGGCCCCGGCGCCGGGTGAACACCGGGATCCAGCTCTTCGAGGTGACGTTCGGCGCGGCCGGTGGCGGTGAACAGCGCGCCGTCCTGCCGCTGGAGGGAGAAGATCCACCGTCGCACCACGGGACCTCGCACAGACGGGTGTTGACCTCACGTGTGGTTCAGGTTGGAGGCTTCCTCGTACGCGCCGCCGGCGCCCGCCCGGAGGCGGCACGACCTCACACACTGGAGAAGGTCCCATGTCGAGCAATACCGTTCAGAACCCCGGCCCCGCTGTGCCCGACGCATCCCCGGTCCACCACTCCGGCCTCACCTGGTGGAAGACACTGGTCACCGGCGCGGTCTGTGCGGCCGTCGTCAATCTGATCATCCTTGCCGTCGCCCAGCTGGCCGGCGCCTCGCTTGTCGTCGTCGACGGCGGCGAAGAGCATCCGATCACGGTCGGGGGCGTCATAGGCGCCTCAGTCGTCCCACTGGTCGCCGGGACGGGCGCTGCCCTGTTGCTGTCCCTGTGGAAACTGCTCTTCCTGCGGATCGCGCAGTACACGGGCGGTGGCCTGGCGCTGTTGTCGGTCGCCGGCCCCCTGTCGTCCGGCGCCGATGGTGGCACCGTCGCCGCGCTGTCCCTGATGCACATCACCCTCGGTGTGACGGTCGTCATCGCCCTGGAGCTCCACCGCCGGCACCGGCTCCTGTAGTGCCGTGAACCGTGGACGCCCGCTCCTCTCCGGGCGATGGCGCGGAACGGACCGACCCCCGATACCCACGACGGACCCCCCTCCCGGCGTGATCGCCACAAGATGCGGCGGGAGCCACGGCAGGACCGGCGCATACACGCCCCGGCATGCGGGGCCACCAGTCCGCGGGCCGGGATGCCTGCGGCCCGTGCGGCCCGTGATCCACCGGGCCGCACGGGCCGTCGTACGGCATGTGCCGTGCAGGCTGCCGCCGGTCAGTCGTTGCTGTGCAGGGCCGCGTTGAGTCCGCCCCAGGAGCCGGTGCGCTGGAGGGCCTCGACCTTGCCGGTGGTGGAGTTGCGGCGGAAGAGGAGGTTGTGGGCGCCGGAGAGCTCCACGGCCTTGACGACGGCGCCGTCCGGGAGGCTGACCCGGGTGCCCGCGGTGACGTAGAGGCCGGCCTCCACGACGCAGTCGTCGCCGAGGGCGATGCCGATACCGGCCTCGGCGCCGAGCAGGCAGCGCTCGCCGATGGAGACGATCTGCTTGCCGCCGCCGGAGAGCGTACCCATGATCGAGGCGCCGCCGCCGATGTCGGAGCCGTCGCCGACGACCACACCGGCGCTGATCCGGCCCTCGACCATGGAGTGGCCCAGCGTGCCGGCGTTGAAGTTGACGAAGCCCTCGTGCATCACGGTGGTGCCGGTGGCGAGGTGGGCACCGAGCCGCACGCGGTCGGCGTCGGCGATGCGGACGCCCGCCGGGGCGACGTAGTCGGTCATGCGGGGGAACTTGTCGACGCTGGTGACGGCGAGGTGCAGCCCTTCGGCGCGGGCCGCCAGGCGGACCTGCTCGACCTGGTCGACGGGGACCGGGCCGAGGCTGGTCCAGGCGACATTGGCCAGCAGGCCGAAGATGCCGTCGAGGTTCTGGCCGTGCGGCTTCACCAGGCGGTGGCTGAGCAGGTGCAGCCGGAGGTAGGCGTCGTGGGCGTCGGCCGGCTTGTCGTCCAGCGAGGCGACGACGGTGCGGACGGCGATGACCTCGACGCCGCGGCGGGGGTCGGGGCCCAGGGCCTTGGGCGCCGACTCGCCCAGCAGTTCGGCGGCGCGCTCCGGGGTCAGCCGCTCGGTCCCGGCCGGGCCGGGCTCGGCGGTGAGCTCGGGGGCGGGGAACCAGGTGTCGAGGACGGTGCCATCGGCGGCGAGGGTGGCGAGCCCGGCGGCGGCCGCGCCGGTCTTACGGGTGGTGGCTGCATCGGTCATGACCGAACGCTAACCGGTCCCGCTCCGCCCCCGCGAACCGGTCTCAGCGCCCGGTGTCACCCCGCTCGTCCTCTCGCGGACCGCCCGGTTTCCGTCCCGGGGCGGACGGCAACCCGGTATGACCGGCCCCACTACGTGCCGAGCAGTCGAGCTGTGGACTCGGAGATCCAGGTACTCACTGCCGCACGGAGGGGAGGATTGGCCGCCAGTGTCTCTTCGTGGGCAGTCCAGTGCTCACGGACTGCTCGAACTGTGTCCGCCGCTACGGTTGCGAGATGAGCGTCAGAAACACCGAACTTTCGGTCCAGTGCGCCTTCAAGCCGTTCGAAGGCGGAAAGCCTGACCCGGTCGAAGCGCTTACTGCCGCCGAACTTCAGGCCCAGGTCCTCCGGCTCGTCACCAGGGGCATAGGGGACCGTTGAGACCAGGTCGTACGCTGGTGAAAGGGAAGGCGTACGGCCGTCTCGGTAGATGAGGGACCAATTCTTCAGATGCCCGTCACCATTCCCGACAGCGACGGAGAACGCGATCCGGCGCACAGCCTCGCGAAGAGAGCGCACGTCCTGTCCTCGATACGACATGGCCGCGACAGTCTCGAAGGACGACATGTACTTCTCCTGCGGGTACTTGTCTCGCACCTGCGCAAGATCCTCAATATGAATCCGTGACCCGCTGCCGTCCCGAGCACGATCAAAGCGCCGTACTGCGTAAGCCCACTCCTCGGAGTTCGGCCACATACGGTCGGGCAGCCCGTCGAGTTGGTCGCGATGGAGCAGACGCACATCTGGAACATCGATGCCGACTGAATCGGCGAGAGACATGATGGTGAATTCGTTGCGCGGCACATCCGCGTGCCGGTAGTCGGGGAACTTGACCAGCCAGTCGCCGAACTCCCCGGAAGTCGGGACCGTCAGCCGGTCACCGCGCGCAAGCATCGAGAACTTCAGCGCTACCCCTGCAAGGGAGAAGCGCCACGGGGAGCGCCCGCCAACTCCTTCCGCGGAAGGTTCTCCGCCGGTCAAAGGATCCTGCCATTCCCAGCCGTCTTCCGGTCCTTCTGCACGCAGGACCTGCACAGCTCCGGGAAGGTCGTGGCCGACTTGCGCCAGGAGTTCCATTTCCCGGTCAAGGGAGACTCCTCGGTCGTCGGCGATCCATTCACGGAGGGGCCCCTCGGGAAGAAGGTTGGAGAACCACTTGGGCAACCGTAGTGCCGAGGCGTAGGGCGCTCTGAGGTTCTCCTCGAACCGCAAGCCGAGGACGGATCGCTGCGGGTCCTCCAAGTAACTCTCGCTCATGACGAAGCGCGTGTAGTCCCCTTTCTGACACAACGTGCCAACACGCAGCCCATGAAGGATAACCGCATAGTAGATCTCGGAGAGATGACCCATCGTGCAAGTAGTCCGTTTCGTGAAGACGGCGGCCCCGGCGCCGCGATCAGTACCCTTCGGGAGCAGCAGGGAGATCCGTCTCCTCGAGCTCGTCGAACTCGTCGTCCAAATTCAATGAATCCAGCGTGGGAGTGTCTTCGTAACCCCACTCCGCCATACGGCTGATGAAATCGCCCAGCTGCTCCCGGATACGTTCCTGGCGCAAGGAGAGAAAGGCGTCACGGTCCCGATCCGCCAATACGGCGACATCGCGGTCGAGCTGGTGTGAGGCCAGGACGGCGTCCCAGGTCCGGTCGTCGATCTCCAGGGGCTGCATCACGATGGCTGCCGGGATCTCGGATACGGGATCCATGCTCGTGGGCAGGAACAGTCGATTGGCGGGCGACAGCCTCGGCCGTGGGTCCCCGAGGCGGGGGTAGATCATTGGGGCGGCGCTGGCCGCGGTCCTCTCCTGCTGCAGCAGAGTGTTGAGGCTCTGTGCGTCCAGAACCTCGCCCGTGGTGAGCGAACGGGGCCCCAGGGACCACCAGGCGCTCAGGATGATCTTCGTCGTTGCTTCGTTGGTGCGGAAGCGGTCAGTGCTCGGCACGACGGGCTCTGCGCCAGAGATGGTGTCCAGCATGGCGCGGAGTGAGCCTTCCTCTTCGCCTGGCCGAATCTTGCCGCCGAGGGTGCGGCTGAACTGCGTGAAACTTCCTCTGAAAACCATGGGGCCGACAAGCGAGAGCCGCCAATACAACCTCCGCAGCAACCGGAGATTGTTGGGCCCCGGCTCCGGAAAGTGCGCAAAGAACCGAGTCAGGGTCACGAGCAGGGCCCTGTAGGGCAGCAAGGCGATATGAGGTACGCCGGCTTCCCTGATCAGAAAGTTGACCGCTCGAACCAGCGCTTCCTCCCCCTGGGAGAAAGCCGTGAGCTCGTCCTCGTCGGGGAACTCGGACTGCGTACGGCGACCAGCCGGAGAGAACTCGACACGGATGTCCCGCATCGGGTCGGGGCCGCGCCGTGCCAGAACCGACGCGAGGATGGTGCCCATGTCGATGCTGCCGAAGCCCGTCCGGGCCGCGACATTATCCGAAATCCTGGCCAGCGTCAGGCGTTCGTCAGCGCCCTTCTCCTCACCCGAGTACAGTGCGGAAAAAATCTCGCCGCGGTTCAGCTTGCGGCCGAAATTGTTCATCCGATCGAAAATATCGGTCAGGACGGCTCTGTCATCCTGCCGCACCAGGTAGGCGGGGACCTTGTACTGCCTCAGTGCGGTGGCCACGCGCTCGGCTTCGTCGAAATAGTCGGAAGCGGCCAGACCATCGGTCCGGAACCACGTGAGCAGCCTTTTGAGATCAAACAGGACGGGCAGGGCGACGTGGTGCGGCTCAGGAGAATGCGGACTCTCCACGAATTCCTTCGCAGCCAGGTCGTAGTACACGTTGAAGGGCTTGTAGGGGTGGCCCTCCGGACTCAGGGCGTTGGCCAGGCTTGTCAGACGCTGTTGCCCGTCCACGACCCACAACGACTCGTCATGTGCCGGCGCCGTCAGCCGGAGTCGCCCCAGCATGAACTGCTCCGGCTGCTGCCTGCGTACCCACAACAGCAGGTTGCCGATGGGGTAGCCCTTCACGATGCTGTCGAACAGACGCAATACGTCCTCACTCTGCCAGCGGAAGTCGCGCTGGAAGTGGGGTACACGGATCCGTCCGCCCCAGGCGAGCGGGACCAGGTCTCCGAGCTCATAAGTGGTGGCAGTGGGCTGCGCCTCGAGCCCTCCGGGACCGGTCGTCATAGCTGTCTCCAAGGGGGCATGCGGGGGGGCCGGCCATATGCGCCTGCGGCAAGGTGATTGTTTCATGCCCCGTGGCGGCTGATCCGTCGATTTCGCTGGGCATGAGACTCGGGCAGAGAAGCCGGAGCCTGTCCCGTCCCGATCACTCATGTCTGGATTCGCCGGTCTGCGACAGGCCCCTGGACCCGGCAGTTGCCCAGGGCTGGGCGTGGTGATCACTCGCATGCCGAGTGAAATGTGGTCCGACCGTTCTCGCCAGTGAGCGGACGCGGTCCGGTCCCGACCTGCGGCGGCAGTTCAACGGTGTGGTGTGGCGCTCGAGCCGGGACCCCGTGACGCGGTGTGCCGGAAGAGCGCGGTTCCTGGTCGACCGTTGACGGAGCGCTCCAACGGCGAACGGCGACCCGGCCCCCGGCCGCACCCTTCGTGACCTGCCGTGCTCGCTCGGCCGTTCCCCGCCCCGCCCAGGGCCCGGACCCGGGACAGTCCGCGGGCCGGGCCGGGCGGTGAGGGTGCGCCGGGGGCTCCGCCGCTGGGCGGGGCGGGCCCGCGCCGCCGCGTCAGACGTTGAAGCCCAGGGCGCGGAGCTGTTCGCGGCCCTCGTCGGTGATCTTGTCGGGGCCCCACGGCGGCATCCAGACCCAGTTGATCCGCAGCTCGTTGACGATCCCGTCGGTGGCCGACTTCGCCTGGTCCTCGATGACGTCGGTCAGCGGGCAGGCCGCCGAGGTCAGCGTCATGTCGATGGTGGCGACGTTGGAGTCGTCGACGTGGATGCCGTAGATCAGGCCGAGGTTGACGACGTCGATGCCCAGCTCCGGGTCGACGACGTCGTAGAGGGCCTCGCGGACCTCCTCCTCGCTCGCGGGCTTGGTGCTCTGTGCGGTCTCGGTCATGCCGACTCCTTCACTGACTCGTCGCCCAGTGCCTGCGCCGTGGCGTCCTTCCAGGCCATCCAGGAGAGCAGGGCGCACTTCACGCGCGCCGGGTACTTCGAGACGCCGGCGAACGCGACCGCGTCCTCCAGCACCTCCTCCATCGCGTCGTCGGGCTCCAGCCTGCCCTTGGACTGCATCAGCTCCAGGAAGGTCTCCTGGATCCTCCGCGCCTCGGCGAGCTCCTTGCCGACCAGCAGTTCGTTGAGCACCGAGGCGCTGGCCTGGCTGATGGAGCAGCCCTGGCCGTCGTAGCTGACGTCCTCGATGGTCTCGCCGTCGAGCCGCACGCGCAGGGTGATCTCGTCCCCGCACGTCGGGTTGACGTGGTGCACCTCGGCGTCGCCCTCGCGCAGACCGCGCCCGTGGGGGTGCTTGTAGTGGTCCAGGATGACGTCCTGGTACATGGAATCCAGCTTCACAGCAGTCAGCCCTCGTCCGTCCGTCAGTCCGTCAGCCGAAGAAGTTCCGTACGTGCTCCAGGCCGTCGACCAGGGCGTCGACCTCGGCCGGGGTGGAGTACAGATAGAACGACGCCCGCGTGGTCGCGGGAATTCCGTACCGCAGGCAGACGGGCCGCGCGCAGTGGTGGCCGACCCGCACGGCGATGCCCTGCTCGTCGAGGACCTGGCCCACGTCGTGCGGGTGGATGTCGCCGAGCGTGAAGGAGATCGCCGCGCCGCGGTCCTCGGCCGTCACCGGGCCGATGATCCGCAGGTCCGGGACCTCCCGGAGCCGGCGGACGGCGTACTCGGTGATGGTGTGCTCATGGGCCGCGATCTTGTCCATGCCGATCGAGGAGAGGTAGTCCACGGCCGCGCCGAGGCCGACGGCCTGCGCGATCGGGGGCGTACCCGCCTCGAACTTGTACGGCGCCGGGGCGTAGGTCGACTGGTGCATCGACACCGTCTCGATCATCTCGCCGCCGCCCAGGAACGGCGGCAGGTCCTCCAGCAGCTCCTGCCGGCCCCAGAGCACGCCGATGCCGGTCGGGCCGCACATCTTGTGGCCGGTGAAGGCCACGAAGTCGGCCTGGAGCGCCTGCACGTCCACCGGCATGTGCGGGGCGGCCTGGGAGGCGTCGATGACGGTGAGCGCGCCGACGTCCTGGGCCCGGCGGATGATCTGCTCCACCGGGTTGACGGTGCCCATGATGTTGGAGACCAGGGTGAACGAGACGACCTTGGTCTTCTCGGTGATGATCCGGTCGATCTCCGACAGGTCGAGCCGGCCGTCGTCGGTGAGGCCGAACCACTTCAGCTTCGCGCCGGTGCGCTGCGCGAGCAGCTGCCACGGAACGATGTTGGAGTGGTGCTCCATCTCCGTTATGACGATTTCGGTGTCGCTGTCCACGCGGTAGGGCTCGTCGGCCCAGCCCAGCATGTTGGCGACGAGGTTGAGCGACTCCGAGGCGTTCTTGGTGAAGATCACTTCGTCGCGGCTGGGGGCGTTGACGAACGCGGCGACCTTGTCACGGGCGCCCTCGTACAGCGCCGTGGCCTCCTCCGCGAGCACGTGCACACCGCGGTGCACATTGGCGTTGTGGCGCTCGTAGTACGCGTTCAGCGCGTCGAGGACCTGGCGCGGCTTCTGCGAGGTGGCCGCGTTGTCCAGGTACACGATCTTCCTCCCGTCGTGGACCGTGCGGTCCAGGAGGGGGAAGTCCTTGCGGATCGCCTCCACGTCGTACGACGACGCCGTGAGGAGGCCCGGCAGCTGTGTCACTCGGCTCAGGCCTCCTTCGTGTAGGCCTCGTAGCCCTCGGCCTCGAGCTTGTCGGCCAGCTCCGGGCCGCCGGACTCGGCGATCCGGCCCTTGGCGAACACATGCACGTGGTCGGGCTTGATGTACCGCAGGATGCGGGTGTAGTGCGTGATCAGCAGGGTGCCGGTCTCGCCGGTCTCGCGGACGCGGTTGACGCCCTCGGAGACGGTGCGCAGCGCGTCCACGTCCAGACCGGAGTCGGTCTCGTCGAGGATCGCCACCTTCGGCTTGAGCAGCTCCAGCTGAAGGATCTCGTGGCGCTTCTTCTCACCGCCGGAGAAGCCCTCGTTGACGTTGCGCTCGGCGAAGGCCGGGTCCATGTTCAGCCGCTCCATGGCTCCCTTGACCTCCTTCACCCAGGTGCGCAGCTTGGGGGCCTCGCCGCGGACGGCGGTGGCGGAGGTGCGGAGGAAGTTGGAGACGGAGACGCCGGGGACCTCGACCGGGTACTGCATGGCGAGGAAGAGGCCGGCGCGGGCCCGCTCGTCGACGGACATCTCCAGGACGTCCTCGCCGTCGAGGGTGACGGTCCCGCGGGTCACGGTGTACTTGGGGTGGCCCGCGAGGGAGTAGGCGAGGGTGGACTTGCCGGAGCCGTTGGGGCCCATGATGGCGTGCGTCTCGCCCTGCTTCACGGTCAGGTCGACCCCGGACAGGATCTCCTTCGTGCCGTTCTCGACCTCGACGGAGACGTGCAGGTCGTGGATTTCAAGCGTTGCCATGGATGCCTCAGGACTCCTGGGTGACGGAGACGAGCACAGCCGCGTCGGGGCCGTCTCCTTCGATCTTTACGGGGTATACGGGGACGGGGCGGGTGGCGGGCGGGCCGGAGGGCTTGCCGGAGCGCAGGTCGAACCGCGAGCCGTGCAGCCAGCACTCGATCTGGCAGTCCTCGACCTCGCCCTCGGAGAGCGAGACGTTCGCGTGCGAGCAGATGTCGTAAATCGCGTACACCTCTCCCTCGGTCCGGACGACCGAGACGGGGGTGCCGCCGATCTCCACCCGCCTGGGGGTGTCCTCCTCCAGCTCGGACAGCCCGCAGACCCGGACGAACTCGGTACCGGTGCCGGGGGCCATCAGACCGACGCCTCCAGCTCCGCGTCGATCTTCTCCAGCAGCCGTTCCTGCAGCTCGGGGAGGTTGATCTGCTGGACCAGCTCGGCGAAGAAGCCGCGGACGACCAGCCGGCGGGCCTCGTCGGCGGGAATGCCGCGGGCCATCAGGTAGAACAGCTGCTCGTCCTCGAAGCGGCCGGTGGCCGAGGCGTGGCCGGCGCCGAGGATCTCACCGGTCTCGATCTCCAGATTGGGGACCGAGTCCACCCGGGCGCCGTCGGTGAGGACGAGGTTCCGGTTGAGTTCGTAGGTGTCGGTGCCCTCGGCCGCCGCGCGGATGAGGACGTCGCCGATCCAGACGGCGTGCGCGTCCTCGCCCTGCAGCGCGCCCTTGTAGACGACGTTGCTGCGGCAGTGCGGGATGGCGTGGTCGACGAAGAGCCGGTGCTCCTGGTGCTGGCCGTTGTCGGTGAAGTACAGACCGTAGAGCTCGGCCTCGCCGCCGGGGCCCGCGTAGTTGATCCGCGGGTGGAGCCGGACCAGGTCGCCGCCGAAGGTGACGATCACGGACTTGAAGGTGGCGTCGCGGCCGACCAGCGCGGTGTGCTGTCCGGCGTGCACGGCCGTGCCGTCCCAGTCCTGGACGGAGACGGCGGTGAGCTTGGCCCCGTCCCCGAGGACGTACTCGACGTTGCCGCCGAACGTGGCGTCACCCGTGTGGTCGAGGACGACGACCGCCTCGGCGAAGGCGCCGACCTCGATGACGTGGTGGGCGTAGGCGGTGCCGCCCTGCCCGTGCACGGAGATCCGTACCGGCTCGGAGAGCACGGTCTCCTTGGGGATGGTGACGACCGTGGCTTTCTCGAAGGAGCTGTACGCCTGGGCGGCGACCCGGTCGACGGGCTTGCCGGCCCGGCCCAGCCGGGGGTCGTCCCGCCCGGCCCGCTCCTGGGTGGCCTCGGCGGGGGTGAAGACCTCGTAGCGGACGCCGCCGTCGTCCACGGCGGTGCCGTCGTGCAGTCCGCGGAGACGCTCCAGCGGGGTGAACCGCCACTCCTCCTCGCGGCCGTGCGGCACGGGGAAGTCCGCCACGTCATAGGAGGCGGGCGCGCTCACCCGGGCGTCGGCGGGATGGTCACCGCCCACCTGAATGGCACCTTCCGTGGTGCTGCCCACCGGGATGTTGTCAGCCATGGCTAGTCGTACTGCTCACTTTCTGCCTGATTGTGATCGCTCAAGGTCTGTGGGCGGCCGCCGCCCCGCACCCGGTCGGACGGGCACGGGACGGCGGGGGCCCGGACGGCGCCGGCCGGGATCAGCCGACCGCGCCCTCCATCTGCAGTTCGATCAGCCGGTTCAGCTCCAGCGCGTACTCCATGGGCAGCTCGCGCGCGATCGGCTCGACGAAGCCGCGCACGATCATCGCCATGGCCTCGTCCTCGGAGAGACCGCGGCTCATCAGGTAGAAGAGCTGGTCCTCGCTGACCTTGGAGACCGTCGCCTCGTGGCCCATGGACACGTCGTCCTCGCGGACGTCCACATAGGGGTAGGTGTCCGAGCGGGAGACGGTGTCCACCAGCAGGGCGTCGCAGAGGACGTTGGACTTGGAGCCCGCGGCGCCCTCGCCGATCTCGATCAGGCCCCGGTAGGAGGTCCGGCCGCCGCCCCGCGCCACCGACTTGGAGACGATGTTCGAGGAGGTGTTGGGGGCCATGTGGACCATCTTGGCGCCCGCGTCCTGGTGCTGGCCCTCGCCGGAGAAGGCGATGGACAGGGTCTCGCCCTTGGCGTGCTCACCCATGAGGTACACGGCCGGGTACTTCATCGTGACCTTGGAGCCGATGTTGCCGTCGACCCACTCCATGGTCGCGCCCTCGTAGGCCACGGCGCGCTTGGTGACCAGGTTGTAGACGTTGTTCGACCAGTTCTGGATCGTCGTGTAGCGGCAGCGGGCGCCCTTCTTCACGATGATCTCGACGACGGCGCTGTGCAGCGAGTCGGACTTGTAGATCGGGGCGGTGCAGCCCTCGACGTAGTGGACGTAGGCGTCCTCGTCGACGATGATCAGCGTCCGCTCGAACTGGCCCATGTTCTCGGTGTTGATCCGGAAGTAGGCCTGGAGCGGGATCTCCACGTGCACGCCCTTCGGCACGTAGATGAAGGAACCGCCGGACCACACGGCCGTGTTGAGCGCGGCGAACTTGTTGTCGCCGGCCGGGATGACCGTGCCGAAGTACTCCTGGAACAGCTCCGGGTGCTCCCGGAGCGCCGTGTCGGTGTCCAGGAAGAGGACGCCCTGCTCCTCCAGGTCCTCGCGGATCTGGTGGTAGACGACCTCGGACTCGTACTGGGCGGCGACACCGGCGACGAGGCGCTGCTTCTCGGCCTCCGGGATGCCCAGCCGGTCGTAGGTGTTCTTGATGTCCTCGGGCAGGTCCTCCCAGCTGGTGGCCTGCTTCTCGGTGGAGCGGACGAAGTACTTGATGTTGTCGAAGTCGATGCCGCTGAGGTCGGAGCCCCAGGTCGGCATGGGCTTCTTGCCGAACAGCCGCAGACCCTTGAGCCGCAGCTTCAGCATCCACTCCGGCTCGTTCTTCTTCGCCGAGATGTCGCGGACGACCTCCTCGGACAGTCCGCGCTTGGCCGCCGCTCCGGCGGCGTCGGGGTCGGACCAGCCGTATTCGTAGGTGCCCAGGCCCTCGAGTTCGGGGTGGGCGGTCTCCGTGGGGAGCGTCATGCGGGGTTCCTCCCGGCCGTGCTTGCGGATGCTGTGGTGGTCCTGGTGGTGGTGCGGTGCGGGCGGCCCGGGCCGCCGTCGGCGCCGTCGGTCCTCCCGGCGCGGGGGGCACCGCCCCTGGTGCGGCCGCTCTTCGCCTTCGGGCCGCCCGGGCCGCCCCCCGGGGGAGCGCCGCCCTTGGGGACGAAGGTGGTGCAGACCCCGTCGCCGTGGGCGATGGTGGCCAGCCGCTGCACATGGGTGCCGAGCAGGTCCGAGAAGACCTCGGTCTCCGCCTCGCAGAGCTGCGGGAACCGCTCGGCGACGTGAGCGACCGGGCAGTGGTGCTGGCAGAGCTGCTCGCCGACCGGCGCGCTGCGCGCAGCGGCAGCGTATCCGTCGGCGGTCAGCGCCCTGGCCAGGGCCTCGGTGCGCTGCTCGGGGGCCACGCCCTCGATGACCTTGCGGTAGCCGGCGGCCTGTGCGGCCAGCCGGGCACGGGCGAAGGCCGAGACCGCGGCCTCGCCCTTCTCGCCGCCGCCCGCCTGCTGCGCGATCCAGCGCAGCGCGTCGGCGGCGAGGGAGTCGTACGCCTGGTCGAAGGCGTCGCGGCCGTCGTCGGTGAGCGCGAAGGCCTTCGCGGGCCGGCCGCGTCCGCGCGAGCCGTAGACCCGCCGGTCACGGGGCTCGACGAGGCCCTCGGCGAGCAGGGCGTCGAGATGACGGCGGACGGCCGCCTGGGTCAGCACCAGCCGGCCGGCGAGCTCGGCGGCCGTGGACGGGCCGTGGTCGAGGATGGAGCGCGCGACGCGGTTGCGGGTGGAGCGCGGCTCGTCGTGCGCGGGCAGGGGCGAGGGGGCGGTCTCCGGGACCGCCGCCGCCTTCCGCTCTTCGCTCACGTTTTTCACAACGCCATTGTTGCGTAATTCCGCCGCCGGCGACAACCGGCGCCGGTGGGCGGCCACGTGGGCTCGATCACTAAGGGTCACCTAACGGCCCGGGCCCGGAGCGGTCCGGGAACGGGCCGCCGCCGGGGACCTCCACCCCCTCCGCCCCGGCCGCCCTTCCGGTCCCTGGCCGCCGGACGCCGCACGGGGCTCCGTAGACTGCGGCCATGCGCGATGAGCCCGTCGTCCAGGTGCGGAACCTGGTCAAGCGGTACGGACCCAGGACCGCGGTGGACGGGCTCGATCTGTCCGTGGCGGCGGGCACCGTCACCGCCGTCCTCGGCCCCAACGGTGCCGGCAAGACCACCACCGTGGAGATCTGCGAGGGCTACCGCCGCCCCGACGCGGGCACCGTCCGGGTCCTCGGTCTCGACCCGGTGGCACAGGCCGCGGCCCTGCGGCCCCGGATCGGGGTGATGCTCCAGTCGGGCGGCGTCTACCCGGGCGCGCGGGCGGCGGAGATGCTGCGGCACACCGCCAGGCTGCACGCCCATCCGCTGGACGTGGACATGCTGACCGAGCGGCTGGGCCTGGGCGGCTGCGGCCGCACCCCCTACCGGCGGCTGTCCGGCGGCCAGCAGCAGCGGCTCGCGCTCGCCATGGCGGTCGTCGGCCGTCCCGAGCTGGTCTTCCTCGACGAGCCGACGGCCGGTCTGGACCCGCAGGCCCGGCGCGCCACCTGGGATCTCGTGCGGGAGCTCCGCGCCGACGGGGTGACGGCCGTCCTCACCACGCACTTCATGGACGAGGCCGAGCAACTGGCCGACGACGTGGCGATCGTCGACGGGGGCCGGGTCGTCGCGACGGGCAGCCCCGAGGAGCTGTGCCGGGGCGGCGCCGAGGACACCCTGCGCTTCACCGGCCGCCCCGGCCTCGATCTCGCCGCCCTGCTCACGGCCATGCCGGCCGGGGCTGCGGCGGCGGAGACGGCGCCCGGCTCGTACCGGGTCACCGCGAAGGTCGATCCGCAGCTGCTGGCCACCGTCGCCTCCTGGTGCGCCCAGCACGGAGTGCTGCCGGACCGGATAGCGGTCGAGCGGCGCACCCTGGAGGACGTCTTCCTGGACCTGACCGGCAAGGAGCTGCGCGCGTGAGCACGGAAGCGGACCGGACCGCCGGCGTCTTCACCCCCCGTCCCGGGGCCGCGCCGCTGGGCCGGATGATCGCGGCGCAGACCGCCCTGGAGACGCGGATGCTGCTGCGCAACGGCGAGCAGCTGCTGCTGACGGTGGTCATCCCCACCCTGCTGCTGGCCCTCTTCGCCACCGTCGACATCGTCGACACGGGCACCGGCCGGGCCGTGGACTTCCTCGCCCCGGGGGTGCTGGCACTGGCCGTGATGTCCACGGCCTTCACCGGGCAGGCCATCGCCACCGGCTTCGAACGCCGCTACGGGGTGCTGAAGAGGCTCGGTGCCTCGCCGCTGCCGCGCTGGGCGCTGATGACCGCCAAGACGGGTTCCGTGCTCGTCACCGAACTGCTGCAGACCGCGCTGCTGACGGCGGTCGCCCTCGCCCTGGGCTGGTCACCGCGGGGCAATCCGCTGACCGTCGCGGCCCTCCTGCTCCTGGGCACCGCGGCCTTCTCGGGGCTGGGCCTGCTGATGGCCGGCACCCTGCGCGCGGAGGCGACGCTGGCCGCCGCGAACCTCGTCTTCATCCTGCTGCTGGTCGGCGGCGGGGTGGTGGTGCCGCTGGAGAGGTTCCCGGAGGCGGCGCAGTCCGTGCTCCAGCTCCTGCCGATCGCGGCCCTGTCGGACGGCCTGCGGGACGTCCTCCAGCACGGCGAGCCGGTGCCCTGGGGGGATCTGGGTCTCCTGGCCGGCTGGTCGGTCCTGGGCCTGGGCCTGGCGGCCCGCTTCTTCCGCTGGGAGTGAGGCCCGGTTCCGCCGGGCGCTGCCGCTCGTCCGGCCGGGACCGCAGGGCCTTCCGTTCCGCGGTCCCGGCCGGCCGCCGTGGTGGGGGCGGAAGGCCGCGGCCGCCGGTCGCCGGCTCAGCCCCGGCGGTCCGCCGGCTCCGGAACGGTCGGTTCGCGGGCCCAGGGCGGGTTGGCACCGGCGACCGAGCAGGTCAGTGCGGCCACCCGGGCCGCCGTGCGGCAGGCCTCCGCGAGCGCGCCGGCCGTCAGGCCGTGGAGTCTGCCGCCGAACAGGCCGAGGCTTCCGAGGTGGTGCAGCAGGCCGGCGGTGAAGGAGTCCCCGGCGCCGACGGTGTCGACCACCTCGGCCGGCGGTGCGGTGACAGCGACCCGCCGCCCGTCCAGCGAGGCCAGGGCCCCGCGGGCGCCCAGGGTCACGACGACGAGTGGAACACCCGCGGCGTGCCACCGGTCGCAGGCCCGTTCCGGTGGGAGGCCCGGCAGCAGGACCTCCAGGTCGTCCTCGCTGAGCCGCAGGATGTCGGCCAGTTCGCACCAGCGGTCCAGCCGGTCCCGGTACACACCGGCCGGTACGAGGAGCGGACGGACGTTGGGGTCGATGGAGACCGTGGCCGCCGGGCGGACGCGGGCGAGGAACTCCTCGATGCGCCGCCCGCCCGGGTCGCGTGCCAGGGCCAGAGAGCCGGTGTGCACGCACGCGGTCTCCCCGAGGGGCACTGCCTCCAGTTCAGCGGCCGTCCACTGCCAGTCCGCGGCGCCGTCCGCGTGGAAGGAGTACCGGACCCGGGCGGGATCGGTGGCGTCGGCGACGGCCAGGGTGCTGGGTTCGCGTGCCGTGACGCTGTCCCCGAGATCGGCACCGGCCGCGGTGAGGCGCGCGCGGAACAGCCGGCCGAAGACATCGCCGGAGAGCCGGCCGACGAAGCGGGTCGGTGTGCCGAGCCGGGCGAGGGCGACCGCCGTGTTGGCGGGCCCGCCCCCGGGCAGCACCCGGAGGGTGAGGCCGTCGGCGTCCTCGCCGCGGGAGACGGTGAAGGCGTCGGCGACGCACTCGCCGAGGACGGTGACCTGGGACGGGTTCATCGGGACCTTCTTCGGGAGCGCCCCGTGCGGAGCGGTGCGGACGGCGGTCACCCCTTGACGGCCGAACTGGCGACGCCCTGGACGAACCAGCGCTGGAACAGGGCGAAGACCACCAGGACGGGCAGGACCAGCAGCACGCCGAAGGCGAGGATCTCCCCCCACTCGGGCGGCTGACGGCCCTGGAAGACGCTGATCGCCAGGGGAAGGGGCCGTACCGACGGGTCGGACACCATCAGGACCGGCCAGAGGAAGGAACCCCACTGCAGGAGAAAGCTCAGGATGGCCACGGAGGCGAAGGCCGGCCTGCTCATCGGGACGATGACCGAGAACCACGTGCGCCAGGGCCCGGCCCCGTCGAGCCGCGCCGCCTCCTCGACGGCGGGCGGGACGGCCCGGAAGAAGGTGTGGAACTGGTAGATGAAGAAGGCGTTGGCGATGAACGGAAGGGCCTGGATGTACACGGTGTTCCGCTCGCCGTTGAACAGGTAGAAGAGCGGCACCGCCACCGACTCGAACGGCACCAGCATCAGCAGCAGGACGGCCGTGAGCAGGAGTTCGCGGCCGCGCCACCGCAGACGGCACAGGGCGTAGGCGGCCATGGAGTTGACCAGCAGGCCGCCGGCGACGACGGTGCACGTCACCACCACGGAGACGGCCATGAAGGTCCAGAAGTGGCCGGTGCTGTCCGAGGAGAAGGTGTCCAGGACGCCGGTGTAGTTGCGCAGGGTGAGATCGGTGGGCACGAATCCGGACAGGCCGGAGAGCACCTGGTCCGACGGTTTGAGGCTGCCGATGAACAGATAGATCACGGGCAGCGCGAAGAGGAGGGAGAGCACGCTGAGCACGGCGTAGTCGAGGCCGCGGCGCAGCGCGCCGCGGTGGATCCGGGATGCGGAGGTCATGGTCAGTCGCTCTCCGGTCGGACGAGTCGGCGCTGCAGGAGCGTGAGGGCGACGACGATCACGAAGAAGACGACGGTGATCGCGGAGGCCCGGCCGACGTTGTTCTGGTCGAAGGCCGTGGTGACGGCCTGGTACATCACGGTCCGGGCGGCGTCCTCGTCGAGCCCGCCGCCCCTGACGAGGACGTAGACCTGGTCGAAGAGGCGGAAGGACAGAACCGAGGTGAGGAGGGCGACGAACACCAGGGTGTTGCGCACGCCCGGCAGGGTGACGTTGCGGAACTGCTGCCACCGGGAGGCACGGTCGAGTGTGGCGGCCTCGTAGAGCTCGCCGGGGATCTGCTGGAGGGCCGCCAGCAGAATGACCATCTGGAAGCCGACGCCCTGCCAGACCGACAGCACGATGACCGAGGCCAGGGCCGTGGCGGAGGACCCGAGCCAGTCGAAGGCGCCCCAGTTCCCGAACGTGACGTACGACAGCAGGGTGTTGAGCATGCCCTGGTCGCTGCGGGCGAGGATCAGCCGCCAGATGACGGCGACCAGCGCCATGGGGAAGACGACGGGCAGGAAGAAGACGGACCGGAACAGCCCGATGGCCTTGAGTTTGCGGTTGAGCAGCACGGCCAGGCCCAGCGCCAGGGCGGTCTGGAGCGGCACGACGACGGCGGCGAACGTGACGTTGTTGAGCAGCGCGCGCAGGAAGGGGCCGGAGACGTCCGGATCGGTGAAGAGCCGGCGGTAGTGCTCCAGTCCGAAGAACTGCGGCGGACGGGGTGAGCCGAGCCGGACGTTGTAGAAGGAGAGCACGACGGCGTAGACGAACGGTACGCCGACGAACAGGACGAGCCCGGCGAGGGCCGGCGCCGACATCAGCAGGGCGTGCGGTCCCTGCCGGTCGCGGCGGGAGCGGCGGCCCCCGGGTACGGGCGGATTCCCTCCCGTCTCCCCGGGCGGGTCCGGTGCCCTGCGGCGCCTGGCTCGGCGGTGGGTGGCTGTGGCGGCCATGGCCGTTTACCTCTTCCCGGCGGGGCGGGGGCCCGGACCGGCCGGGCCCCCGCCGCCGACTCGTGTCACTGGGTGCGGTATCCGTCGTTGTCGGAGAAGTCCTGGTCGATGGCGCGGGCGGCCTTCTTCAGGGCCGCCTCGGGGTCGGCGCCGCCGTACACGGCGTTCAGCGCCTTGCCGAACTCCGCCGTGACCACGGGATATCCGGCGGTGACCGGACGGGTGACCGCCACGCAGTCGTCCGTGATGGTGGCGGGGTCCGATCCGCAGGGCCGGGCGAGCTGGTCGGCGAAGAGTTCGAGCGGGCCGCCGTCCCGGTACAGCTTGCTCTGCTCCAGTGCGGACCGGGTGGCCGGGACCGCGCCGTTGGCCTCGGTCATCGCCGCGATGTTGGCGTCGTTCAGCAGATGGTCGAGAAAGGTCCCGGCGGCCTTGGCGTTCTTGCTGCCGGCGCCGATGCCCCAGGCCCACGAGCCCTGGCCGGTCTTGGGGCCGTTGCCGAAGTCGGGGAGCGGCAGCACCGTCAGGTCGTCGCCCAGGGCCTCGGAGTAGGCGGGGTACATCCAGTGGCCGACCCAGCTCAGGGCCACGCGCCCCTTCGCGAAGGCGTTGCCGTCGGTGTTGGGGTCGACGAAGCCCTTCCACGACTGGAAGGTGCGCAGCGCCGAGACCGATTCGGGCGAGTCGAGCGCCCCGGCCGCCCTGCCGTCCCGGAGGAGCGATCCGCCCGCCGACCAGACCATGGGGGCGAAGCCGTAGGTGCCCCATTCGGTGGCCAGGCCGTTGCCCTCCTGGATGTCCAGGACCTTCTTGTCGGCGTCCCGGGCCGCGAGCTTCTTGAGCGCGGCGGTGAACTCCTCCGCGGTCCAGGCGTCGGAGAGGCCGGTGGGGTAGTCCACCCCGGCTTCGTCCAGGAGCTTCTTGTCGGCGTAGAGACCGAGGCCGGAGTCGTACATGCCGAGGCCGTACAGCTTCCGTTCGAAGGTGCCCTGGCGCCTCACGGCCTCGGTGGCGTTGGCCACGGTCGTGGCGGAGAGGTAGCGGTCGGCCGGTGCCAGCTTGCCGTTGTAGACGAAGTTGGCCATGGTCGGGCCGTCGAACTCCAGAACGTCCGGGAGCTCGGCGGGGTCCGTGGTGGTGATGGTCTTGGTGTAGTCGTTGCCGGGGATGAGCTTGAGCTCGGCTTTGATGTCCTTCTGCTCACTGTTGAAGGACTTCACGGCGTTCTGGAGGGCCTTGTCCTCGGCGGCCTGGCCCTGGTGGGCCCAGACGGTGATCGTGCCCTTGCCGCTGCCCGCCTCGGTCTCCGTCCCGCCTCCGCCCCCTCCGCACGCGGACGTCGCAGCGAGCGGCAGGACCAGGAGCAGGGCTAGCCCGGCCCTCCGGCGGTGCTGTCTTCTGATCATGACTCATCTCCATGGTTCGGCACGCGGCTCCGGGCGGAGGAGCCTTCCGGTGCGCGGCGAGGGCGGCCGGAGCCGTACGGACGGACGTCCCCGCCGGGCCGGGGCCGGGGACACGCACGCGGACGCCGCGCCGGCGACGGGCCGCCGCGGGCCGGCCGCGGCCGGCCGCCGGGGTGCGCCGGGTGGCCACCCGTCCCGCTTCCGGCCGACGGCGCTCCGGTTCCGCAGAACCCCGGCCCTCGCCTGATGTGCACCAGACCGTAGGGGAAGGCACTACGGTGCACAAGCGTTTGCGTTCAGATTTCTCCATTGTTATCAGCAGCCCACTGGACATCCGTTCATTGCTTGACGCACACGTTTGTGCAATCCTTTGCCCGCTTCACACCACCTGTTGGGAGATCTCCATGCGCTATGCCCCGCCCGGCCTCTGCCTCAACGACTTCGCCCTCCTGTCCGAAGGCGGTGTGCACACCCTTCTCCACCTCCAGGGGCCCTGGACGGAGGAGTTCGACGCCACGCGGATGGAGACGTCCTACGGCCGGGCGACGTCCACCGATCTGGTGCGGTGGGAGCCGCAGGGCGGCGCGTTCGGCGTGGGCCTGCCCGGCGGATTCGACGACGCGGCCGTCTGGACCATGCATCCCTTCCCGCACGAGGGCGGCCTGACCATGTACTACACGGGCGTCCGCACCGCCGTGCCGGGCGGCTGGCCCATCCAGTCGGTGGGTCTCGCACGGTCCGCCCGGCGGGACGGGACGGGCTGGCGCCGGCACGGCACCGGCCCCGTGGTGGAGGCCGACCCGCGCTGGTACCGGACCGGCGAGGGCATGGCCTGGCGGGACCCGTTCGTCGTCCGCGACGACGACGGGACGGGCTGGACCATGGTGCTCTGCGCCAGCGACACCTCCCTGCCGCAGGAGCGCAGCGGCTGCGTGGGCCTCGCCGTCTCCGCCGATCTCGTGCACTGGGAGGTCCGTCCCCCGCTGATCTCCCCGGGGGACGTGGACGAACTGGAGTGCCCCGTGCTGGAGCGGGTGGCGGACGGCTGGCTGCTCTTCGGGTGCGTCGGCGCCACCCGCCGCGTCGAGACCTGGCGGGCGCCGCGGCTCGACGGGCCCTGGGAACGGGTCGGTCCGCTGGCCCCGGCGGACGTGTACGCCCCGCGGGTCACCACGGCGCCGGACGGGCAGCGGGTCGTCCTGCACACCACTCCGCGCCGCACGGGACTGTCGGATTCGGGGGCGCCGTGCCGCGGCATGCTCGCCCAGCCCAAGGTGCTGGCGGTCCCGGCGGACGGAGTCCCCCGGCTGGAGTGGTGGAGCGGACTGGACGCCTGGCTGGGCGAGCCGGGTGACGGCCCCGCGCTGCACGCGGCCGGGGACGTGGAGGTCGCCGGCCGCACCGAGGTCGTGCTCCGCGAGGACGCTGCGGGCCCGGCGCTGCTCGTCGGCTGTGCGGGCCGGGAGATATGGGTCACCGGAGCGGGCGGGAGCCGCCTCCGGGAGACCGTGCTCGACCGGGAGCCCGGCCGGCTGCGCATCCTGACGGTCGGCGAGTACGTGGAGGTCTACGCGGACGGGGTGTTCGTCCTGGCCGCCGCCGGCTACGCGGGCCGCCCGGTCGCCTGGCGGGCGGTCTCCGGGGGAACCGCCCGCGCGGTCCGCGTCCGCCCGGTGCGGCTGCCCGACCCGGACCGCGGGGACGTCTCGGCGGTCTGGCCCGGCCCCGTGGGCTGAAGCGGCCGGACGGCGGCCTGCCCCCTCAGTCCCGGTCGAGGTCCCGCGGCGGCCCGGTGGTGTCCCGGAGCACGAACCGCACCGGCATCCCGACGTACTCGGGAACCTCGCCACCGGGGTTCCGCAACTGCTCCAGCAGCAGTGCGGCCGCCTCGGCGCCCTGCGCGGCGACGGGCTGCGCCACGGTCGTGAGGCCCACGACCTCGGCGAGCTGATGGTCGTCGAAACCGACCACGGAGACGTCCCGCGGCACACGCAACCGGTGACGGCGCAGCGCGCGCAGGGCGCCCATGGCCATCTCGTCGGACTGCGCGAAGACGGCGGTGGGCGGCCGGGAGGCGGCCAGGAGCCGCGTCATGGCCCGCTCGCCGCCCTCCACGGTGAACTCCCCGTCGGCCTCGATCTCCGGGTCGTACTCGATACCGGCCTCCGCGAGCAGTTCCAGATAGGCCAGGCGCCGCTCGATCGGAGTGGTCCAGTGCATGGGGGCCGTGGGGCCGGTGCCGATGAGACCGATCCGGCGGTGACCGAGGTTGAGGAGGTGCCGGACGGCCAGCCGGGTGCCGGCCCGGTCGTCGATACCGACGGTGACGAAACCGGGCCGGGCACCGCCCACGATGAGCCCGAGGGGGATGCCGAGCCCGCGCAGGGCCGCGGCCTCCTCCTCGGTGGGGACCACCAGGGTCAGCAGGGCGTCGACCCGCTTGCGCACCGGCAGGTCCGCGAAGAAGCGCTCCCTGGCCTCCTCCGAGCCGACGTTGTAGAGCAGAAGGTCGTAGCCCGCTTCGCTCAGGACCCGCTCCGCCGAGTCGATGATCTGGCCGAAGAACCACCGCCCCACGTAGGGGGTGAGGACTCCGAAGGTGAGGGTGCGGCGGCTCGCCAGGCCCGCGGCGTTGCGCGAGGCCGTGTAGCCCAGCGAGGACGCCACCCGGCTGATCCGCTCGCGGACGGCGTCGGAGACGCCGGGTCTCCCGCGCAGCGCCCGGGAGACCGTCGATGCCGAGACACCGGCCGCCTTCGCGACATCCGTGATGCTCACCGTCACCGCCGGTTACCCTTCTCCCGCCTCCGCGGCGCGGGGGTTCTCCCTCCGCCGGAAGCCCGACACTAGTCCGGCCGGACTGCGGTGCGCAAGCGTTTGCTCCCCGGCAGGGCGGGGGAAGACGGGGGTCCGGGCGGCCCGGCCACCGGGTTCTCACGCAAGTCGTGCGGCGGCGGGCGGAGCCGGCGTCCCGGGCCCGGACCTCAGCCGTGCTCCGCGTCGTCCACCCGGGCGGCGTCCGCCACGTCGGTGGACACGGGGACGGACACCGGGCCGGCGGCCAGCCGTTCCCGGGCCCGGTCCAGCAGCCGGCGGGTGCGGGGGCACTCGCCGAGGTGCTCCCCGAGGTGCTCGCCGAGGACGTCCAGGGCCGCCGGCAGTCGGCGCGGGTCGACGTCCCGTGCCGCCAGCACCCCCGCCGTCCAGAGGACATAGCCGGTGAACAGCTCGGCGTCGTCGGTGTAGAGGGCGGCGGCGAGGTAGTCGACGAGGTGGGCGGCGTCCTCGGCGATGTGCTGGCGCTGGGTGCCGGTGAGGCCCGCGGGCTCCGGAAGGCGCCGCTCCAGACCGTCCAGCACCGCCTCGACCAGGCGCGGAGCCGCGTCCGAGACCCGGGTGTACTCGTGGTCGGCCAGGTGCGGCAGGTCGTCGACGGCCCGGTGGGCGGGGCGGGGCGGCGGCAGCGGGTCGTCGGCGAGCCGGCCGGCGGCGGAGCGGGCGTCGGGCGCCCAGGCGTCCGCGTGGAAGAGGCGCGCGTAGCGCCCGTCGGGCCCGAAGGCGGCTCCGCCGACCAGCACCGGGACCCCGGCCCCCTGGCAGGCCGTGATCGTGGCGTGTGCGGTGGGGAGCCGGGTGGCGAGCGAGCCGGACAGGGCGACGGCGTCCGGCCCCGTGCGGTGCAGATGGGCGATGAGGTGCGGGGCGGGCACCTGGGCGCCGAGGTAGTCCACGCGCCAGCCGCGCAGTTTCAGCACCTCGGCCAGCAGCCGCGCGGGCAGCGCGTGCCACTCCCCGTCCACACAGGCCACGGTGACCCGCCCGCGCGGGGACTCCGGCGGGGACGGTTCGCCGCGCTGGGCGACGGCGGCGACCACGCGGTCGTTGATGGCGGTGGCCGCGTGCTCGTCGGCCACACTCATGCGGTTCGCGGCCCACTCCACGCCGACCCTGCGCTGGACGGCGCCGATGACGTCGAGGAGCACGCTCTCCGGGTCGAGGCCCGCGTCGAGGGCGCCGAGGGCCGTCCGGGTGGCGGCGTACTCGTCCCCGTCCGTGACGGCCTCCCACAGCTCCCGCGCGTACACGGCGGGGGCCGGGTGCCGCTCCTCCGGGTCTCGTACGGTCATGAGGTGCTCCCGTCCGGTCGGTGTGCCGGGCGGCCGGCGGGCGGAACCGCGCGCGGCGGCGCGATGGCGACCACGGCCATGTCATCGGAGGGGCCGGGCCCGGCCCACTCGCTCGCGAGCATCCGGACGCGCTCCACGACGGCCTCGGGCGGCAGTTCCGCGCACTCCGAGAGCGCCTGCCGCAGCCGCTCGTCACCGAACATCTCCCCGCCCAGCGGCCCGCCCCTGGCCTCGGTGATGCCATCGGTGAACAGCACGCAGGTCTCCCCCGGCGCGAGGGTGGTCCGCGCCGTGACCGTCTCGACGTCCGGAAGCGCGCCGACCAGCGTGCCGGAGGTCGCGGCCTCCTCCACCCGCCCGCCTGCCCGCACGATCAGCGGTGCCGGATGGCCGGCGCTCGTCATCCGCAGCTCCAGCCCGTCGCCGCGGCGGACGGCCGACGTCAGCACCAGGGTCGCGAACCGGGTGTTCTGCGGGGAGTTGAGCAGCGCCCCGTTGAGCAGGCTCAGCACCTCCTGGTGGTCCCCGGCGAGCGGCAGCAGGGCCTCCAGCGTGATGCGGATCTTGCCGGCCAGTACGGCGGCCTGCAGCCCCTTGCCGCAGACATCGCCGAGGACCACCAGGAACCCCGCGTCCCCGTCGCCGTCCGGCAGCGGATGGACGTCGTAGAAGTCGCCGCCGACCTGCTCGCTGTCCGAGGACGCGCGGTAGCCGCCGGCGAACTCGACACCGCCGGCCCGGTGCAGCACCGGTGGCAGGAGTTCACGCATCAGCGTCTCGGTGATCGCGGACTGCTCGGCGTACAGCCGTGCCGCGGACAGTGCCGCCCCCGCCCGGGAGGCGAACAGCCGGAGGAAGAGCTCGCCGCGCTCCGTCAAGCGCGCCCGGCCGGGGCGCAGCAGCAGGACCAGGGCCCCGGCGGGCTTCTCCAGGGGCCCGGGAAGCGTCTTCACCAGGATCGAGTCCACCGGTCCGAACCCCGGCGGAACCACCCATGCGGGCGCCTCCCCGGGAGCGACCCACCGCGGGGGCGGCAGGGGCGCACCGCGCAGGGCCTCGGCGAGACCCGGCAGCCCGGCGAGGTCGCCGCCCGGCGCGCGGCGCACCGGACGGCCTCCGCGCTCGCAGGAGACCACCGGCGGCAGGCGCCCGGGCCCGGCGACCACCACCAGCGCGGCGTCCGCGAAGTGCTCGGCCGCCAGGAGGGCGGTCGCCTCCGCGCAGCGTTCGGGATTCAGCGAGGCCAGCAGCAGGTTGGCGGCCTCCGCCAGGGCTTCCGTGCGTTCCCGCTCCTCGCGGAGCTCGTCGTCCAGGGCGCGGCGGCCGGTGTCGTCGACCAGCCACCACAGCACCGTACCGTCGGGGTACGGGCTGGGGTGCGCCGTGAAGAAGCGCTCCCCGATCCGGCCGCCGGCCGGGCCGTCCTCCGGGCCGTCCTCCGGGCGGCCTCCGGTGAGCCGGTCGTGCGCCTCGGCCAGCCAGGCCGGTGCGGTCTCCCGCAGCCGTGCGCCCGGCAGGACGGCGGGGCGCAGCTCCGCGGCCGCCTCGCTCACCGAGCGCACCACGCCGTCCGCGCCCACCGCCAGCACGGGGTGGGGCGCGGCCCGCCAGGCGGTGCCGAGGCCGGCACCTCCGGCGGCGGTCACCGGGTCTGCGGAACGTTCCACGGGAGCAGGGCACACCGCGGGCCCCTCACCTCGCAACGCTGGACGGCGGTCGGTCCCCCTACCCCGACGATCTCCCGCGCCGGACCGCGCGGCAACCGCACCGCCGCGGTCCGGCCGGTGCGGCCGGGGCAGCGGTCCCCGCCCGCGTGCCCGGCCCCTCCGTCCCCGGCGCCGTCCGCCCGTCGGTTCCGGGCCCGGCCGGTGCCGGGGCCGCTACTCCCCGGGCGCTTCCGGTGCGGTCCGGCCGAGTCCGGCGCGGACGGCCGCCAGGGCGTCGTCGGCACTGGCGTGGACGGGGATCAGCCGGCCGACCCCGGTGAGGTCGAGCAGGCGGCTCAGGGAGTGCGGCGGCGCGGCCAGGGTCAGTGAGCCGTCGCGTTCCCCCGCGTAGCGGAGCAGATTGATGAAGGCGTTGAGGCCGGAGGAGTCACAGAACGGCACGGGGGCCAGATCCAGGACGAGATGGCGCCGGCCGGTGTCCACCAGTTCGAGACCGCGGGACCGCAGGGCGGGGGCGGTTTCGAGATCGAGTTCCCCCTCGACGCGGAGCAGTGCCAGAGGGCCGTCGGTGTGGGGGACGCTGAGACTGAGGGGTTCGGTCATGAGGGCACGGACTCCTACTCCTGCCGGACGGGACGACGAGCGCCGTTGTCGGCGGACGCGGAGAGGGCCCGGGCACCGGACGCGGTGCCGCCGGTTCCGGCGGCCGGGCGGGGCGGGGCGCCGGCGGCACCGCGGCGGCGGGCGGGGCCGGGGCCCGTCGCCCGCCCGGAGGCGGCCCGGGCCCGGGCGCCTCCGGGCGGTGGTATCGCGTGTTCCGCCCCTGACATGCGCCACCCCTCTTCCTCGTATGCCGCGCCCGGCGGCCGGCCGCTCGGAATGTTCAGCGTAGGGCCGGTGCAGACCCTTACAAAAACGCGTGCGACGGGCAGAACGCCCCGCAGGACGGGAGGGAGGGCGGCCGGCCGCCGTCAGTCCCCGCGCTCCCCGGGCCAACCGCCGTACGGAAACGGGACATGGCGGAATGCTACTCTCCGCTTCCTTCGTCCGCGGGGTCCGGGAACCGGCGGACCGGGCGACGGGAGCACTGGACCGGCCGCCCGGAGCCCTTTCCCCCGGTGCGCGCTCGGCACGCCCGCGGCACGCCCGCTCCCGGCCGGGGCCCACGCCCCACCCGGCCCCCGGGCGGTCCCGCCCCGGCCGTGCGGGCCCCTCAGGGCAGAATCCGCCCCGGAACGGCTCCGGCGGCCAGAAAGGCCAGCCGGCTCGGCTCCTGGTCGCCCTCCCAGTCCTCGCTCCAGCCGACGGCTCCCGCGACGACGTGGTCGCGGCGGCGCCCCTCGGCGGTCTCCAGCATCAGCACCCGGTCGTCGCGGCGGGCGTGCCCGGTCTCGGCCAGGATGAGCCGCCGCTCCTCGTCCGTGGCGCAGCGGATCACGAGCCCGCTGTAGTTGATCCCGGTCTTGACCGCCCGCACCGGTTTGAACAGCACGTCGATCCGGGACCGCCGGGTGCCGTCCCGTCCGGTGGAGCGGGCGCGCAGCAGCAGCTGGCCGTGGCTGACGGTGTAGGCCCATACGGAGAAGGCGCGATCGGAGCGGAAGAGTTCTCTGCCGGGGGTGAAGTGGCCGTCGGTGTTCAGCCATACCTCTGAGGTCTCCATGACGGAATCCTGTCAAAAACCGGCCGTTCGGTGAACGCGAAACCATATCTCCGGGACCCTCCGCCGCGCCGCCCCTCCGCCTTCCCTCATTTCCAACAGCAGCCACTGCAAGTCTTTTTGACGAAGAGTCACATAATTTCGGCGGCGGTTCCCGCTCCGGCCCGCCGCTCGCCGGCGGACCCGCCACCCCGCCGCAGGGAGGCCGGAACCCCGCCCCGCCGACGGCGGCCCCCGCACGCGGCCGGCCCCGCCACCGGCCCGGGGAGGCCCGGACGGCGGCCGCTCCCCCTCCCGCCGTCCGGGGACCCTCGTGAAAAGATGCACAAGGGCATGTTTACGATGGACCCGTGTCCAAGCTGACCGCAATCGTGCCCAATCCCCTCGCCCTCATCGCCTCGCGATGGACCCCGTCCCCGCGGACGGTCCGGCTGGCCGCGCTCTCCGCGCTGGTGATGAGCATCGTCATCATCGTCACGGGGGGCGCCGTCCGGCTGACCGGCTCCGGGCTCGGCTGTGACACCTGGCCCAAGTGCTCGGGCGACAGCCTGGTCGCCACCCGCGAGATGGGCCTGCACGGCGCCATCGAGTTCGGCAACCGCATGCTCACCTACGTGCTGACCGCCGCGGTCGGCTGGACGATCATCGCGGCCCGCTCCGCGAAGCCGCGCCGCCGGAGCCTCACCCGGCTCGGCTGGTGGCAGTTCTTCGTCGTCCTGGCGAACGCGGTGCTGGGCGGGATCACGGTGCACATGAAGCTCAACCCGTACATCGTCGCCGGGCACTTCCTCGCGGCCACCGCGCTGCTCACGGTGACGGCGGTGACCTGGCAGCGGACGCACGAGGGCGACGGCGCCCCCCGTCCGCTCGCCGGCCCCCGGGTGCGCGGGCTGGCGTGGGTGCTGACCGCCGTCACCGCCGTTCTGGTGGTCGCCGGCACCGTGGTCACGGGCGCGGGCCCGCATGCGGGGGACAGCAGCAAGGTGCCCCGGATGGGCGTGGACTGGGAGACCGTGACCCGGGTGCACGCCCTGCTCGCCTGGGCGGTGGTCCTGCTGACCGCCGCGCTCTGGCTGGTGCTGCGCGCGGTGGACGCCCCGGGCACGCCCCGCAGGCGCACCGCCCTGCTGATGGCGGTGCTGCTTGCGCAGGGCGCCATCGGTTACGCCCAGTACCTCACCGAACTGCCCGAGGTCCTGGTGGGCCTGCACATGCTCGGCTCCTGCCTGGTCTGGGTGGGGGCGATCCGGGTTCTGCTCTCCCTGCGGGAGCGGCCCGCCGTCCCGGCGGAGCCGTCCGTGCCCCCGGCGCCCCGACAGGAGGGCCCGGCGGTCGCCGCCGCGCTCTGAGCCGGGCGGCCGCCGGCTCACCGGCGGACCGGACGCGGACGGCCTCTCCTCCGGCACGGTGACGGCTTGCGCCGACCGTGCCGGAGGAGAGGCCGTACCGCTGCCCGGAGCGGGCGCCCTCGCGGGCCGTCGTCCGGGCGCAGTCTTCCACGGGCCGTCGTTCCGTTCCGCCGCCGGACGGCCCCGGGGGCGCGGGGGGGCCGTCCCACCGGAACTCCTCCCCGAGGCTCCCAGGGAGGTCAGGCGGCGTTGCGCGGGCCGCCGACCTGGATCCCGGCCATGCGCGACCACTCGTACGGGCCGGTGCGGACCCGGGCCGCCATCTCCCCGTCGAAGTTCTCGTGCACGGTGATGCCGGCCTTCTCCGCAGCGCGCTCCGCGACCGCGTACGACGGTGCCACCAGGTCGCCCCAGCCGTCGTCGGCCCCGACGAGAACGATCCGGGCACCCATCTGCCCGAGGTGCGCGATCTGCCCCTCGGCCGAGCCTCCGTGCCGCCGGGCGAAGGCGCTGATCTCCCGGGCCAGCTTGGCCACCCGGCGTTCGGCCCTCTTGTCCGCGGCCGCGTTCCCGGCCGCCGCGGCGGTGTCTCCGGCGGCCCGGGTGCCGCCCGCGTCCTGCTCCTGCTTGCTGTCTGCCATGACCAGGATGCTACCCACGGGTAGATCAACTGGCGACGGGCCGGATGCGTGGCCTTGACCACGCACCCGGCCCGTCGGACCCGGCTGGGGCGCCCAGTGCCGCACCGGGCGGCGTTCGCCCTGTTGCGACGGCCGGCACTCCCCCAAGCTCTCCGAGCAGGGGGCACCCCCACCCCAAGCTCTCCGAGCAGGCGGCACCCCCACGCGCCGCACCGGCCGAAAGCCCCGTGCGATCCGGTACGAGGACTCCCGGCCGGCACGCCGGGAGTCCTCGTACCGGACGATGCTCCTCACCGGGCACACGCTGCCCGATGCGGCCTCAGCGGAGGAAGGGGTCCACCGCGACGGCCAGGAAGAGCAGGGAGACGTAGGTGATGGACCAGTGGAACAGCCGCATCTCCTTCAGCTTGGCGCCGGTGATCCCGGCCCGGGCGCGGGCCTGCAGACCGTGCGCCTCCTTCAGCCAGAACGCGCCGAGGACCACGGCCGCCACCGGGTAGAACCAGCCGGTGTAGCCCAGCGGCCACAGCAGCAGCGAGACCCCGACCATCACCCAGCTGTAGAGGACGATCTGCCGGGCGACCGCCCTGTTGCCGGCGACCACCGGCAGCATCGGCACGCCCACGCGCGCGTAGTCGTCCCTGACCTTCATCGACAGCGGCCAGTAGTGGGGCGGCGTCCAGAAGAAGATGACCAGGAAGAGGACGAGCGCGGCCCAGGAGACCTCGTTCCGCACCGCGGACCAGCCGATGAAGACCGGCATACACCCCGCGATACCGCCCCAGACGATGTTCTGCGCGGTACGCCGCTTGAGCCACATGGTGTAGACGACGACGTAGAAGAGGAGCGCCCCCAGCGAGAGCATCGCGGACAGCGGGTTGACCAGGAACCAGAACCAGGCCGTGGAGCCGACGGCGAGCGCGGTGGCGAAGACCAGGCACTCGCGCGGCGAGACCATGCCCGTCACCAGCGGACGCTGCGAGGTGCGGTCCATGAGCGCGTCGATGTCCCGGTCGATGTACATGTTGTACGCACCGGCACCGCCGGCCGACAGGAAGCCTCCGATGCAGGTGGCCAGCACCAGCCAGAGATCCGGTACACCCTGCGCGGCCAGGAACATCACCGGGACGGTCGTCATCAGCAGCAGCTCGATGACGCGCGGCTTCGTCAGCGCGAAGAACGCCTTGACCCGGGCATCGAGTGGCCGGTAGCCGGGGCCCATCACGGGCACCCGCACTGGATGGGAATCGACGGCCGTCACGCGCACCCCTGTGGTGAATGACATCGGCGGCTCGGTGCCGCGGGGAGATCCTGCAAGTCCGCCCGGAGCCGAGGGGCCCGGTGACGGCTTGCGCGTACCACGCCACTTTAGACGCCCCGGGTACCGCGCCCGCCGCCGGGGGGTGCCGGACGTGTTGGACGGGCACGACGCACATCCGTTTGAGCAGTTGGGGCACATGACCCGTATGGATGCCCGACGGGTCCGACCCCGCGGGTCACGGGACACCCGGGAGGAGGTGTCCCGCCGCACCGGACGACCCATGGGGGCAGGAGCGCGCCATGGGGACAGAAGCCACCGTGAAGTGCGGTTCCGACAGCTGGACGGTCGAAAGCACGCACACGGGTGCGAGATAGGCTCGACGACGCCCGGTGAGCCAAGTCACCGGCACTGCGACCTTGTGGAGAGGAGCCCTGACCCAGGGTGAGCATCAAGCCGACGACCACAGAGCTCGAGTGGACTGAGCTGGACCAGCGGGCCGTTGACACCGCCCGAGTCCTGGCCATGGATTCCGTGCAGAAGGTCGGGAACGGCCACCCCGGCACGGCCATGAGCCTGGCGCCCGCCGCCTACCTCCTGTTCCAGAAACTGATGCGGCACGACCCCTCCGACGCCGGGTGGACCGGACGGGACCGCTTCGTCCTCTCCCCCGGACACTCCAGCCTGACCCTCTACATCCAGCTCTACCTGGCCGGTTACGGCCTGGAGCTGGACGACCTCAAGGCCTTCCGCACCTGGGGCAGCAAGACCCCGGGGCACCCGGAGTTCGGCCACACCACCGGTGTCGAGACCACCACCGGCCCGCTCGGCCAGGGCATCGCCAACGCCGTGGGCATGGCGATGGCCGCCCGCTACGAGCGCGGACTGTTCGACCCGGAGGCACCCGAGGGCGGCTCCCCCTTCGACCACACCATCTGGGCGATCGTCTCCGACGGCGACCTGGAGGAGGGCATCTCCGCCGAGGCGTCCTCGCTGGCCGGGCACCAGAAGCTCGGCAACCTCATCGCGCTCTACGACGACAACCACATCTCGATCGAGGGCGACACCGCCACGGCCCTCTCCGAGGACGTGCTGCAGCGCTACGAGGCCTACGGCTGGCACGTCCAGCGCGTCGACCAGGCGCCGAACGGCGACTTCGACGTGCGGGCGCTGTACGCCGCGTTCCGGGCCGCGCAGGCCGAGACCGGACGGCCCTCCATGATCGCCGCCCGCACCATCATCGCCTGGCCGGCCCCGAACGCACAGAACACCGAGGCCTCGCACGGCTCGGCGCTGGGCGCCGAGGAGGTCGCCGCCACCAAGCGGGTGCTCGGCTTCGACCCCGAGGTGCACTTCCCGGAGGACGCGGAGGTCCTGGCGCACGCCCGGGCCGCCGCCGACCGGGGCCGCGAGGCCCGCGCCGCCTGGGACAAGCGGATGCAGGACTGGCGGAACGCCAACCCGGAGCGCGCCGCCGAGTTCGACCGCGTCAGCGCGGGCGAACTGCCCGAGGGCTGGGAGCGCAAGCTGCCGGTCTTCGAGCCCGGCAAGGACGTCGCCACCCGCAAGGCCTCCGGTGAGGTCCTCAAGGAGCTCGGCCAGATCATCCCCGAGCTGTGGGGCGGCTCCGCCGACCTCGCCGGCTCGAACAACACCACGATCGACGCCACCTCCTCCTTCCTCCCGGCCGACAACCCGCTGCCCGAGGCGAACCCCTACGGCCGCACGGTGCACTTCGGCATCCGCGAGCACGCCATGGGCTCGACCATGAACGGCATCGCGCTGCACGGCAACACCCGCATCTACGGCGGCACCTTCCTGGTGTTCTCCGACTACATGCGCCCCGCCGTCCGGCTCGCCGCCCTGATGGAGCTGCCGGTCACCTACGTCTGGACGCACGACTCGATCGGCCTCGGCGAGGACGGCCCGACCCACCAGCCCGTGGAGCACCTGGCCGCGCTGCGCGCCATCCCGGGCCTCAACATGGTCCGTCCGGCGGACGCCAACGAGACCTCCGTGGTCTGGGGCGAGATCATCCGCCGGCACACCGCCAGGCCCGCTCCGCACGGCCTGGCCCTCACCCGGCAGAACGTGCCGACGTACGCCGCGAACGGCGGAGCCGCCAAGGGCGGTTACATCCTGTTCGAGGCCGAGGACGCCGACGGGAAGGCCACCGACCCGCAGGTGCTGCTCATCGCCACCGGCTCCGAGGTGCAGCTGGCCGTCGAGGCCCGGGAGCGCCTCCAGGCGTCCGGGGTCCCCGCCCGCGTGGTGTCGATGCCCTGCGTCGAGTGGTTCGAGGAGCAGGACCCGGGGTACCGGGACAGCGTGCTGCCCCCGGCCGTCCGGGCCCGGGTGGCGGTGGAGGCGGGCATCGGCCTGTCCTGGCACCGGTACGCCGGTGAGGCGGGCCGGATCGTCTCCCTGGAGCACTTCGGTGCCTCCGCCGACTACAAGGTGCTGTACCGCGAGTTCGGTCTCACCGCCGAGGCCGTCGAGGCCGCGGCCCGGGAATCCCTCGAAGCCGCGGGTCGCTGACGCCCGTATCCGTACAAGGAGGAGTTGCAACTCTTATGGCAGACGCACTCAAGCGCCTCTCGGACGAGGGCGTGGCGATCTGGCTGGACGACCTGTCCCGCACCTTCATCTCATCGGGTGATCTCGCGGAGCTGATGGACACCAGCCACCTCGTGGGGGTCACCACCAATCCCACCATCTTCCAGAAGGCCATCTCCGCCGGCGAGGGGTACGAGCGGCAGCTCTCCGACCTCGCCGTGCGGCGGGTGACCGTCGAAGAGGCCGTGCGCATGATCACCACGGCGGACGTCCGGGACGCGGCCGACGTGCTGCGGCCGGTCTTCGACGCCACGGACGGCCGCGACGGCCGGGTCTCCATCGAGGTCGACCCGCGGCTGGCGCACAACACCCACGCGACCGTCGCCGAGGCCAAGCAGCTCGCCTGGCTGGTGGACCGGCCGAACACACTCATCAAGATCCCGGCCACGGAGGCGGGCCTTCCGGCGATCACCGAGGTCATCGGTCTCGGCATCAGCGTCAACGTCACGCTGATCTTCTCGCTGGAGCGCTACCGCGCGGTCATGGACGCCTACCTGGCCGGCCTGGAGCAGGCGAAGGCCGCCGGCCTGGACCTCTCCCGGATCCAGTCCGTCGCCTCCTTCTTCGTCTCCCGCGTGGACACCGAGATCGACAAGCGGCTGGACGGCCTGGACACCGACGAGGCGGCCGCCCTGCGCGGCAAGGCCGCGGTCGCCAACGCCCGGCTCGCCTACCAGGCCTACGAGGAGGTCTTCGCCTCCGACCGCTGGGCCGCCCTGGAGCGCGAGGGCGCCAACCGGCAGCGCCCGCTGTGGGCCTCCACCGGCGTCAAGGACAAGGCGTACAAGGACACCCTGTACGTCGACGAGCTGGTCGCCCCCGGCACGGTCAACACCATGCCGCACGCGACCCTGGAGGCCGTCGCCGAACACGGCGAGATCACCGGCGACACGGTGACCGGCGGCTACGAGCAGGCCCGCGCCGACCTCGACGCGCTGGAGAAGCTCGGCATCTCCTACGACGAGGTCGTCCAGCTCCTGGAGGACGAGGGCGTGGAGAAGTTCGAGAAGTCCTGGACCGACCTCCTCGCATCCACCGAGGCCGAGCTGAAGCGACTCGCTCCGGAGGCGTGAACATTGAGCAGCAGCAATCCGCTGCGTGACGTGTCGGACCGGCGGCTCCCGCGCATCGCGGGGCCGTCCGGTCTGGTCATCTTCGGCGTCACGGGGGACCTCTCCCGCAAGAAGCTGATGCCCGCCGTCTACGATCTGGCCAATCGCGGACTGCTGCCGCCGGGGTTCTCCCTGGTCGGGTTCGCCCGCCGGGAGTGGGAGGACCAGGACTTCTGCCAGGTCGTCCACGACGCGATCAAGGAGAACGCCCGGACCCCGTTCCGCGAGGAGGTCTGGCAGCAGCTCAGCCAGGGCTTCCGCTTCGTCCCGGGCACCTTCGACGACGACGACGCCTTCCGCAAGCTGAAGGCGACCATCAACGAGCTCGACAAGGCCCGCGGCACCGGCGGCAACTTCGCCTTCTACCTCTCCGTGCCGCCGAAGTTCTTCCCCACCGTCGTCCGGCAGCTCAAGGAGCACGGGCTGTCGGAGGGGCAGGGCGACTCCTGGCGGCGCGCCGTCATCGAGAAGCCCTTCGGCCACGACCTGGCCAGCGCCCAGGAGCTCAACCACATCATCCACCAGGTGTTCCAGCCCGGTGACGTCTTCCGGATCGACCACTACCTGGGCAAGGAGACGGTCCAGAACATCCTGGCGCTGCGCTTCGCCAACACGATGTTCGAGCCGATCTGGAACCGCAGTTACGTGGACCACGTGCAGATCACGATGGCCGAGGACATCGGCATCGGCGGCCGGGCCGGCTACTACGACGGCATCGGCGCCGCCCGGGACGTCATCCAGAACCATCTGCTCCAGCTGCTGGCGCTGACCGCGATGGAGGAACCCTCCTCCTTCGACGCCAAGGCGCTGGTGACGGAGAAGCTGAAGGTCCTCAAGGCCGTCCAGCTCCCGGCGGACCTGGGCGCCCACACCGTGCGCGGCCAGTACACGCACGGCTGGCAGGGCGGCGAGGAGGTGCTCGGCTACTGCGAGGAGGAGGGCATCAGCCGCGACTCGCGCACCGACACCTACGCCGCCATCAAGCTGTCCGTGGACAACCGCCGCTGGGCCGGGGTGCCGTTCTATCTGCGCACCGGCAAGCGGCTGGGCCGCCGCGTCACCGAGATCGCGGTCGTCTTCCAGCGCGCCCCCTATTCGCCCTTCGACACCACCGACACCCATGAACTGGGGCAGAACGCCCTGGTCATCCGGGTGCAGCCGGACGAGGGCGTCACCATCCGGTTCGGCTCCAAGGTGCCGGGCACGTCGATGGAGATCCGCGACGTGACGATGGACTTCGCGTACGGCGAGTCCTTCACCACCTCCAGTCCCGAGGCCTACGAACGGCTGCTGCTGGACGTGCTGCTGGGCGACGCCAACCTCTTCCCCCGGCACCAGGAGGTCGAGGAGTCCTGGCGCATCCTCGACCCCGTCGAGGAGTACTGGGACACCCACGGCAAGCCGGAGGAGTACACCGCCGGCACCTGGGGTCCCAGGGCGGCGGACGAGATGCTCGCACGAGACGGACGGAGCTGGCGCCGGCCATGAACATCGATCTCACGGACACCACCTCCAGCCAGATCAACTCCAGCCTGGTCCAGGCCCGCCGGGCCGCCGGTTCCCCGGCCGTCGGCATGGTGCTGACCCTCATCATCGTCACCGACGAGGGCAACCACTACGACGCGCTCAGGTCGGCCAGACAGGCCTCCCAGGAGCACCCCTCCCGCATCCTCGTGGTCATCAGGCGGCCGGGGCGCTCGCCCCGGGACCGCAAGCTCGCCCGGCTGGACGCGGAAGTGCGGGTCGGCGGGGAGACCGGCACCAGCGAGACGGTGCTGCTGCGGCTCCACGGCGAACTGGCCCACCACGCCCACTCGGTCGTCCTGCCGCTGCTGCTGCCGGACACCCCCGTGGTCGTGTGGTGGCCGGAGGACGCGCCGGCGCACCCCAACGAGGACCTGCTGGGCAAGCTGGCCGCCCGGCGCATCACCGACGCCTCGGCCACCGAGGACCCGGTCTCCACGCTCGCCCTGCGGGCCGAGACGTACACGCCCGGCGACACCGACCTGGCGTGGACCCGCATCACCCCGTGGCGCAGCGTGCTCGCGGCCGCCCTCGACCAGCGGCACGCGCCGGTCGAGTCGGCCGTGGTCGAGGGCGAGGCGTACAACCCGAGCAGCGAGCTGCTGGCCCTGTGGCTGGCCGACCGGCTGAAGGTGCCGGTGGCCCGCAAGGTGTCGGCGGGGCCGGGCCTCACGGCCGTACGGCTGACGACCGGCGAGGGCGAGGTCTGCCTGCACCGGGCGGACGGCTCGCTGGCGGCGCTGAAGATGCCCGGCCAGCCGGACCGGCATGTCGCGCTCCAGCGGCGGGAAACCTCCGAGCTGATCGCGGAGGAGCTGCGGCGGCTGGACCCGGACGAGGCGTACGCCGCCACGGTGCGCTTCGGCGCCGGGCGGCTCGGCAAGCAGACGATCCAGCCGGAGACGGTGAACGGGGCACGGACGGCCCCGGCGCCCGGGGCACCGGCCGCCGGGCGGACACCGTCCGGGCCGGAGCCGGAGAAGCCGCCGGCCCCGGCCCTCCGGGCGCCGGAGGCCCCGCGGCCCGCGCCCCGGGGACCGTCCGGCTCGCCGGGGGCCTCCGCCGGGGCGGGCTCCCCCGGTGCTCCGGCAGCGCCCGGTTCCACCCGCGCACCGACGCCGCCGCCTCCCCCGCCGGGGGCGCGCCCGCTGGAGAGCACCCGGCCGCAGCCGCCCCGTACGGATCCGGGCGGCGCGGGCCCGGCCGGGAGGCCGGCCCCGTGAGCACTCCGCAGATCGTCGTCCACCGCGACAAGGAACTGATGGCCGGGGCGGCCGCCGCCCGGCTGATCACGAAGATCGTGGACGCCCAGTCGGCGCGCGGCTCGGCCTCGGTGGTGCTCACCGGCGGCCGGAACGGCAACGGGCTGCTGGCCGCGCTCGCCGCGTCGCCGGCGCGGGACGCCGTGGACTGGACGCGGATCGACCTGTGGTGGGGCGACGAGCGCTTCCTGCCCGCGAACGACCCCGAGCGCAACGAGGTCCAGGCCCGCGCGGCCCTGCTGGACGCCCTGCCGCTCGACCCGGCCCGCGTCCACCCGATGGCCCCCTCCGACGGTCCCCACGGTCCGGACGTGGAGGCCGCGGCCGAGGCGTACGCCGAGGAACTGGAACGGGCGGCCGCCCCGGAGGACCACGGACCGGTGCCGGCCTTCGACGTGCTGATGCTGGGAGTCGGCCCGGACACCCATGTGGCTTCGCTGTTCCCGGAGTTGTCGGCCGTCCGGGAGACGGAGCGGACGGTCGTCGGGGTGCACGGCGCGCCCAAGCCGCCGCCGACCCGGATCTCCCTGACCCTGCCCGCGATCCGCGCGGCCCGCGAGGTGTGGCTGCTGGCGGCGGGCGGGGACAAGGCCAAGGCGGTGGCGCTCGCGCTGTCCGGTGCCGGGGAGATCCAGGTGCCGGCGGCGGGCGCGTACGGCACCCGCCGCACCCTGTGGCTGCTCGACCGGGCCGCCGCGGCCGGGCTGCCGCGCGGGATGTACCCGCCCGCGTCCCCCTGACGCGTCGCCCGCCGGGCCGCTCGTACCGGAAACGGCCCGGGGCCGTGCACCGGAGTGCACGCTCCCGGGCCGTTCCGCCGTTCCGGGGCCTTCCGTTCCCCGGTTGTCCCCTAGCGGCCGCGCAGGGTGCGGTAGCGGGAGACGAGGGCGGCCGTGGAGGCGTCCAGGCCGGGCACGTCGGCCCCCTCGGTGAGCGCGGGCTCGATCCGCTTGGCCAGCACCTTGCCCAGCTCGACGCCCCACTGGTCGAAGGAGTCGATGTTCCAGACGGCGCCCTGCACGAAGACCTTGTGCTCGTAGAGCGCGACCAGCTGGCCGAGGACCGAGGGGTTCAGCTCGGGGGCCAGGATGGTGGTCGTGGGGTGGTTGCCGTGGAAGGTGCGGTGCGGCACCTGCCCGGCCGGTACCCCCTCCGCCTCGACCTCCTCCGCCGTCTTGCCGAAGGCGAGCGCCTGGCCCTGCGCGAAGAGATTGGCCATCAGCAGGTCGTGCTGGGCCGCCAGCCGGTCGTCGAGCTCGCCGGCCGGGCGGGCGAAGCCGAGGAGGTCGGCCGGGATCATCTTGGTGCCCTGGTGCAGCAACTGGTAGTACGCGTGCTGCCCGTTGGTGCCGGGTGTGCCCCAGACGACCGGCCCCGTCTGCCAGCTCACCCGGCGGCCCTCGCGGTCCACCGACTTGCCGTTGGACTCCATGTCGAGCTGCTGGAGGTACGCGGTGAACCGGGAGAGGTAATGGCTGTACGGGAGCACGGCATGCGACTGGGCGTCGTGGAAGTTGCCGTACCAGATGCCCAGCAGGCCGAGCAGCAGCGGGGCGTTCTCCTCCGGCGGTGCGCAGCGGAAGTGCTCGTCCATGAGATGGAAACCGGCCAGCATCTCGCGGAAGTGGTCCGGGCCGATGGCGATCATCAGGGACAGCCCGATGGCCGAGTCGTAGGAGTACCGGCCGCCGACCCAGTCCCAGAACTCGAACATGTTGGCCGTGTCGATGCCGAACTTCGCGACCTCCGGGGCGTTGGTCGAGACCGCCACGAAATGCCGGGCCACCGCCGCCTCGTCGCCGCCGAGTCCGTCCAGCAGCCAGCTGCGGGCGCTGGTGGCGTTGGTGATGGTCTCGATGGTGGTGAAGGTCTTGGAGGAGATGACGAACAGCGTCGTCTCCGGGTCCAGGCCGCGCAGGGCCTCGTGCAGATCCGCGCCGTCGATGTTGGAGACGAAACGGAACGTCAGCTCCCGTGCGGTGTACGGCCGCAGCACCTCGTAGGCCATGGCCGGCCCGAGGTCGGAGCCGCCGATGCCGATGTTGACGACGGCCCGGATCGGCTTGCCGGTGTGGCCCCTCCACTGGCCCGCGCGGACCTTGTTGGCGAAGACGCACATCTTGCCCAGCACGGAATGGACGGCGGGGACCACGTTCTCCCCGTCCACCTCGATCACGGCGTCGTGCGGGGCGCGCAGCGCGGTGTGGAGCACCGCCCGGCCCTCGGTGTTGTTGATCTTCTCGCCGCGGAACATCGCGTCCCGCAGACCGGCGACCCCGGTCGCCGCGGCGAGATCGCGCAGCAGAGCGAGCGTCTCGTCGGTCACCAGGTGCTTGGAGTAGTCCAGATGGAGGTCACCGGCCTGGAGGGAGTAGCGTCCGGCACGCTCCGGGTCGCTCGCGAAGAGCTCCCGCAACCCCACCTCCCCCAGTTTCTCCCGGTGCTGAGCCAACGCGGTCCACTCCGGCATGCGGTCCAGCCTGCCGCGGCCTTCTGCGTTCATCTCGGACATCGACCCACTTCTTCTCGTACGAGCCCCCACTGCGTCTTCCAACCTAAGGGATCACACCGCGGCAGGAGGTGTCTCCCCGCTGCCCGGGGCGCGGAGCGCCGGCAGCAACGCCAGTACACCGAGCGCGAAGAGACCGGCGGTCAGCAGCGCGGGAGCGTTGAGGCCCCAGAAGGCGGCAGCCGCGCCGCCCAGCACGGCCCCGAGCGGGGCACCGCCGGTGGACAGGGTGCGGCTCCCGGCACTCACCCGCCCGAGCATCCCGGACGGGCTGCGCTGCTGCAGCATCGTCACCTCGGTGACGTTCCAGATCATGCCGATGACCCCGAAGACCCCCAGAGCGGCCAGGGCGGCGGGCAGACTGCGCACCGAACCGAGCACGGCCAGACAGCCGGTCTGCAGGACGAGACCCAGGACCAGGGCGCGGGCCTGCCCGATACGGCGGGTGGCCCGGCCGGCGACCAGGCCGCCCACGACGCTCCCGGCGCCGTAGGCCGTGAGGATGGCGGCATAGCCGGCCTCGCCCGCGTCCAGCCAGCCGGTCACATGGAGCACCAGCGTCGCGATCAGGGCCCCCATGCCCACGCTGGACAGCGCGTTGGCAAGGCACAGCGACCGCAGCACCCGGTCCCGCCACAGGACCCGCACACCCTCCGCGATGTCCCGGCGGAGGGTCCGCCCCCGGGATCGCGGCTTCCGTTCGGGCGCGCTGCCCCGGACGGAGGCGACGAGAGCCGCCGCCACCAGATACGTCGCGGCGTCGGCGGCGTAGGGCACGGCGGCGCCCAGGGCGAGCGCCGCCGGGACCAGCGGCGCGGCGACGAACGACCCCGCGATCTGCTGGCCGGTCATCAGCCGGGCGTTCGCCGAGGAGAGCGCGGAACCGGGGACGACGGAGGGCAGCAGGGCCGTGGCGGCGTTGTCGAAGACGGTCTGGAGGGTGGTGAGGGCGAAGGCCAGCGCGATCAGCAGGGCGATCGTCGCGAGACCGAGGGCCACGGCCACCGCGAAGGCCGCCATCAGCGCGCCCCGGAGCACGTCCACGGACCACATGGCGCGGCGCTGGTCCACCCGGTCGGCCACGGCCCCGCCGATCAGCCCGAAGAGGAGCCACGGAAGGAACCCCGCGGCGGTCACCAGGGAGACCGGCAGCGGGTCGTCCGTGAGCCGCACCGCGAGCAGCGGCAGCGCCGCCCCGCGCAGGGCGTCACCGAAGCGGGACAGGACGGCGGCCGTCCACAGCCTCCCGTAACCGCCCCGCCAGGCGGGCACCGCCGGGGCGGGCCCCGCCGCCCCGGTCGTCACGGCTCCGGCCCCCGCGGCCGTGCCCGCGTCCGTGCCCTCGTCCGTGCCCTGTGGTGCGCCCTCGCCGGGGGCCGTGTCCGAGCCCCGGCCCGCGCCCCGGTCGGTGTTCGTGCCCGTGTGCGCCGTCATCGCACGCCCCGCCGCCCCCCGCCGTCACCGGCTCCGTAGGTGTCTCCCGTACGCCGGAGAACCTATCCGCGGGCACTGACAACGGCATCGGGAGCATCCTCGTCCGGGATGCCCGAGGGGCCGGAAGCCCCGGTTCCGGAGGCGTTCGGGAAGTCCCGCGGGCCCGGCCCCGGGCGGGCAGGCCGACGGCCCGGCCGCCAGGGCTCGCCTGGCGGCCGGGCCGTCGGAAGATCGTGGTGCCGGTGTTCGCGGGCTCTGCGCGAGTCTCTCAGATCTCGCCGCGGAGCTTGGCCAGCGCCTCGGCGAGGATCGCCTCGCCGTCGGCGTCGCTGCGCCGTTCCCGCACATACGCGAGATGGGTCTTGTACGGCTCGGTGCGCGGCGGGTCCGGTGGGTTCTCCCGGTCCTGACCGGCGGGGAAGCCACAGCGCGGGCAGTCCCAGGTGTCGGGGACCTGCGCGTCGCTGGCGAAGCTCGGCTGCGTCTCGTGCCCGTTCGAGCACCAGAAGGAGATGCGGAGGCGCGGAGCGGACTCGCCCCGCTCTGCCTCCCCCATCGGCCCCGCGCCGACCCGGCTTCCACGGATCGCGTTGCCACTTGCCACGGTCGTAACTCCCTGCGTGATGGTGCTGCGAAGCATCGGTAGGCAGCTCAGCTACCGGGCGCCCCAGTCTATGCAAGGCCCAACGCGCGTCCAGTGGCCGAGTTGCAGAATCCGCCCCGCGGACGCAAGCCCATGATAGGCCGCGAACACGACGACCCGTCAGCTGTCCAGCTTCATCAGGATGCCCAGCGCGACGATGCAGGCGAACCAGAGAAGCCCGATCACGACGGTGATGCGGTCGAGGTTGCGCTCGGCCACGGAGGACCCGCCGACGGAGGACTGCATGCCGCCGCCGAACATGTCGGACAGACCGCCGCCCTTCCCCTTGTGCATGAGCACCAGCATCATCAGCAGACCGCTGAAGATGATCAGGGCGATCGAGAACCCCATAACCACGACTGGACCAACTCTCTCGGGCTTGACGGCTGACTGCGGCAGTTCGGGGGCCGGCGGCTGTGCGCCGTCCCGGCCCCCGACAGAGTACGCCGGACTGTGCTCTCCGGCCTACTTCCCGGTCTGCTTACTGGTCGCGGAACCGGACGATCCTGACGAACTCGTCGGCGTCCAGCGCCGCGCCGCCGACCAGGGCCCCGTCCACATCGGGCTGTGCCATGATCGCCGAGACGTTGCCGGACTTCACGGAGCCGCCGTACTGGATCCGGACCCCGTCCGCCAGCTCCCGGCCGTAGAGCTCGGCCAGGCGGCCGCGGATCGCGCCGCACACCTCCTGGGCGTCCTCGGGGGTGGCCACCTCGCCGGTGCCGATGGCCCACACCGGCTCGTAGGCGATCACGATGGACGCGGCCTGCTCGGCCGGGACGTCCTTCAGGGCGCCGTCGACCTGGGCGAGCGTGTGCGCGACCTGGTTGCCGGCCTTGCGGACGTCCAGGCCCTCGCCGACGCAGAGGATCGGGGTCAGGCCGTGCTTGTACGCGGCCTTGACCTTGGCGCCCACGATCTCCTCGTCCTCACCGTGGTACTGCCGGCGCTCGGAGTGGCCGATCGCGACATAGGTGCACTTCAGCTTGGCGAGCATGGAACCGGAGATCTCGCCGGTGTAGGCGCCGTTGTCGTGGGCGGAGACGTCCTGGGCGCCGTAGGCGATCCTCAGTTTGTCGCCGTCGACCAGGGTCTGCACCGAGCGCAGATCGGTGAAGGGCACCAGAACGGCGACCTCGACGGCGTCGTAGTCCTTGTCGGACAGGGCGAAGGCGAGCTTCTGGACGTGCGCGATGGCCTCAAGGTGGTTGAGGTTCATCTTCCAGTTGCCCGCCATCAGCGGGGTCCGGCCGTGGGCGGGAGCGGTCATGCGGGGTCAGTCCTCCAGTGCGGCGAGGCCGGGGAGCGTCTTGCCCTCGAGGTACTCGAGGCTCGCGCCACCGCCGGTCGAAATGTGGCCGAAAGCGTTCTCGTCGAAGTCCAGCTGCCGCACGGCGGCGGCGGAGTCGCCACCGCCGACCACGGTGAAGGCCGGGCTGTCGACGAGAGCCTGGGCGACCGCGCGGGTGCCCTCGGCGTAGTCCGGGTGCTCGAAGACGCCCATCGGGCCGTTCCAGAAGACGGTGGCCGCGTCGGCGAGCTTCGAGGCGAAGAGCTTACGGGTCTCCGGGCCGATGTCCAGGCCCTGCAGATCGGCGGGGATGGCGTCCGCGGACACCGTGACCGGGTTCGCCGGGGCCTTCGCGTGCAGGTCCGGGAACTCCGCGGCCGCCAGCACGTCGACGGGCAGCACGAACTCCACGCCCTGCTTCTCCGCCCGCGAGAGGTACTCCCGGACGGCGGGGATCTGGTCCTCCTGGAGCAGCGAGCCGCCGACCTCGTGCCCCTGGGCCTTGAGGAAGGTGTACGCCATGCCGCCGCCGATCAGGATGCGGTCGGCCTTGCCCAGCAGGTGGTCGATCACGCCGAGCTTGTCGGAGACCTTGGCGCCGCCGAGCACGACGGCGTACGGCCGCCCGACGTCCTCGGTGAGCTTCTTCAGGACGCCGACCTCGGTGGCGATGAGGCCGCCCGCGGCGTGCGGGAGACGCGCCGGGAGATCGTAGACGGAGGCGTGCTTGCGGTGCACCGCGCCGAAGCCGTCACCGACATAGAGGTCGGCGAGGGCGGCCAGCCGGTCGGCGAAGGCGCCGCGCTCGGCGTCGTCCTTGCTGGTCTCCCCCGGGTTGAAGCGCAGGTTCTCCAGGACGGCGACCTGGCCGCCGGCGAGGCCCTCCACGGTGGAGCGGGCACGGTCGTCCACGGTGTCGGCCGCGAACGCCACGTCCCGGCCCAGCAGTTCACCGAGGCGCGCGGCCGCGGGAGCGAGGGAGAACTTCGGGTCCGGGGCACCCTTGGGGCGGCCCAGATGCGAGGCGACGATCACCTTGGCGCCCGCGTCGGCGAGCCGGGCGATCGTCGGGAGGACGGCGCGGATGCGGCCGTCGTCGGTGATGGTGGTGCCGTCGAGCGGCACGTTGAGGTCGGCGCGGACGAAGACCCGCTTGCCCGCCACCTGGACGTCGTCGATCGTCTTCATGAGGGGACTCCTTGTGAACCGGTGAACCGGTGAACCCGGTGAGCCGGGGTGCCTGATCAGGCAGCAGGGCCCGCGCGTTGCGGCCGCGGGCCCTGCTGCCTCATGTCGAGCTGTCCGGTGCGGCGGTGGTCAGAGCTTGCCGCCGACGAAGGTGGTCAGGTCCACCAGACGGTTGGAGTAGCCCCACTCGTTGTCGTACCAGCCGACGACCTTGACCTGCTTGCCCTGCGCCATGGTGAGCAGCGAGTCGAAGGTGCAGGAGGCCGGCCAGTTGACGATGTCCGAGGAGACGATCGGGTCCTCGGTGTACTCCAGGACGCCCTTGAGCTGGCCCTCGGCGGCCTTCTGGAAGGCCGCGTTGACCTCGTCGCGGGTGACCTCGCGGTCGAGTTCGAGGACGAGGTCGGTGACGGAGCCGGTCGGGACCGGGACGCGCATGGCGATGCCGTCCAGCTTGCCCTTGAGCTGCGGCAGGACCAGCGCGGTGGCCTTGGCGGCACCCGTGGAGGTCGGGATGATGTTCTCCGCGGCGGCACGGGCGCGGCGCAGGTCCTTGTGCGGGAAGTCGAGGATGCGCTGGTCGTTGGTGTAGGCGTGGACGGTCGTCATCATGCCCTTGACGATGCCGAAGGCCTCGTCGAGCACCTTGGCCATCGGGGCCACGCAGTTGGTCGTGCAGGAGGCGTTGGAGATGACGTGGTGCTGCGCGGCGTCGTACTTGTCCTGGTTGACGCCCATGACGACGGTGAGGTCCTCGTTCTTCGCGGGCGCGGAGATGAGGACCTTCTTGGCGCCGGCGGCCAGGTGCTTGGCGGCGTCGTCGCGCTTGGTGAAGATGCCGGTCGACTCGATGACGATGTCGGCGCCGAGTTCGGACCAGGGCAGGTTCGCCGGGTCCCGCTCCGCCATCGTCTTGAAGGTCTTGCCGCCGACCGTGATGGTGTCCTCGGTGTGGCTGACCTCGGCCTGCAGACGGCCCAGGATGGAGTCGTACTTGAGCAGGTGTGCCAGGGTCGCGTTGTCGGTCAGGTCGTTGACACCGACGATCTCGATGTCCGCACCCTGCTCCAGGGCTGCCCGGAAGTAGTTGCGGCCGATGCGGCCGAATCCGTTGATGCCTACGCGGATCGTCACGAACCGATCTCCTCGTTGGTACGCCGGCTGCGACACCGGCGAGCTGTATGGGATTCCCCGACCACCACCGACCCTACCCCTAAGAGAGGACGTTCGTGACATTGGCGCCGCTCCCCCGGCCCGGTCCCGCCATGCGGACAGCAGGCCGCCCGGCGCCCGCCCGGAGCGGGCCGGCCGGGCGTCCGGCAGGGGCCTCTCCCCGCTCGCGGACAGCCTTCCGGACGCGCGGAAATGACGGGACGTCAGTGCAGTTGGCCGGCCATCTCACCGGTGAAGTCCTCGGCCATCTCCTCCGTGAGACCGGCCTCGGTACCGGGAATGCCCAGGTCCTGGGCGCGCTTGTCGGCCATCGCCAGCAGCCGCCGGATGCGGCCCGCCACGGCGTCCTTGGTCAGCGGCGGATCGGCGAGCGCCCCCAACTCCTCCAGGGACGCCTGCTTGTGTTCCATGCGGAGCCGGCCGGCCGCCGCGAGGTGTTCCGGCACGTCCTCGCCGAGGATCTCCAGCGCCCGCTGGACCCGGGCGCCGGCCGCGACGGCGGCGCGCGCCGAGCGGCGCAGATTGGCGTCGTCGAAGTTGGCGAGCCGGTTGGCGGTGGCCCGGACCTCGCGGCGCATCCGCCGCTCCTCCCAGGCCAGTACGGACTCGTGCGCCCCGAGCCGGGTCAGCAGCGCGCCGATCGCGTCACCGTCACGGACGACCACCCGGTCAACACCGCGCACTTCGCGGGCCTTGGCGCCGATGCCCAGCCGGCGGGCAGCGCCGACCAGGGCGAGCGCGGCCTCGGGGCCGGGGCAGGTGACTTCGAGGGAGGAGGAGCGGCCGGGCTCGGTGAGCGAGCCGTGCGCCAGGAAGGCGCCGCGCCACGCGGCCTCGGCGTCGCAGGTGGCACCGGAGACCACCTGCGGGGGAAGCCCGCGGACCGGGCGGCCGCGGCCGTCCACCAGCCCGGTCTGACGGGCGAGTTGGTCGCCGCCGGCCACCACCCGGACCACGAAGCGGCTGCCGCGCCGCAGCCCGCCGGGGGCCATCACCACCAGATCGGAGGCGTGCCCGAAGATCTCCAGGATGTCCTTGCGGAGCCTGCGCGCCGCGATCCCCGTGTCCAGCTCCGCCTCGATCACGATCCGGCCGCTGACGAGGTGCAGGCCGCCCGCGAACCGCAGGATCGACGAGACCTCCGACTTCCGGCAGCAGGTCCGGGTGACGGGGAGCCGGGAGATTTCATCCTTCACCGCTGCCGTCATCGCCATGGGCCGATCCTTCCATGCATCCTGAAAATCCGGTCGTACGCGGCGGCCAGCAGCTCGGGGTCGTGCCGGGCCGAGCCGTCCGGCGCGGCCACCGGTGCCAGTTCGACCGTGCCGCCGAGCCGCTCGGCGGCTTCGGTGAGACGTTCCCGGTCGGGCACGGCGGCCTCGTCGGCCAGCACCACGTCGAAGGCGAGTTTAGGTGCGTGTCGGGCCAAAACCTCCAAATGACGCTGCGGGGAGAAGCCGTCGGTTTCACCGGGCTGCGGCGCGAGGTTCAGCGAGAGCACGCGGCGGGCCTTGGTCTCCGTCAGCGCGTCGCGCAGCTCCGGGACCAGGAGATGCGGGATCACGGAGGAGAACCACGACCCCGGGCCGAGCACCACCCAGTCGGCGTCGAGCACGGCCTCCACCGTCTCCGGCACCGCCGGCGGGTCGGCCGGGACGAGGTGCACGGACTGCACCTCACCGCGGGTGAGCGCGACGGTGGCCTGGCCGCGGACGGTGTCCACGTCCTCCGGGCGGGCCGGGTCGTGGCCCCGGACCAGGGCCTCCAGCTCCAGCGGGACCGCCGACATGGGCAGCACCCGGCCGTGCGCCCCGAGCAGCCGGCCCACCCACTCCAGGGCCTGGACGTGGTCGCCGAGCTGCTCCCAGAGGGCGACGATCAGCAGATTGCCCACGGCGTGGCCCTGGAGGTCCCCCTCGCCCGCGAAGCGGTGCTGGACGACGCGGGCCCAGGTCTGGCCCCACTCGTCGTCCCCGCAGAGCGCCGCGAGGGCCTTGCGCAGATCGCCCGGTGGCAGCACGCCGAGTTCGTCGCGGAGCCGGCCGCTGGAGCCGCCGTCGTCGGCGACGGTGACGACGGCCGTGAGGTCGCCGGTGATCCGGCGGAGGGCGGCGAGTGAGGCGGACAGGCCGTGCCCGCCGCCGAGCGCCACGACCTTGGGGTTCGTCCCCCGCCGCCGCACGGTGTGGCCGGCGCGGGCGGCGGTGTGGCCGGTGCGCGCCGGCATCAGCCGCCGGACCCGTCCGCTCAGCCGGGAACCGGGGTCGGGCTGCCGCGGGCTCCTCACTCGCGCCCCATGTCCCGGTGGACCACCACGGTCTCCACGCCCTCGGCGGCCAGGCGGGCGGCGAGCTTCTCGGACATCGCGACACTGCGGTGCTTGCCGCCCGTGCAGCCGACGGCGACGGTCACATAGCGCTTGCCCTCGCGGCGGTAGCCGGCGGCGATGAGCTGGAGCAGCTCGGTGTAGCGGTCGAGGAACTCCTTGGCACCGGGCTGGTTGAAGACGTAGCCGGACACCTCCTCGTTGAGTCCCGTGAAGGGGCGGAGCTCCGGGACCCAGTGCGGATTGGGCAGGAAGCGGCAGTCGACGACGAGGTCGGCGTCGACCGGGAGGCCGTACTTGTAGCCGAAGGACATGACCGTGGCGCGCAGCTCGGGCTCCTCGTCGCCGGCGAACTGGGCGTCCATCTTGGCGCGCAGTTCGTGGACGTTGAGGCTGGAGGTGTCGATGACCAGGTCCGCGTCGCCCCGGAGCTCGCGCAGCAGGTCGCGCTCGGCGGCGATGCCGTCGACGATCCGCCCGGGGCCCTGCAGCGGATGCGGCCGGCGGACGGATTCGAAGCGCCGCACGAGGGCGTCGTCGGACGCCTCCAGGAAGATCACCCGGCGCTTGACGTTCTTGGCGGCCAGGTCCGCGAGCGACTGGCGGAGGCTGTCGAAGAAGCCGCGGCCCCGGACGTCGACGACGACCGCGATCCGGGCCACGTTCCCCTGCGAGCGCGCGCCCAGGTCCACCATGGTGGGGATCAGCGCCGGGGGGAGGTTGTCCACCACGAACCAGCCGAGGTCCTCCAGGCACTTCGCCGCGGTGCTGCGGCCGGCCCCGGACATGCCGGAGATGATGACCAGCTCGGGGATGGCGGCCGCGTCGGCCGCGTCCGCCGTGGTGCCCGTACTCACCTGAGCTTCTTCTCCCTCGTGTCCGTTCATGCTCACTGCCCCCGTATCCCCGGCGGCGGGGAAGCCGCCGGCTCGTCCTCTTCCATCATCTCTCCGGTCGCGGTGTTCACCGCGGGAGCGGCCGGTGCCGCGGCGGCGAGCGCCGCGGCGACCTGCTCGGCCGTCCGGCGGCCGACGCCGGGCACTTCGCAAATCTGTTCGATCGTGGCCCCCCGCAGCCGTTTCACGGAGCCGAAGTGCTTCAGCAGGGCCTTGCGGCGGGTCTCGCCCAGCCCGGGTACCTCGGTGAGCGGCCCGGTACGCAGGCTCTTGCCCCGCTTGCTGCGCTGGTAGGCGATGGCGAAACGGTGCGCCTCGTCACGGATCCGCTGCAGGAGGTACAGGCCCTCGCTGGTGCGGGGCAGGACCACGGGGTCGTCCTCGCCGGGCAGCCAGACCTCCTCCAGGCGCTTGGCGAGGCCGCAGACGGCGACGTCGTCGACGCCGAGCTCGTCCAGGGCGCGCCGGGCCGCCGCGACCTGCGGCTGCCCGCCGTCGACCACGACCAGCTGCGGCGGGTAGGCGAACCGGCGGGGCCGGCCGGTCTCGGGGTCGACCGGCCCGCCGGGGCCGTTCCCCGTCTCCTCGTCCCACTCGCCGGTCGCCGTCTTCTCGCGCAGATAACGGCGGAAGCGGCGGCCGATGACCTCGTGCATGGCGCGGACGTCGTCCTGGCCGGCGAAGCTCTTGATCTGGAAGCGGCGGTACTCGCTCTTGCGGGCGAGACCGTCCTCGAAGACGACCATGGAGGCCACGACGTCCTCCCCCTGGAGGTGGGAGATGTCGAAGCACTCGATGCGCAGCGGCACGGACTCCAGGCCGAGGGCCTCCGAGATCTCCTCCAGGGCGCGGGAGCGCGTCGTGAGGTCGGAGGCGCGCTTGGTCTTGTGGAGGACGAGCGCCTGCTGGGCGTTCCGCCGCACCGTCGCCATCAGGTCCTTCTTGTCGCCGCGCTGCGGTATCCGCAGATCGACGCGGGAGCCGCGGCGGCCGGCGAGCCAGTCGGCGAGCGGCTCGACGGGATCGGGCAGGGCCGGGACCAGCACCTCGCGGGGGACGCCCTCGCCGCTCTCCTCCCCGTAGAGCTGCTGCAGGGCGTGCTCGACCAGCCCGGCGGTCTCGACGGCCTCGACCTTGTCGGTGACCCAGCCGCGCTGGCCGCGCACGCGGCCGCCGCGGACGTGGAAGATCTGGACGGCGGCCTCCAGCTCGTCCTCGGCGACGGCGATCAGGTCGGCATCGGTGGCGTCGGTGAGGACGACGGCGTTCTTCTCCATGGCCCGGCGGAGCGCCTCGATGTCGTCGCGGAGGCGGGCGGCCCGCTCGTAGTCCATCTCCTCGGCGGCCTCGCGCATCCGCCGTTCCAGACGCTGAAGGTAGGTGCCGGTGCGGCCGGCCATGAAATCGCAGAAGTCCTCGGCGAGCGCGCGGTGTTCCTCCGCGTCCACCCGGCCGACGCAGGGGGCCGAGCACTTGCCGATGTACCCGAGGAGGCAGGGGCGGCCGATCTGCGCGGAGCGCTTGAAGACCCCGGCGGAGCAGGTCCGCACCGGGAAGACCCGCAGCATCAGGTCGACGGTCTCGCGGATCGCCCAGGCGTGGGCGTACGGGCCGAAGTAGCGCACGCCCCTCCGCTTGGGGCCGCGCATCACCTGGACGCGGGGGAACTCCTCGTTCATCGTCACCGCGAGGGACGGATAGCTCTTGTCGTCGCGGTACTTGACGTTGAAGCGGGGGTCGAACTCCTTGATCCAGGAATACTCGAGCTGGAGGGCCTCGACCTCGGTGGAGACCACCGTCCACTCCACCGACGCCGCGGTGGTGACCATGGTGCGGGTGCGCGGGTGGAGACCCGCCAGGTCCTGGAAGTAGGAGGAGAGCCGCTGGCGCAGGCTCTTCGCCTTCCCGACGTAGATCACGCGACGGTGCTCGTCACGGAATTTGTAGACCCCGGGCGAGTCGGGGATCTGTCCCGGCTTGGGTCGGTAACTGCTGGGGTCTGCCATGGCTCCACCCTACTGGCGCGGTAGGACACCGCCGCCCGTTCCCGCCCCGGCCGCGAAAGCCTCTCCGGGGCGGGTCCGGAGGGCCTCCGTGGGGTGCTGGCAGCCGGTGGCGGGCGGGCGCGGCCGGCTGCCGGGCTCCGCCCCCGCGCCCGGGTCCCGGTCGCGGTTCCGCGGCGCTTTCCCGGCCGCTCCGGCCGCGGTCAGGCGTCGCCGCCGGCCACCAGCCTGCCGTCCTTCACGGAGACCGGCACGGCCGGCAGTGCCTTGGTGGCCGGACCGCGCAACACCTTGCCCGTCTCGGTGTCGAAACGGCTGCCGTGGCAGGCGCAGTCCGCACCGGCGCCCTCGACCGCGCTCAGCACACAGCGCTGGTGGGTGCAGACGGCGCTGAACGCACGGTACCGGTCCTCGGCCGGCCGGCTGACGAGGACCCGCTGCTCGCGGTAGAGCCTGGCTCCCCCCACCGGCACTTCGTCGGCGGCTCCGAGGTCGACCGGGGCGGAGGGGGTCTCCTCCCCGCCGCCACCGGTGCCGCCGCCCTCGCCGCACGCCGCCAGCCCGGCTCCGGCGGCGCCGGCGAGCGCGACTCCGCGGAACAGGGTGCGGCGGGAGGCTGCGGGCTGGCTGGTCATGGGAACCTCCTGGTCGGAGCGCGGTGCGGAGGGCATCCACGCCGGTACGGAGCGAGCCGGGCCGGTGGTGCCGAGCCGCCCGTGGCGGATGGATGCCGCTGTGTCCGAACCCTACCGGCGGCCCGGCGGCACCTCCGGGCGCCCCGCCCCTCGCCCGGCACCGGGTACGGGGGCGTGGACGCTCCGCCCCGTTCGGGCCAGGATGGGACCCGTGATCGTCGTAGCCGGTGAAGCCCTGATCGACCTCGTGCCGTCCGCCGTGGAGCCGGCCCCCGACGCCGCGCCCGGCGGACTGCCCGCCCTGCTCCCCCGGCTCGGAGGCGGGCCGTTCAACACCGCCCTGGCGCTGGGCCGGCTCGGTGCGCGGGCCGCGTTCTGCTCGCGGGTGTCCTCGGACCGGTTCGGCACGGAACTGCTGCGCGCCCTGCGCGCGGACGGCGTGGACACCGCACTCGTGCAACGCGGTCCGGAACCCACGACACTCGCGGTCGCCGAGATCGGCGCGGACGGGTCGGCGGGCTACCGCTTCTACGCGGAGGGCACGGCCGACCGCCTTTTCGCGCTGCCCGGGTCCCTGCCGCCGCGGACGCGGGCGTTGTCGCTGGGCACCTGCTCGCTGGTGCTGGAGCCCGGGGCGAGTGCGTACGAGGCGCTGTTGCGCCGGGAAGCGGCGCGGGGCGTCCTCACCGCGCTGGATCCCAACATCCGGGCGGAGCTGATCCCCGACGCGGAGTCCTACCGGGCACGGTTCCGAGCCTGGCTGCCCTCGGTCGGACTGCTGAAGGTGTCGGTGGAGGACGCGGAGTGGCTCGGCGGGGACCCGCGGGCGTGGCTGGCGGCCGGCCCGGACGCCGTGGTGCTGACCCGCGGCGGGGAGGGGCTGACGGTGCTGACCCGGGACGGCGAGTGGTCGGTACCGGCCGAGCCCGTCGAGGTGGTGGACACGATCGGCGCCGGAGATACCGTGAACGCCGCGCTGCTGCACCGGCTGGCCGCCCACGGCGCCCTGGTCCCGGGCGGCCCGCGGCGGCTCACCGGTGAGGAATGGCGGGACGTCCTGGTGTACGCCTCCCGGGCGGCGGCCGTCACCTGCTCCCGGGCGGGCGCCCGGCCGCCGTATGCCGGGGAACTCGCCGAACGATCCTGAGCCCGGCGCCGGCCCCGGCTCCGGCGACGGCCCGGCGACGGCCCGGCCGCGGGAGACGCCGGGCGGGCACGACGCGGGAGCCACCCGCCCCGGCCGCGCGGAGTTGCGCGGACCAGGCGGGGCGCCCGTCGTCACCCGGCAGCGGCCCTACCGCACGACCGCCGTCATGTCGCGGCCGCGGCGGTCCGCTTGCGTCCACCGGAGCGCTTCTTCGCGGCCGGGACCGGGGCGTCGCTCACCGTGTCCAGGATGTCGCGGAGGAACTTGCCGGTGTGGCTCGCGGGCACCGAGGCCACCTGCTCGGGGGTGCCCTCGGCCACCACGAGACCGCCGCCGCTGCCGCCCTCGGGGCCCATGTCCACGACCCAGTCCGCCGTCTTGATCACGTCGAGGTTGTGCTCGATGACGATCACCGTGTTGCCCTTGTCCACCAGCCCGGACAGCACCGTGATCAGCTTGCTGATGTCCTCGAAGTGCAGCCCGGTGGTGGGTTCGTCGAGCACGTAGACCGTGCGGCCGGTGGAGCGCTTCTGCAGTTCGCTGGCCAGCTTCACGCGCTGTGCCTCGCCGCCGGAGAGGGTCGGCGCGGGCTGCCCGAGGCGGACGTACCCGAGCCCCACCTCGTTGAGCGTGCGCAGATGGCGGGAGATCCTCGGCACCGCCTCGAAGAAGTCGAGCGCCTCCTCGATCGGCATGTCCAGGACTTCGGCGATGGACTTGCCCTTGTAATGGACTTCCAGGGTCTCCCGGTTGTAGCGCGCGCCGTGGCAGACCTCGCACGGGACGTACACGTCGGGCAGGAAGTTCATCTCGATCTTGATCGTGCCGTCGCCGGAGCAGTTCTCGCAGCGTCCGCCCTTGACGTTGAAGGAGAAGCGGCCCGGCTGGTAGCCGCGGACCTTGGCCTCCATCGTCTCCGCGAAGAGCTTGCGGATGTTGTCGAACACGCCCGTGTACGTGGCCGGGTTGGACCGGGGGGTGCGGCCGATGGGCGACTGGTCGACATGGACGACCTTGTCGACGAGGTCGTCGCCGTCGACCCGGGTGTGCCGGCCCGGCACGGACTTGGCGCCGTTGAGTTCACGCGCCAGGTGCGTGTACAAGATGTCGTTGACGAGGGTGGACTTGCCGGACCCGGAGACGCCCGTGACGGCGGTGAGCACGCCCAGCGGGAAGGAGACGTCGATGTCCCGGAGGTTGTTCTCCCGCGCGCCGTGCACCGTCAGCTGCCGCGCCGGGTCGACCGGGCGCCGGCTCCCGGGCAGCGGAATGGACTTCTTGCCGGACAGGTACTGGCCGGTCGTCGACTCCTCGTTGGCCAGCAGCTCCCCCAGCGGTCCGCTGTGCACCACATGTCCGCCGTGCTCACCGGCGCCGGGGCCGATGTCCACCACCCAGTCCGCGGTCTTGATGGTGTCCTCGTCGTGCTCCACCACGATGAGGGTGTTGCCGAGGTCGCGCAGCCGGACCAGGGTCTCGATCAGCCGGTGGTTGTCGCGCTGGTGGAGCCCGATGGACGGCTCGTCGAGGACGTACAGCACACCGACGAGACCGGAGCCGATCTGGGTGGCGAGCCGGATGCGCTGGGCCTCGCCACCGGAGAGGGTGCCCGCGGCGCGGTTGAGCGAGAGGTAGTCGAGGCCGACGTCGACGAGGAAGCGCAGCCGCTCGTTGACCTCCTTGAGCACCCGCTCGGCGATCGTCTTCTCGCGGTCGTTGAGCTTCATCTCCCGGAGGAAGTCCGCGCAGTCGCTGATGGACATCGCGGCGACCTCGGCGATGGAGCGGCCCTGGACCGTGACCGCGAGGACGATCGGCTTGAGCCGGGTGCCCCCGCAGGCCGGGCAGGGCACCTCGCGCATGTAGCCCTCGAAGCGCTCGCGGCTGCTGTCGCTCTCCGCCTCGCTGTGCCGGCGGCGCACGAACGGCACCGCGCCCTCGAAGGCGGTGGTGTACGCCCGCTCGCGGCCGTAGCGGTTGCGGTAGCGCACCTCGATCTGCGTCCGGTGGCCGTGCAGCAGGGCCTTCCTGGCGCGCAGGGGGAGACCGGCCCAGGGGATGTCGGTACGGAAGCCGAGGGCGTCGGCGAGGGCGCCGATCAGCCGGCCGAAGTACTCCTTGTTGTGCCCGTGCGACCAGGGGTGCAGGGCCCCCTCGTCCAGGGACTTCTCCTCGTCCGGGACGATCAGCTCCGGGTCGACCTCCATCCGGGTGCCGATGCCGGTGCAGTCGGGGCAGGCGCCGAAGGGCGAGTTGAAGGAGAAGGAGCGGGGCTCCAGTTCCTCGAAGGAGAGGTCGTCATAGGGGCAGTACAGATGCTGGGAGTACATCCGCTCGCGCTCGGGGTCGTCCTCGGGGAGATCGACGAAGTCGAGCACGACCATGCCGCCGGAGAGCCCGAGAGCGGTCTCGACCGAGTCCGTCAGCCGCCGCTTGGCGCCCGCCTTGACGGTGAGGCGGTCGACGACCACCTCGATGGTGTGCTTCTCCTGCTTCTTGAGCTTCGGCGGATCGCTGAGCTGGATGGTGGCGCCGTCCACCCGGGCGCGGCTGTAGCCCTTGGTCTGCAGGTCGGAGAAGAGGTCGGCGAACTCGCCCTTGCGCTCGCGGACCAGCGGGGAGAGCACCTGGAAGCGGCTGCCCTCGGGCAGGTCCAGCACCTTGTCGACGATCACCTGCGGTGACTGCCGGGCGATGGGCCGGCCGCACTGGGGGCAGTGCGGCTTGCCGATCCGGGCGAAGAGCAGCCGGAGGTAGTCGTAGACCTCCGTGATGGTGCCGACCGTGGAGCGCGGGTTGCGCGAGGTCGACTTCTGGTCGATGGAGACGGCCGGGGAGAGGCCCTCGATGAAGTCGACGTCGGGCTTGTCCATCTGCCCGAGGAACTGCCGTGCGTAGGAGGAGAGCGACTCGACGTAGCGGCGCTGGCCCTCCGCGAAGATCGTGTCGAACGCGAGGGAGGACTTGCCCGAACCCGACAGGCCGGTGAAGACCACGAGGGAGTCGCGGGGCAGGTCGAGGGAGACGTTCTTGAGGTTGTGCTCGCGAGCGCCACGAACGATGAGACGGTCGGCCACGCCGGTCGGCACCTTTCTTGAGAAAGCGACGGGGGTGCGGTGCGGAGCCCCGGACCCAGGGTATGGGGCGTGCCACGGCGGTGTCCCGGCGATGGGACACGGCTTCGGGCCCGGCCCGAGCCTATCGCACGCGTTTTCGATTTTTGGCCTCTTTCGCTCCCTGCCCCGCCCCTCCCGCCGGTTCCTCCGGCGACTCGCTACCGACCACGGTCCCGTCCGGCGACGATAGCGCCCGGGTATGACAACCGGTCTCGCCCGCGAGCTCACGGGCGGCACCCGAAGCCGCGGAGCGTCCGCCGACCGCGGCCGGCGGACGGGAAGACCCGGAGGGAAGCTCTTCGCGCTGCAACGACGCGGCGGCCTCGCTCCATTCCGGGGACGGCCCCCACTAGGCTGAGCCCATGACGTACAGCGGAGCGGTGAAGGTCGGCGGACCGGCCGATGTGCACGAACTGACGGACCTGATGATCTCCAAGGTGGCGGTGGGCCCCCTGGAGAACAACGCCTATCTGCTGCGCTGCCGGGCCACCGACGCCCAGTTGCTGATCGACGCGGCGGACGAGCCGCACACCCTGCTCCAGCTGATCGGTGACGGCGGTCTCACCGGGGTGGTCACCACCCACCAGCACGGCGATCACTGGCAGGCCCTGGCGGAGGTCGTGGCCGCGACCGGAGCCCGCACCTACGCGGGCCGGTACGACGCCGCGGGCATCCCCGTCTCCACGGACGTCCTGGTGGAGGACGGGGACACCCTCCACTTCGGCCGGATCGAACTCACCGCCCGCCATCTGGCCGGGCACACCCCCGGCAGCATCGCCCTCGTCTACGACGACCCGCACGGGCACCCGCACGTCTTCACCGGCGACTGCCTCTTCCCCGGGGGGGTGGGCAACACCCACCAGGACCCGGAGGCCTTCGCGAGCCTCATCTCCGATGTGGAGTCGAAGCTCTTCGGCCGGCTGCCGGACGAGACCTGGGTCTATCCCGGCCACGGGCGGGACACCACCCTGGGGGCCGAACGCCCGCACCTGCCGGAGTGGCGGGCCCGCGGCTGGTAGCCGGCCGCCGACGGCGCACGTCCCCGGGTCTTCCCCGGCGCACGTCCCCGGGTCTTCCCGCCGGCCCGGCTTCCCATCGGCCGGGCCTCCCCGCGGTCAGGTACCCGCGCCGTCCTTCTCCGGGGTCCCCGCGTCCGTCGCGGCGGCCCGGCCGTCCGTCCGGGCCGTCTCCTCCGGCACCTCCCGCCGCGTCTCCCGTGCGGAGGCGTAGAGGCTGGTGATCGTGGTGACGGCGAGGACGCCGCAGATCACGCCCAGCGAGACGGGAATGCTGATCTCCGGAACGTGCACCCCCGACTCGTGGAGGGCGTGGAGGAGGAGCTTGACGCCGATGAAGCCCAGGATCACCGACAGCCCGTAGGAGAGGTGGACCAGCTTCTTCAGCAGTCCGCCGATGAGGAAGTACAGCTGGCGCAGCCCCATCAGGGCGAAGGCGTTGGCGGTGAACACGATGTACGGGTCATCGGTGAGACCGAAGATCGCGGGGATCGAGTCCAGCGCGAAGAGCAGGTCCGTGGTCCCGAGCGCCAGGACGACGACGAACATCGGCGTCATCAGACGCCGGCCGTTCTCGCGCAGGAACATCTTCGTGCCGTGCCAGGCGCCGGTGGACGGGAACCGCTTCTCGACCAGCTTGAGGAGCCGGCCCTCCTCGTACTCCTCGTCGTGCTCCTCCCTGCGGGCGTCGTGGATCAGCTTCCCCGCGGTGTAGATGAGGAAGGCACCGAAGACGTAGAAGATCCAGGAGAAGTTGGCGATCAGCGCGGCCCCGGCGGCGATGAACCCGGCCCGCATGACCAGGGCGATGAGCACGCCGATCAGCAGGACCCGCTGCTGGTAGCGGGCCGGCACCGCGAACTTGGCCATGATCAGGACGAAGACGAAGAGGTTGTCGACACTCAGCGACTTCTCGGTGATGTAGCCCGCGAAGAACTCCCCGGCCGGGGCGCCCCCGCCGGCGGCGTACAGACCGGCTCCGAAGAGGGCGGCCAGCACGATCCAGACCACGGTCCAGACACCCGCCTCCCGGACCGAGACCTCGTGGGGTTTGCGGCCGATGAAGAAGTCGGCGGCGATCAGCGCGCACAGCCCCACGACGGTCAGGGTCCAGGCGGTCAGGGATACGTCCACGGCACTCCTCCGGCGGCGGTCCGATGCGTCGGCTCGCCGGTCCGTCCGCCGCGGAGGCCCGCGCCCGCACCATCCGGACAGGCCACCGGACACGGGGACTTCCCGGCATGCAAAGAAAGAGTACACACTGAGCAAAGAAAGGTAAAAAACCCCAGCTCAGAACATTCAGCGACCGTAGGCCCCGCGTGCCTCGGCGACCTGTCGCAGCACCTGGAGCAGCACCCGGCTGCCGGCCGGCGCGAGTGCCGGCGCATACGTCCAGGCGTGGCCGACCCAGGGGTCGGCCAGGTGGTCGTCCGGCACCGGCGTGACCCGCAGCAGCGAGCGCCACAGCGGGTCCAGCACGGGCCCGTACTCCCGGGCGTCGTCGCGGTCGGCGACCATCATCAGATGCACGCCGACGGCCGGGCCCTCGTCGGCGAGGTAGCGCAGCTGCGTCACGGCCCGGTCGTCGAAGCCGTGCGGGAAGTCGTTGACGACGAGCAGGTGCTCGCCGGTGTCGACGTCCGGCGGCAGCGCGTCGGAGGCGCCGCCCCGGACGGCCATCTGCACCAGGTCCACGCGCCGCGTCAGCCGGGACAGGACGGCGGTCACGCCCGCGGCACCCGCGGCCGGGGGCTCGCGCAGCACGCCGGACTCCAGCAGGGGGGCGAGGGAGGCGGTGGCCGATCCGGCCGGGTCGAGGACGTGGACGGTGAACTCGCCCGCCGGGTGGACGGCGAGCAGCCGGGCGGCGTGGGCCACCGCCGCCTCCACGGCCGCCCGGCGCAGCTCGCCGGGGTCGGCGGCCGGGTCCGGGCCGGAGCGGGACCGTCCGCCGTCGATCCAGAGGCCGCGTTCCAGCGGCAGCCGCACCAGCATGGGAATCCGCAGTTCCGGCCGCTCGGGGAGGTGGAGATCGCCCAGACGCAGCGCCATCGGGATCTCCATCGGCACCCGGTAGCCGTGCCAGACCGGGTTGTCCCAGCCCGCGAACGCGGGCGGCAGGGCCGGCTCGACCACCTCGGCCTCGGCCGCCAGCTGGTCGAGATCGCGGTCGAGGACGGCGCGGGCCCGGTCGACGAGTGCGGTGTGCCGAGCGCGGGCGGCCGCCCGGGCCTCGTCCGCGGCGCCGCCGACGCGGGAGCGGGGATCGGAGAGCACCCGCTGGAGCTCCTGCTCCTGACGTGAGTCGGCGAAGTCCACCGCGCTGCGGTACGCGGCGACACTGCGCGCCAGATCCTCGAACATGCCCCAGACCTGGTTGTAGAGGCGCTCGTCCATGGTCCAGCCGCTGGCATCGCCGGCGACGGGCCGCGGCGGCCGGCCGGGCTCGGCCGGCGGGGCCTGAGGCGACGGGGCCTGGGGCGACGGGGCCTGGGGCGACGGGGCCTGGGGCGCGGCGCCGGCGCGGCCGGGGTGCCGGTAGTCGACCGGGGAACCGCTTCGCGCCGGCCGCGGGGACTGCGCCCCGGGCTGGACCGGGGCGGGCGGGGCGGGCGTCGGCGGCTGGGTGGCGGCCGCGCGGACCCGGGCCCCGTCACCGGCCGCCCGGGGCGGCGGCGCCATGGTCCGGGCCGTACCGCGGGCCACGGCCTCCTGGACGGTCGCGGCGAGTTCGGCGGCCTGGGGCAGCCCCTGGTCGCGCAGCATGGCGGCCAGGCCGTCCGCGTACCCCTGGCCGACGGCGCGGACCTTCCAGGCGCCGTGACGGCGGTAGAGCTCCAGGGCGGTAACCGCCGACTCGGAGTCGAGGCCGGTGACGGTGAAGCTGACGAGCTCCGTGCCGTCGAGACCGGTGACGGCGACGAACGGCGCGGCGACCGTGCCGAACCGGGACGGCCGGCCGGGGCCGGAGGGCAGCGCGAGCAGCACGGTGACCCGGTGCACGCCCTCCGGCAGGGCTTCGAGGTCCACGGCCAGCCGGTGGTCCGCCGCCGCCTGCCGGGGGACTTCCAGACCGGGGAGGCGCGGGGCCGCCGGGTGGGCAACGCGCTCCGGGCCGGCGACACGGCCGTCCTCGTCTCCGAGGGTGGCTCCGGCGATGACGGGGTCACCGGCGGATATCCGGATCTCCAGGCGGGTCCGCGTCAGCGGATGGTTCTGCCCGCGTACCAGCTCGGCCGTCATCGTGCGGTCCCCTCGGTGAGTTGCTCGTCGTGTGCCGTGGTGGGGGTGTGCCGGCCGCCCACCGCTTCGCCGGCCGCGGAGCGCGGAGCAGGCCGCGGCCCGGAGCGGGCCCGCGGATTCCGCTCCGGGCCGCCGGACCGGGCAGGGTGTGCCAGGAGCTCGCGGCGTCCGGTGCGTTGCGTCGCACGGCGCGGACGTCGCGTCCCCGTGCCGGACGTGCGCGGGGATGTGACAGCGCGGCGTCGGGGTACCCCCGGCCGAAGACCGGGGAGTGCCGTGCCGGTCGTCGCGCGCCGGTCGGCCCTGCCGGCGACCGCCCTGGTGCCGCGGCAGGCAACGTCGCCCGTCAGGGAGCGGCGCCTCCCCGCTGAAGCGCGGCCGGCAGGGGGAAGCGCGCTCTCGGCGTGCCGGCCGTCAGTCCCCGTGCCGGATCGTACGGGAGCTCCCGGCCCGTGCGGCGGGAGTCCGTGCCGGGCGTCGCGACGGGGCGGACGCCGCCTGTCGCGGTACTAGAGGTGCGGAAGGATCGTCGGCATCAGGTCCTGGAAGGTGCGGCCGTTGCCAGGGGTGCCGATGGCCGTCATCGTCCAGCCGTTGCCCGAGCGGTGCACCTTGGCCATGATCTGCGCCGTGTACTGCCCGCCGCCGGTGAGGGTGTAACGGGCCATCTCCTGGCCGTTCGTCTCGTCGACGATACGGCAGAAGGCGTTCTCCACCTCGGCGAAGGTCTGCCCGGTGAAGGAGTTGACCGTGAAGACGATCTGGTCGATGTGGACGGGAACACGCTGGAGGTCCACCAGGATGGCCTCGTCGTCGCCGCCCTGGCCGGCACCGCCGACGAGGTTGTCACCGGTGTGCCGGACGGAGCCGTCGTCGCTGACCAGGTGGCGGAAGAACACCACGTCCACCGGCTGCTTGTCGGCGAACAGCACGGCGGAGGCGTCGAGGTCGATCTCCTTCGTACGCTTGCCGAACAGTCCACGGCGCGGGGCAGCCTGCCAGCCCAGCCCCATCCGCACCGCGGTCAGAGTCCCCCCGTCGGACTTCTGCAGGCTGATGCCCTGCCCCTTGGACAAGTTGACGCTCACGCGCTGTCCCCTCTCGAAAAACTGAAAAACCGCCTGTGTGCGCGGCTGGAGAGAAACCCTACGCAGTGCCGCCGACAGCGGGGCCGTCCGGTCGCCGTTTGTGTCGTTCTTGCAACACAGCGCCGCCGCGGGGGACACGGGAGGGAACCGTGGGGCACCGGGGCCCCGGGGAACCGGCTTCCCCCGCCGCGACGTGCCGCCCGTTCAGGAGAGACCGGCCTCCCGCATCTGCCGCAGCTCCTTCTTGAGCTCCCCCACCTCGTCACGGAGCCGCGCGGCGACCTCGAACTGGAGATCCGCCGCCGCGGCGCGCATCCGGTCCGTCATCTCCTCGATGAGTTCCGCCAGTTCGGCCGCGGGCCGGTCGGTGGGCACGAGGGGCTCGCGGTGTCCGGACTTCGCCGCCGCCTTGCCGCCGAGGGCCGGCACGGGAGCCTTGGCCTCCTTGGCGTCCTTGGGGCTGCGGTAGCCGGTGCCGAGCAGCTCCTGGGTGTCGATGTCCTCGCGGGCGATGGTCGCCACGATGTCGTTGATCTTCTTCCGCAGCGGCTGCGGGTCGATGCCACGCTCCGCGTTGTACGCGATCTGCTTCTCCCGGCGCCGGTTGGTCTCGTCGATGGCCCGCTCCATCGCCGGCGTGATCTTGTCGGCGTACATGTGGACCTGGCCGGAGACATTCCGCGCGGCACGGCCGATGGTCTGGATCAGGGAGGTGCCGGAGCGGAGGAAGCCCTCCTTGTCGGCGTCGAGAATGGCGACCAGCGAGACCTCGGGCAGGTCCAGGCCCTCGCGGAGGAGGTTGATGCCGACCAGGACGTCGTACTCGCCGGCGCGCAGTTCCCGCAGGAGCTCGACGCGGCGGAGCGTGTCGACGTCCGAGTGGAGATAGCGGACCTGGATGCCGAGCTCCAGGAAGTAGTCGGTGAGGTCCTCGGCCATCTTCTTGGTGAGGGTGGTGACGAGGACGCGTTCGTCCTTCTCGGTGCGGACGCGGATCTCGTGCACCAGGTCGTCGATCTGGCCCTCGGTGGACTTGACGACGACCTCCGGGTCGACGAGCCCGGTGGGCCGGATGATCTGCTCGACGACACCGTCGCCCCGGGAGAGTTCATATGCGCCCGGGGTGGCCGAGAGGTAGACCGTCTGGCCGATGCGCTCGGTGAACTCCTCCCACTTCAGGGGGCGGTTGTCCATGGCGGACGGCAGCCGGAAGCCGTGCTCGACGAGAGTCCGCTTGCGGGAGGCGTCGCCCTCGTACATCGCGCCGATCTGCGGCACGGTGACGTGCGACTCGTCGATGACGAGGAGGAAGTCCTCCGGGAAGTAGTCGAGGAGGGTGTGCGGAGGCGAGCCGGGCTCGCGGCCGTCCACGTGGAGGGAGTAGTTCTCGATGCCGGAGCAGGAGCCGATCTGGCGCATCATCTCGATGTCGTAGGTGGTGCGCATCCGCAGCCGCTGGGCCTCCAGCAGCTTGCCCTGCTTCTCCATCACCGCGAGGGTCTCGGTCAGCTCCCGTTCGATGGCCCCGATCGCGCGCTCCATGCGCTCCGGTCCGGCGACGTAGTGGCTGGCAGGGAAGACGTACAGGTGTTCGTCCTCGCTGATGACCTCGCCGGTGAGCGGGTGAAGTGTGGAGAGGGCCTCGATCTCGTCGCCGAACATCTCGATCCGGACGGCCAGCTCCTCGTAGACCGGGAAGATCTCGATGGTGTCGCCGCGCACCCGGAAGGTGCCGCGGGTGAAGGCCATGTCGTTGCGCGTGTACTGGATGTCGACGAAGCGGCGCAGCAGCTCGTCCCGGTCGTATTCCTCGCCGACCTTCAGCGGCACCATGCGGTCGACGTACTCCTGGGGGGTGCCCAGGCCGTAGATGCAGGAGACGGAGGCGACCACGACCACGTCGCGCCGGGTGAGCAGCGAGTTCGTGGCCGAGTGGCGCAGGCGCTCGACCTCCTCGTTGACCGAGGAGTCCTTCTCGATGTAGGTGTCCGACTGCGGGACGTACGCCTCGGGCTGGTAGTAGTCGTAGTACGAGACGAAGTACTCGACGGCATTGTTCGGCAGGAGCTCGCGGAACTCGTTGGCGAGCTGGGCGGCCAGGGTCTTGTTGGGCGCCATCACCAGCGTCGGCCGCTGGAGCCGTTCGATCATCCAGGCGGTGGTGGCCGACTTGCCGGTGCCCGTCGCGCCGAGCAGCACGACGTTCTTCTCGCCGGCGCGGATGCGCCGCTCCAGGTCCGCGATGGCCTCGGGCTGGTCGCCGCTGGGCCGATAGGGGCTGACGACCTCGAAGGGCGCCACCGTGCGTTCGATGTGGGATACGGGCCGCATGCCACCACCGTACGACCCGGCACCGACAACCGGCGTCCGGAGACCGCGCGGCCCCGGAACCGGTCCGGGCCGGGGGCCGTCGCCCGATCGGATCAAGTCGTCCCGGTGGGCTCCGGGAGCCGCGCGTCGCGGCGAAACCGCAGGCAGACGGGGCTGGTGCGACGGGACACACCCGGAGTGAACCGGCCAGTGATCACCGGCGGGCCGCATTTTCGCTACATATCGTCGCATGGTGCGATACGCGACCCTGCGGAGTCACTCGTTCACTTTCTGGCCATCCCGGGCCTGTTTCCCGTTGGCGGGCGGCTGGGAACCTCAGCGGGTCCGTGAACAGACGACGCGAGGAGTCCACGTGCTCACACGCCCTGTCGCAGCCGTCACCGGCGCGGTGCTGGGGTTCTCCGCACTCATCCTCTCCGCCCCGGCGGCCCAGGCCGCCGGCCATCCCGGCGGCCCGGAGATCTTCGCCCACCGCGGTGCCTCCGGCTACGCCCCCGAGAACACCCTCGCCGCCGCGGACAAGGCGGACGAGCTCGACACCGTCTGGGTGGAGAACGACGTCCAGCGCACCAAGGACGGCGCGCTGGTGGTCATCCACGACACCACCCTCGCCCGCACGACGGACGTCGAGGAGGTCTTCCCCGACCGGTCGCCCTGGAAGGTCTCCGACTTCACCCTCGACGAGATCCGGCAGCTCGACGCGGGCAGCTGGTTCTCCGAGGAGTACGCCGGCGAGCGGATCCCCACCCTCCGGCAGTTCCTGCACCGGCTCTCCTGGAACCGGCAGAACCTGCTGCTGGAGATCAAGGCGCCGGAACTGTACCCCGGGATCGAGCGGCAGATCCTCGGTGAGCTGCGCCGCACCGGCTGGCTGAGCCCGTACCACGTCCGCCACAAGCTGATCGTCCAGAGCTTCGCCGCCGACAGCATCCGGACCGTCCACCGGCAGCGCCCGGACGTGCGGACCGGCTTCCTCGGCACACCGGCGGTGGCGGACCTGCCCTCCTACGCCGAGTTCACCGATCAGATCAATCCCAGCTTCCGCACGGTGACGGCCGACTACGTGGACGCCGTCCACCGCCTCAAGGGCCCGCACGGCAAGCGGATGGAGCTGCTGACCTGGACGGTCAACGACGGCCCCACCGCCGTCCGGCTCGCGGACCTCGGGGTCGACGGCATCATCACCAACAAACCCGACGTGGTCCGGGACGCGGTGCGCGAGGAGAGCGCCGCGCCGGAGGCACTGCTGCCCTCCGCCGGCTGACCCCCGGGCCGGCCGCCCTCCGCGGCCGGCCCCCCGCCGCGCGTCCGGAGCACGGCCGGAGCACGGCCGGGCGGGCGCCGGCCCGGCGACTGTCGGTGCCGGGTCCTACCCTGCCGGAATGACCGCAGTGACCTGGACCGTGACCGGCACCCCCATCGGCCCGCTGCTGCTCGCGGCCACCGGCCGGGGGCTGGCCCATGTCGTCTTCCACGCCGGCGGGACCGTCTCCCGGCGCGCGCTGGACCGGCTGGCGGCGCGCTTCGGCGGTACCCCGGCCGAGGGGGGCCCGGAGACGGGACCACCCGTGCTCGCGGACGCCGCCGGGCAGCTGCGCGCCTACTTCGCCGGCGCCCGGACGGCCTTCGACCTCGAACTGGACTGGTCCCTCTCCTCCGGCTTCTCCCTGCGCGTGCTCCGCGAACTGGCCTCCGGGGTGCCGTACGGCACGGTCGTCTCCTACCAGGACCTGGCCGACCGGGTGGGCGAGCCGGGCGCCGCCCGCGCCGTCGGTGTCGCCATGGGGTCCAATCCCCTGCCGGTGGTCGTGCCCTGCCATCGCGTCGTCGAACAGAACGGTGGCATCGGCGGCTTCGGTGGCGGACTGCCGACGAAGAGAGCGCTGCTGGAACTGGAGGGCGTCCTTCCGCAGCCGCTGTTCTGATGCCGGGGCGGCACCCCCCGCCCGCCAGGAGTGAACCCCCGTTCACACCTGTCGGTGGCCACTGGCACACTCAGTGCGTGACCTCCACCCGGGACCCGGCCCGACACCGGGACGCACCGCTCGACCTGGCCGCGCTCCGCCGCCGCACCACCGCGGTCCTCATCGCGAGCCAGATCCTCGGCGGACTCGGTGTCGCCATCGGCATCGCCCTGGCCTCCGTGCTGGCCGAGGACATCAGCGGCTCCAAGGCGCTCTCCGGGCTGGCGCAGACCGCCGCGGTCGCCGGCACCGCCCTGCTCTCCATGCCGCTGGCCGCGCTGATGAGCGCCCGCGGCCGGCGCCCGGGGCTGACTCTGGCCTACGCCATCGGCGCCGCGGGCGGCAGTCTCGTCGTCCTCGCCGCCGCACTCGGTTCCTTCCCGCTGCTCCTGGTGGGCATGGCCGCCTTCGGCGCGGGCTCCTCGGCCAACCTCCAGGCCCGGTTCGCGGCCGCCGACCTCGCCCCCGCCGAGCAGCGGGCCCGGGCGATCTCCACGGTCGTCTGGGCCACCACCGTCGGCGCCGTCCTCGGTCCCAACATCGCCGCACCGGCCGGCCGCAGCGTGGCGGGGCTCGGGATACCCCAGGCCGCCGGCCCGTTCCTGTGGGCGGCGGCCGTCTTCGTCGTCTGCGCCGTGCTGGTCGCCGTGCTGCTGCGCCCGGACCCGCTGCTCACCGCCCGGGCGCTCGCGGCCCGGGACGAACACCCGGAGCGCGGGCGTTCGCTGCGCGCCGGGCTGGCCGCCGTATCCGCCTCGCCCCCGGCCCGGCTGGCCCTGGTCACGGTCAGCGTCTCGCACACGGTCATGGTCGCCATCATGGTGATGACCCCCGTCGACCTCGCGCACCACGGCGCCGGCATCGAACTGATCGGTCTGGTGATCAGCGGTCACATCGCCGGCATGTACGCCTTCTCCCCGCTGATGGGCTGGCTGTGCGACCGCGCCGGCCGGCTGCCGGTCATCGGTCTCGCCGTGCTCCTGCTGGGCACGGCGGCCCTGCTCGCCGGCACGGCCGGGGGCGGACACGGGCGGACGGCGGCGGGGCTCTTCCTGCTCGGCCTCGGCTGGTCCGCCGGGCTGGTGGCCGGCTCGGCGCTGCTGACCGATTCCGTGCCGCAGGCCGCGCGCGCCGCCGTCCAGGGTCTGTCGGACCTGACGATGAACACGGCGGCGGGCCTCGGCGGCGCCCTGGCCGGCCTCGTCGTCGCCCGCGCCGGCTACGGCTGGCTGAACGCCCTGGGCGCCCTGCTGCTGCTCCCGGTGGTGGTGCTCGCCCTCCGCGGGCGCCGCCGCACCGGCCCCGCCGGAGCCCGCTGAGCCGCCCCGTCCCCCGGGGCCCCGGCGGCCGGCGGGCGCGGGGGGTGGCCCACCCGGGTGGCAGGCTGCCGGTGGGTGTATCGCACCTGGCGGAGCGGGAATGCGGACACAATGCACGATGTCGTCCCGGAGCCCGTGGCGGAGCTCGCCAAGCGCCGCAGGGAGCCCGTCGTCGTCCAGACGGTCCGCTCCGCGACAGCCGCCACGATCGCCTACGCCGCTGCCGTGTGGCTGCTGGGCTCGAAGCCGCCCCCGCTGCTCGCCCCGCTGACCGCGCTGCTGGTCGTCCAGGTCACCCTCTACGCCACCCTGACCAGCGGTGTCCGCCGGGTGAACGCCGTGGTGGCCGGAGTCCTCATCGCCGTCGGGTTCAGCGCCTGGGTGGGGCTCACCTGGTGGAGCCTCGGTCTGCTGATCATCTCCGCCCTGGTGACCGGACACCTGGTCCGGGTCGGGGAGTTCGTTCCCGAGGTGGCGATCTCCGCCATGCTCGTCCTGGGCGTCACCCATGCCACCGATCTGGCACTGGCGCGGGTCCTGGAGACCCTGGTCGGCGCAGGGGTGGGCCTCCTCTTCAACATGATCTTCGTGCCGCCGGTCTGGGTGGAGGACGCGGGCGAGTCCATCGAGGACCTGGCCAAGCGGATGTCGGAGCTCCTCCTGGAACTCGGGGAGGAACTCAGCGGCCACACCCCGGTGGAGGAGGCCACCGCGCGGGTGGAGGAGGCACGCCGGCTCGACCACGACATCACGGAGGTGGACGAGGCCCTCACCCGGGCCGAGGAGAGCGTGCGGTTCAACCCCCGGGTGAAGGAGGGCCTGCTCTCCCGGATCGTGCTGCGGACCGGCCTGGACACCCTGGAGATCTGCGCGGTGATACTGCGGGTGACCACCCGGAGCCTGGCGGATCTGGCCCGGGCACGGACGGAGGAGGCGCTGTTCCCGCCGGACGTCTCCGCCGCGCTGCGCGAACTGTTCATCAACATGTCGGGGGCCGTGGAGAGCTTCGCCGTCCTGATCACCGACCAGGTCAGCGCCAACGCGGAGGACGCGGAGACCTTCCTGCTGACCGAGCTCTCCGCGGCCAGGATGAGCCGGGAGCACGTGGCCCGGCTGCTGCTGGAGAAGGTCCAGGAGCGCCCGCGGCAGTGGCAGCTGCACGGGGCGCTGCTGGCCGAGGTCGACCGGTTCCTGGACGAGCTGGACGTGGAGAAGCGCTCGACCCGTCTCGCGGAGGAACTCGACGCCTACTCGCGCGAACAGCGCGCCCGCCACCCGAGGCTGGACAAGGCCAAGCGCCGCGCCCGCCGGTACCTCCGCCGCCGGAGGAGCGGGCAGAGCCACCGGCAGGCGCTGACGAAGCAGGACGTGGACGCGGCCTGAGGACCCGGCCTCGCGACGGTAATGCGCCCGGGAACACGGCGGGGACGGGCCGGGCGGCGCAGCACGCGGCGCATCGCGGACAGAACCCGGCCTCAAGGCCCCGTACGGTCCGGGAACCGGCGGCGCACGGGCCGGCCCCGGCGCCCGGACACCACGGCACCGGGGCCGGCCCGCTCCCCCGCCGGCCTGCCGGCCTGCCGACCGTACGAAAGGACCCCCTCCGTGAACACTCCGGACGCATCCGACCCCGCCCCCGCCTCCGCTCCGTCCGGCATGCCCCGGGTCTCCTCCCCCGCTCCCGCGGCCGGCCCGGTCCCCCCGCGCGCCCTGCCCGGTGAGCGCGGGGAGTTCCTGCGCAGCATGGCCGAGCAGCGCGCCAATCTGCTGATCACCGTCCGCGGACTGGACGACGAGAGGGCCGCCCGGCGCACCACGGTCAGCGAGCTGACCCTCGGCGGGCTGCTCCGCCACGTCACCCGGGGCGAACGCACCTGGATCCGCATCCTGGCCGACGGCGACGGCAGGGCTCCTGAAGGCATGTTCGACATGGACCAGTACCGGATGCGTGAGGAGGACACGCTCGCCGGCCTGGTGGCGGACTACGAGGCCGCGGCGCGGGAGACCGAGGAGACGGTGGCAGCCCTCCCCGGACTGGACGTGACCGTGCCGCTGCCGCACAGCCCGTGGGGACCGCCGGAGACGGTGCACTGGTCGGCCCGGCGCATCCTGCTCCACCTCGTCCGCGAGGCGGCGCAGCACGCGGGCCACGCCGACATCATCCGGGAGGCACTGGACGGGGCGAGCACGACGGCGCGGATGGTCCCGCCGGGTTCGAGCGCCTGAGCGGCCCGCGGCCACCGCCGGAGGTCACGTCCCGGTGGTGGCCGCCCCGCTGAACCCGGGCCGGGACGGGACCGGCGTCGCCGCTCGTGGCCGGCCTCACCCGCCGAAGCCGGCGCGGGCCGCCCAGCGGGCGAGTTCCCGCCGTGCCTGATCCCGCAGCTCCGGCGGGGCCGCCGCCCCGCCCTCGGCGATCAGCGCGAAGTGCAGGCGCCCGCCCGGCTCGCCGGCCGCGCCGTCCTCGCGGACCGCGCCGCCCTCACTGGCCCCGCCGGCCGCCGTGGGGGAGAGCAGCAGCCGCCGGGCGTCCGTGCCGCCGGCCTCGGGGGCGGTCGCGATCGGGTGGCGGGCCGTGCGGCCGTCGGCGGTGTACGGGGGCGGTCCGGCGGCCGTGCCGAAGTCCGAAACGACGATGGTGCGCTGCGGGTCGAAGCCCCGGGGCAGGTGCAGTTCGGTGGGGGCCGGCTCCGCTCCGCCGCTCGTCGCCTCCGAGCGCCACACCAGCATCCCGTAGCGGCCGGAGCCGGTCAGTTCGGCGACGTGCGGCAGGTCGTCCGGGATCCGGTTCCAGGTCAGGGTGCGGTTCCCGTCGCGGGAGCGGTCCTCGTAGACGAAGGCGAGGGTGCGGCCGGACACGGCGGCCGGGTAGAGCCGGTCGAGCAGGCGTTCGTCCTGGCGGAGCACCGGTTCGCCGGACGCGTCCCGTTCGACGGCGGAGAGGTCCTCGTCATTCCAGGCGTCGCCCTCGGTGAGCACCTTGTCCGGGTTGCCGTTCATCAGTTCGCGGTGGCGGCCGCTGTAGAGGTCCCACTGCCACTGCTGGGCGGAGAGCACGGGCCCGGACTCGGCGGCCCGCCGCCACCAGTCGCGGCCGGGGAGGCGGGAGTCGAGCGCCTGGTACATCGCCTTGAGGACGGTGGGCGCCTTGTCCGCCGTGAGCCCGTTGAGGGGATGCCCGAACTCGCTGACGACGGCGGGTACTCCGGTGGCCGCCGACCGCTCGCGCACCTTTTCGAAGTCGCCGAGGTTCTGGCCGTCCCGCGCCTTGCCCGGCATGAGGAGGCCGGAGATGGCCCGCTGGTCGTAGAAGTGCGTGTTGAAGACGGAGCGGGGGCCGAGCCGCCCGGCGTCGAGGAAGCCGCCCTCCTCGTGCTGGAAGCCGATGTTGGAGTTCCAGAACATGTTCGGTTCGAGGAAGGCCGGCTTGTCCTCCCAGCCCGCGGCGTCCATGCGGGCGCGGAAGCGCTCGTAGAACGGCTGCAGGGTGTCCCGCTCCCAGGACCGGCTGTCCTCGCCGTCCCGGTAGGTCCCGGCGTAGGGCTCGTTGTACGGGTCGAAGCCCGCGATCCCCGCGAACTGGTCCCCGGTGAGGTGCTCCTTGAGGTGCGCCATGGTCTTCTCGGCCGTGGCAAGGAAGGCGTCCTGGACGCCGAGCGGCCCGGCCTCCGTCGGAAGGACGCGGTTGTGCCAGAAGTCGCGGCTGGCGTTCATGACGGCCTTGTTCTGGGTGATGTTCTGTCCCCAGTGGACGCAGATGCCGCAGAACTCCCGCGGGTAGCCGCCGGCTTCGACGGCCCACCGGGGCGCGCCGTCCCCGGTGTACCAGCTGTCCCGGTGGAAGAGGTACCGGGAGTACAGGTCCTGGTGGAAGTCGGGGTAGACGCGCAGCCCCGCGTCGAGGAAGGCGCCCATCTGTTCGGTGACGGCGGTCAGGTACGCCTCGTCGACCCGGCCGGGCTCGGGTTCCGCGTACGCCCAGGAGAGCAGGAAGCGGACGGTGTTGCCGCCGGTGAGGTGCCGCAGCGCCTCGGCGGAGGCGCGGGCGTCGGCAGTGCTCGCGAAGGGCAGGCCGCGGTTCTCGTGCAGCTTGGTCTCACCGGAGACGTTGAAGCCGCGCAGGACGACCTCCCGGCCGTGCCCGTCGGTGAACCGGGTGCCGTCCGGCGTCACCTCGGCGGCGGCGCGGCCGTCGAACCAGAGGCCGTCGCCGGGGGCCGCGCTCCCGCCGCCGGGGGCCGCGCCGTCCGCCCGTGCCCAGGCGGCGTCCTCGCTCTCCGCGGCGCTCGCGGTCGTGTCCGGTCCGTACAGTCCGGCCGTCATCAGGGCGCCGAGGACGATCCCCACCGCCCCGGCCCGCCGCCGCCCTCCGCCACCATGCCTGGTCCGCGCACCGCTGATCACCATGACCGACACGATTCAGGGCTTGCTGACATACTGTCAAGACACTTGCGGGCCATGCCTGTTACCGGTGGTTATGGCTCGTGCCGGGGGCCGGGGCCGGAGCCCGTCCCCTCGGCGCCGTTCCAGGCCGGCCGGCGCGGATCGTCCGCCCGTACGACCACATCCGCGGCCTCCTCCGGCCGCACCTCGTCCGCGTAGCGCGCGAAGGCGGGCAGCGCCCACCGCTCGTCCACGGGCGTGCGGCGCTGCAGGGCGCCCGGCGACAACCGCAGATGGACGGTCAGGTCGAACGGGAACCAGTGCCCCAGCAGCAAGGGCCCGTGCAGCACCAGCACGCCGCCGGGCGGGAGTTGGGTGTACGGGCTGCGGGTGGCCCGGTCGGTCTCCGGGTCCCACAGATCGGGCAGCACCCGGCCGCTGCCCCCGGGGTCCAGCGGCCCGAAGACCTCCCGCCAGAGGGCACCCGTGTCGAGCCGGCTCTCGTAGTACGCATCGGGATCCTCCCGCCCGGACTCGTACCGCAGGGAGGCCGGCCGCAGAAAACCCTCGGCGGAGACACCGCACACCGCACGGCCGCGGAGACGCAGGGCGCCGGCGAGCCGCGCCGCCAGGTCCCCGGGGCGCGCCGCGGGCGCCCCGTCGACCGCGACCCGCTGCCACGGGCTGCCGTCCCGGCCGGTCCCCGCCGCCGCGACCCGCTCGGCCAGCGCCTCCACCAGCCGCTCCCAGGAGATCGCTTCCATCCGCATACAGCCATCATCCCCGGCCGCGCACCGCGGCCGGCGCGGCCCTGCCGCTCCCCCGGGCTCAGCTCTCGCCCACCGGGTGGAACCCGGCCGCGAAGTCGTCCGCGAGCAGCGTGATGGTGGCACGCCCCTCGACCCGGCGCAGCCAGTCCTGCGGCAGCCGCAGGTCGCCGTGGTGGGCGCCGAGGAGGTTGCCGCAGAGGGAGCCGGTGGAGTCGCTGTCGCCGGAGTGGTTGACGGAGAGCAGCAGGGCCTCGCGGATCGCCGTCGCGGAGGCCGTGGCGGGACCGCCGGCCTCGCGCCGGTCCGGGGTGTGGACCAGTACGCAGTACACGGCGATCGCCAGCGCCTCCTCCGCGATCCAGCCGCCGCCGAGCGTCTCCACCGCCTCCGGGCCCGGAGCCGCGCCGGCCCCGGAGCCGGAACCGGCCGCGAGGTCGAGCGCGGCATTGAGCGCGGCGGCCGTCTCCTCGTGGCCCGGATACCCGGCCAGCAGGCGCAGCGTGAGCAGCACGGCGGCCTCCGGGCCCTCGCCGTACAGCAGGTGGTGGACGATCGCGGCCAGCGCGCCGGCCGCGTAGTAGCCGGTCGGATGGCCGTGGGTGATCTGCGCGCAGCGGGCCGCCAGTTCGAACGATGCGCGCGGTCCGGCGCCGGTGAGGCCGAAGGGCGCGGAGCGCATCACCGTGCCGCAGCCCTTGGACTCCGGGTTGACCGGGCCGTGTGCGCCGCGCAGCGCGCCGGCCGGGTCGGGGGCGTACGACTGGGCGGTGCCGGAGAGACAGGCGTTGCCGGGCGCGCGCCGCGCGTACAGCCACCGCTCCTCGCGGAGCGTCCCGGTGCGGTGCGGCCGCCCGTCCGCGGCCGGCGGGCCGTCATGGTGCTGGGTGTCCAGCCAGCGCAGATAGGCGTCGCGCACCAGGTGGGTCGCGGCGCCCCCGATGCCCCGATCGGCTGCCCGCTCGCGGGCGCGCATCAGGCCCTCCGCCGTGAAGAGCGTCATCTGGGTGTCGTCGGTGACCGTGCCGGCCGGTGCGCCGCGGCCGTCGGCCACCATGCCGCGCAGGCCGTCCGGCCCGTGCGCGGCGCGGATCCGGTCCGCGGACAGGAACTCCACCGGGTTGCCCAGCGCGTCCCCGATCGCCCCGCCCAGCAGGCACCCGCGGATCCCGGCCCGCACCGCCACCGCCCCGTTCCAGGACCCGTCGTCCACGTCCGCCACCCCCATCTGATGTTCCGTCGCTCGACCGGACATCCTGCCAGGTGCACCCGCCCCGGCGGCGGGGGCCGGCCTCGGGCCGCTGCCCTGCCGGCGACGAACCGGAGGATCCGCGCCCGGTGCGGACCGGGCGGGCGTCCGGCCACCGGCCGCTCCCGCGCCGCGCGTCCGGCGTCCCGGCGGGCACGGGCATTCCCCCGACCGTGACCGGCACCGGGCGGCCGGTGTGCCCCGGCCCCGGTCCCGGTGCGAGACTGGCGGCCATGCAGAAGCTCTCTCTCGACGCACAGGCCCGTGACCATCTGGCGCGCGCCGCCAACTCCTCCACCGGACGCAGCGCAGACACCCTCTACGGGGGTCACGAACACGTCCTGCGGCAGACCCTTCTCGCCCTGACCGCCGGCAACTCCCTCTCGGAGCACGAGAACCCGGGCGAGGCCACCCTCCAGGTGCTCCGCGGACGGGTGCGGCTGCACAGCGGCGACGAGCACTGGGACGGCCGCGACGGCGACCTGCTCGTCATCCCGCCCGCCCGCCACAGCCTGGAGGCCCTGGAGGACTCCGCGGTCCTGCTGACCGTCGCCAAGACCGGCTGAGCGGTGCAGAGCGTCCCCGCACCGCTGCTCACGTTCGGCCACGGCACCGCCGGCAGAGGACGTCTGACCGAGCTGCTGCACGGCGCGGGGGTGGCGGCTGTCGTGGACGTACGGACAGCGCCCGGCAGCCGGCGCAACCCGGACGCCGCCCGGGACGCCCTCGGAGCGTGGCTGCCGGGCGAGGCGGGCATCGGCTACCGCTGGGAGCGGCGGCTCGGCGGCTTCCGCCGGGCCGCGCCCGGCTCCCCCGACACCTTCTGGCGGAACGCGTCCTTCCGGGGGTACGCGGGCCACACCCGCGACCCGGACTTCCTCGCCGCCATGGAAGGGCTCCTGCGCGAGGCGGCGGCCGCCCGCACGGCCGTGATGTGCAGCGAGTCGGTGTGGTGGCGCTGCCACCGGCGGCTGATCGCCGACTTCGCCGTCCTGGCGCGCGGCGTCCCGGTACTGCACCTGGCCCACGACGGCGGTCTCACCGCGCACCCGCCCACCCCGGGCGCGCGCCTGCGCGCGGACGGCCTCCTCGTCTACGACCGCCCCGCCACCGGGGAGGCGACGAGCGGCGAGACCGGACGGTGAACCCCCCGGCGCGAACCGGCCCGGGTCCCGGCCGGACCCGTCGGGGACCCGCCCGGCCCCGGAAGCCCGCCGCCGACCGGCCGTCCCGCCCGAGCCCGCCGAGGCACGCCGGCCTCATCCGGACAACGGCACGGGCCCGGCCCGCACCCGGGCTCACGGGGCAACCGCGGGCGGGTCAGCGGATGGACGGGCTCACGGGCAGGGACATCGCAGGGTTCACCGGACAGGACGGAAGGGACGGCCGCCGGCCGGGCCTCAGCCCCGCGCCGCACCGAACGCGTCGCCGCCCCCGCCGCCGAAGCCTGCCGCCGCGAGGTAGTCCGGCCGGGGGTCGAGAGCCGCCGCGAGCCGGAAGTGGCGGGTGGCCTCCGCCGGGCGGTCGGCACGCTGCAGGGTGCGGGCCAGGGCGAAGTGCGCGAAGGCGTTGTCCGGTTCACGCTCCAGGACGACCTGGAACTCCAGCTCGGCCGGGCGGAGCTGCGCCGCGTGGAAGAAGGCGCGGGCGCGCAGCAGCCGGGCCGCGGTGTTCTCGGGGTGGGCCGTGACGACGGCGTCCAGCAGCTTGACGGCGCCCAGCGGATCGCGGGCGGCCAGCAGCCGCTCGGCGGCGCGGTACTGGATGACTGTGTTCTCGGGGGTGCGCGCGGTCACGGGCTTCTCCTTCCCGGAGCGGGCGGCGGCGCTGGGCCGCGGCGAGCTCCGTACGGTCTCGCACAACGCCGGCCCGGCGGCGGTCATTCCCGCCCGGCGGTCGCCACCCGGCGGACGGTCCGGAGCGGTCGTTGCCGGGCGGCCGTGCCGAGCGGTCGTACCGGGCGGTCGTTGCCGGGCGGCCGTGCCGGGCCGTTCACCCGGCGGCCGTGCGCGTGGCCCGCTCACGGCGCAGAAGTTCCTGCCAGACGGTCCTGACCTGGGGTTCCAGCGCGTCGATCGGGCCGTCGTTGTCGATGACCAGATCGGCGACGGCCCTGCGCTGCTCCCGGGTGGCCTGCGCCGCCATACGCGACCGCGCCTCCTCCTCCGGCATGCCGCGCCGCCGCACGAGCCGGTCGAGCTGGGTCTCCGGTGCGGCGTCGACCACCACGACCAGGTCGTAGAGCGGGGCGAGGCCGTTCTCGGTGAGGAGCGGGACGTCGTGGACCACGACGGCGTCCTCGCCCGCGGAGGACTCCAGTTCGGCGGAACGGGCTCCGACCAGCGGGTGCACGATCGCGTTGAGCGCCTTCAGCCGGCCGGGGTCGGCGAAGACGATGCGGCCCAGCCCGGGCCGGTCCAGGCCGCCGTCCTCCGTGAGGATCTCCGGGCCGAACTCGGCGACGACCGCCGCCAGCCCGGGGGTTCCGGGCTCGACGACCTCCCGTGCGATCTTGTCGGCGTCCACCACGACCGCACCGTAGGAGGCGAGGAGCCGGGAGACCTCGCTCTTGCCGGCACCGATACCGCCCGTCAGACCCACCTTCAGCATGCACCCAGCCTACCGGGCGGTACGGTGCGCGGCCCCGGGCGTCCGGGCATCCGTCGGCGGTCAGCCGTCGTTGCCCTCCCGCTCGGCGAGGAAGCGCTCGAACTCCCCGGCCAGTTCCTCCGCCGACGGCAGTGGGGTCGCCTCGGCGACGAGGTTGCCGCGGCTCTCCGCCCCGGCGGCCGCGTCGTACTGGTGCTCCAGTCCCTGGACGAGCGCCACCAGTTCCTCGTCCCCCTGACCGAGCTGGCGTTCGATCTCGGCCTGGGTGCGCTGCGCCTCACTGCGAAGGGCGTGCGCCACCCCCGGCAGCACCAGTCCGGTGGCGGCCGTGACGGCCTCCAGCACGGTGAGCGCCGCGTCGGGATACGGCGAACGGGCGAGGTAGTGGGGCACGTGGGCGGCGATGCCCAGGACGTCGTGGCCGGCCTCCGCGAGGCGGAACTCGACCAGCGCCTCGGCGCTGCCGGGCACCTGCGCCTCCTGGAAGAGCCCCGCGTGCCCCGGCACGAGGTCGACCCGGTTGCCGTGCGGGGTGATGCCGACGGGACGGGTGTGCGGGACCCCCATGGGAATGCCGTGGAAGTTCACCGACAAGCGGACACCGAGGCGCTCCACGATCTGCCGGACGGCCGCGGCGAACCGCTCCCACTCGACATCCGGTTCGGGACCGGCGAGCAGCAGGAACGGTGCGGCGGTGGCGTCCCGCACCAGGTGCACCTCGAGCTTCGGCTCGTCGTACGCGGTCCAGTGGTCGCGCTCGAAGGTGAGCAGGGGGCGCCGCGCCCGGTAGTCGATGAGCCGGTCGGCGTCGAAGCGGGCCACGGTCTGCCGGGGCAGGCCGTCGAGCAGCCGCTCCACGATCTGGTCGCCGGTGTCGCCCGCGTCGATGTACCCCTCGAAGTGGTACAGCATCGTCAGCCCGGCCGAGTCCCGGGTGTTGAGGGCGTCGGCGGCGGCGAGCCCCGTCGGGTCCCATCGGTACAAACTCTGGGGATCCTGCACAGTCCGTTCCTCCTCGTTCCTGTGCGGTCAACACCGGCCGTGGCACCGGGCATTCCCCCGGACCGCACCGGGCCCCGGCCGGGGCCGCGGCCGCTCCGGGCGGACGCGGCGAGGCCCGCTCCCCCGAAGGGGAACGGGCCTCGCCGTTCGGTTGTCCGGCCCCCGGCCGGGACGCCCTGTGACCGGACGTCAGCTCTGGCCGCCGGCCAGCTTCTCGCGGAGAGCCGCCAGGGCCTCGTCCGACGCCAGGGCGCCGGAGTTGTCCGCGGACTCGGAGGAGTACGAGCCGCCACCGGCCGCACCGCCACCACCGGCACCCGCACCCGGAGCCGGGGCGGCAGCGCCCTCGGCCGCGGCCTGCTCGTCGGCCTCGCGGGACTTGACGACCTGCGCCTGGTGCTGCTCGAAGCGCTGCTGCGCCTCGGCGTACTGGCGCTCCCACTCCTCGCGCTGCTTCTCGTAACCGGGCAGCCAGTCGTTGGCCTCCGGGTCGAAGCCCTCGGGGTAGATGTAGTTGCCCTGGTCGTCGTAGGACGCCGCCATGCCGTACAGGGTCGGGTCGAACTCGACCGCCGTCGGGTCGGCGCCGAAGGCCTCGTTCGCCTGCTTCAGCGAGAGGCTGATGCGGCGGCGCTCGAGGTCGATGTCGATGACCTTGACGAAGATCTCGTCGTTGACCTGGACGACCTGCTCCGGAATCTCCACGTGGCGCTCGGCCAGCTCGGAGATGTGCACCAGGCCCTCGATGCCCTCGTCGACGCGGACGAACGCGCCGAACGGAACGAGCTTGGTGACCTTGCCGGGGACGACCTGGCCGATCTGGTGCGTCCGCGCGAACTGCTGCCACGGGTCTTCCTGGGTCGCCTTCAGCGACAGGGAGACGCGCTCGCGGTCCATGTCGACGTCCAGGACCTCGACCGTGACCTCCTGGCCGACCTCGACGACCTCGGAGGGGTGGTCGATGTGCTTCCAGGACAGCTCGGAGACGTGGACCAGACCGTCGACGCCGCCGAGGTCCACGAAGGCGCCGAAGTTGACGATCGAGGAGACGACACCGGAGCGCACCTGGCCCTTCTGGAGGGTGGTGAGGAAGGTCTGGCGGACCTCGCTCTGGGTCTGCTCCAGCCAGGCACGGCGGGACAGGACCACGTTGTTGCGGTTCTTGTCCAGCTCGATGATCTTCGCCTCGAGCTCCTTGCCCACGTAGGGCTGGAGGTCGCGCACGCGGCGCATCTCGACGAGGGACGCCGGGAGGAAGCCACGGAGGCCGATGTCGAGGATGAGACCACCCTTGACAACCTCGATGACCGTACCGGTGACGATCCCGTCCTCTTCCTTGATCTTCTCGATGGTGCCCCAGGCGCGCTCGTACTGGGCGCGCTTCTTCGAGAGGATCAGGCGGCCTTCCTTGTCCTCCTTCTGGAGGACCAGGGCCTCGATCTCGTCGCCGACGGCCACGACCTCGTTCGGGTCGACGTCGTGCTTGATCGAGAGCTCGCGGGAGGGGATGACGCCTTCGGTCTTGTAACCGATGTCGAGCAGGACCTCGTCCCGGTCGACCTTCACGATCACGCCGTCGACGATGTCGCCGTCGTTGAAGTACTTGATCGTCTCATCGATCGCCGCGAGGAATTCTTCCTCGGAACCGATGTCGTTGACCGCCACCTGCGGGGTGGTGCGGGTTGCCTCGGTGCTGCTCGTCATGTGGGAAAGGGCTCCGGTACGGACATGGTGTCGTAGATACTGCTACGCCGAGAACCCGTATCGCACTGCCGAAGCCGGACAGCCCTGAGAACGCCAAACTTCCGGGGGAAGAACCGGCGTCCCGACGACCGAGGGGACATGCAACAGATGCGAGCGCGACCTGCTCCGTCTGAGGCGCGCAGGCCCGCAGCGCAACTTGTAGCATACGGGGGCAGCCGGACAGGGTCAATGCACGAAGAGCGCAGGATGGGCGGAAACTCCCAAACCCGGCAGATATCCGCTCAGAGCAGAACCGCACCGCACGCGCTCGCGTGGCCCCGGCAGGAGCCAAAGGCACCGCGTGGCCGCGGGTTGGACGGAAGACTACGACGACGGGCGCGATGAACCAAGAGGACGGACCAGAAGCGACGGCGACACGGCGCGCCACCGGCGAGACGGAGAGCAGCCGCGCGAACCGCGGCTGGTGGGACCGGAACGCCGACGAGTACCAGGACGAGCACGGCGCGTTCCTCGGCGACGACCGCTTCGTCTGGGGGCCGGAAGGCCTGGACGAGGCCGAGGCCGCCCTGCTGGGGCCGGCCGCGGGGCTCCGGGACCGGGACGTGCTGGAGATCGGGGCCGGCGCGGCCCAGTGCTCCCGGTGGCTGGCGGCGCAGGGCGCGCGGCCGGTGGCGCTCGACCTCTCCCACCGGCAGCTGCAGCACGCCCTGCGGATCGCCTCCGGCGCGGACGGGCAGGGCGGCCGGGAGCCGGCTGCCGCCCGGGGCGCCGCGGACGCCTCCGGCTCCCCGGGCCCGGTTCCGGCGGCGGGCGCGGCCTCGGCCTCGGCCACGGGCCGGTGGTCCGCCGGTCCCGTGGCGCTGGTCCAGGCCGACGCGGGGGCCCTGCCGTTCGCCGACGGCTCCTTCGACCTGGCCTGCTCGGCCTACGGCGCGATCCCGTTCGTCGCCGACCCGGTGCGGGTGATGCGGGAGGTGCGCCGGGTCCTGCGGCCCGGCGGACGGTGGGTCTTCTCCGTCACGCACCCGCTGCGGTGGGCCTTCCCCGACGAGCCGGGCCCGGAGGGCCTGTCGGTCGCCGCGTCGTACTTCGACCGCACGCCCTACGTCGAGGAGGACGAACGGGGGAACGCCGTCTACGTGGAGCACCACCGCACGGTCGGCGACCGGGTGCGGGACGTGGTCGCGGCGGGCTTCCGCCTGGTGGACCTGGTCGAGCCGGAGTGGCCGGACTGGAACACCCAGGAGTGGGGCGGATGGTCCCCGCTGCGGGGACGGCTGATCCCGGGCACGGCGGTCTTCGTCTGCGTGCGGGACTGATCGGCGGGTCCCCCGCCGCTCTTCTCCGGCCCGGCGCCGGCGGAACGCCTGGCGCCCGGCCGGGGCGGGCGGTGCGGGGCGCACGGCGCGGTGTTCCGGCACGCGGCGGCGCGCGGCAACGGGTGCGGCGCCACAAGCCGCTCGCGGAACGCCGGATCCGGACCGGGCGCGGCATCCGGCACGCGGCACGCGGCACGCGGCACGCGGCACGCGGCAGCACAACTCTCCCGGCCGGGCGCGCGGGCGTCGCACGGCATCCGCCGCCGCCCGGCGTCCGGGGGCCACAGCTCGCGCCCACGGTGGCGGAGGCGGCGTACGAACGCCCTGCCCGGCCGCGGCAGCCGCCCCCGCGGGGTGTCGCCGGACCGTGTCCCGGGACGGTCCCGGGACACGGTCCGGGACGGCCCGGGACGGCCCGGGACGGCGGGCCGGTCGTCCGGTCCGGAAGACTGGGGGCGTGATCCGGACCGACGCGCTGTTCGACCTGCCCGTACACACCGCCGTGCCCGAGCTGCTGGAGGCGCTGGAAGGCCGCGGCACCGCCGTACTCGAAGCCCCTCCCGGCACCGGCAAGACGACCCTGGTGCCGCTGGCCCTGGCCGGACTGGTGCCCGCCCTCGCACCCGCCGGCGCCCCGGAGCCCCGCCGCGTGCTGGTGGCCGAGCCGCGCCGGATGGCGGCGCGAGCCGCCGCGCGCCGGATGGCCTGGCTGCTCGGCGAGGAGGTGGGCGGCCGGATCGGCTTCACGGTGCGCGGCGAGCGCAGGGCGGGCCGGGAGACCGTTGTGGAGGTGGTCACGACGGGTGTGCTGCTGCAGCGGCTCCAGCGCGACCCCGAACTGCCCGGTGCGGACGCCGTCCTGCTCGACGAATGCCACGAGCGGCATCTGGACGCCGACACCGCCGCCGCCTTCCTCCTGGACGTCCGCTCGGCGCTCCGGCCCGGGCTGTGGCTGCTCGCGGCCTCCGCGACGACGGACGCCGCCACCTGGTCGCGGCTGCTCGGGGGTGCGGAGGCCGGCGGGAGCGCGGCGCCGGTCGTCCGGGCGGAGGGCCGCGCGCATCCGGTGGCGGTCCACTACGCACCGCCGCAGCGGCCGGTGCGCCCGCCGCACGGCACCCGGGTCGATCCGGCGCTGCTGGAGCACGTCGCCCACACCGTGCGGGCCGCGCTGCGGGAGGCGGACGGTGACGTGCTGTGCTTCCTGCCCGGCGTCGGCGAGATCGCGCGGGTCGCCGGGATGCTGAGCGGTCTCGGTGCCGAGGTCCTGCAGTTGCACGGGCAGGCCCCGGCGGCCGTCCAGGAGGCGGTGCTGCGCGGGGGCGGGGAGCGGCGGCGGGTGGTGCTGACGACATCGGTGGCCGAGTCGAGCCTGACGGTGCCGGGGGTGCGGGTGGTCGTGGACTGCGGGCTGGCGCGGGAACCGCGGATGGACCACGGACGCGGGCTCGGGTCGTTGACGACCGTACGGGTGTCGGCGGCGTCCGCGGTGCAGCGGGCCGGCCGGGCCGGGCGCGAGGCACCGGGCCGGGCCTACCGCTGCTGGGCGGAGGCCGAGAACGGGCGGCTGCCGCGGAGCCCGTCACCGGAGATCGCCGTGGCGGACCTGGCGCCGTTCGCGCTGCACGCCGCCTGCTGGGGTGATCCCGGGGCGGCGGCGCTCGCCCTGCCGGATCCGCCGCCGGCAGGGGCGATGGCGGCGGCGCGCGAGGTGCTGACCGCGGTCGGGGCGGTGGACGAGCGCGGCCGGGCGACCGAGCGGGGTGCCCGGATGGCCCGGCTGGGGCTGCATCCGCGCTTGGCGCGGGCGCTGCTGGACGGCGCGCGGGAGGTGGGTGCGCGCCGGGCGGCGGAGCTGGTGGCGCTGCTGTCGGAGGAACCACCGCGCGGGCTCGGCGACGATCTGGCGGCGGTGTGGCGGGCGGTGCGCGGCAGCGGCGGGCGCGGGGACGGCGGCGGCCGGGGCGGTCAGGACGGCCACGGCGCCTACGCGGCGCGCTGGCGGCGCGAGGTGCGGCGCCTGGAAGGCGCCGTGAGGGGGAACACCCCGTCCGCCGGGGGCCACGGTGGGACCGGGGTTGCCGCCCGTGCCGCCGGGGACGGCACCGGTGGCAGTGCACGCGGTGCCGGAAGCGGTGACGACGGTGGCGCGGGCGGCGCCCGTGGTGGCGGCAGTGGCCGTGGCGGTGCCGGAGGCGCGGGCGGTGGCGCCGGCGGTGCGGGCGGTGCCGGTGGCGGTGCGGGCGGTGCCGGTGGCCGTGCGGGCGGTGCCGGTGGCCGTGACAGTGCCGGTGGTGCCGGCGGCGGCCGTGGCGGTGGCGGGCTCTCCGATGACGGGGCCGCCGGGCTGGTGGCCGCGCTCGCGTTTCCCGAGCGGGTGGCGCGGCGGCGCGGGACGGGCACCTATCTGATGGCCTCGGGCACCGGAGCGGAGCTCGGTGACGGCTCACGGCTGGGGGCCGCCGAATGGCTCGCCGTCGCTGTCGCCGACCGGCCGGTCGCCGCGGCCTCGGCGCGGGTACGGCTGGCCGCGGTCATCGACGGGGAGACCGCGCGGTGGGCGGCGTCACCGCTGTACGCGGCCGGGGAGGAGGTGGCCTGGTCGGCTGAGCGGGGCGACATCGTGGCGCACCGGGTGGAACGCCTGGGGGCGCTCGAACTTGCCGCGCGCCCCCTGTCGTCCCCCGACCGGGCCGCCGTGCGCGAGGCGCTGCTGGACGGTCTGCGGCGGGAAGGGCTGGGCCTGCTGCGCTGGTCGCGGGAGGCCGTGCAGATGCGGCAGCGGATGGCGTTCCTCCACCGGGAGCTGGCGGAGCCGTGGCCCGACGTCTCCGACCCGGCCCTGCTGTCGCCCGGCCGGGTGGAGGAGTGGCTGGGGCTCGCGCTGGAGAAGGCGCGCCGGCGGGCGGATCTCGAACGTGTCGACGCGGGCCGTGCCCTGGCACACCTGCTGCCGTGGGCCACGGGCGAGGCCGCGCGCTTCGACGAACTGGCGCCGGAGCGGATCACCGTCCCGAGCGGCTCCCGCGTCCGGATCGACTACGGCGGCCCGCAGCCGGTGCTGGCCGTCAAGCTCCAGGAGCTGTTCGGCCGGCAGGAAACGCCCCGGATCGCCGACGGCCGGGTGCCGCTGCTGGTCCACCTGCTCTCCCCCGCCGGCCGCCCCGCGGCGGTGACCGCGGACCTGGCCTCCTTCTGGCGCGAGGGCTACCGCTCCGTACGGGCCGAGCTGCGCGGCCGCTACCCGAAGCACCCCTGGCCGGAGGACCCGGCCGGGGCGGAGCCCACCCGGCGCACCAACGCCCGCGGTGATCGGGCCGGTGGAGGCGCAGCGCGGCGCCCGTAACCGGCCGCGCGGCCCGTCGCACATCCCGCCCGGCACGCTCGACACCCGCTCCGAACCACGTCAGCTCCGAACCACGTCGGCTCCCACGACCACAACCGGGTCCTGGGAGCCGACACCACGCGAGGGCCGGAACCAGCCAACCGCATCCCGTACCGGGCGGCCGGGCCCCGGGGGGGGCAAACGGGCGTCACCACCCGTGCCGGTGTGGAAGGTGGAGGTCAGAAGGACGTCAGACGGGCCAGGGCTGCGCCGAGGACCGAACCGGTCGAGGAGCTCGGCTCCGGCTCGGGGGCCGCCTTCTGTTCTTCGGAGTCCTCGTC
>NZ_JAGPXX010000025.1:0-6067 GCF_018070345.1 Streptomyces sp. F63
GTGGGCAGCGTGCGTGGGGTTTCCGCGCCCGGGTCTGCGGCGGGCGGCTCGGGGGCGGCCGGGCCTGGCCGGGTATCGGGGCCGGGGCGGATACCGAAGTCTGTGCGGTCGGCGGAGCCGGTGCGTTCGCCCGGGCCGGACGCCGGGGCCGGTCCGGGGCGAGGACGGGCGCCGGGGTCGCGGCCGATGTGGCGTCCGGAGGCGGCGAACCGGACTTCCCAGGCCGGGAGCCGGGTCCGGGCCGCTGGCGTCTGGGCCTCGCCGGCCCCGGGGCCCGGCTCCGGCTGTGCGGGGGCCCGTCCGGCGGCCGCGGCTTCCGCCGCCGCCTCCGCCGTCGCGACAGCCGCGTCCAGCCATTCCCGTGCCTGGACGGACAGGCGGGTGCGAAGACGCTCACCCAGCTCGGCGAGGCCGGGTTCGGCGGATCCGGCGGAATCGGCGCCGGCTGATCCGGGGCTCGCGGGCTCCGGGGCGCCGGATGCGGCGTGGGCGTCCCCGGCGTCGGCGGCGGTGCCCGGGCCGGCGGAACCGGGTGCGTCATCACCGGAGTTGATGACGAGCGCGGCGGCGGCACCAGGGTTGCCGGTCCCGGTCCCGGTCCCGGTCCCGGCTTCGGCGCCGGTCCCGGTGCCGGCCTCGGCGCCGGTCCCGGTCCCGGCCTCGGCACCGGCCTCGGGTGCGGCCTCGGTCCCGGCCTCGGGTGCGGCCTCGGGTGCGGCCTCGGGTGCGGCCTCGGGTGCGGCTTCGGTTGCTCTTTCGGCCGCCGTGGGACGGCCCGGGACGGAGCCGGGTTGCATCAGCGTCTTCCTCCTGTCGCGGAGCCGGAGAGCCGGGAGGGGATGCCGGGAAGCGAACGCGGTCCCGCATGCCGCCCGGGGATGCGTCCGGCCGGGTGCGGGGCACGGCGGGCGGGGCCGACGGCCTGTGCCGCACGGGCGGAGCCGGGGGCCGTCAGGTCCGCGTGGCGGGTGCGGGCCTCGGCGTCCGCCCGGACGAGGAAGTCGTAGGAGCTGCACGCCAGTTCGGGGCCGCGGTGGGAGTCGCGGGGCAGCTCGACGCCGACCAGGCCCCCGTACTCCGCCGCGCGCAGTGCGGCGAGCACCGGCGGGACGTCGATCTCGCCCTCCCCGAACGGCAGATGCTCGTGCACCCCGCGCCGCATGTCCTCGATCTGGACGTGCCGCAGCCACGGCGCCACCGCCCGTACGCAGTCGGCGGGCGGTTCGGGTTCGAGGCATTGGCAGTGGCCGATGTCCAGGGTGATGCCGAGGGCGTCCGGGGCGCCGAGTGCCGTGCGCAGCCGGTGGAAGCCGGCGATGTCGCGGAGGAGGTGGCCGGGTTCGGGCTCGACGGCGAGTGGCGTTCCGGCGGCCGCGGCGGCGTCCACGACCGGGGCCATGGACTCGGCGAGCCGCTGCCATGCCATGTTCTCGGACACCCCGGGCGGGACGACGCCGCTGAAGCAGTGCACGGCATGCGCCCCGAGGTCCGCGCCGACCCGGACGGCCTTGAGGAGCAGGGCGATCCTGGCTCCCCGCGCCTCGGGGTCCGGGTCGAGGAGGGTGGGATGGTGCTTGCGGCGCGGGTCGAGGACGTAGCGGGCGCCCGTCTCGACGGTGACGGACAGGCCGAGCCGGTCGAGGCGGCGGGCCACCCGGCGGGTGCGGGCGGCCAGGTCGGGCGCGAGGGGGTCGAGGTGCATGTGGTCGAGCGTCAGTCCGACGCCCTGGTAGCCGAGGTCGGCGAGGAGGCCGAGGGCGTCGTCGAGGCGCAGATCGGTGAGGCCGTTGGTTCCGTAGGCGAAGCGCGGGGCGCCTTCCGCCGTGGGACCCGTGTCCCGCGCCCCGGCGGGCTCGGGCACCGCGGCGGCCCCGGACACCCCGGCGGGCCCGGACACCCCGGCGGGCCCGGACACCCCGGCGGGCCCGGACACCCCGGCGGCCCCGGTGGCCGGGCGGGCCGGGCCGGCTCCGTCGTGCCCGTCGTCCCCGTCTGCCGGGGTGGCCCCCGTGTCCGCGGCGGCCCCGCTGCTCACCCCGCCGGTTCGGCGGTCTTCGGCAGCGTCACCTCCCCCGGTGGCCCCGGAAGCTCCGGCCGTTCCACCGCGGCCGGCGGCTCCGGCGGCTTGGAGGCCCTCAGCGGACCGGCCCCAGCCGGCGGCACCGGCCACCGGGTGAACCCGAACGGCTCCGCCGGCCCGGCCGGACCCCGTGCCGGGGGTCTCGGCCGCTTCACCGGCTCGGCCGGGCCCGGGATGTGCTGCTGCCGGGTCGGGGGTGGGGGTCACGTGGGGCTCACCTTCCGGGACAGCCGGCGCGCCAGGGGGGCCAGAGCGAGCAGGGCGGCGGCGGTTCCGCTCCGCCCCGCGCGGGCCGTGAGGGACGCCTGGAGCGGGAGCATGGCGCGGATGCCGCCGCCCACGGCACGCTGGTAGAAGTGCGGGGACGGGTTCAGCGCGGCGTGGAGGAGCGGGCGCGCGGCCGTGGCGCCGTACACGGCGGCGAGGACGGCACCGGCCGGCTGCCCGGGAGCGGCCGGCCCGGGACGGACCGCGCTCCGGCGGCGCGGGAGTGGCGGGGCCGGGCGACGGGGAACGGACGGGGTCCGGCGGTGCCGAGGCGGCGTGGCCGGACGACGCGAACGGGACGGACCGGGGCGGAAGCCCCGGGCATCCCCGCGGCGGGACGGCTCCGCGGGAAGCGTCCCGTCCGCGGCCGGGTTGCCACCGAGGGCGCGGGCGATACCGCCTACGGCGGCGAGTGCGGCGAGCGGCAGCACCGTCGAGCCGCCCGTCGTCTCGCGCCGGGAGACGAGGGTGACGGCGCAGGTGTGCGCGGCGAGCAGCGCGGCGGAGGGCAGCGCCCGGCGCACCTCCCCCGCGGTGCCGTTCCCCGTCCCCGTTCCCGCCCTCCGCGTTCCCGCCCTCCGCGTTCCCGCCCTTCCCGGGCCCGCCCTCCCCGGGCCCGGCCTCCCGGTCCGGGGGCGCGCGGGAAGCAGCCGTACGCGGGACGGGCGCGGGGCGCCGGCCCCGGTGCCGCCGGGGGGCGGCGGTATGCGGGGCGGGTGCGGGGCGGCGGCGTCGGGCCGGGCGGCCGCCGTGGCCGTCGCCGTGGTCCCGAGGAGCAGGTCCAGGCCCCGGGCGGCCGCCATGGCGGCCGGTCCCGCCGGGGTGTTCTTCAGCCACAGGTCGTAGGCCCAGACGGTGCCCGCGAGGGCGGTGGCGGTGGCCAGCGCCGGGCGGCCCGCCGTCGCGGCGAGGCCCAGACCGGCCGCCGTCAGCCCGGCCGCCGTGCCGAGCGCGGCTCCCGGGGCGATCCGGCCGGACGGCAGCGGGCGGTGCGGGCGTTCCTCCGCGTCGAGGGCTTGGTCGGCCCAGTCGTTGAGGGCCATGCCCGCCTCGTAGAGGCAGAGCGAGGCGCAGACCGCGAGCGCCGTGCCGCGGTTCGCGCGGTGCCCCGCGGCCGCCGCGCCCGCCAGGGCGTCCCCGGGCACGCTCAACACCGCCGGGACACGCAGCAGTTCGGCCCAGGCCCGGCCCCGGCCCCAGCCCCGGCCCCGGTTTCCGTCCGGGTCGGAGGCGTGCCCCGGCGGAGCCTTCTCCCGCGCCCCGGCCGGAGCGGACCGCGTTTCCGTGACACCGCACCTGCCGGCACCCTGCGCGGCAGCGCCGCCCACGGCCCCGGCTCCGCACTCACCACCGGCGCGGGGGCCGGGAGCCGGACCGGCCGGGACGGGTCCGCCCCCGGGCGGGCCGCCACCCGGCGAACCCCGCTCGGCGCGGCGGTCCTCACCGGAGACCTCACCGCCCTCATGAGCCGGGTGTGGACCGCCACGGCCGTTCACGGACGAGCCCGGGCCCGGGCCCTCTCCATCGGCGTCGGGCTCGCCGTCCATACGGCTGCCGGGTGCCGGCGAATCCGGACGGCCGTCGGTTCCAGGCTCGTCCTCCTCCCGGGCAGCGGCCCGGGAATCCGGTGGAGTGGTCGCGGCGCCCCGGGCGAGCGGCCGTTCCGCGGTTTCGTCGCCGCGTTGGTCCGGGGTGTTGTCCGGGGTGTGGGGCCGGGACGTCCCGCCGGGGCTGTCCCGGCCGCCGGTGTCCGAGCCTCCTGCGGCCGGGGCCGGGCCGGTCGTGTCCAGGTCGTGTCCCGCGGCACCGGCGTCCGGCCCCGGCCGGGGTTCGGGGGCGGGCTCCGGCTCCGGGCCGGCGGGCGACTCGGGCCCGGGGGCGCTGTTCCGGCCGGGTCCGGACTCGGTCCCGGGGCCCCGCAGTCCGGTCATGTGCGGCGTGCGGCCCGCCGGGGGGCGGCCGTTGGCGTGTCCGGGGAAGCCGCCGGGTCCGGTCATGCGTCCGCCCCCAGCCGCTCGGCGAGGGACAGCAGGTCCCGCCATTGTTCGGAGAGGCCGGACGGGCCCCCGTCCGGGTCCTTGAAGTAGAAGCCGAGGCCCGGCACCGGGCCGGACATCCCGGCCGCGTGCGCGGCGGCCGCCAGCCGGGCCAGGTCGAGGACGAGCGGGGCGGCCAGCGCCGAGTCGCAGCCCTGCCAGATGGTCTGGAGGACCATCCGGGTGCCGAGGAAGCCGTCGAAGGCGATGTGGTCCCAGGCGGTCTTCCAGTCGCCGAGCGCCGGTACGTCGTCGATGTGCACCTCGCCCTCGGGCACCGTGCCGAGCGTGTCGGCGAGGACCCGCTCCTTGCCCGCGTTCTTCGCGGCCGCGGCCGCCGGGTCGGCGAGGGCCGCGCCGTCACCGCCGCCGAGCAGGTTGCTGCCGGACCAGGCCCGTACGGTCAGGGCGCGCTGCAGGAACATCGGCGCCAGGACGGAACGGAGCAGGGTCTGCCCCGTCTTGCCGTCCCGGCCCGCGTACGGCAGCCCGGACGCGGCCGCGGGCCCGGCCAGGGCCGGGTGGTGCAGGCCCGTGGACGGCGTGAAGTTGACGTACGGGCAGCCGGCGCGGAGCGCGGCGGCGGCGTAGAGGGAGCTGGGCGGCAGCCGGTCGTCGCCGGGGCCGGGCGCGGGTTCGGTGGAGGCGACGTTGACGACGACCGCGCGGGCGAGGCCGTGGTCCTCGATGAACGCGCCGATGTCGGCCGCGAAATCCGTGATCAGCTCCTCGTCGCTGCGGGTGTCCCCGGGCTGCGGGCCGCCGGGGCGGATCGCCGCGTCCGCGGCGGCGAGTTCGGCGCGGACGGCGGCGGGCAGACCGTGCGGCAGCACACCGCCCTCGGCGAGCGCCTCGGCCCGCTTCGGGAGCGGGCAGCCGGCGGTGTCGTGCCCTCCGAAGAGGAGCCCGTCGAGCGGCGGGAGGCCGCTGCCGGCGAAGGGCGGGGTCTCGGTCACCATGCCGGTCGGCGGATGCAGCCCGGCGGCGAGCGCGGCGGCGCCGGCGACGGTCGTGGTGGCGACGGACCCCCGCGCCCCGATCAGCCACACACCGGTACGGGGGCGGGCCGGACCGTCGCCCGGGCGGAGCGGGGCGGTGGCCCGCGCCGGGGTGCCGGGGCCGGGACCGGTGCCGACAGAGTGCCCGGAGTGGTCATCGAGGACCTGGCCGCCGGGGTCGCGGGATCGGACCGAGTGAACCGTGCGGCCCGGGCTTTTCGGGCTTTTCGTGCCATCGGTGTGATCCTCGCGAGGGTCCGGGGGGAGCTCGGCTCCGTCCGCGAGTGGGCTGAGGATCTCGTCCGTGCCGGTGCCGGTGCCGCTGCCGGTTACCCGGTCGGTGGCGGCTGCCGGACCGTTGGTGCCGTCCCGACGGGTGGCGGCTGCCGGACCCGGATTGGTGTGCCGGCGCGACGCCCGCCACTCCCCCGGTAACCGCGCGGATTCGCCGCTGCCCGCCACCGGGACGGCCGGGGCGTGCTCGGGGTGGCCGTCCCGGCGGCCACCGTCGCCCTCGGGGGCGGGGCGGCCCTCGTGGCCGGAACCGGAGGGGGTCGGGCTGTTCGTCACTGGCTGCCTCCCAGAGAACGGGCGCGGTGCGGCGTGCGGCGTGCGCTGTGCTGCCGGCAGACCGGCACAGACGCGGCGGTGCGGCGGTGCGGCGGTGCGGCGGTGCGGCGGGGCGG
>NZ_JAGPXX010000025.1:6167-92659 GCF_018070345.1 Streptomyces sp. F63
CGGTGCGGCGGTGCGGCGGTGCGGCGGTGCGGCGGTGCGGCGGTGCGGCGGTGCGGCGGTGCGGCGGTGCGGCGGTGCGGCGGTGCGGCGGTGCGGCGGTGCGGCGGTGCGGCGGTGCGGCGGTGCGGCGGTGCGAACGTACTGGGCGAGCTGGTCGCCCGGAACCAGTGCGCCGGCGAACGTTCGGCCGGTGAACAGGCCCCGCAGCGCCACCTGTTGGCGGCGTGTGGTGACGGGCGGCGCATCAGCCGTGGGGCCGGAGCGAGGGGACCGGCCCCCCGGAGCTCAGCGGCCCCGAAGGGGCCCCGGGCCGAGGCCCCGGGCCGGAAACCCCGCCCCCGGAACCGGTGGTGTCACCCGGGGTCCCCGGGGCCGGGCCCCGGCGGGATCAGTGCCCACCTCCGTCCGGGAGTTCGCTGATCCTGATGTTGCGGAACGACACCTCGTCGCCGTCCCCGTGGTTCTGGATGCCGATGTGGCCCTCGGTGAGACTGCGCGCCGGGTCGGTGTTGGTGAAGTCGTTGACCGGGACGCCGTTCAGCCGGACCCGCAGCCGTTCGCCCTCCACCCGGATCTCGAAGGTGTTCCACTCCCCTGGCGGGTTGAGCGCCGCGTCCCGGGCGGCGATGTCGGCGGACTGCACTCCGTAGACGGCTCCGGTGGTCCGGTCGGGTGCGTCGCTCGCGTCGATCTGGATCTCGTATCCCCGCTCCACGGCCGTCCAGGGGTCGTCGGAGGCCGGGAAGCCGACGAAGACACCGGAGTTGTCGTCGTCGGCCATGCGCCAGTCGAGCTTGAGCGAGTACGAGCGGAACGGGCGCTCCGCGTACCAGAGGAGGCCCATGCCGCCGGAGGAGGTGATCGTGGCGCCGCCGTCGGCCTCGTCGCGGGTGAAGGAGCCCGGGCCGGCCTGGCGCCAGGCGTCGAGGCCGCCTCCGGTGCGGTCGAGAAGCGGGGTGTAGCCGGTCTCGGGGCGGCAGTCGGCCCGCACGGCACCGGTGGCGTAGCGGATGCCGCCCAGGAGGTGGGTGAGGAAGGCCGGTTCGGCGTAGGACTCCCGGGTGTGGCCGAGGCCGGTGTAGAAGGCGCGGCCGCCCTCGTACTCCTGGCACCAGGCGATGGGGTGGTCCCCGTCCATGGTGCCGCCGCTGTACGAGGACTCGTCCAGGCTCGCCAGCACCCGGGCGGTGTTCCGGGGGTTGGTGCGGTAGTTGTACCACTCGTCGGTGCGGTCCCAGGCGGGGCCGAGGTGGGCGGTGGCGGGGTGGGCGCGGTCCTCGACGAGGACGGTGGCGGGCTGGATCTGCGGGTGGCTCGCGAAGTAGGCGCCGGCCAGGCCGCCGTAGAAGGGCCAGTCGTACTCGGTGTCGGCGGCCGCGTGGATGCCCACGTAGCCGCCGCCGTCGCCGATGTAGTCCTCGAACGCCCGCTGCTGCTCCGCGTCGAGGACGTCGCCGGTGGTGGAGAGGAAGACGACGGCGCCGTAGCGGTCGAGGTTCCCGGGGGTGAAGGCGGTGGCGTCCTCGGTGGCGTCGACGAGGAAGTCGTTCCGGGCGCCGAGGTCCCGGAGGGCGGCGATGCCGTCGGGGATGGAGTCGTGGCGGAACCCGGCCGTCTTGGAGAAGACCAGGATCCGCGTGCTGTCGTTGTCGGCGGCGCGCTGCGGCGCCGCGCTGCCGGGAAGGGCCATGGCGCCGAGCATAAGCACGGCGGAGAGCAGAAGCGCGGCGCAGCGGCCGGGGGTGGCCCGGCGCACTCCGGTGGGCGGCATGGCGTGGAGCAGGGCGGTGCGGGGGCCGGCGGGACGCCGCGGGACGGCGTACCGCAGGGCGGTGATGACGCGGCGGACGGCGGCGCGGGAGAGGACGCGGGCGCGGGCGCGGGAGAGGGCGGTGGCACGGACGGGGGCGGGGGCGGGGGGACGTGAGCGCCGGTCTCGGGGGGTGCGCATGGGGGGTGCTCCTTCCTCCGGGCGTCCGGGAAAGCGGGGGCCGGCGCGCGGCCCGGGGCGTTCCCGGGCCGGTGGCCGGGCCGTCCTCCCGGAGCGCGGGGTCGGCCGGTGGTGCGGTCGGCGGCCCGCCTCCGGAGGGACGGCGGACCGGATCGTCGGGTCGGGTCGGGTCGGCGGTACGACGCTGCGGGCCGTGCGGTGGTGCCGGTGCCGTGCGGTGGTGCGGTGGTGCCGGTGCCGTGCGGTGGTGCGGTGGTACCGGTGCCGGGTGCCGTGGTGCCGGGTGCCGTGGTGCCGGGTGCCGTGCGGTGGTGCCGGTTCTCCTGGGCGGCCCCGCCGGCCCCGCCGGCCCCGCCAGCCCCGCCGGCCCCGCCGGCACGCCGGGACTGGCCGGCCGGGCCCGGGGCACCCGGGGGCCGCCCGGCCGGCCCGCCCGGTCAGCCGGTGCTGAAGGTGAAGTCGTCCACCTCGAACAGCGGTCCGTCACCGGAGCCGGAGCCGGAGCCCTTGGCGACCAGGTAGAGCGTCGTGGTCGTGTCCGGTGCTCCCGACAGTTCGGCGGTGACGTCCTCGAAGCTCTCCCAGCCGCCGGTCGCCGGGACCTCCGCCGAGCCGAGGAGAGTGCCCGCCGGTGAGCCGCTGCGGATCTCCAGCGTGCCGCCCGCGCCGCCGGAGGCGACCCGCGCGGTGAGGGCGGTGGCGTCGGCGAGGAGATACGGCTCGAAGGAGATCCAGTCGCCGTCGTCCAGCGAGCCGGCGGTGCGGCCGCCGTGGGCTCCCTCGCGTTCGGTGGCCTCGGCGCCCTGTGTGTCGCCGTAGTGCTCGGCCTGGCGGTTCCTCGGCTGGACGACGTTGCTGTCGCTGCCGGTCAGCGCGGGCTGGCCGCCTCCGCCGTTGTCGGTGTACTCGGCGTTGAAGACCCCGAAGATGTTGGCGTTGGGGTCGTGCTCGCCGTCCGCCGTGGTCTTGAGGGTGCCGGAGCAGCCAGTGGCCGAGGTGATGGGGTGGCCGTGGTTGTCGTGGCCGAGGACGTAGGTGACCTCGACCTTGGAGCAGTCGATCTCGCCGTCCTCGGGGTCGGTCACCGTCACCTCGAACGGGATCTCGTCACCGAAGGCGAACAGCCGCCCGTCGCCCGGGAGTTCGAGGGTGACGGTCGGGGCCGTGTTGCCGACGGTGAGGTGGACGCTCGCGGAGCCCGTGCGGCCGGAGGGGTCGGTCGCGGTGACGGTGGCGGTGTAGGTGCCGTTCTCGCGGTAGGTGTGGGTGGGATCGGCGTAGTCCGAGGTGGTGCCGTCGCCGAAGTCCCAGTGGTAGGTCAGCTCGTCGCCGTCGGCGTCGGTGGTGCCCTCGGCGGAGAACGTCACCTTCAGCGGTGCCTGGCCGGAGGTGCGGTCGGCGGCGGCCTCGGCGACCGGTGAGTGGCCGTCGGTGGCGTTCTCGATGCGGTAGAGGGCGGAGTTCTCGTCGCCGCCGAACCAGGAGAGGCCGTAGTCGAGGACGTACAGGGCGCCGTCCGGGCCGAAGGCCATGTCCATGATCTGGGTGCCGGACCAGGGGAAGTCGTTGATCGACTGGACGGTGCCGTCCGCGCCGTGCTCGATCCGCTTGATCCACTGGCGGCCGAACTCCCCGGCGAAGAAGTCCCCGTCATAGGCTTCCGGGAACTTGACCGGCGAGTCGAGGTCCGCGTCGTAGCGGTAGACGGGGCCGCCCATCGGGGACTCGGAGCCGTAGCCGAACTCCGGTACGGAGCCGTTGTCGTACGGGATCCAGGCGGGCTGCGCGGCGGGCAGCTCGGTGAGGCCCGTGTTGTGCCGGGAGGTGTTGCGGGGCGCGGAGCAGTCGAAGCTCCCGCCGGGGGTCCGGGTGGCGAAGTCGTAGTCGCGGTAGGGCTCGTTGTCGCCGACGCAGTACGGCCAGCCGAAGTTGCCGGGGGCGGTGACGCGGGTGAACTCGACCATGCCGGCCGGTCCGCGGTCCGGGTCGGCGGCGCCCGCGTCGGGGCCGTAGTCGCCGACGTAGACGGTGCCGGTGGGCTGGTCGACGCTCATCCGGAAGGGGTTGCGGAAGCCCATCGCGTAGATCTCGGGACGGGTCTTCTCCGTACCGGGGGCGAAGAGGTTGCCGTCCGGGATCGTGTACGAGCCGTCGTCCGCGACCTTGATGCGGAGGATCTTGCCGCGCAGGTCGTTGCTGTTGCCGGAGGTGCGGCGGGCGTCGTAGGCCGGGTTGCGGCGCTCGCGGTCGTCCAGGGGCGCGTAGCCGTCGGAGGCGAAGGGGTTGGAGTCGTCGCCGGTGGAGAGGTAGAGGTTCCCCTCGGCGTCGAAGTCGATGTCGCCGCCGACGTGGCAGCAGATGCCGCGGGTGGCGGGGACGTCGAGGACCTTCTTCTCGCTGCCGGTGTCCAGTGTGCCGTCCTCGTTGAGGACGAAGCGGGAGAGCCGGTTGACGCCCTCGTACGGGGCGAAGTCCTCGGGGTCGCCGCTGTTGGGGGCGTCACCGCCGGGGGTGTCGAGCTTGGGCGCGTAGTAGAGGTAGACCGCGCGGTTGTCCGCGAAGTCCGGGTCGATGGCGACGCCTTGGAGGCCTTCCTCGTCGTGCGAGTAGACGGGGAGCTTCCCGGAGACCTTGGTGTTCCCGGCGGCGTCGGTGATGCGTAACGTGCCGTCGCGCGAGGTGTGCAGGACCGAGCGGTCGGGCAGCACGGCGAGGGTCATGGGCTCGCCGGTCTCGGCCGCGCCCTTGGCGAGGGTGACCTGCTGGAAGTCCTCGGCGGCGGGGGCCTGCGGGGCGCGCTCACCGGAGGCGGAGGCCGGAGCCGCGGCCGGGGCGGGGGCGGCGCCCGAGGGCGGGGCGGTGAGGGCGAGGGTGGCTCCGGCGAGCAGCGAACTCGTCAGCAGCGCGAGGGACTTGCGGAGTCTGAGCCGTTTCCTGTGCACGGATGTCCTCCGGAGGATGACGGTGTGTGACAGGCGCGCGCCGTCGCGCCGTGGGGGGCTGCGGTGCAAGTGCGGGCTGGTGCGGTGCGGTGCGAAAGCGGTCGGGCGTCGGCAAAGTGCCGGCCCGGGGGCCGCGTCGCACCACCGGGATCACCGTGACCGATACACCTCAAGGACCGTAGCTTTGTTCGTCTTTTTCGGAAACCCCTTCGACACACATCAGCCATGTCTTCTTCCTGACGCTGGACAAAGGGCGAGGAGGGGCGGACGGGGCCGACGCACCATCAGAATGTTCGCGGGACAGAGCATGGGCCGGCCCACCAGGAGTTCATCCGCATCATCGAGGAAGGAGAGGTGGAGCGATGAGCCACAGCCGCTGGAAGACCCTGCGTGAGCGCAAGCTCGCCGAGGGTTTGACCGAGCCGGAGGACGTGGCCGAGGCCCGTCGCGAGATCCGGCTGTCCATGGCCCTGGCGCAGGCCGTATACGACCGGCGCACCGAGCTCGGGCTCACCCGGACCGAGCTTGCCGACCGTGCGGGCCTCACCCAGGCGAAGATCTCCCGGATCGAGGGCTCCGACACCGTCCCCACGCTGCCGCTCCTCGCCAAGCTCGCCAAGGCCCTGAACGCCACCCTCAACATCGCCCTCGACAATGACGACACCCGGGTGAGCTTCACCGGGCACCACACCGACGCGGCCTGAGCCGGGCAGGCATCCTCCCCTGCGTCATCCGCCGGCCTCGCTCCCGCTCCGGTCAGCCTCTCCTCCGGACCCGAGGTGCGAGGGGGCCATCGCTCCAGTGCCGAGGACAACGGCGCCCCCGGCGACCGGTGAGGAAACAGACGCCGGGGTGCGGGCGGCCGAGTCGTGGTCCCGGCACCCTCATTGACGTTTCAGCACCCCACGAACCGGCACCCGAACCAGCCGCTTCGCAGTACTTCGCCCCGCCGGTCCTCAGACCGACGGGGCGAGGCAGACGGGCCCCAATGGCCCAGCAGCGTCCGGTGCTCGGGCTGCCGGGCCGCTCGCGAGGCCGGATACTCAGGGCAGCCGGCGCCCCATCCTGGCCGACTGCCGGTTGTGGGCCTTGGTGTCCCACCACTCCTCGAGCAGGGCGCGCACCACGTGGACGAGTTGCTGGAGTCGAACGGGATCAGGGGCGGGCGAAGTGAGCACATCGACAAAGGACTTGTCGTCCCAGGGCAGGGTGACCGCCCACGCCTCGTCCTGGTGGCCACGACGCGCCACAGTGAGCCGGTACGTCAACGTCGCACTACGGTCGGGATGATGCTCGACCGACAGGCCAGTGACATTGAACCTCGTCCCGCCGTCACCGGTGGTGTACGAACGGGCCAGTTCCCGCTCGGCAGGTGTCCTGGCCGCCATGTCCGCCATACGTACCATCCGCCCTCTCATCTCGTCCGCGCCTGCGCCGCATTTTCTAGCACCTGACGGCGGCGGCAGCAGTGGTGTTGACCTTGTACGCGGTCAGGAGGTCATTGGATCCGGCGGGAGTTCCGATGATGGTGCGGAATTTCTCGATGCGCGGGCATGAATTGGTGTAGGTGGAAAATCCGCCGCGGCCATTGGAGTCTCCGGACCAGATGGCTGATTTTATCTTCCTGTCCATCGTGTTGTTCCAGCCGTGGCGTTGCTTGATGTGCTTCCAGCCCCACGTCCTGGTGCCACAGCGCAGGGTGTACTTGGCGGGCCCCCGGAAGTACTGCCGTACCACGTAGTTGCGGCTGTGGTTCCTGCACTTCGCAGCGATGCTCTCAGCGGCGGCCTCAACGGCTGTGCCACTCGAACGGGCCGCGGCAGACGCAGAACCGGCTGTCGGTAAGACCAGAGCGGACGCGACGACGGCGGTGGTCAGCACCGCGTTAACGGTGCGGGATGTGTCGAGACGCAAGAGTTCCCCCTATCATGCATCCCCCGTGGTCGGCGGGGGCGTGAAGCGGCAGCCTCTTCTCCGAGGCCCTGATGACCACACCATGTCCGCCAATCCACGGTCAACGGAATAAGGCCGTTTCTCCCTCATCGCCGGGAAGAGGCAACCGGCCTTCCGTTTCTCACCGCGCTGTTCGGACGGCGCCCCACGGTGGGACCGCCCCGCCGGGCCCGGTTGGCGTCACGCGGCAACCAGGCCGGGTCGGAGCGCCGTTCAGTCGTCGCCGCCGAACGCCGCGTCGAACGAAGCGGACGGCGGGTCGAAGTCGTACGCCCTGAGCCGGCGCAGGGCCTCGGGGGCGCCGGTGAGACGGTCCATGCCGGCGTCCTCCCACTCGACGGATATCGGGCCGTCGTAGCCGATGGAGCGGAGCATCCGGAAGACGTCCTCCCAGGGCACGTCGCCGTGGCCGGCGGAGACGAAGTCCCAGCCGCGGCGCGGATCGCCCCAGGGGAGGTGGGAGCCGAGGCGGCCGTTGCGGCCGTCGAGGCGCTTGCGGGCCTCCTTGCAGTCGACGTGGTGGATCCGGTCCCGGAAGTCCCAGAGGAAGCCGACCGGGTCGAGGTCCTGCCAGACGAAGTGGCTGGGGTCGAAGTTGAGGCCGAAGGCGGGACGGTGGTCCACGGCCTCCAGGGCGCGGTGGGTGGTCCAGTAGTCGTAGGCGATCTCGCCGGGGTGGACCTCGTGGGCGAAGCGGACGCCCTCCGCGTCGTAGACGTCGAGGACGGGGTTCCAGCGTTCCGCGAAGTCCTCGTAGCCGCGTTCGATCATCCGGGCCGGGGCGGGCGGGAACATCGCCACCAGATGCCAGATGGCGGAGCCGGTGAAGCCGATGACGGTGCGGACGCCGAACGCGGCGGCCGCCCGGGCGGTGTCGGCCATCTCGGCGGCAGCCCGGCGCCGCACGCCCTCCGGTTCGCCGTCGCCCCAGATACGGGCGGGGAGGATCGCGCGGTGGCGCTCGTCGATGATGGCGTCGCAGACGGCCTGGCCGACGAGATGGTTGGAGATCGCGTGGCAGGTGAGGCCGTACTTCTCCAGCAGGGCGTGGCGGCCGGCTAGGTAGTCCGGCTCGGCGAGGGCCCGGTCGACCTCGAAGTGGTCGCCCCAGCAGGCGAGTTCGAGGCCGTCGTAGCCGAAGTCGCGGGCGTGCCGGCAGACCTCCTCCAGGGGCAGGTCGGCCCACTGGCCGGTGAAGAGGGTGAACGGTCGGGGCATCGGGGCCTCCGGAAGTCGTCGGGCGGCCCGGGAGGGCCGGATGTGGCGGGTCGGATGTGGCGGGTCGGATGTGGCGGGTCGGATGTGGCGGGTCGGATGGTGCCTGCGGTGGCTTCTGGGGAGCGGACGTCCGGCTCTCCGGGGCGCCCCGTCGGCTGCGGGAGGCTCCTCACGCGGGGGCGGTGACGACGGGTGCGGGTTCGACGGGGGTGTAGCGGCTGTCGTGCCCGGCGCTGTCCTCGACGGCGGCGAGGACCCGCTGTACCTGCAGCCCGTCGGCGAACGACGGCCGGGGGTCGGTGCCCGTGGCGATGGCGTGCACCAGGTCGCGGGCCTGGTGCACGAAGGTGTGCTCGTAGCCGAGGCCGTGGCCGGGCGGCCACCACGCCTCCAGGTAGGGGTGTTCGGGTTCGGTGACGAGGATGCGGCGGAAGCCGGAGACCGCGGCCTCCTCGGTGTGGTCGTGGAAACCGAGCTCATTGAGGCGTTCGAGGTCGAAGGAGAGGGAGCCGAGGGAGCCGTTGAGCTCGATGCGGAGGGCGTTCTTGCGGCCGGCGGCGACGCGGGTGACCTCGAAGGACGCCAGTGCTCCGGAGGCCAGCCGACCGGTGAACAGGGCGGCGTCGTCCACGGTGACCGGGCCGCGCCCCGCGCCGTCCGCCGCCGCGGACAGGCCGTGGGCGGCGCCCGGCAGCGGCCGCTCCTTCACGAACGTCTCGGTGAGCGCGGAGACACCGGCCAGCTGCTCGCCCGCCAGATGCTGTGCCAGGTCGACGATGTGCGCGCCGAGGTCGCCCAGCGCGCCGGAGCCCGCCCGCTCCTTCCGCAGCCGCCAGACGAGGGGGAACTCCGGATCGGTGATCCAGTCCTGGAGGTACGTGACGCGGACGTGCCGCAGGGTGCCGAGCCGGCCGGAGGCGACCAGCCGCCGCGCGAACGCCAGGGCCGGCACCCGCCGGTAGTTGAAGCCGACCATGGCGAGCTGCCCGCGCTCCCGGGCCCGGCGGGCCGCCTCCGTCATGGCCTCGGCCTCGGCGACCGTGTTGGCGAGCGGCTTCTCGCACAGCACGTGCTTGCCGGCCTCCAGCGCGGCGATCGCGATCTCCGCGTGGCTGTCGCCCGGGGTGCAGATGTCGACGAGCTGCACGTCGTCGCGGGCGATCAGGGCGCGCCAGTCCGTCTCGGCGGCGGCCCAGCCGTGCCGGCGGGCCGCCGCCCGCACGGCGTCCGGGTCGCGCCCGCAGACGGCGGCCATCACCGGCCGCAGCGGCAGGTCGAACACCCGGCCGGCGGTGCGCCACCCCTGGGAGTGGGCGGCGCCCATGAAGGCGTAGCCGACCATGCCCACCCCGAGGGTCGGCGGGGTGGCGGCCGGGTCCGGGGTGGCGGGCGCGGGGCCCGGGGTCGCGTCCGGATCGGGGCCCGGGGCGGCGAGGGCGGGGCCCGGGATCGCACCCGGTGCGGGGTGCGCGGGTTGCGGGCCGGGGCGCGCCGAGGTGTGCGGGCCGGTGTGCGGGGCCGAGCCCGTGCCCGGGTGCCGGTTTGTGCCCGGGGCCGCGTCCGTGCCGGTGTCCGCGCCCGGACCGGCGTCCGCGTCCGTGCCGGTGTCCACGTCCGTGCCGGTGTCCACGTCCGTGCCGGTGCGCGGGGCCGTGCCGGTGTCCACGTCCGTGCCGGTGCGCGGGGCCGTGCCGGTCTGCCGGTCCGGACCGGTGTGCGCGGCCGTGCCCGTGTCCGCGTTCGTGCCCGGGTGCGCGTCCGTGCCGGTGCCGGTCTCGCTCTCGTCCATCGATCGCTCCTCCTCGTCGTCGTCGCGCTGCTGGCGGGGCGCCCTCTCCCGGTGTGCGGGGCGGGGGCGGCGGGGCGTCAGCTGAAGCCGGTCGGCAGGTACTCGTCGACGTTCTCCTGGGTGACGACGGCCGAGTAGAGGGTGAGCGAGGCGGGGATCTCCTGTTCGGCGAGCCCGCCGACGCCCTTGCCCTGGCCGAGGGCGCGGGCGAGGTCGATCGCGGAGGCGGCCATGGTCGGCGGGTAGAGCACGGTGGCCTTGAGGACGGTGTTGTCCGCTTTGATGGCGTCCATGGCGTGCTTCGAGCCGGCGCCGCCGACCATCAGGAACTCGTCACGCCCGGCCTGCTTGATGGCGCGCTCGGCGCCCACGCCCTGGTCGTCGTCGTGGTTCCACAGCGCGTCGAAGGACGACTGGGCCTGGAGCAGTTGCGCCATCTTGGCCTGCCCGGACTCGACGGTGAACTCGGCCGCCTGCCGGGCCACTTTGCGGATGTTCGGATAGTTCTTGAGGGCGTCGTCGAAGCCCTTGGTGCGCTGCCGGGTGAGCTCCAGGTTGTCCATGCCGGCGAGTTCGACGACCTTGGCGTTCCGCTGGTCCTTGAGCTGCTCGCCGATGTAGCGGCCGGCGTTGAGGCCCATGCCGTAGTTGTCGCCGCCGATCCAGCAGCGGTACGCCTGCTGGGAGTCGAAGACGCGGTCGAGGTTGACGACGGGGATGCCCGCCCGCATGGCTTTCAGTCCGACCTGGGTGAGGGCCTTGCCGTCGGCCGGCAGGATCACCAGCACGTCGACCTTCTTGTTGATCAGGGTCTCGATCTGGCCGATCTGCTGGGCGGTGTCGTTGGAGCCCTCGGTGGTCTCCAGCGTCACGTCCTCGTACGCCTCCGCGCGGGACTTCGCCTGCTCGTTGATGGCGTTGAGCCAGCCGTGGTCGGCCTGCGGGCCGGCGAAGCCGATGGTGACGGCCTTGCCGGGCTTGTCGTCGGTGCCGCCCGCGGGCTCCTGCGCGCCGCCCTTGTCGTTGCTCTCGTTGCTGGTGCAGGCGGTGAGGAACGCGCCGGCCGAGACGGCGGCGGTGCCGAAGAGGAGACCTCTGCGGCTGGGGACCGGTGGTGTCATACGGGCGGACCTCCATGGTGAACGGACGCCGGGTCGCGGCCGGTTGTGGGCGGACGGGCTGCGGCGGGTCCGGATGGGTTGGTACGGGCGGGGTGGTACGGGCGGGGTGGTACGGGCGTGCGAGGCGCGGGCGCGGGCGCGCGGTGACGGGGGGGCACAGCGGCGGCGTGCGCGGAACGCGAACACCTGCGCGGTGGCGCGCCCCGCTACGCACTTCCGCCGCGCGCCGTGCGGTGCTGGACCAGGACGGCGGCGACGATGATCGCGCCCTTGGCGATCTGCTGGACGTCGCTCTGCAGATTGTTGAGGGCGAACAGATTGGTGATCACGGTGAAGACGAGGACGCCGAGCACCGAGCCGGTGATGGTGCCCCGGCCGCCGCTGAGCAGGGTGCCGCCGATGATCGCGGCGGCGATGGCGTCGAGTTCGTAGAGGTTGCCGTTGGTGTTCTGGCCGGAGCCGGTGAGGACGATGAGCAGGAACGCGGCGATGCCGCAGCACAGCCCGGAGATCAGATAGAGCATCAGCCGCTGCCGCCGCACGTCGATGCCGGCGAGGCGGGCGGCCTCCGCGTTGCCGCCGACGGCCACGGTGCGGCGGCCGAAGGTGGTGCGGTTGAGCACCAGCCAGCCGGCGGCGGTGACGGCGGCGAACACCAGCACGAGCGGCGGTATGCCCAGCACATAGGCGTCGGGCAGGCCGAGTTCGAGCACCGGGTCGACGGTGACGACCTGCGTCCTGCCGTCGCTGATCTGGAGCGCCAGCCCGCGGGCGGAGGCGAGCATCGCCAGGGTGGCGATGAACGGCACCATGCCGCCGTAGGCGATCAGTGCCCCGTTGACCAGGCCGCAGCCCAGGCCGACCAGGACCGCGCAGAGCAGCATGCCGCCCAGCCCGTACTCCTGGGTGGCGAGGGTCGTCGCCCACACGGAGGCGAGCGCGACGATCGCCCCGACGGACAGGTCGATGCCGCCGCCGATGATGACGAGGGTGACGCCGACGGTCACGACCCCGATCACCGAGGCCTGGGTGAGGACGAGCTGGAGGTTGTCCCCGGAGAGGAACTGCTCGGGCCGGGTGACCGCGCCGACGACCACGAGGGCGGCGAGCACCCCCAGCAGGGAGAGATTGCGCAGATCGGCGAACGCGGCCGGGACGGCCCGGCGCCCGGGACCCCCGCGCGCTCCGGGGGGCGGGGACGGCTCCTTGCCCGGCGGCGGCCCCTGCGTCCCCGGCCCGGGAGCCGGCGGGGAGGCGGCGGACGGCGCCGGGGACGGCGGGGGCCCGGCGGGCCCGGGGCTGGCACCCGTGCTCATCGCGACGGGCTCCCTTCCATGACGAGGTCGAGGACACGGTGCTCGTCGAGCTCCCCGGCGGGCGCCGTGTGCACGACGCGGCCCTCGCGGAGGACGAGCACCCGGTCGGCGAGGCCCAGCACTTCGGGCACCTCGCTGGAGACCAGGAGGACGGCCACGCCGTCGTCGGCGAGCCGCCGGATCAGGGCGTACAGCTCGGCCCGCGCTCCGACGTCCACGCCGCGGGTCGGCTCGTCCAGCAGCAGCACCTTGCAGCCGCGCAGCAGCCAGCGGGCCAGGACAACCTTCTGCTGGTTGCCGCCGGAGAGGGTGCGGACGGGGACGGACGGGTCGTCGGGCCGCAGCGACAGCTCGCGGGTGGAGCGGTGCGCGGCGGCCCGCTCACGCGCCCGGTCGAGCCAGCCGCCGCGGGCGAAGCGTGCGAGGGAGGAGACGGAGACGTTGCGGACGACGGACTCCAGCATCAGCAGCCCCTGCGTCTTGCGCTCCTCCGGGGCGAGCCCGATCCCGGCCCGGACGGCCGCCCGGACGCTGCCCGGTGGGAGCGGGCGGCCGCCGGCCAGCACCCGGCCGGCGTCGGGCCTCCGCGCGCCGAAGACCGTCTCCAGGATCTCCGAGCGGCCGGAGCCCACCAGCCCGGCCAGGCCGACGATCTCGCCGGGGCGCAGTTCCAGGTCCACCGGCTCGAACTCGCCCTTCCGCGCGAGTCCTTCGACCGCGAGGACGGGGGCGGGGGCGGCCGGCGGGGGCTCCTGCGGTGCGGTCGCGGTCCCGGCGGGCTCCGGCGGGGCCGACCGCTCGGGAAACGCGTACTCGACATCCCGTCCGGTCATCAGCGCCACGACCTCCCGGGTGGGGGTGGTGCGCGCCGGCAGGCCGCGGGCGGCGGCGCGGCCGTCCTTGAGGACGGTGACCCGGTCGCCGATCCGGCGGATCTCCTCCAGCCGGTGGGAGATGTAGACGACGGCGACCCCGGCGGCGGTGAGATCGCCGACGATGCGGAAGAGGTTGTCCACCTCGTCCGGGTCGAGGACGGCCGAGGGCTCGTCCATCACGATCAGCCGCACGTCGTGCGAGAGGGCGCGGGCCATGGAGACGATCTGCCGGCCGGCCGCGGACAGGTCACGCACCAGGGTGCCGGGGGCGATCTCGGGATGGCCGAGCCGGGCGAGGAGCCCGGCCGTGGCGGCGCGGGCGGCGCGGGAGCGGACGAAGCCGGCGGTGGCCGGCTCATGGCCGAGATGGACGTTCTCGGTGACCGACAGGCCGTCCACCAGGTCCAGTTCCTGGTAGATGGTGGCGATGCCGAGGTCCATGGCGGCCGTCGGGGAGGTGAGGTGGACGCGTTCGCCGCGCCAGCGGATCTCACCCGCGTCGGGGCGGTGGGCGCCGGACAGCACCTTGATCAGGGTGGACTTCCCGGCCCCGTTCTGGCCGAGGAGGCAGTGCACCTCGCCCGGCAGGACGTCGAGATCGACGCCGTCGAGGGCCCGGACCCCCGGGAAGGACTTGGTGATGCCCGTCATGGCGAGCAGCGGGGCGCCGTCCGGCGCGGGGCCCCCGTCCGGCGGTGCGGCGGACGGGTCCGGTGAGGAGACCGGTGACGGGTCCGCGGACGGCGGCGGTGACGGCGGCGGATGATCGGGCACAGGTGCCATGGCAGGGCCTCCTCGGCGGGTGCGCCGGCGGCGGGCAGGGCGGAACGGCGGTACGGGCGTGCGGAGGTGCGGCCGGGCCGCGGTTCGGGGCGGCCACGGTTCGGTACGGCGGTGCGGTGCGGTGGGGCGCTGTGTGCGGTCCGGTGCGGCGGTGCCTGCGTACGGGTGGTGCGGGGCGGTACGGGCGGTGCGGCTCGGCCGTGCCCGGTGTTCTCCGGGCGGCCGCGGCATCGCGGTCGCGCTGGTCCTCGGCGTCCCGCGCGTTCGGGGACGGTGCTGCCGTCACCGCACCGCGCCGGCCGGGGGCGCGGCGCGGTCCGGTCGTCCGGTCCGGCGTCGTGCCGCGCCGGGCGCGGTGCGCCGGTCCCGGCGGCGCCGCGGCTGCGGTCGGCCCGGGGCCGTGGGCGAGCTCGGCGGAGCTGCCGTCGCGGGCGGCGGCCTCGGCGTCCCGGGCGAGCGCGGAGCCGCTGAAGTACGCCTCCAGACAGCCCCGGTTGCCGCAGGCGCAGGGTCGGCCGTCGGGCTCGACGCGGATGTGGCCGATGTCGCCGGCGCTGCCGGTCGTCCCCCGGTGGACCTCGCCCCCGGCGACGATGCCGCAGCCGATACCCGTGCCGATCTTGACGCAGAGGAAGTCCTGCACGGAGTTGGCGACCCCGGCGTGCTGCTCCCCCATCGCCATCAGGTTGACGTCGTTGTCGACCATGACGGGGCAGCCGAGTTCCTGGCTCAGCACCTCGCGCACGGGGAAGCCGTCCCAGCCCGGCATGATCGGCGGCGCGACGGGGACGCCCTCGGGGAAGCGGACCGGCCCGGGGACGCCGACGCCCGCGCCGTCGAAGCCGTCCGGCGCGACGCCGGTGGCGCGCAGCTTGCCGGTCATGGCGAGGACCTGCTCGAAGACGGCCACCGGTCCGTCGCGCACGTCCAGCGGCTGGTTGAGGTGGCCGAGGATCTCCAGCTCGGCGTTGGTGACGGCCACGTCGACCGAGGTGGCGCCGATGTCCACGCCGAGGAAGCGCAGCGCGGGCGCCAGCCGGATGTTGTGCGAGCGGCGGCCGCCGCGCGAGGCGGCGAGCCCGTCGGCGACGATCAGACCGGTCTCCAGCAGCCGGTCGACCTCGACGGCGAGCTTGGACCGTGACAGGTCCACCCGGTCGCCGAGCTGCGCGCGGGAGTGGGGGCCGCCGTCGCGCAGCAGCCGGAGCAGCCGCGCCTGGTGCGCGTTCGCGGGTCGTGCCGTCATGCGCCTCACGCCACCCCAACCTCCCCTCGCCCACGGCATGGGAAGACACTGGAAGACACCGTCTTCGCCGGTCATCGGCCTCACCCGGCGGTCCGTCTCCGGCGCGCCGGGCTTTAACGGGGAAGTTAGCAGCGGTCGTTGGGACTGGGAAGAAGTTCGGCAGGAATCAACGGCAACTTTCTCCTGACCGTGGACAAAGGATCGGCCCGGAAGATGAGAACGCGAAGAGGAGGACGGGCGGTTGCCCTTCGCTCTCCCCCGGACGGAAGGCGCTGCGGTGTCCGCCCCCAGGGATGCCGCTGCCGGCGGAGCGGAGTCGGCCGAGCGACCTGGGGTCGGTACGCGCGCCCAAACTGTCCGCCGGGCCGGAGGCTGCCGCCGGGCCGAAGTCTGCCGCCGGGCCGGAGGCTGCCGTCACGGAGGGCCCGCACCCACGGGATCGACGGCCACCCCGCGCTCCGTTGGCAGCACCGCCTTCTCCGGCGCGACGCAGTTCCAGGCCCCGGGTGCCCGACCGTTCCCGGCAGCCCCGGACGTTCAGGGGCGCCGCCCCGCCGCCCGCGCGAGACCGCGGTCCCGCCGCTGTCACGAAGTTGCAGCCCCCCGTGCAGCAAGCTGACATCCATCCGCCTGTTCGAGCCCCCGGGCGGCTGGCATCGTCTCCTGCACCGCAGAGATCAGCAGGACCTTCAGCGAGGCACCGCTGAACAGCTCGTCCAAGGGGGAAGCCATGTCCGGGAATCGCCGTGAGAGAACGCCCGTCCGCCGGCGGAGGACCGCCGCCGTGTTCGGGCTCGCCCTGGTGCTCTCGCTTCCGGCCGGAGTGGCGGCGGCCGCCTCCCCCCAGAGCTACTCCCCGGGCTCCGCCCAGACCTCCGCCGCGGCCGCCCGGAACAACCCGGCGGCCCACGGGACCGGCGCCCCCGGCCTCGGCGGGCTGCCGTCCGTCGTCGTCGACACCGTCTGCGCCCAGTGGGAGCGGATCGCCGCCGCGGTGCCCGTGCCATCGGAGCCGCCGGAGGTCTGCAAGCTGGTCAACGGCTGGGACTAGGCAGCCCGGTGCGGTTTCAGCTGCTCGGGCCGCTCAGTGTCACCGACGGCGCCGACGCCGTCGTCCTCCCTCCCTCCAAGCCGACGATCCTCCTCGCCGTGCTGCTGCTGCACGCCAACTCCGTGGTGTCCGCGGAACATCTCCAGCGGGCCGTCTGGGGCGAGGCGCGGCCGGCCACCGCGAAGGCCGCGCTGCAGACCTGTGTGCTGCGGCTGCGGCGGCTGCTGCCCCGGCACGGGGTCACCGAGACGCCCATCGAGGCGGTTCCCGGCGGCTACCGGATCACCGCCGGGCCGCAGACCCTCGATCTGCTCGGTTTCCGGGCCGCCGTGCGCCGCGCCGCCGCCGTGCCGGCGCACGCCCCGGAAACCGAGCTCTCCACCCTCAAGGAGGGGCTGTCGCTGTGGCAGGGCCCGCTGCTGGCCAACGTGCGGTCCGACACGCTGCACCGGGACGAGGTGCCGCGGCTGGCGGAGGAGCGGCTGCGCGCCGTGGAGCGGGCCTGCGACCTGGAACTGGCCCTGGGGCGCTGCGGGGAGGCGCTGGCCGAGCTGTGGGCGGTGACCCGCGCGCACCCCGGGCACGAGCGGTTCCACGAGCAGCTGATGGAGGCGCTGTACCGCACGGGACGGCAGGCGGAGGCGCTGGCCGAGTACCGGCGGGTCAAGCAGTACCTGCGGGAGGAACTGGGCGTGGACCCGTCCCCGACGCTCCGCCGGCTGGAGCTGGCCATCCTGCGCGGCGAGGACCTGCGCGGCGAGGAGCCGGCGGCGTCCGGACCGGGGCGGGGGCATCCGCCGGCCGGGCCGGTGATCCGCGTCGACCGGGAGTCCCCGGGAGCGGGGCCCGCGGAGCCGGGGCCCGCGGCACCCGCCGCCCTGGCCGCCGCTCCTCCCCCACCGGCCGCGCTCACCGCGCGGCCCGCAGACCGGCGGTCCGCCACGGCCGCCGCGACCTCGGAGCCGCCCGGCACCCCCGCCGTGCCCTCCTTCACGGGCCGGGCGGCCGAGGTCGGAACCATGAGGGAGAGCCTGGCCCGTTACGCGGAGCACGGCGGCGAACCCCCGCTGATCCTGCTGTGCGGCGCCCCCGGGATCGGCAAGTCGGCCCTGGCCCGGCACGTCGCGCAGCTCGTCGGGGCCGCCTACCCCGGCGGGCCGCTGCTGCTGCCGATGACGAACCCGGACGGCGCCCCGCGCGAACCGGCCGATGCCGCCGCCGCGTTGGCGACCCGCCTGCGGGAGCGCGGAGACGGCGGGAACCGTGAGCGGACGCTGCTGATCCTCGACGACGTGGCCGACGCCGCGCAGGTCCGGCCGCTGCTGCCGGCCGGGGCGGGCGGCGCGGCGGTCGTCACCAGCCGGATGGGGCTGGCGGGACTCGTCGCGACGCACGGCGGGCGGGTGCACCGGCTCTCCGTCTTCGACGAGGACGAGTCATACCGGCTGCTGTGCGCGGTCCTGGGCACCGGGCGGGTGGAGGCCGAACCGGAGGCGGCCCGCCGGCTGGCCGCCGTCTGCGGTCACCATCCGCTGGCCCTGCGCATCCTGACGGCCCGTCTGCTGACCCGCCCCGGGCTGCGGCTGACCGACGCCGCCGGCTGGCTGGCCGGGGACCCGCTCGGCCGGCTCTCGCTGGCCGACTCCCCCGGCATGTCCGTCCCGGAGGTGTTCGGCGGCGCCCTCGACCGGCTCGACCCCCGGCTCGCCGAAGCCTTCCTGCGGCTCGGGGCACTGCCCGGGGCGGCGGCGTTCCGGGCCGCGGACAGCGCCCCGGCGCTCGGCATGGACGGTGCCGAGGCGGAGGCCGTCCTGGAGCGGCTGGCCGACGCCGGGCTGCTGGAGGAGGGGCCGCCCGGCCCGTACCGGATGCATCCGCTGCTCCAGCTCTACGCGCGCGCAGCCGCGACCCGAACCCGACCCACAGAGAAGGTGTGACCGATGGCAGCAGACGTGACCGGCACCGCGCCCACGACCGGGACCGCGACCGCACCCGCGACCGGCACCTTCGAGGCGCTCGCCGGCACCCGGCCGCGGGTGCGGCGGGACGTGCTCTTCACCGAGACCCCGGGCGGGGTGCTCTTCCACAACGCCGACGGCGGGTTCCACCTCACCGGCCGCGCCGCCTACCGCTTCGCCGCGCTGATGGTGCCGCACCTGGCCGGGCGGAACCGGCTCGGCGAGATCTGCGAGGGCTTCGGGCCCGCCCAGCGCGCCATGGCCGCCGAGCTGGTCAAGACGCTGTACGAGCGCGGCTTCGCCCGCGATGTGCCGGACGCCGACGCCGACGGCCCGGAACCCGGCGATGTCTCCCGCCGGTTCGCCGCCCAGATCGCCTACGTCGATCACTACACCGACGGCGCGCCCCGCCGCTTCGCCCGTTTCCGCGCCACCCGCGTCGCCGTGCTGGGCGAGGACGAGACGGCCCGCTGGTGCGCGCTGAGCCTGGTCCGCAACGGCTGCGGCCACATCGCGACCACGGCCGCCTTCCCCGAGGTGGAGGCCGAGGCGGCCGAAGCGGCGGCCGACGGCTGCCCGGTGCGGACCGGCCGCCTGGACGGCGGCGGCACGGCGGGCGGCACGGCGGGCGGCGCCGCGGGCTGGGCCGCGGGCTGGGCCGCGCTCGACGGCTACGACGTCGTGGTCGTCACCGGCCCCGGAGCCGAGGCCCGCGCCCACCGGCTGCTGTGCGAGGGCGTGCCCGAGGGCCGCGTCCTCATCCCCGCCTGGACCTTCGGCGGCCGCGCCGTCACCGGCCCGCTGTCCACCGCCACGTCCACCGGCTGCCTGCACTGCGCCCTGCTGCGGCTCGGCGGCAGCACGGACGCCGCCGCGGCGGCCGAGATCTGGAGCGGCCTGGCCGGCGGTTCCGCCGCCCCGGCGCCGGGGGCCGGCGGGCCGCTCACCGGACCCGTCGCCGCGATGGCCGGGAACCTGCTGGGCTACGAGATCTTCCGGCTGCGCACCGGGGCGCTGCCCGCCGAGACCGCCGGCCAGGTCCTCGTCCAGGACCTGGAGTCGCTGGACGTCATGGCCGAGCCCCTGCACCCCCATCCGCGCTGCCGCCGCTGCGCCGCGCCACCGGCCGGTGCGGCGTCCGGCGCGCCGGGGCTGCCCGAGGTGCCGGAGCGGCTGGTGCTTCCCGTCACCCCGACCGTGGAGACCGCCCGGGAGGCGGAGGACCTGGTCGAGGAGCTCAACCGGATCAGCGGCGCGCTCGTCCGCCCGTACACCGGGGTGTTCCGCCGGTACGACGACGAGGAGCTGACCCAGACCCCGCTGAAGATCAGCCGGGTGGAGGCCGCCCTCGGCCACGGTGCGCGGCGCGCGATCGCCGCGTTCGACGTGCACCATCTGGCGGGCGCGCGGATGCGGGCGCTGTACGCGGCCGCCGAGGCGTACGTGGAGCATGTGGTCCCCGTCGTCCCGGCCTCTCCCGCCCCGGCCGGGGACGGGCCCGGGGCCGCGCCGGTGCCGGCCCTCGCCCCCGACGCCCTGACGACGGGCGGCGGCACCGGGCGGGGCACGGAGGAGGTCACGGCGTGGGTGACGGCCGTGTCGCTGCTCACCCGGGAGCCGGTCCGGGTGCCGGCCGCGGCGGTGCGGCCCTTCGGCCCGTACAACCGTGACCGGCTGCACCAGGCGAGCAGCGCGGGAGCCGGGGCGGGCGGCGGGCCGGGCGAGGCCGCCGGGCGCGGGCTGCTGTCGGCGCTGGCGCACGACGCGCTGCTGCGGGCGGTGCGCGGCACGACGGAGGTGACCCCGCTCGGGGCGGCCGAGGACCCGGAACTGGTCTTCCTGCTGAAGTCGGCGGGGAATCTGGACCTGACGGTGGAACTGCTCGACCTCGGGGAGGACGCCCGCTCCTCGGCCCGGGTCGTGCTGGCGCGGGAACCGGAGGGCCGCTGGGCGGTCGCCGCCGGCCTGTCGCGCTCGGCGGCGGCCTGCGCGGCGCTGCGCGATCTGCTGGGTCAGGCCCAACTGGCCGCCGAGGAGCCGGAGAAGACCGTCGACCAGGGCGATCCGCTGCTGGCCGACCTGGCCCCCGCGGCCATCGCGGTGACGGCCGGCGGCGCGGCGGACGGCGGCGGGAACGGATCCGGGTCCGGGTCCGGATCGATGGCACCGGACGCGGAGGCCACGACCTTCGAGGCGGTGCTGGACCGGCTCCGCGCGGCCGGACGGGACGTCCTGTACGCCGACACCACCCCGGCCGACCTGCCCGCGGGCGGCATCAGCACCGCCCGGGTGCTGCTGACCACCGGCGCCGCGGCGGGCGCCGCACCCGGCGCCACCACCGCTGCCCGCGCCGGCTCGGGCGGTGGCGCGGATGACCACTGAGACCCCCACCGGGAGCACGGACCGGGCCGCCACCGTGACCGGGTCCGCCGCGGCCGGGAGCACCGGGCAGCCGGCCCCCGGGGCGGCAGCGCCGGCCGGCCCTGTTGCCGGCCCGGGGCCCACGGGCGGAGCCGCCCCCGCCGCCGGCACCGGAACCGCCGCGGCGGCCCCGGGCGCGCACGGCCCGGGCACGCCCCCCGGCGCGGCGGCCACCGGGCCCGGCGCGCCCTGGGAGCGGACCTGCCGCGAGCTGGCGGTGCTGCTGCACCGCGGCCTCGCCGCCCACGGCACCCCGGCACCGCTGGACGTCGCCGCGCTGGGCGTCACCGACGCCTTCACCGCGCCGGAGCCCGGGCCGTCCGGCGGGTCCGGCCGGACCCGGCCCTCCGGCTCCGCCAACCCGCCGCATTCACCCGGCGGTTCGGGGGCAGCGGTGGACGCCGCTGCCGCACCCGGCGCGGCGGGGGCCGGCGCACCGGCCTCTCCCGCCGCGCCGGGCACCCCCGCCCTGCCGACCGGGGTTCCGGGCGGAACCGGCGCCGGCGGCCCGGGCGGCACGGCCGACGCGGCCGCCCCGGAGGCCGCGCAGGGCGCCCCCGGCCCGGCGCCAACCCCCGCGCCCGCCGCCCCCGGTGGGGCCGACGTCCCCGCCGGGCCCGTCCCCGTACGGTTCTACGGGCATCTCGCCGTCGTCGGCCCCCTCCCCCCGGGGGCCGGCGACTCCCCCCGCGCGGCCCCGGCGGCGGGCCCCTGCGCCCGCTGCCTCGACCGCCGGTGGCAGGCCGTGCGCTCCGTCGCGCTGCGCGAGGCGCTGGAGCTGGGTTCCGGCACCCGGGCCGCCGGGGCGTGGCCGTATCTCACCCCGTTCGCGGCGGACGCGCTGGCCGCTCTGACGGCCGCCCGGCTCGGCGGGGCGGGGCCGGACACCGGAGCGTTCCCGGCCGTCCACCTGGTCGATCTGCGCACGCTGGCCGTCCGGCACTACCCGCTGGTGCCGGACCCGGAGTGCCCGCGCTGCGGCCGCGCCGAGGAGGACACACCGGAGGCGGCCGTGCTCACCCTCCGCCCCGCGCCCAAGCACCGGCCCGGGTCCTTCCGCATCCGCGACATCCACGACTACGAGCTGCCGGCCGAGCCGTACGCCAACCCGGTGTGCGGGTCGCTGGGCCCGTCCGTGGTGCACGACATCGCGTCCCCCTCCACCTCCGCGACCATCGGCTGCTTCTCCCTGCGTTCCGGGGAGTACCTCCGCGAGACCTTCTGGGGCGGCCACGCCGACAGTTACGCGCAGAGCGTGCGGATCGGCGTCCTGGAGGGCCTGGAGCGGTACGCGGGGATGCGCTCGCGCGCCAAGCGGGCCGAGGTGCGGGACTCCCTGGACGGGCTGCGGGCGCGCGGTGTCCGCGCGCTCGACCCGCGTGTCTGCGGCCTGTACTCGGAGGAGTTCCACCGCGCCAACCCGCGCGTCACGCCGTTCTCCCCCGGCCGGGAGATCCCCTGGGTGTGGGGGTACTCGCTGCGCGACAGCGCGCCCGTCCTCGTCCCCGAGGTGCTGACGTACTATCACGCGCCGGGCCTGGAGAACCGGTTCGTACAGGAGAGCTCCAACGGCTGCGCTTCGGGCGGCTGCCTGGAGGAAGCCGTCTACTGCGGGCTGATGGAGGTCGTCGAGCGCGACGCCTTCCTGCTCACCTGGTACGGGCAGGCGGCCCTCCCGGAGATCGACCCGCGCGGCAGCGCCCGGGCCGCCACCCGGGAGATGGTGGACCGGCTGGAGATGTACGGCTACGAGGCCCGCTTCTTCGACACCCGGATCAGCTTCCCCATCCCCGTGGTGACCGGGGTCGCCGTCCGGCCCGACGGCGGGATCGGGCGGATGTGCTTCGGCGCGGGCGCCGGTCTCGACCCGGAGGCGGCACTGGCCGGCGCCCTGTGCGAGATCGCCACCGACGCGGTCAACCTCCAGGGGCGCACCGAGCGCGACTGGGAGCGGCTGAGCGCCATGGCGCGCGACTTCGCGAAGGTCGAGGCGCTGCACGACCATCCGCTGGCCTACGGCGTCCCGGAGATGGGCGAACACGCCCGTTTCCTCCTCGGCGAACCGGGCGCGCCCCGGCCGCCGCTGCGTTCGCTGACGGATCTTCAGCGGGAGGTGCCGCCGGTCTCCGGCGATCTCCTCGACGATCTGCGGACCTGCGTGGACGCGGTGACGGGTGCCGGGTTCGACGTGATCGTGGTCGACCAGACCATGCCCGAGCAGCGCGGTCTCGGCCTGACGACGGTCTCCGTCCTCGTGCCGGGGCTGCTGCCGATCGACTTCGGCTGGACCCGGCAGCGGGCGCTGGGGATGCCGCGGCTGCGCACCGCCCTGCGGGAGGCGGGGCTGCGCGACCGCGACCTCGTACCGGCCGACTTCAACCCGGCGCCGCACCCGTTCCCCTGACCGTCCTCCTCCGCCGACCACGACCGACGATCACGCACCCCGTGCACCACCGCCCACCACCGCGCGCACCACGGCGCACCGTGACCGGCGGACGACCGGGCCCGACAGCTCCAGAGGCAGCAGGAAAGGCAGGGCACACCATGGGATACGCCCATGAGTACGCCACCGCGATCATGCACCGCGGGCGGGTCCCGATGGATCCCGCCGATTTCGTCCCGGACTGGGCCGACGGCCCGCGCAAGGCCAAGTTCTACCCCGGCGTGGACAGCCTGCCGCTGCCCGCTTCCGGCTATCCGGCGGAAGCCACCCTGGACGGGGCTCTCGCCGCTCTCGGCGGGGCGGGCGGCACGGCCGGCGCGGACGGTGCGGCGGCCGGGCGGCCGTTCGACCTCGCCGCCCTGTCGGGCCTGCTGCGCGACTCCTACGGCCTGACGGGCCGGCGCCTCGGCGTCCAGGCCAACACGGACCTGAGCGCCCTGCCGTACTACCCGCTCGCCAACTGGTCGCGCGGCTCGGCCTCCGGCGGCGGCCTCTACCCGGTCAGCGTCTACTGGGTGTCCGGGCGCGGCGGTCCGGTGCCGCCCGGGGTGCACTACTACTCCACCCGCCACCACGCCCTGCAGCGGCTGCTCACCGGTGACGTCTCCGGCGAGGTGCGGGCCGCGCTGGGCGCCGGGGCCCCGGGACCGGACACCGACCAGTACCTCGTCCTCGGGATCAAGTACTGGCAGAACGCCTTCAAGTACAACAGCTTCTCCTTCCACGCCGTGTCCATGGACCTCGGCGCCGCCCTGCAGACCTGGCGGCTGTGGGCCGGGGCGCGCGGGCTCGCCGTCGAGCCGGCGTTCTGGTTCGACGAGGAGCGGCTGGCGCGGCTGCTCGGGGTGCGGACCGAGGAGGAGGGGATCTTCGCCGTCGTCCCGCTGCGCTGGGAGGGCGCCCCGGCCGGCCCGCCGGCCGCACCGGCCCCGGCCGCCCCGGTGTCCGTGCGCCACCGGGACGTCGAGCGGTCCCGCACCGTGCTCACCTTCGACGCCCTGCTGAAGATGCAGGCCGCCACCGCCGAGCGCGCCCCCGACCGGCCCGCGCCGGGCGCGCTCGCCCCGGCCGCCGCCCCGCCCCCGGACGCGGACCGGCCCGTCCGCCCGCTGCCCGCGCCCCGGGCGCTCGCCGCCGATGTGCGCGCGGCGCTCCGCGCGCGGCGCAGCAGCTTCGGCCGCTTCGACGCGCAACGGCCGGTGGCGGCCGACCAGTTCGCCGCCTGCCTGGCCGCCGCCTCCGCCGGCGCGGTGCTCGGCGGGGACAGCGGCACCGGGGAGACCCCGCTCACCAGGCTGTACGCGTTCGTCAACCATGTGGAGGGCCTGGAGCCGGGGGCGTACGAGTACGACCCGGCCGGGCGGTCGCTGCGGCTGGTCACGGCCGGCCGGCCCGGGGAGTTCCTGCAGAAGAACTACTTCCTGGCGAACTACAACCTGGAGCAGTCCGGCGCGGTGCTGGTGCCGGCGGTCCGCACCGCGGCCGTGCTCGACGCGGTCGGCGACCGCGGCTACCGCGTGGTCAACGCCGTCATCGGGGCGGTCGCGCAGACGCTCTACACCGCCTGCGCCGCGCTCGGCCTCGGCTGCGGTGTGGCGCTGGGCTTCGACAACATCTCGTACATCGAGGAACTCGGCCTGGCGGAGACGGGCGAGTCCCCGCTGCTGATCATGATGATCGGTCATGAGCGGCCCGCCCCGGCCGACTTCCGGTACGAGATCGCCTGAGCGCGGCATGAGCACCGGAGGAGGGACCAGCGACATGCCGAACCCGGCACCGGCACCCGGCGAGCCCGTCGAAGCCATCGAAGCCGTCGAAGCCGTCGAAGCCAGCGGCACCGAAGGCCCGTTCGTCCTGCGGATCGCGGGGCTGCCCGTGGAGACGCTGCGGGAGCTGCGCTGCCCCGGCAGCCGCCGCTGGGCGGACGCCGTGCTGCGGGAGACCGAGCGGCTGCGGGCGGCGGGCGAGGCCGTCGGCGACCGGCTGCACGACCTCGTCGGCGGCCACCCGGCCGCGGAGAGCGACACCGTGCGCCGCGGGCTGCTGAAGCTGCGCCGCGAGGTCTACAACAACCGGCTGCCCCGGGACGGCGACGCCGCCCTCGCCCTGGTGCGCGGAGTGGACGAGGCCACCGGCGAGGCCCTCGCCGGCTGGCTGCGCGACCGGCGCCGGCTGGCGGAGGAGCACCGCCGGGGCGCGGCGCTGCTCGCGGAGGAGACCGCCCGCGGCCGGGCCGCGCTGCGCCGGCTCGCGGGGGAGGAACGGCTGCGCAAGGGCCTGCTGCTGGCCTCGCCCGCCCTGGACGGGCAGCTCGACGGCCATCTGCGGACGGCGGCGGACGGCCGTTCCGGGAGCGGCTCCCACGGCGGCCCCCCGGGCAAGAAGCAGCGGAAGATCGAGCGTTCCCTGCTGTCGTACCTCTACCGGACGGTCTGCAAGACGAGCCCGTTCTCGACCTTCACCGGGGTCGCCCTCGGTGAACTGGCCGACGGGGGCGGGAACACCGGCGCGGGCGGCGCCGGGGACGGGATCACCGGCGCGGGCGGCAGCCCGCTCACCGTGCGCGCCGACGCCCCCTGGACGGGCCACGCCCGGCTCAACGTCGCGGCCCTGGGGCGGCTCGCCGAGACCGTGCTCGCCGACCCGGCCCGCCGCGCCGATCTGCCCGTCTCCCCCGCCTCCGGCTGGGGCCGGGAGGAGGACCGGGTGCGCTATGTGCGGCGCTGGGTGACCGAGGGCGAGGAGGACACGGCCGTCACCTTCGACGCCGTGAAGGACCGGCTGTTCTTCCTGCGCCGCACCGGCACCCTGGAGCGGCTGCTCGGCCTCTTCGAGGAGCGCGGCACCGTCCGCTACGGCGAACTGTCGGCGTGGCTGGCCGCCGACCGGGGCGCCCCGGCGGAGGAGTGCGACCGGTATCTGGAGGCGCTGCTGCACCTCGGCATGGTGCAGGTGCCGTGCCTGCGCACGGAGGTGCACGACACCGACCCGCTGCGGGCGTTCCAGCGGTCCCTGCGGGGCCTGGACCGCCCGTGGGCGGCGCGGCTGGCGGACCGGCTCGACGGGCCCGTCTCCCTCGTCGACCGCTTCGCCGCCGCCGAACCGGCCGGGCGCCGCGCTCTCCTCGCCGAGCTGCGCCGCGAACTGGCCGCCCTGCAGGAAGAGCTGGGGGCCGAGCGGGCCAAGGTGCCGCAGACGGTGCTCTACGAGGACGCGGCGGCGGGCCGGACCACCGCCCTGGACGCGGCCGCCTGGACGGAGCTGGCCGCCGGGCCGCTGGGCGCGGTGGAGCGGATCCTGCCCGCGTTCGACCTCACCCTGCCGCAGCGGATCACCTTCAAGGGCTTCTTCCTCGCCCGCTTCGGGCAGGGCGGCCGCTGCGACGACCTGCTGAAGCTGGTCCACGACTTCCACGAGGACTTCTTCGACCAGTACATGACCTTCACCGCCGGCCACACCTCCTACGACGCGGACGGCCGCTACGTACCGGAGGTCAACTGGCTGGGCCTGCCGCAGCTCAAGGCCCTGGACACGGCCCGGCAGACCTTCGCCGAGCGGATGCGGGCCCTGTGGGCGGCGCGGGACGGGGACGCGGAGGGAAGGGGGAACGGCGCGGCGGCCGCCGGGGGCGAGATCGTCCTCGACGCGGCCCTCATCGACGAGGTCGCCGCCGAACTGGTGCCGGTGGCCCCGGCGTTCGCGCCCATGAGCCACCACGTCCAGATCGCCGACCGCCCGGCGGACGCCGGCGGCCCGCTCCTCGTCCTCAACCGCTCCTACGGCGGGCTGTCCTTCCCGTTCAGCCGCTTCACCCACTGCTTCGACGGGCTGGAGCAGCGGCTGCTGCGCGCCGCCGGGGAGATCTGCCCGGAGGGCGCGGTGTTCGCGGAGGTCACCGGCGGCCCGGTGACGAGCAACCTCAATCTGCACGGGCGGCTCACCGAGTACGAGATCGTCTGCCCCGGTGAGACCGGGACCCTGCCGGAGGAGTTCCGGATCGGCCTGGACGACCTGTCCATCGAGCACGACGAGAGCGCCGACCGGCTCGTGCTGCGCTCGGCGCGCCTCGGCCGCGAGGTGATCCCGGTCTACCTCGGCTATCTGGTGCCGCTCGCGCTGCCCGAACTGCCACGCACCCTGCTGCTGTTGTCGCCGACCTCCATGGCCCCGCTCAACGTCTGGGGCGGCGTCCCGGAGAGCGAGCCCGTGGACGGCGTGACCGCCCGGCCCCGGGTGCGGCACGGCGGCGTCGTGCTCAGCCGGCGCAGCTGGAGCGCCCCCGCCTCCGCCCTGCCGGAGCGCCCGCCGGGGCAGCCGGAGGCGGAGCGCTTCCTGGACTGGCACCGCTTCCGCCGCGCGCACGGGCTGCCGGACCGGGTGTTCGCCACCGTGTCCGACAGCGGGGCGCGCGGCGCGACCGGCGCCAAGCCGCAGTACCTGGACTTCGACAGCCCGCTGTCCCTGGCGGCGTTCGAGGCGCTGGTGAAGTCGCCGGAGGCGCGGGTGGTGTTCCGGGAGGCACTGCCCGACGAGGACGAGCTGCACACCGTCTCCGGGCGGGGCCGCCACGTCGCCGAGCTGGCCGTGGAGACCACCGCCGCCCCCGCCCGTACCCGACCGAGGAGCAGCACCGGATGACGGCCACGACACCCACCACGACCGGCCCCGCCACCGGTACCGGGGCCTGGCAGGCCACGCACGTCTTCTACGCCGCCAACCCGCGCCCCCTGCTGCTCCAGTGCGTCCGCCCGCTGGTGGACGCGCTGGCGGCGGAGGGGCTGCTGGCCAACTGGTTCTTCATCAACTACTGGCTGGAGGGCCCGCACGTCCGCCTCCGCGTCAAACCCTCCTCGCCGGAGGCGGCGGAGGAGGTACGGCGCCGCACCGAGGCGGCGATCGACGCGTTCCTCGCCGAGCGGCCCGCGCTGTACGAGGTGGACTCCGGTTTCCTCAACGACTTCTACAACACCCTCTTCGAGATCGAGTTCCCCGGCGGGGAGCGCGCCCCGTACCTGGACGGCGACGGCCGGATGCGGCTGCGGCCCAACAACTCCCGGCACGCGGAGCCCTACGAGCCGGAGTACGGCAAATACGGCGGCCCGGCCGGGATCGAGCTGGCCGAGTGGCACTTCCGGCACTCCAGCGAGCTGGTCACCGACGCCTTCCGCACCAAGAACCTGCATCTGCGGACGGTGCTGCTCGGCACCTCGGCGCAGCTGATGATGGTGATGTCCGGCTGCTTCCTCCCGGGCGACGCGGAACTGGCCGACTACCTGGACAGCTACTACGCGTTCTGGCACCGGGCCTTCCCCGACACCGGCTTCATCGGCACCGAGGAGTACGACCGCAACTACGCGGCGACCGCGCCGGCCCTGACCGCGCAGTTCGCGCGGATCCGCGCCGCCGTCGCCGGGGCCGGGGCCGGGGCCGGGGCCGCCGCGGCGAGGGACGGCGCTCCCCGGCTGCCCGCCTTCCTCGCCGGCTGGGCCGGGCACTGCGCGGAGCTGCGCGACCGGGCGGTGCGGCTGGCCGCGGACGGCGACCTGGTGTTCCGCTCCTGGGACGGCGAGCGGGACGAACAGGTGACCGACCCGGCCGTGGCGCTGCCGCTGCTGCTCTCCCCGTATATGCACATGACCAACAACCGCCTCCACGTGACCATCCGGGACGAGGCGTACCTCTCGCACGTCCTGGGCCGCTGCCTGCGCGAGTCCCGTCCCGGACCGGCGGGAACGGAACCGGCCGGGGCGGCGGCGACCGCTCCGGCGGCGGCCGAGACGCCGGCGGGAGCCGGGTCGTGACGGCCCCGGCGGCCGTCCCCGGGCAGTACCGGCCCGAGTTGCGGGACGGGGTGCTGGTCGGCGGCGCCCTGCTGCACGGGCCGGCCACCGTCCATCTGATCAAGAACACCGGGAGCGGGCTGTCCTTCAAGGTCGGGGAGAAGGAGCACTTCCTGATCTCCCGGATGGACGGCTCGCGCAGCCTGGAGGAGCTCGGCGCGGAGTACGCGGCCCGCTACGGGCGCCGGCTGGCCGACGCCAACTGGCGGCAGCTGCTGGGCATGCTGGGTGCCCGGGGGCTGCTGGCCGGGGCGCCGGCAGCGGGTCCCGAGGCGCGGTCCGGCCCGCCCGGCGCGCCCGGCCCGCAGGGCCCGGGGACCAGCCCGGAGGCCGCCCCGGGGACCAGCCCGGAGGGCCGCGGCGCCCCCTCGGCGGCCGGCCCCCGGGCGCACCCGGAGCGGAAGCTGCTGAGCGGCAGCGTCCGGCTCGTCGCCGACGCGGACGCGACCACCGGCCGCCTCCACCGCGCCCTGGGCTTTCTGCTGCGGCCGCTGTGGACGGTGCCGCTGCTGTGCCTGGTCGTCGCGATGGAGGCCGTCCTCGCGAGCCGCCTCGGCGAACTGGTGCTCGGCGTGCGGGCGTTGTTCCTCAACCCGGTGCTGCTGACCGCCGCGGGCACCCTGCTGTGGCTGAGCACCGCCCTGCACGAGCTGGCCCACGGCGTGGTCGCGCGCCACTACGGCGGCCGGGTCTCGGAGATCGGGCTGCGCTGGCGGCTCCCCGTGGTGATCATGTACTGCACGGTGGACGACTTCCTTCACCTGGGCGACCGCGCGGCCCGGATCGCCACCGCCGCCGCCGGAGCGGTGATGAACCTGCTGTTCCTGCTGCCGTTCTGGGCGGTGTGGCTGCTGGCCCCGGTGGACGAGGCCACCGGCGACGCGCTCGCGGGGCTGCTGTTCCTCGGCAGCGTCCAGGCCCTCGCCATGCTGATCCCCGTCCCGCCCCTCGACGGCTACAAGATCGTGAGCCAGGTGCTGGGCGCCACCGGTCTGGCCGCCTCCAGCAAGGAGTACCTGCGGCTGGCCGTGCGCCGCGACCCGGCCGCGGCGGCCTATCCGCGCCGGGCCAGAGCCGCCTATCTTCTCTACGGCCTGGGCGCCCCGCTCGTCCTCGCGGCCCTCGCCGCGGCCCTCGCCGTCCTCGTCCACTTCCTGTTGACGGCACCGTGAACGCCCGGCCGGGCCGCAGCCGCCTCCCGACCACCGCGCCGTCCGCCGCGGATCCCGCGGCGTCCGCGCCGGCACCACCCGCGACCCACGCGACCCTCGCGACCAAGGAGCACCCCATGTCCCCCATCCCCTCCCCGGACGGCCCGGCCGTCGTCCTCGACGAGGTGCGCAAGACGTACGGCGCCACCCGCGCCGTCGACGGCATCTCGCTCACCGTGGCGCGCGGGGAGTTCTTCGGGCTGCTCGGGCCCAACGGCGCGGGCAAGACGACCCTCATCGAGATCATGGAGGGCCAGCGCCGGGCCGACTCCGGCACCGTCACCGTCCTCGGCGAGCACCCCTGGCCGCGCAACACGGCGCTGCTGCCCAGGCTGGGCGTGCAGACGCAGAGTTCGGCGTTCTTCGTCCGGCTGACGGCCCGTGAGCACCTGGAGACGATGGCCGCCCTGTACGGCGCCGGCCGGGAGGCCGCCGGGCGTGCCCTGGCCACCGTCGGGCTGACCGACGACGGCTCCACCCGCGTCGACGACCTGTCCGGCGGCCGGCGGCAGCGGCTGGCCATCGCCTCCGCCCTCGTCCACGACCCCGAACTGATCTTCCTGGACGAGCCGACCGCCGCCCTCGACCCGCAGGCGCGCCGCGATCTGTGGCAGGTGCTGCGCGACCTGAAGAGCGCCGGGCGCACCATCGTCTACACCACGCACCACCTCGACGAGGCGGAGGCGCTGTGCGACCGGGTGGCGATCGTCGTCAAGGGGCGGATCAGCGCCCTGGACTCCCCCGGCCGGCTCATCGCCGCGGGCAGCCCCGTCACCCGGCTGGTGGTCCCGGCGGGCCGGCTGGCCCCGGAGACGGCGCGGAACATCCCCGGCGTCGACCGGGTCAGCGAGGAGGGGGACGGCCTGGTACTGGAGACGCTGGACTCCGGCCCGGTGCTGGCCGCGGTCGCCGAACTCGCCGGTCTCCAGGGGGTGCAGACGCGCACCGCGAGCCTGGAGGACGTCTACCTCGAACTGACCGGCACCGGCACCCCGCAGCCGTGAACCCACGGCCGTGACACCGCACCGCCTGGCACCGCACCGGATACGGAGACCACCACCCACATGAGCGCCTACGCCGCCCTGAGCACCGCGGGCTACCGGGCCTACGTCCGCGACAAGACCACCCTCTTCTTCACCTTCGCCTTCCCGCTGCTCTTCCTCGTCGTCTTCGGGCTGATCTTCCACGGCAAGACCGTGGAGGAGAGCGGCAAGCCGTACATCAACTACATCGCCCCGGGCGTGCTGTCCTGGGGCGTCGCCAACGCCGCCGTGTTCGGGGTCGGCTTCGTGCTGATGCAGTGGCGCCGCGACGACATCCTGCGGCTGATCCGGATGACGCCCGCCCGGCTGCCGGCCGTGCTGGGCTCCCGCTACGTCCTGGCCATCGGCATCGGCATCGTGCAGGCGGTGCTGTTCGTCGCGGTGGCGCTGCTGCCGTCGTTCGGGCTGAGCCTGGCGGGCGGCTGGCCGCTCGCCCTGCCGGTGCTGGTGCTCGGGATCACGGCGTTCCTGGCGATCGGCGTGATCGTCGGCTCGTACGCCCGGACACCGGAGGCGGTCGCGGCCGTCGCCAACTGCCTGATGATCCCGATGGCGTTCCTCTCCGGCTCCTTCTTCCCGCTGGACGCCATGCCGGACTGGATGCGCTCGCTGTCGCTGGTGCTGCCGCTGCGCTACCTCAACGACGGGGTGTCCGCCGCGCTCACCGGCTCCGGGCCCGCCGGGGACATCGCCACGGCCTGCGCCGTGCTCGCCGGCTTCGCCGTCGTCTTCGGCGCCGTGGCCCTGAAGACCTTCCGCTGGAGCGACCGCATATGACGACGACCGCACCTCCGGCGCCGGACGTCCCGGCGGCGCCCCTGGAGACGGGCCGGGACCTGCTGCAGCGCGCGCTCACCGAGCGGTACGAGCGCGAGGGGAGCGGCGAGCGCGGGGCCCGTGAGGCGCGTGGGGCCGGGGCGTCCGAGGGAGCCGCCGGGGCCGGGCAACCGCTGCCCGCGCCGCTGGTGGTGCCGCTCGGCGCCGCCGACACCCTCGGCTTCGGCCGGCCGGACCCGTACGGCCTGCTGCGCCCCCGCGCCACCGTGCAGCTCACCGCGCGGGCCGCGCTGATCGGCCCCTGGGGCGGCGCGGAGGGCACGGCCGCGTGCGGGCAGTGCCTGGCCATGCGCTGGCAGCGGCTGCGCAGCCGCTCCGAGCGCGAGGCGCTCGAACTGGGCCACGCGCCGCACGGCGCCACCGGCTGGCCCGTCCTCACCGGCTACGCCCTCGACGCCGTCTGGTCGGTCTACCGGGCCGTCATGCCCGGCGGGCGCGCCGCCCCGTCGGCGGTGCCGGCCGACGGGGTGCTGCCGCAGGTGACCCGGGTCGATCTGGGCACGCTCGCCACCGCCACCTTCCCGCTGCTGCCGGAGCCGCTGTGCCCGGCCTGCGTGCCGCTGCGGCCCGACACGGCGGAGGACGCCCGGATGGCCCTCGGCCCGGTGCCCAAGCCGGATCCGGACGGCTACCGCTCGCGGTCCCTGGACGCGTATCCGCTGCCGGTGTCCGCACTCGCCAACCCCGTCTGCGGGGCGCTGGGTTCGGACACCTGGATCAACCCCGTCTCCACCACGACCTCGCCGGTGGCCGGCACCCACTTCGTGCGCGGCTACGCCGGGCTCAACGACGTCACGTGGAGCGGGCAGGCCGACGCCTACGGCACCAGCCGCCGGCTGGCGTTCCTGGAGGGCCTGGAACGGTACGCCGGGACCCACCGGCGGCGCGGCACCTCGCCCGTCACCGCCTCGTACCACCGGCTCCTCGCGCGCGGGGAGCCGGTCCTGGACCCGGCCGCGTGCGGCTTCTACGCGCCGGAGACCTACCAACGGGACCATCTCGTCAGCCCGTTCGACCCAGACCGGGACATCCCCTGGGTGTGGGGCCACTCGCTGCGCGACGACCGGCCCGTCCTCGTGCCGGCCCGGCTGGCGCACTACAGCGCGGGCGTCGACGCCGACAACTTCGTCTTCGAGTGCTCGAACGGCTGCGCCACCGGCGGGACGCTGGAGGAGGCCATCCTCTTCGGGCTGCTGGAGCTCGTCGAGCGGGACGCCTTCCTCCTCGCCTGGTACGGGCGGGCCCGGCTGACCGAGATCGACCTCGGCTCCTGCCGGGGCGGCGCCGTCCGCACCCTGCTCGACCGGGCCGCGCTGCACGGCTACGACGTCCGGGCGTTCGACACCCGGATGGACACCGCGGTGCCCGTCGTCACCGCCCTGGCGGTGCGCCGCGACGGCGGCCCGGGCACGCTCTCCTTCAGCGCCGCCGCCGGCTTCGACCCGGAGGGGACCGTCGACGCCGCCCTGTCGGAGGTGCTGACGTACATCCCGCACCTGCCCTACCAGGTGGCCGAGCGGCGGGCAGAACTGGAGGCGATGGCACGGGACTACGGCAGGGTGCTGCACCTGAAGGACCACGCCCAGCTCTACGGGCTGCCGGAGATGGCCCGCCACGCCCGGGAGTACCTGGAGCCGGAGGCCGTCGTGCCGCTCGGCGAGGCGTTCCCCGGCTGGCGGGACCTGCGGCCGCGCACCGGCGATCTGCTGGACGATCTGCGGCTGCTCCGCGACGAGCTGGTGCGCGCCGGGCACGACGTCATCGCCGTGGACCAGACGACGCCGGAGCAGCGCGCCATGGGCCTGCACACCGTCGGCACCACCGTTCCCGGGCTGCTGCCGCTGGACTTCGGCTGGAGCCGGCAGCGGGCGCTGCTGATGCCGCGGCTGCGCACCGGTCTGCGGGCGGCGGGACGGCGGGACACCGACCTGGGCGAGGCGGAGATCAAGGCCGTGCCGCACCCGTTCCCGTGAGCGCCGTCCCATGAGGCCCCCCGCCCGCGTCCGTGCCGGCACGGCGCACCACGGCAGGAAGCAGCCCCCTCCGGTTCGGGAGATCCCGCTCCGGAGGGGGCTGCCGGGCCCGTGGCGCCGTGGATCAGGCGCTGCAGGAGGTGGTGGAGGTGGTGGAGGAGCAGGTGGACGTCGAGGAGGAGGACGTCGAACCCGCGAGCACGACCTCGACGGCGTCGGAGTAGTCCGAGATCTCGAAGGTCTCCGACTCCAGCTCCAGGATGTCGTTGGCGAGGGTGGCGAGCTCGGTCTTGGCGTCCATGGTGTTCTCCCTTGGCCTGCCGGGGCCCGCCGGCGGATCCGGCGGCGCTCCCGTGCGCTGGTCCCATTGGAGCGGGAGCCGCTGTCGGATCGGCCCGGCTTCCGCTGTCAGATCGCTGACACCCCGTGAGAGCGGGGGGTGCGGCACGTGAGGCGACGGGACCGCACACTGGCCGGCGGGCCCTCCGGCGGCCGGAGGCCCGGCATCCCGTTCGGCCGGGCGGGCGAGGGGAACGCGCGGAGAGCGGGGGCGGCCCGGCGGCAGCCGTGCCGCCCAGGACACCGGCGATGCCGGGACCACGCGGAACACGCACGACACGGGTAACACGCGGAAGGCACCGGGCACCCGGAACGCACGGGAGAACGGCACCGTCCGGGGGCGGCGGTGACGTCCGGGGCACGCCGTCCGCTGGATGCACAGACGGCACTCATCCGGAGCGGAGGGTCCGCGCACACCGGGGGACGGAGCGGGGGCGGGCCCGGGACCGGCACCGTCGCGGCCGTCCGGCCGGCGGCCGCCGGGGGAAGCCGAAGGCGGGCGGCGGGGGCGAGGGGAGAGAGGTGATCCATTGACCGGGACAGCGCGGGCCGTACCGGAGAACGGACCGCAAGCAGGGCAGGGGGCCGGGCCGCGGGCCGGGCGGGCGGCCACGCCACCGGAGAAGCCGCGGGCCGCCGCGCAGGAGGCCCCGCCGCCCGGCGCGCCGCCCACCGTGCCGCGGGAGGTGCCCCTCGGCATCCTGCGTCCGTCCGTCGAGCTGTACGTCGATCTGCACGCCCGCCCCGAACTCTCCGGCGCCGAGGCCCGCACCGCCGAGCGGTTCGCCGCCGCGCTGGAGCGGCACGGCGCCGAGGCCACGCGCGGTGTCGGCGGGCACGGTGTCGTCGGGGTGCTGGCCAACGGACCGGGGCCGGTGGTCCTGCTGCGCGCCGAGCTCGACGCGCTCCCGGTCGCCGAGCGCACCGGCCTGCCGTACGCCAGTACCACCGCGGGCGTCATGCACGCCTGCGGGCACGACCTCCATCTGGCCGCCGCGGCGGGGGCGCTGGGGCTGCTGGCACGGGCCCGGGACGCCTGGAGCGGCACGGTGCTGGTCGTCGGGCAGCCCGCCGAGGAGACCCTGGAGGGCGCGCGGGCGATGCTGGCGGACGGCCTGTACGAGCGCTTCGGCACCCCGGACGCGGTCCTCGCCCAGCACACGGCCCCGCTGCCGGCCGGCACGGTCGCCCACGCCCGGGGCGGGCCGCTGATGGCGGGCAGCGCGGCTCTGGACGTGGTGATCCACGGACGGGGCGGCCACGCGGGCGCGCCACAGCTCGCCGTCGACCCGGTGCTGACGGCCGCCGCCACGGTGCTGCGGCTGCAGTCCGTGGTGGCGCGCGAGACCGCCCCCGCGGAGCAGGTCGTGCTGACCGTCGGTGCCCTGCACGCCGGGGAGCGCGGCAACGTCATCCCGGACCGGGCCGAACTGAGCCTGTCCGTCCGGGCGTTCGACGAGGCCGCGCTCGACCGGGTGACGGCCGCCGTCGAGCGGATCGTCCGGGCCGAGTGCGCGGCGTCCGGCTGCCCCCGGGAGCCGGAGTTCACTCTCACGTCGCGGTCCCCGGCGCTGCTGCCCGATCCGGACACCACGGCCGCCGTGCGCCGCGTCCACGAGGAGCTGTTCGGCCCGCACCGGGTGACCGACTGGCCGCCCGCCACCGCCACCGAGGACTTCCCGCGCTACGGCGCCGCCGGCACCGGAATCCGCACGGCGTACTGGATGCTGGGCGTGACCGGTGCCCGGCAGTGGCGGGCCGCGCGCGCGAGCGCCGTGCCGCCCCCGGCCAACCACGCGCCGGACTTCGCCCCGGATGTACGGACCGCCCTGCCGGCCGGCATCACGGCGATGGCCGGCGCCGCCCTGCACATCCTGCGGTCCGCCGAGGAGGAAGCGCGATGACGGACGACGACGCCCCCGGCCGGGACCAGCTGCTCGTCACCGTCCGCCGGAACGGCCGGGGGGCCGCGGCGGCGACGACGGTGGTACGGCTGCTGGGCCTACTCCCGGCGGACCGGGTCTGCACGGCCGAGCTGGCGCACGGCGCGATCCGGCTCCGGGTGGAGCTGGACGGCACGGCCGCCGACCGTGCGGCGGCGCACGGCACCGTGCGGCGGGTCCTGGCCGACCGGGCGCTGGACGGCTGGGCGCTGGACGGCTGGGCGGAGGAGGACTGAGCGGAGGCGGTCCCGTCAGATCCAGCCGCGCTCGCGGGCCAGCAGCGCCGCCTGGGCCCGGCTGGCCGCGCCGAGCGTCTGCAGCAGATCGGCGACGTACCGCCGGTAGGTGCGGACGGAGACACCCAGGTCCCGGGCGCCCGCCTCGTCCTTCCCGACCGAGCACATCGACACCAGCACCCGCCGCTCGAAGTCGGAGAGCCCGGTCCCGGCCCCGTCGCCGTCCTCCCCCGGGCCGGTGAACTCCACGGCCTGCTGCCAGATCTTCTCGAAGAGGGCGACGATGTTGGCGACCAGCCCCCTCTTGCGGGCGAGCAGCGCGCCGCGCGCGGTGTCGGCCGGGTCGAGCGGCACCAGGGCGGCCCGCCGGTCGTAGACGAGCATCCGCTCGGTGATGTCGCGGGCCACCCGGATCTTGGCCCCGTGGGCGACCAGTTCCCGCAGGTAGTCCGCGGTCGGGGTGTCGTCCAGGGCCCGGCGCAGCACCACACTGCGGATCTCGACGCCGCGGCGCAGGCAGCGGTGGTCGAGCGGCCGGGAACGGGCGATGTTCTCCGGGGAGAGCCGGGTGTACGGTTCCACGGACAGGATCTCGTCGCGGGCGAAGAAGGCCAGGTCGTCGATCCGGTCCCGGATCTGCTCCAGCCCCTCCAACTGCTCGATGCCCGAGCCGGCTTGGGCCCGGGGGCCCTGCTCCGCGCGTAGACCGTTGATGACGTGGCGTGACTGCGTGACCCGGCGGAGCTCCTGGTGGAGTGCCCGCAGCCGGGTGTCCGTCAGCCGGGCCAGGGCGATCTCGGGGTCCGCCGGGTCGAGCAGCCCGTCGCCGCCCGCGGGGTGGAGCAGCCCGAGTCCGCGCAGCCGGTCCAGGGAGTGCCGGACGCGTTCGCGCTCGCAGTGGAGCAGAAGGTGGATGTCGTCGGGAGAGGTCCCCGGGTTCCGCAGGAAGTGCCGGTAGATCTCCTCCTCCAGAGGAGAGACCCCGAACACGGACATCTCGTTTCCAGCCAACTGCGCCCCCATGCCGCCGGTCCACCACCGGCCGTGCGCCCACGGCGGGTCGAGCCCATGGCTGCCGGAGTGGTTCGGCACACAGTAAACGGCGGAAGTGACGTCCGTGGAAAGGGATGTGGGCGACCACCGGGCGGAATGCGGGGCTTTGTGGTATTACACGCCGCCATTGACAGAAGGTCAATAAGCTTACGGCCCCAACCCGCGCTCCACAGGGGCCGGTTGGGAAATCGCGGAAGCCCTCGCAGTTTCCCCACAGGACCGCCGCGAGCCGCACGACCTCTCCGCACCCGGCGCCTCCCCCGGCACCCGCCGCCCCTTCCCCTGCCGCACTCCCGCCCGGGGCCGCACACCCTCACGCGCGTGGAGCAGCCACCCGCCCGACCGGAGCACCTGCGGACCTTCAGGGGAAAAGCCGTATACCGAGCTAAAGCCATCAAAGACCAGTAAATAAGCTAATCTGCTCCCATCCCTTGGTTGTCCCCGCGGGCCGCGGCGCCGCCCACGGGGAGGCACCCAAGTCCACCAGGCCTCACAGGTGAGGACATGTTCAATCCGAGCGCACCGGTCGTGACCGTCGTCGCGGTCTATCTGGTCGCCGTGATCGCCGTGGGCCTCTGGGCCTACCCCCGCATCCACACCTTCGCCGACTTCGCCCTCGGCAGCCGCCGGCTCCGCCCGCTGGTCGCCGCCCTGTCCGCCGGGGCCAGCGACATGTCCGGCTGGCTGTTCCTGGCCCTCCCCGGAGCCGTGTACGCCGCCGGTGTCGGCGCCACCTGGATCGCCGTCGGCCTGGCGGTCGGCACCTACCTCAACTGGCTGTTCGTCGCCCCGCGGCTGCGCACCTACACCGAGCGGGCCGGCAACGCGGTGAGCCTGTCGGCCTACCTGGAGGAACGGTTCGAGGACCGCACCAGGATGCTCCGGATCGTCACGGCCGCCGTCACCGTCGTGTTCTTCACCCTCTACGTGGCCGGCGGACTGGTCGCCGGCGGGCTCCTCTTCGAGCAGGTCTTCGACGTCGCCTTCGGACTCGGGGTGACGCTGACCGCCCTGGTCATCGTCGTCTACTCCTGCCTCGGCGGCTTCCTCGCCGTGAGCCTGACGCACGTGGTGCAGGGCACGCTGATGGCTCTCACCCTGGTCGTCCTGCCGGTGACCGCCATCGCGCTGCTGGGCGGGTTCGGGGCGCTGGGCGACGAGCTCGGCCTCAGGACGGACTCACTCCTGGAGATGGGGTCCCGGGCGAGCTACTCCGACGGCCAGTGGTCAGCGGGCCGGCCGCTCGGCGCCGTCGCGATCGTCTCCCTGCTCGCCTGGGGGCTCGGCTACTTCGGCCAGCCGCACATCCTCGCCCGTTTCATGGGCATCCGCAGCATCCGCGCCGTCCCGGCGGCCCGGCGCATCGGCACCCTCTGGGTGCTCGTCGTGCTCACGGGCGCGTCGCTCACCGGCCTGGCGGGCATCGCCGTCCTCGACGAGCCGCTCGGCAACCCCGAGACGGTGTTCATCGCCCTGGCGGAGGACCTGTTCACCCCGTGGATCGCCGGGTTCATGCTGATCGCCGTCCTCGCCGCGATCATGTCGACCGCGGACAGCCAGCTGCTCGTGTCCTCCGTCGCCCTCACCGAGGACTTCTACCACGCCTTCCTCAGCCGCCGCGCCTCGGACCGGGCCCTGGTGTGGGCGGGCCGCAGCGCCGTGGTGGCGGTGACGCTGATCGCCTGGGTCATCGCGCTCGAGGGCGGCGGCGTACTGGACATCGTGGCCCACGCCTGGGCGGGCTTCGGCGCCTCCTTCGGCCCCGTCGTCCTCCTCTCCCTGTACTGGCCGCGCATGACCTGGGCGGGGGCCATGGCGGGCATCGTGACGGGCGCGGCCGTCGTCCTCCTCTGGGAGCGCATCAACCCGCTCCTCGGCCCGCTGGAGTCCGGCGTCTACGAGATGGTCCCCGGCGTCCTGGCCGCCACCGCCGCCGCGCTGCTCTTCGGCCGCTGGGCCGGCCGCCCCCCGCAGCGCGCCTTCTGGCGGCTGCCGGGCGGCGGGGTGAACCAGCTGATGCTGGAGCCGTCCCTCGGCCAGGCGCCGATCGGCATGGCCGTGGTCGACAGCGATCTGCGGTACGTCTGGGTGAACAAGGTGCTGGAACGCATGGCCCCGCTGGAGCGGCGGCTGGGACGGCGGGTGACGGACATCCTGCCGCAGCGGCAGGCGGAGGCGCTGGAGGAGCGCATGCGGACCGTGCTGGCCACCGGGGAACCGGTGCTGGACTACGAGTTCGGCGGCCCCGGCTTCACGGATCCGCGCCAGGAGCGGGCGTACTCGGTCTCCATCTTCGGCATGGAGAACCGGCACGGCCAGCGCGTCGGGATCTGGTACATGGTCATCGACGTCACCGACCGCTGGAAGGCCAAACAGCGCCTGGCCCTGCTGAACGACGCCAGCGCCCGGATCGGCAGCACCCTCGACGTGACGCTGACCGCCCAGGAACTGGCGGACGACACCGTGCCGTCCCTCGCCGACTTCGTCGCCGTCGACCTGCTGGAGTCGGTGGTGCGGGGGGAGGAGCCCGCCCCCGGCGCCGTCGCCGGCACCCCCGCCCTGCGGCGGGCGGGCCAGAAGCCTGCGGGCGGGCCCCGGGAGGCGGAACCGGCCGCGGGCGGGAGCGCCTCCGTCTCCCCCGTCTCCCCCGGCTCCCCCGACTCCCCCGCGGCACGCTGCCTGCTGCGGGGCAGGACCCTCGTGGAGACGGACCCCGGCCTCGCCGGCCGGCCCTGGGTGGCGGGCGATCCGGCCCTGAAGGCCCTCGCCGGCGCCCCCGGGGGCCCGCACGCGGTGATGGCCGTGCCGATGCGGGCCCGCGGCGTCTTCCTGGGAGCGGCCGTGTTCCTCCGGTCCCGGCGCCTGGGGGCCTTCGAGGAGGACGACGTCCGGCTGGCCGAGGAGCTCGTCTCCCGTGCCGCGGTGAGCGTCGACAACGCCCGCCGCTACACCCGGGAGCGCACCGCGGCCCAGACCATGCAGCGCTCCCTGCTGCCGCACGGGCTGACCGGCGGCTCCGCCCTGGAGGTGGCGTCGCGCTATCTCCCGGCCGACGCGCCCAGCGGTGTGGGCGGCGACTGGTTCGACGTGATCCCGCTCTCCGGGGCGCGGGTCGCGCTGACCGTCGGGGACGTGGTCGGCCACGGCATCAACGCCGCCACCACGATGGGGCGGCTGCGCACCGCCGTCCGCACCCTCGCCAACCTGGACCTCCCGCCGGACGAACTCCTCGCCCATCTGGACGACCTCGTGGGCGACCTGATGGGACCCGACACGGACTACGCGGAGAAACGACCGGCCGCGGACAAGGAGAACGTGGCCGCCACCTTCCTCGGCGCCACCTGCCTCTACGCCGTCTACGACCCGGTCGGCGGCCGGTGCACGCTGGCCCGTGCCGGTCATCTCCCGCCGGTGGTCGTCCGCCCGGGAGGCACCGCCGAGGTGCTGGACCTGCCCGCCGGACCACCGCTGGGCCTCGGGGCCCTGCCCTTCGAGTCGGCCGACTACACCCTGGAGGAGGGCAGCCTGATCGCGCTCTACACCGACGGCCTCGTCCGGGCGCACGACCTGGACATCGACGCCGGGCTGTCCCGGCTGTGCCGGGCGCTGGCCTCCGCACGGCCGGACCTGGAGGAGACCGGCGACCGGGTGATGGAGGCCCTGCTGGACGGCCCGCCCTCCGACGACGCCGCCCTCCTCCTCGCCCGGGCCCGGGTGCTGGACTCGACCCGGGTCGCCTCCCGGGAACTGCCCTGCGACCCCGCCGTCGTCTCCGAGGCGCGCACCTTCGTCACCCGGCAGCTGGCGGAATGGGACATGGACGAGCTGCTCTTCACCACCGAGCTGATCGTCAGCGAGCTGGTCACCAACGCCATCCGCCACGGCAGCGGGCCCATCACGCTGCGCCTGATCCGGGAACGCGCCCTGATCTGCGAGGTCTCGGACACCAGCAGCACCTCCCCCCGGCTGCGCCACGCCCGGACCACCGACGAGGGCGGCCGGGGGCTGCTGATCGTCGCGCAGCTCGCCCGCCGGTGGGGCACCCGCTACACGGCGGACGGCAAGGTCATCTGGGCGGAACAGGCGGTGGCTCCCGGTGCCACGCCGTCCGTCGCCGTCCCGGCGCTGTGAGCCGTCCGTCCGCGGGCGGGAGACGGCGCGGAACGAACGGAGCCGCGGCGCGGCCCCCGCCCCGGACCGTTCCGGCGGACCCGCCGCGGCCTCAGGGGGTGAGTTCGCTCTCCGGCGTCCACGCGCTCAGCGCCCACAGGACGACCAGGTCGATCCCGATGAGGACGATCGCCCAGACCGGGATGTACGGAAGCCACAGGAAGTTGGCGACCAGATGCAGCGCGACGAGGACGATGGCGGTGTAGCGCGCCCAGGACGCCCCCTGCACCACACCGTAGCCGGTGAAGGCCACCAGCACGCCGAGCGCCAGGTGGAGCCAGCCCCAGCCGGTCAGGTCGACCTCGAAGACGTAGTCGCCGACCTCGGCGAAGACGTCGTCGTTCGCGATGGCCGCGATCCCCTGCAGGACACCGAGGATCCCGGCGATCAGCAGGACGGCACCCGCGAAGACCGCGGGCCCGCCGGGTCCCGTGGTGGCGCGGGTGGCGGAGGAGTGCGCGCGCGCCGTGGTGTGTGAAGCCTGGTTCATGGCTGCCTCCCGGGCATGGGCCGCGTACGGCGGCGGTGCGGGGCCGGGCCGGCGGGCCGCCGGCAGAGCCGGCCGCGCCTTTCCCCAGGCTAGGCAGAGGCGTCCCCGCCCCGCATCCGGAGCCGGGGGCTGCCGCCCCGGTTCCGGCCCCGCCCCGGTTCCCGCCCCGCCCCCGTTCCCGTACCGTGCGCGGCGCCGCCGATCCGGGGCATACGGTGGCCGTCAGGACGGACGCGCAGGCGGGAGACGCACACATGGGCCGGGTCACCGAACGGCGGCGGGTGGTACGGATCCGGGACGGCGCGGTGAGCGCGCGCCCCGACACGCTCGTCGCGGAGGAACCCCTGGAGATCCGGCTGGGCGGCAGGCCGCTCGCGATCACCATGCGCACCCCCGGCGACGACTTCGCGCTCGCCGCGGGGTTCCTGGTCAGCGAGGGCGTCCTGGGGCGGGCGGAGGAACTGGCCGGCATCGCCTACTGCGCCGGGGCCACCGGTGACGGCGGCAACACGTACAACGTGGTGGACGTCCGGCTCGCCGCGGGGGTGCCGCTGCCCTCCATCACGCTGGAGCGCAACGTCTATACGACCTCCTCCTGCGGGCTCTGCGGCAAGGCCAGCCTGGACGCCGTGCGGACCACGGCCCGCTGGCCGGTCGCCGACGAGCCGCCGGTCCGCGTCACGCCCGCGGTGCTGGCCGCCCTGCCGGAGCGGCTGCGCGCCGCCCAGCGGGTGTTCGACCGGACGGGCGGGCTGCACGCGGCCGGGCTGTTCTCGCCCGAGGGCGAGTTGCTGGACCTGCGGGAGGACGTCGGCCGGCACAACGCCGTCGACAAGCTGGTGGGGCGGGCGCTGCAGGACGGGCGGCTGCCGCTGTCGCGGTGCGTGCTGCTGGTCTCCGGGCGGGCCTCGTTCGAGCTGGCGCAGAAGGCGGTGATGGCCGGGATTCCCGTGCTGGCGGCCGTCTCCGCGCCGTCCTCCCTCGCCGTGGACCTCGCCGAGGAGGCCGGGCTGACCCTCGTCGGCTTCCTCCGCGGCGCGTCGATGAACGTCTACGCGGGCGCGGAGCGGGTCACCGTGTGAGGAACGGCACCGGGGACGGAGACGGCTGCCCCGCGCCCCATGGGGGCATACTCCTCCTGGCGCGGCACACCGCGCGGCGCCCCCCGTGAAGCAACGGTGCGGGACCGGCGGGGATTGCGTGGAGACGGCGCACGGCGACCTTACCCCCGGGTCAGCAATCGGCCGAGGTCAGCGCACGGCTCCGCCATTCCCCCACCTGACCTGCACATTTACCGCACCCTACGGTCGCGGTGCGCGCCTCACGCCGATCGGGATCCATCGGGTACCGTCACCGCGCTGTGCGAAGTCCCGAGGAGCGATGCGTTGCACGACATCTCCACCCCCGCCGTCACGGCGGCCCCCCAGGCCGGCGGCCTGGCCGACGCCGTCTTCGACCGCGCCGCCCGGGAACCGGACAAGGTCGTCCTGGGCCGCAAGCCGGACGGGGTGTGGCGGGACGTCACCGCGGCGGAGTTCCGGGACGAGGTGCTGGCGCTCGCCAAAGGGCTGATAGCCCAGGGCATCCGCTTCGCCGACCGCGTCGCCATCATGTCCCGCACCCGCTACGAGTGGACCCTCTTCGACTTCGCCCTGTGGAGCATCGGCGCCCAGCCCATCCCGATCTACCCGACCTCCTCCGCCGAGCAGGTGCTGTGGATCCTCCACGACGCGGACGTCTCGGCCTGCATCGTCGAGCACGAGGACCACGCCATGACGGTCGGCTCCGTGATCGACCGGCTGCCGCGGATGGGCCGGCTGTGGCAGCTCAACGCCGACGCCGTCGGGCGGCTCACCGCCGCCGGCGCGCACATCGAGGACGACGTGGTGCACCGGCACCGGCGCGCCGTCACCCCGGAGTCGCCCGCCACGGTGATCTACACCTCCGGCACCACCGGCCGCCCCAAGGGCTGTGTGCTGACCCACGCCAACTTCCTCTTCGAGACGGACACGATGGTGACCCGCTGGGAGCCGGTCTTCCACTCCCGGCCCGGCGACGAGCCGTCCACGCTGCTCTTCCTGCCGATCTCCCACGTCTTCGGCCGGATGGTGGAGGTCGCGGCGATCCGGCACGGCGTGAAACTGGGCCACCAGCCGAACCTCGCGGCGAGCGAACTCCTCCCCGACCTGGCCGTGTTCCGGCCCACGTTCATCCTCGCCGTGCCGTACGTCTTCGAGAAGATCTTCCACGCGGCCCGGCGGAAGGCGGAGGGCGAGGGCAGGGTGGGGCCCTTCGACAGGGCGGTGGAGATCGCGGTGCGCTACGCCGAGGCACAGGAGGACCGGGCCTTCGGGAACGGTTCCGGGCCCGGCGCCGGCCTGCGGCTCCAGCACCAGCTCTTCGACAAGCTGGTCTACGGCAAGCTGCGCGCGGCCATGGGCGGCCGCATCCGGCACGCCATGTCGGGCGGTTCGGCGATGGAGCGCCGGCTCGGGCTGTTCTTCGCGGGCGCCGGCGTCACCGTCTACGAGGGCTACGGACTGACCGAGTCGACCGCCGCCGCCACCGCCAACCCCCCGGAGCGCACCCGCTACGGCACCGTCGGCCCGCCCATCCCCGGCACGTCCGTGCACATCGCGGAGGACGGCGAGATCTGGCTGTACGGACCGAACGTCTTCGGCGGCTACCTCAACGAGCCCAAGGCGACGCACGAGACCCTGCGCGACGGCTGGCTGGCCACCGGGGACCTCGGCGCGCTCGACGAGGAGGGCTACCTCACCATCACCGGGCGGAAGAAGGAGATCCTGGTGACCTCGGGCGGCAAGAGCGTCTCGCCCGCCCCGCTGGAGGAGCGGGTCCGCCTGCACCCGCTGATCGCCCAGTGCATCGTCGTCGGCAACGACCGGCCCTACGTCGCCGCGCTCGTCACCCTGGACCCGGAGGCGGTGGACCACTGGCTGAAGATGCGCGGCAAACCGCGGCTCCCGGCCTCCGAACTGGTGCGGGACAAGGAGCTGGAGACCGAGATCCGCCGCGCGGTCGTGGCCGCCAACACCATGGTGTCGAAGGCCGAGTCGATCCGCACCTTCCGCATCCTGGCCGCCCAGTTCTCCGAGGAACACGGGCTGCTCACGCCCTCGATGAAGCTCAAGCGCAAGGCCATCGAGTCCGCCTACGCCGGCGAGATCGAAGCCCTGTACCGCGGGTGAGCCCGGCGCGGAAACGGCCCCGGGAGCTCCGCCGTTCCCGCGCCCGGCCTGCCCCGGGAACGGGGACTCGCGGAATATCCTTACCGGAACGCGGAATACGCGGCCGTCATCGAACGTCCGATCAGGGGCAGGAGCCGCCGTAGCACCGCGGTATCCGAAGGACCGCACCACGACCGACCGCACCACGACCGACCGCACGACGACGCGAAGGACCGACCGCCTGTGAGCCACGTCCCCTCAGTCACCCTCAACAACGGCGTCCGCATGCCCCAGCTCGGCTACGGCGTCTGGCAGATCCCGGACGACGAGGCCGCCGCCGCCGTGACGGCCGCGCTCGAAGCGGGCTACCGCAGCATCGACACCGCGGCCGTCTACGGCAACGAGGCCGGCACCGGCGCGGGCATCACCCGCTCCGGCCTCCCCCGCGAGGACGTCTTCGTCACCACGAAGGTCTGGAACAGCGACCAGGGATACGACGCCACGCTGCGCGCCTTCGACACCTCGCTGGAGAAGCTCGGCCTGGACTACGTGGACCTGTATCTCGTCCACTGGCCGCTGCCCCGGCGCGACCGCTACGTCGAGACCTACCGCGCCCTGGAGAAGATCCGGGAGGACGGCCGCGCCCGGGCGATCGGCGTCTCCAACTTCCTGCCCGAGCACCTCACCCGGCTGATGGACGAGACGTCCGTCGTGCCCGCCGTCAACCAGATCGAACTGCACCCCTGGTTCCAGCAAGCCGGATCCCGCGCCTTCCACGCCGAGCACGGCATCGCCACCGAGGCGTGGTCCCCGCTCGGCCAGGGCAAGGGCCTGCTCGACGAGCCCGTCATCACCCGGCTCGCGGCGCGGCACGACCGCACCCCCGCGCAGATCGTGCTCCGCTGGCATCTGCGGCTCGGCCATGTGGTGATCCCCAAGTCCGCGACACCGGCCCGGATCAGGGAGAACTTCGACGTCTTCGGCTTCGAGCTGGACGAGGACGACATGGCGGCCCTCGCCGGCCTGGACTCCACCAGGCGCCTGGGCCCCGACCCGGCCGCGGCCGACTTCGTCTGATCCGCTGCCCGGCCGGCGGCACCCCCGGACGCCTCCGGCAACGCGGCCGCGCCGCCGCCCCGCCGCGGGGCGGCGGCGGGGCGGCGGAACCCCCGCGTCCGCGCCCGGCGACGGCCCGTCCTCCGCACCAGCCGTTGACCTCATGTCGGCTTGAGCTTCTACGGTTGCGGCCATGGACATGGAAGTCACCGCGTGGACCTCGCTCCACCATGCCGCCAACGCCACCCGCAAGGACGACGGGCGGCCCTTCTCCCGGGCCACCGTCCGCCGCATCGGCGCCTTCGCCCGCCCCCACCGCACGCGGCTGGCCTGGTTCCTGCTGCTGAGCGTCGTCACGGCGGCCCTGGCCGTCGCCACGCCCGTACTCGCCGGGCGCGTCGTCGACTCCATCGTGAAGAGCGCGCCCGTGGGCACCGTCACCTCGCTGGCCGTGCTCATCGCCGTGATCGCGGTGGCCGAGGCCGGGCTCGGGCTGCTGGCCCGCCGGCTCTCCGCGGGCATCGGCGAGGGGCTCATCCTGGACCTGCGCGCGGCCGTCTTCGACCATGTGCAGCGGATGCCCGTCGCCTTCTTCACCCGCACCCGCACCGGCGCCCTGGTGAGCCGGCTCAACAACGACGTCATCGGCGCGCAGCGCGCCTTCAGCGACACCCTCTCCGGGGTCGTCGGCAATCTCGTCACCCTGGCGCTCACCCTGGCGGTGATGGTCGGCCTCTCCTGGCGGATCACCCTGCTCGCGCTGCTCCTGCTGCCGGTGTTCGTGCTGCCCGCGCGCCGCATGGGCGCGCGGCTGGCCCGGCTGCGGCGGGAGGCCGCGCGGTACAACTCCGAGATGAGCACGCAGATGACGGAACGCTTCTCCGCGCCCGGCGCGACCCTCGTGAAGCTCTTCGGGCGGCCCGCGGAGGAGTCGGCCGAATTCGCCGCCCGGGCCCGCCGGGTACGGGACATCGGCATCCGCACCGCCATGACCCAGACGGTCTTCATCACGGCCCTCACCCTGGTCTCCGCCCTCGCCCTGGCCCTCGTCTACGGCCTCGGCGGCTTCTACGCACTGCGCGGCAGCCTGGAGCCGGGCGCCGTCGTCGCGCTGGCCCTGCTGCTCACCCGGCTCTACGCCCCGCTGACCGCCCTGGCCGGGGCCCGGGTCGAGGTGATGAGCGCCATGGTGAGCTTCGAGCGGGTCTTCGAGGTGCTGGACCTGAAGCCGCTCATCGAGGAGAAGCCGGACGCGGTGCGGGTGCCGGACGGACCGGTGTCCGTGGAGTTCGCCCGGGTGTCCTTCGGCTACCCGTCGGCGGACAGGGTGTCCCTGGCCTCCCTGGAGGAGGTCGCCGTGCTCGACACCCGGGGCGGCACCGAGGTGCTGCACGAGGTGTCGTTCCGCGTGGAGCCCGGCCGCATGGTCGCGCTCGTCGGCTCCTCGGGCGCCGGCAAGTCCACCATCGCGCAGCTGCTGCCCCGGCTGTACGACGTGGACAGCGGGGCGGTGCGGCTCTCCGGCACGGACATCCGGGACCTGACGGCCGAGTCGGTGCGGGAGACGGTCGGCCTCGTCACCCAGGACGGGCATCTCTTCCACGAGTCGGTGCGGGCCAACCTGCTGCTGGCCCGCCCGGAGGCCGGCGAGGAGGAGCTGTGGGAGGTGCTGCGCCGCGCCCGGCTCGACGGGCTGGTCGCCGAACTCCCCGACGGCCTGGACACCATCGTCGGCGAGCGCGGCTACCGGCTCTCCGGCGGCGAACGCCAGCGGCTGACCATCGCCCGGCTGCTGCTGGCCCGGCAGCGGGTGGTCGTCCTGGACGAGGCCACCGCGCATCTGGACTCCACCTCGGAGGCGGCGGTGCAGGAGGCCCTGGCCGAGGCGCTGTCCGGGCGGACGGCCGTGGTCATCGCGCACCGGCTGTCGACGGTACGGGCGGCGGACGAGATCCTCGTCGTCGAGGACGGCCGGATCGCCGAACGCGGCACCCACGAACAACTGCTGGCCCGGGGCGGCCGCTACGAGGAGCTGTACCGCACCCAGTTCGACGAGCCCGGCGCCGGAACGGCGGGCGGCCCCCCGGCGGCCGGGACCGTCTCCGGCACGGCCGTCGGGGCGGCCGGGGCGGCCACGGTCTGAGCCCGGCGCGGGGCGGCCGGACGGAAACCGCTGGCCGCCGTGCCCGCCGCGGGGACAGAATGGCCCGCGCCGGGCGGCGGTGGCGGGTGAGCCCGCCCCCCCGGCGCGCACGGCCCGCGGGGCGCGGCTCCGGGGCGGCAACCACGGCGGACGGAGCGGACACACCATGACGGCACCCCCTGGCGGAACACCCCGGGCCGGTTCCCGGAGCGCCCCCCCGGGCCCGGCGGCCGGCCGGCGGGCCGGCGCGGACGGGGAGCCGGGCAGGGAGCCGGGCGCGACGGCCGCGGGCCGGCACGGAGCCGGCGCCCGGGGCCCGCTGGCGGCCGGCTCCCGGGTGACCGTACGGCTGGTGAAGTCGCCCCGGCCGGACGTGCGGTACCCGGCGACCGTGGTGGAGGACGACGGCACACGGGTCGTCGTCCGGGCGCCCTGGGCGGGCGCGGCGGTGCGCGACTTCGGCTTCGTCCGGTTCGAGGCGGGCGACGTGTTCACCGAGTACTTCTGGCGCGACCGCTGGTACGCGGTCAAGGAGGTACGGGCGGCGGACGGCACGCTGAAGGGCTGGTACTGCGACGTGACCCGGCCGGCGCGGGTGACGGACGAGGACGGCGGCACCCTCGTCGTCGCCGACCTCGACCTCGACCTGTGGCGGTCGGCCGACGGCCGCCTCGTCCTCCGCCTCGACGAGGACGAATTCGCCGCGAGCGGCCTCGCCGAACGCGACCCGAACGCGGCCGAACGGGCGGCCGCGGCCCTGGACGAGCTCGAAGAGCTGGCCCGCCACGGCGGTTTCCCGGGGCTGACCGCTTAGCGCCGCCCCCGCCCGTGCTCCCGCTCCGGGGCCGGCGGCAGCGCGGAGGGCGCCAGGCCGAACATGGCGATCTTCCGCACCGCGATCACGGCGGCCACGACCAGGATGCTGTCCCAGGACAGGTCGTGGGACAGCCGCAGCAGGCCGGCCGCGGTGAGGAAGTCCAGCAGCACCTGCAGGGCGAGACGCGGCCTGCGGGTGCCCGCCCAAGCGGCGGCGGCGGAGAGCAGACCGGCCGCGGTGACCAGCAGCGCGGCCGTCTCCAGCAGGGAGCCCGTCACCCGCGTGCCCCCGCGGAGGGCGGCCCGGTCTGCTCCGTGCCCTCCGGCAGATCGTCGCCGCGTTCGATCTCCGCGCGCTCATGCGCGATCTCCCGGGCGAGGAAGAAGTTGAGCGCGGTCCGGATGGCGGCGATCGCGGCGAGCTGCCCGATCTCGGTGAAGCTGGGCGCCACCGCCGTCCGCAGCACGTCACCGGCGAGCTGGAACTCCAGGCCGAGCGCGAGGAACCGGCCCAGGGTCAGCCGGATCCGGTTGAACCCCCGCGACCGGCCGCCCCGCCGGACCAGAGCCGTCATGAAACGGGCGAAGGCCCAGACGGCGCCGGTGAAGATGACCAGGGCACCGGCCGCCTCCACCAGGCGGACCAGCAGCTCCACGGCATCGCGCAGCCAGGACTGCGGGAGGAGCTCGACGGAAAGGATCACGCCCACGCGGTACCCGCCGGCCGGGCGTTCTACCGTCCCGGCCGGCCCGCCGGCCCCGCTTGGACCCGAACGGCCGCCCGGCCGGGCCGCGCCGTCCGGGTCCGGTCCCGGCGGCCCTGCCTGCCGTCGCAGGGGCGGGCCCCCGCGGTCCCGGCGGTCCCGGCGGCCCCTCGGTGGCTCCCGGTGGCTCCCGGTGGCTCCCATCCTGGGAGAGGTCTCGCACCGCCGCTGCCGACCAGCCCGCTCGGGCGCGGGCGCGGGCACGCACCCGGAACGGTCCGGCACGGCGTGCTTCTCCTCCGTTCCGGCACGCGTGCGCCGCGGGCCCGCCGCTGCCGCAGCGCGAGAGGTCACGGAAACCGGGCGGACCGGTCCGGCGGACGACCGAGTACATCGCCCGCCGTCTCCGTACTGTCCTGCATGCGCTGTCCGGTCATCAGATTCCTGCCCGCGGCCGCCGGTGCCCGGCCGCTGCCACGGCAGCGCGGGGGCCCCGGCCGCGCCGGCCCCGGCCCGGGCGCGGGCGCGGGCGCGGGGTGCCCGGCCGGTCCCGCGGTTCTCCGGCTTTCCGGCCCATCCGCGCGGCGTCCGGCTCCGAATGACGGACGGGGCCGGGTATCCGCACCCGGTCCCCCCGCCCGTCCCCGCGCCCGCCCCGCCGCGCGCACCACGGCGGCACGACGGCACGACGGCCGGTACTTCCCCCGGCCGGCCCCTGCTCTCTGGAGGTCGACATGACGTCAGCCCGCACCGGCCGCCCCGGGCCCGGCGCCCCGCCGGCGTCCGGGTCCCGGCGCCGGAGAACCGGAGGTGCCGCGGCGTGAGAGAAGCCGTCTTCATGGGCGAGGTCTCCGCCCCCGGCCCCGATCTCGGGGCCCTGCTGGGCCGGGTCGCGCGAGGCGACCAGGAGGCCTTCGGGGCGGTGTACGACGTGGTGGCCGGACCGGTGCTCGGTCTGGTGCGCCGTGTGCTGCGCGACCCCGCGCAGTCCGAGGAGGTCACTCAGGAGGTGCTGGTGGAGATATGGCGCGGCGCGGCCCGCTTCCGGCCGGACCGTGGCAGTGCCATGGCCTGGGTGATGACCCTCGCGCACCGGCGCGCGGTGGACCGGGTGCGGTCCGTGCAGGCCAGTTCCGACCGGGAGCACCGGGCGGCGCTGCTGGACCGGACTCCGGCGTTCGACGAGGTGACCGAGCAGGTCGAGGCCCGGCTGGAGCGCGAGCAGGTGCGGCGCTGTCTGCGCGGCCTGACCGAGCTGCAGCGGCACGCGGTGACGCTCGCCTACTACCGCGGCCTCACCTACCGCGAGGTCGCCGAGTTGCTGGGAGCCCCGCTGGGCACCGTGAAGACACGCATGCGCGACGGGCTCATCCGGCTGCGCGACTGCCTGGGGGTGACGGTGTGAGCAGGCGCAGAGGCCGCGGGGACCGCGGCCGGCCGGGTCCCGGCGGGCCGGCCGGCACCGGCTGGCCCGCCGGCCCCGGCGGGTGGCCGGGAGGCGCTGACGGACCGGGCGGACCGGGCGGGTTCGGCGGGGGCGGCCGGTACGGCGGACCGGGCGGGTTCGGCGGGGCCGGTGAGGGCGAGGGCTCCGGGGCCGGGGACGGCTCCGATCTGCACACCCTCACCGGCGCCTACGCCCTGCACGCACTGCCGGAGGACGAACGGGCGCGGTTCGAGCGGCACTTGGCGGTCTGCCCGGCCTGCGAACAGGAGGTCCTGGAGCTGTCCGCGACCGCCGGACGGCTGGGGTCGGCCGTGTCGGTGGAGCCGCCCCCGGAGATGCGGGACCAGGTGCTGGCCCGGATCGCCTCCGTCCGTCAGGACCCGCCGGGTGTGCCCCGGCCGGCACGGCCGGAGGGCTCCCCGCCGCACGGTGCCCGGACGCACAGCGCCGGACCGCGCGGTGCCCGGCCGGACGGCGGAGGCGGAGAGGACGGCGGCGGACGCACCCGTGCGGCCGGCGGCGGACGGCGCGGCTCGCGCGGGACCTCGTACTTCGTCCTGGCGGCGTGCCTCGCCGTCCTGGCCGGCGGGCTCGGCGGAGTGGCCGTGTGGCAGCGGCAGGAGGCGCGCGACGCCCGGGCCGAGGCGCAGGCCGCGGAGCGGCGCTCGGAGCAGCTGGCCCGGGTCCTGACGGCGCCGGACGCCCGCACCGGTTCGGCGTCGCTCGGTGACGGCGCCGAGGGGACGGTCGTGGTGTCGCGCTCCGAGGACCGGGCGGCGTTCCTCGCCTCGGGGCTGCCGGCACTGCCGGGCGGCAAGGTGTACCAGCTGTGGTTCGACGACGGCGGGACGATGCGCTCCGCCGGCCTGCTCACGCTCGCGGCCGGGGAGGACACCGGCTCCGCGGCGGGGGCGGTACTGATGGAGGGCCGGGTCGGCGAGGCCGGCGGCGTGGGCATCACGGTGGAACCGGCGGGCGGTTCACCGCAGCCGACCACCGACCCCCTGGCGCTGATGGAACTCCCGGCGGTCTGATCCCCGGCCCCCGCCGGGACGGGCCGGACCGGGACGGAGCGGGACGGAGCGGGACGGGCCACAGGGGGGCCGGAGCGGAGCAGCCGGCCATCCCGCGATCCGGCGCCGGGCCCGGCCGGTTCGCGTCCGGCCCGGTGCCTTCTCGGGGGTGCCCGGCCGCGGCCACCGTCCGGCCCCGCGGCTGCCCGGTTCCGTCCAGGCGCCCGGCCGTCCGGGTGCTCCGCCCGTCCACGGCCCCGACGGGTCGCCGGGGGCGCCTGAGGCCGTCCGGGCGCGGCCGGGACGGCCGCGGCGGCGGTACGGCCCGGCCGGGCCCGGATCGTCAGGCCACCCGGTGTTCCACCGCGATCTGCTCGATGCGGTGGGCCAGTTCGGTGTCCAGTTCGGTCACCTTCCCGCCCGCGCTGTGGGTGTTCACCGACACCGTCAGCTTGTCGTAGCTGAGCGTCAGGTCGGCGTGGTGGTTCAGGCTCTCCTGGACCCGGGCGATCTCGGTGACGATCGCCGCCGCGGCCAGATGGCCCGCGAAGGTGTACGTGCGCTCCAGGCGGTCGCCGGTGGACGACCAGCCCGGCAGCTCGGTGAGAGCGTCCCGGATCTCCTGGGGCGAGAGCGGTTGGGGTGCCACGGGTCTTCCCTCCGTCGGATACCGTTCCTCGGCCTGCCACCGTGGCACGCCGCGTCCACCGCGCGCCACGGCCCCGGGGCGCTGTCACTCTCCTCGGCTACCGTCGGACGGCATGACGACGCATGCGGGGGACACCGGAACACCCACCCGGAACGACGCGGGGGCGCTGCTGCGGGGCTGGCGTGAGCTGCGCCGGATCAGCCAGCTGGAGCTGGCGCTGCGCGCGGACTCCTCGGCCCGGCACATCAGCTTCATCGAGACCGGCCGGTCCCGGCCGAGCCGGGAGCTGCTGCTGCGGCTGGCGGAGCGGCTCGACGTCCCCGTGCGGGAACGCAACGCCCTGCTGGTGGCTGCCGGTTACGCCCCGCGGTTCCCGGAGCGGCCGCTGGACGACCCGGCGCTGGAGCCGCTCCGCGCGGAGCTGGAGCGGCTGCTCGCGGGCTACGAGCCGTATCCGGCGTTCGTGGTCGACGGCCAGTACACGGTGGTCGCCGCCAACCGCGGGCTGGCCGCGCTGCTGGAGGGCGTCGCCGCCCCGCTGCTGCAGCCCCCGCTGAACGCCCTGCGCATCGCGCTCCACCCGGACGGCCTGGCCCCGCGCATCCGGAACTACGCCGAGTGGCGCGGCCATCTGCTGTCCCGGCTGGAGCGGCAGCTGCCGCTGGTCCGCTCCGCGCCGCTGCGCGCGCTGTACGAGGAGCTGCGCGGCTATCCGGCACCGCCCGCGCCCGGAGCGCCCGGCCCGGCGGCCGCGGCCGTCTCCGCCGCCTCTTCCCCGGCCGGATCCGCTGCCGCGGGTTCCGCCGCCCCCGGATCGGCCGCCGCCGGCGAGCGGGAACCGGTCGCGCTGCCGATGCGGCTGGAGCACGGCGGGCGGGTGCTCTCGTTCGTCTCGGCCATCGCGACCTTCAACACCCCCATGGACGTGACCGTTTCGGAGCTGGCCATCGAGACGCTGCTGCCGGCCGACGGTGAGACCGGAGCCTACCTGCGGTCGGCGGCGCCCTGAGGCCCGCGCCCCCGAGCCCGGTGTCTCCCCGCGCCTCGCGCTCCAGGGTGTCGCACCCCACGGGCCCCGCCCGCGCACCGGGCCGAGGGCCGGCGGGCGCCGGGAGCCCGGCACCGCGGGGGTGGCTCCCCCGGGCACGCTCCCCCCTCTCGTCACCGGGGAATCCGGCAGGGCCACCACCGGCCGGCTCGGCGCATCGCCACCCGCGCGCGTCGGCGGGCCGCTCGGGGCGGGCCGCCGCTCCCGTCGCCCGGACCGCGTGGCCGGCGGCTGCGGCAGCGGTGACGGCAGCGGTGGCCGGTGGCCGCGTCAGCCGACGCGTTCGCCCGGGCCGTCCGCCGGGGGCGGCAGCGGCGTCCCGGGGGCGCCGCGCCCCGGCGCGCCGGTGTCCCGGACTCCGGCCCCGGGCCCCGTCCCGGCCGCGTCCGTCCCGGAACCGGCCGCACGGACCCGGCTCGCACCGGCGCCGGATCCGGGCGCCCCCGTCCCTGCCGGAGGCGTCCCCGCCGCACCCGCCCCGGCCTCGCCGGTCTCGGCCAGCCAGCGGCGCAGTACCCGGTGCAGCGCCTCCGCGCCGGTGAGGATCTCGCCCTCCGGGACCGGCGGCGACAGCTCGGCGGGCCGGAGCAGGAAGGCGTGGCCCTGGGCTCCGCCGAGGCCGCCGTGCGAGCCGATCTGGGCCTCGAAGGCGTGCACCCGTCCGGTCGTCGGGTCGTAGGCGGAGTTGACCATGATGTCCGCGGCGTGCGGGAAGGCGTCGGTGCGCCGGACCGCGTCCTCGGCCTCCGGGCCGAAGGGCGCCAGCGGGTCCGGGCCGATGACGACGCGCTGGTCGAGCCGGTGCTCGCCGCCGTGCGGGCCCAGGACCACCGCCCCGTACTCCTCACTGCGCACCAGGACGAAGCCGATACCGGGGTGCTCGGCCAGCGTGCTCAGCAGCGCGGGGTGGCGGCGTTCGACCTCCTCCCGGCTGACCCTGCCGGGCAGTTCGGGGAAGCTGATCAGGCCCAGGTTGCCGGAGCCGAGCACGATCGGCCCCGTGCCGCGCCCGCGCCGGGTCTCCCGTTCCTCCTCGTCGGCGCGGTGCAGCGCGGCCCTGGCCACCGCCCGCGCCTCGGCGCCGGTCACCTCGCGGTCGGCGCGCCGCCCGGTCAGCGGCCGGGAGCCGGCCGGGCCGCCGCTCCGGCAGCCGATGCGGACCAGTTCCTCCAGGGTGATCCCGAAGGCGTCGGCGAAGGTCCGGCCGGGGCTCTGCCCGTGGTCGGAGAGCAGCACGATGCGGTAGGGGCGGGGCGCGTGGGCGGCGGCCTTGGCGATGAGCCGGACGCTGCGGTCGAGCCGGGCCAGCACCTGCTGGGCGTCCCGGCTGTGCGGGCCCGAGTGGTGGGCCACCTCGTCGTAGGCGACGAGGTCGGCGTAGACCACCGAGCGCCCGGCGAACAGGTCGCCGATGACGGCGGCGACGACCACGTCCCGGGACACGACGGTCGCGAAGGCGCGGATGAACGGGTAGAGCCCGCCCCGCTTGACGCGCGGCTCGTCCCCCCGCATCCGGGCCCGCACGGACTGCACGAGCTCGCGGAACACCTCGGCGGTGTAGGACAGGGCGGTGCGGGTGGCGTTGGCCGGGTCGGAGAAGTACGCGAAGTAGCCGGCCCGGGAGCGGGTGCCCCGGCCGCGCCGGGCGGCCACGGAGAGCACCAGGGCGAGCTGCTGCGCGCCGCCGCCGAAGAGGTTGCCGCGGCTGGCTCCGTCCTCGGCGAGCAGCCCCCGGTCGCCGGTGCGTTCGACGGCGCGGCGCTGGAGTTCGGCGACGCTGCGCGGCGAGGAGCACACCATGACGCGGCCGGTGTCCTTCTCGTACCAGCGGAAGGCGGGGACGTCGTGGTTGGTGCCGTGCAGGATGCCGAGCTGGCTGGCGCCGGTCTGGCTGGACCAGTCGGTGCGCCACAGCGACAGCACGTGGCTGCCGCCCTCGACCCAGGAGGCGACGGTCTCCATGACGGGCGGCAGCACCCGGCCGGTGCCGGGCAGGGTGCGGGGGCCGGCGGCCTCGCTGAGGACGTCGAAGCCCACCCCGTCGAGCTGGAGGAAGAGAGTGCCCGGCCGGCCGGGGGAGCCGCCCTCACCGCCGCGCCGGGGGCGGCCGGGCCGGTGCCGGTGGGCGAGCCGGCGGAGCCGCCGCCGGTAGGCGCCGTCGTCGCGGACCGCGAGGGCGGTGCTCGTGGCGGAGGCGACGGCGGACATGATGGCGGCCACCGCCACGGCCGTCTCCGGCCCGGCCTCGCTTCCGCCGTCGGGAACCAGCCGGAGGGCGAGCAGCAGCATCGAGCCGTTGAGGAAGAACACCAGGACGCCGAGGACGAGCGCCGGCACCAGCAGCAGCGCCCGCACCAGCAGCGGCCAGACCAGCGCGCTCAGCAGGCCGAAGGCGCCGGCGCCGATGGCGGCCGTGCGTGCGATGGTCGTCGGGCTGTCGCCGCCGGGCGACTGGATGCGGAAGTCCGGCAGGATGCCGGCGAGGATCAGCATGGTGAGCGTGCTGACCGCCCACACCGCGAGCACCCGGAACACCGCGCCGCCGACGGCCCGCCATCTGCCTCGTACCACGCACGTTCCCATCTCGCCGGTCCGCCTGCCCCTTCCGGGCGTGCCCGCACCCTGCGGCCGTGCGGGCGGGTCCCAGCCTGTCACAGCGCGGGGCCCGGTACGGGCGGGCTCGGGCGGGGTCGCGGAGCCGGGCCGCCCGGTTCGGCCGCCCGGCCGTCAGGGCGGGACGGCCGGGTCCGCGCGGCCGGCGGCGTGGAGGGCTGCGGGGAAGGAGGACGGCGCGCCCGGGCGGCGGCCGCGGACGGACCGGCCGCACCGGTCACCGCACCGCACCGCGCCGCACCGCGCCGCACCGCGCCGTCCGGCGTCCGGCGTCCGGCGGCGCCCGGCACGGCCGGGATCCGCCGGGCGCCGGACCGGGAGACCGCTCACCGCCCGGTGCGCTCCCGCAGCTCCGTGACGATCTCCGCGGTGAGCGGGGCCGGCAGGCCGAGGCGATCGGCGGCGCGGAGCACCGAGCCGCCGATCGCGTCGAGCTCCAGGGGCCGGCCCGCCTCGGCGTCGCGCTGCATCGAGGACTTCATGGAGCCGGGGGCGGCCTCCAGGAAGCCGAGGACCTCCGCCGGCTCCGCGGTGGCGCCCGCGGCGCGCGCGACGGCGCCGATCTCGTCGAGCAGGGCGAGCAGTTCGGTCCGCCGCTGCTCACGGACCGCGCCGACCGTGCTCGCGTAGCGGGTGGTGAGCAGCGCCATCGGGGCGAGGAAGACCAGCTTGTCCCAGAGCAGGGCGGTCTCGTCGTCCCGTACGGTCGCGCCGAGCCCGGCCTCGCGCAGGAGTGCGGCGGTGTGGTCGAGGCGGTCGCGGGGCACGGTGCGGCCGGCGAGTTCGACGGCGGCGAAGGGGCTGGTGTGCTCGATGCGGCCGGGGGCGACGCGGGTGGACTCGACGCGGATCGTCGCGGCGGCCACCTGCTCCGCCGGGTAGCGCTCGCGCAGCGGGCCGAGGTGGTCGGCCCCGTTGAGCAGCGGCAGCACCAGTCCGCCGCCGAGCGCCGCGGCCGGCACCCGCTCCAGGGCGCCGGCGAGTGCCGTCTCCTTGACGGTGACGAACAACAGGCCGACCGGCTCGCGCAGTTCGGTGTCCGCCTCGACGGGGACGCGGAACGCGCCGAAGCGGCCGCTGGTCACGTGCAGTCCGTCCGCGCGCAGTGCCCCGGCGGTCTCCGCTCCGGCGAGGCACACCACCCGGTGCCCCGCGCGGGCGAGCAGCGCGCCGACCAGTCCTCCGACGCCGCCCGGGCCCAGTACCGCCACTGTCGTTGGGGTCACGGTCACTCTCCTTGTCGCCGTTTCGCGTCGCCGCTGTGCCGCATGGCCGCCGTACCGTGCTCCGGCCGCTTCCCGCCGGTGCCCGCCCCGCGCGGGGCCCGCGGCCTCTCGCCGCCGTCCCGGTCGCGGACGCCGGCCCGGCCGCCGCCGCGGCCGTGGTCGCGGCCGTGGTCGCGGCCGCTGTCATCCGCGCGTCACGGCCGCGGCGTTCCGGCTGCTGGTCACCCGTCGCCCGGGCCGCCCCACCGTACCGACCGGAGGGTGCGAGGGCGGCCGCGGGGCGGGCGGTGCGGCAGCGGCACGGCCGTGCCGCTGCGATCCCGGGTGCGGTCCCGGGTGCGGTCCCGGCGGCCGCCGCACCCGGCGCCGTACCCGGCCGTGCGGCTACGCTCGGCAGGGAGACGCCGCCGCGGCGGCCGAGACCCGGGAGGTGGCAGGTGCCGGTCGAGATCACATGGTGGGGGCATGCCACCGCGACGGTGACGGATTCGGGGGTGCGGGTGCTGACCGACCCGCTGCTCGTGCAGCGGCTGGCGCATCTGCGCCGCCGCCGGGGCGCGGTGCCACCGCCCGAGGCCGCCGTCGCGGACGTCGTGCTCGTCTCCCATCTGCACGCCGACCACCTGCACCCGCGCTCGCTGGCCCGGCTGGAGCCGGGCACCCGGGTGCTCGTGCCGCGCGGGGCGCTCGCCGCGGTGCCCGCCCTGCGCCGGCTGGCGGCCGGGACGCTGCGCGTCACCGAGGTGGCGCCCGGTGACGAGACGAGGATCGGCGATCTCGCGGTACGGGCCGTGCCCGCCGCGCACGACGGGCGCCGGCTGCCGTACGGGCCCAGCCGCTCCCCCGCGCTCGGCTATGTGCTGCGGGGCGAGTCGACCACCTACTTCGCGGGGGACACGGGCCTGTTCGACGAGATGGCGGATGTGGTGGGGCCCTGCGATGTGGCGCTGCTGCCGGTCGGCGGCTGGGGCCCGTATCTGGGCAGCGGCCATCTGGACGCCTCCCGCGCGGCCCGGGCGGTGGCCCGGCTCGCGCCGCGCTCCGCGGTGCCGGTGCACTACGGCACGTTCTGGCCGATCGGCCTGGACGCCGTACGGCCGCACGAATTCCACTCCCCCGGCGACGAGTTCGCCCGGCACGCGACGGCGCTCGCCCCGGAGGTGGCCGTGCACCGGCTGGACCACGGGCAGAGCGTGCGGCCGGAGGTCGCGCGGTGACCGACGGGACCGTGCACCGGGCGCTGCCCGGCGCGGTGGGAGACCTGCTCGGCTGGGTGCCGGCGACGTCGCCGCAGAGCTTCGTGGGCTACCCCTCGCTGTTCCTGCTGGTGGCGCTCGGGTCGCTGGTGCCGGTCGTGCCGACGGGCGCGCTGGTGAGTTCTGCGGCGGCCGTGGCCCTCCACCACCGGCTGCCCGGACTCACCCTGCCGCTGGTCTTCGCCGTGGCGGCGCTGGCGGCCTTCGCCGGTGACACCCTCCTCTACTGGCTCGGGCTGCGCGGCGTGCGTTCGGACAGCGGCTCCCGCTGGCTGGAGCGGCTGCGGGAGCGGGCGGCGCCCGACCGGCTGGAGGCGGCACGGCGGAAGCTGGACGAGCACGGGGTGACGGTGCTCGTGGTGTCCCGGCTGGTGCCGGCCGGGCGGATTCCCGTGATGCTCGCGTGCCTGCTGGCGAAGGTCCCGCTGCGGGACTTCCTGCGGGGTGACGGCCCGGCGAGCCTGGCCTGGGCGGCGGCCTACCTCCTGATCGGGATCACCGGCGGAGCGCTTTTCCCCGAGCCCTGGCAGGGGGCGCTGGCGGCGGTGGCCCTGGCCCTGGCGACCAGCGCGGCCCCGGCCGGCTGGCGCCGCGTCCGGGAGGCCGGCCGGCGCCTGGTGAGCTGACCGGCGCCTGGTGAGCCGGCCGGCGTTCCCCCCGCCGGGCCGGGCGGCGCCCGCGGCGTCTCCCGTCAGTCCTCGGGGAGGAGGCGGGATCCGCCGACCGGCAGGTCCCAGAGCTGTTCGCGGGGCCGGCCGGTGCGCCGCCACGCGGCGCGGACCCGGGTGAGCGGCTCCAGCGGGGGCTCGGCGGAGAGCAGGAACGTCGCCCAGTGCATCGGTGCCATGCGCCGCGCACCCGCGTCGAGGCAGGCCTGCACGGCCTCCTCCGGGTCGGTGTGGACGTCGCGGAGCATGTCCGAGGGGTCGTAGGCGCCGATCGGCAGCAGGGCGAGGTCGATCCCGGGCAGCCGGGCGCCGATCTCCGCGAACCAGTGGCCGTACCCGGTGTCGCCCGCGAAGTACACGCGCCGGCCCGCCGGGTCGGTCAGGACCCAGCCGCCCCACAGCGAGCGGCAGGTGTCGGTGAGGGTGCGCTTGCTCCAGTGGTGCGCGGGGACGAAGTCGAAGCGGACGGTGCCGCCGTCCCCGGCGGGCAGCTCCACGGCCTCCCACCAGTCGAGTTCGGTGACGCGGGTGAAGCGGCGGCGCCGGCACCAGGCGCCGAGCCCGGCCGGCACGAACAGGTGGGTGTCGCGCGGGAGCCTGCGCAGGGTGGGCCCGTCGAGGTGGTCGTAGTGGTTGTGGCTGATGACGACGGCGTCCACCGGGGGCAGGTCCGCCCAGGGGACGCCGACGGGGGTGATCCGGGACGGGGTGCCGAGGATGCGGCGGGACCACACGGGGTCGGTGAGCACGGTGAGCCCGCCTATCCGCACCACCCAGCTGGCGTGGCCCGCCCAGGTCACGGCGACCGTGCCGGGACCGGCGTCCGGCAGCGGGCCCTGCGCCACGGGGAGCTCGGAGATCTCCGTCAGGGCCCCGGCGGGAGGCCGCGACACCCCTTCGCGGGCCAGCCGCGCGAGTCCGGCGACCCCGGCGGGCAGCGGTGCGGTCAGCCGGTCGGCGAAGGACCGGGGCCAGCTGCGGACCTCGCCCAGGGGCCGCGGCTCGGGCAGCGGCCCGGTACGGGGGCGGGGCGCCGGGCCGGGCGCGGGAGCCGTGGCTGTGGCGGGACCGGTCCCGCTCCCCGGGTCCGCACCGAGGGCGGCTCCGGCGCCGATTCCGGTGCGGAAGCGCCCCTGCCGCTGCCGTTCCCGTTCCGTCATCGCTGCTCCCATGGCTCTCCGCGGTGCCCTGCGGCCCGCTCCCTACCAGGCGTCACACCTCTGCCGTATGCCCCATTCCCTTGACAACGTTCCTTCTTCTGTCCGCTCGTTCGGGCGGGACGGCGGACGGGGCCGTGCCCGGACGGCGACGACCGGTGCCACGGCCGGTGCCGGCCGCGGGTCCCGGTGCCGTCATCGGCCGCTCCACTCGTCGAGGACCCTCGTCACCAGGGTCAGCGACCGGGCCGCGTGCGGCGAGTCCAGCGGGTCCGCGGCGGTGAGTGCCCGCAGGCGGCCGGCCTCGTCCGGAGGGAGCAGCGGGCCGGTGGTGAGCCGGACGCGGAGCGCGTCCGGGGGGTCCCCGAACCGGTGCCCGCCCGCCACGGGGAAGCCGAGCCGCCGCGTCAGGTGGTCCTCCAGTTCCACGGAGTCGCCGATCCCGCGGGCGGCGAGCGCGTCACCGAGGGGGCCGAGGTCGGCGTAGATCCGGTCGCCGGCGCGCGGCGGGCGGCACAGCGCCCCGTGGCGGACGACCGTGCGGTACAGGGCGGCGGCGAGGATGCCGTGCAGCCGGGCGGCGGCCCGGAGCCGGGCGGTGACGGCGGGCGGTTCGGTGAGGGCGTGGGCGACGGCGGCGGCCAGCGGTGCCCCCGGCTCGGCCCGCATCCCGGAGAGCACCCCGAGGGTGGCGGCGCGCAGCTCCGCCCCGTCCGGGCCCGCCGGGAAGCGGGCTGTCGCGGCCGGCCAGCCCGGGGGCAGCAGCGTGGTCCCGAGCCCCGTGAGGACGACGACCTGCCCGGGCAGCATCTCGGCCGGACTGACGTACACGGGCCGGCCGCGCCCGGCGTGTGTTCCTTCCGGTGCGGCCGCGGTGTCCGGGGCGGGAGGGACGGGAGACGGATGAAGCGCGTCGCGGTCCGTTTCGTCGCTGACGATCAGCAGCCCCGCGCCGGCCGCCGCTTCGCACACCTCGTGCAGCAGTTCGGGAGGCGCGGCGGTGCCCGTCGGGTCGTCGGCCGGGGACAGCACGAGCACGCGCGGCTCCCCGCCCTCCCCGCGCACCCGGCGCACCGTCTCCAGCAGGGCGAACGGGTCGGGCACACCCCCGCACTCGGCGGGGACGGGCACCGGGTAGGCGGGACGGCCGAGCAGCAGGGGCTGCGCGGAGTGCCACGGGGCGCACGGGCGGGCCGTGAAGACGTCGCCGCCGGCCGCCGCGAGCAGTGCGAGCAGCAGGGGCTGCGGGCCGGCGGCGGCCAGCAGCCGCTCCGGGCCGGCGGCGAGGCCGCGCCGGAACCAGTAGCCGGCGGCGGCGTCGAGCAGGGCCGGTCCGCCGCCCGGGGGTTCCGGTGCGCCGCGGCCCGCCGCTGCCGCCAGCCGTTCGGCGAGTCCGGGCAGGACGGGCAGCCCCGGGGGCTCGGCCGGTGGCCCGAAGGCGGCCGGGCCACGCGGGTCCGGTGGCATCGGCTCCATCGGGTACCTCCGTCGGGCCCGGTCGGTGTGACGACCCTCTTCATCCACCTTCGCAGATCCCCACCGGTCGGCAACGGGGCCCGGCACGCCGGGGGCGGGGGGCTACGGGCGCGGCCGGGACGGGGACCGTTCGCGCCGCCCTCCGGGCGGCCGGCCCTCCGCCAGCCGTACGATCTCCGCTTCCGCGCCGCGGCCCCGGCTGCCGACCAGGGCCGCGGCCAGTTCGGAGAGCTTCCGGTTGGTGCGCTGGGACATGGTCCGGAGCAGGCCGAAGGCCGTGTCGGCGTCGCAGCCCAGGACGTGCATGATGATTCCGCAGGCCTGGTCGACCACGGGGCGGGCCCGCAGCGCGGTGCCGAGCTGGTCGATTTCGGCGTACAGCCGACGCTGCTCGATGCCGCGGACGAGCTCGCTGGTGGCCAGGTCCCCGAGGAGCGCGGTCACCCCGTTCGCGGGGTCCACGAGCCGGCCGGGGCGGAAGCCGTGGACGGTCAGGACGACCAGCAGGCTCTCCCGGCGGAACGGCATCGCGGTGCTGGAGCGGACCCCCGCTTCCAGGGCCCTCGCCCGGTAGCGGGGCCACCGGTCGTCGTGCAGCAGATCCTCCGACGCGGCCGGCCGGCCGGTCTCCAGAACAGCGGGCACGGGGCCCTTGCCGGTCTCCCACTGCACGGTCACCAGGGGGGTGAGGTCGGGGTGCGTCACGGCCGTCCGGAGCGGGGCGGCCGAGAACGCCGCGACGGGGTCCCGCGCCCCGGAGAGCGCGGTGACGGGGATGGCCGTCACCGCGGCACCGCAGCACCAGGGGTTGCACGCGGCCGCCTGCTCGGCGAGCCGGGCCAGGCCCGGCTCGGAGGCGTCGGTCATCACGTCGGTCATCGCGTCCGGCGCCGGATGCGGCGTGCGTTCCTTGTTCTCGGGCATACCGGCGGACAGCCCTCCTCGAACTCCGTGGTCACCGGGGCCGGCCGGCGATCCCGGCCGCCGCCGGCCATGATGACGATGGCCCCCGTCGTCGTCTCCCCGGGAACGCCTGCCCGGGCCCGGGTCCGCAAAACGGGGCCGGCGGCCGGCCCGGTCCCGCGCCCGCCCCGGTCCCGCGGTGCGCGCCGCTCTCCGGTGGCGCGGACCCCCGTCGGGCGGATGCGGTTACGGTGGGCTGCATGGGCGAGTCGATCGGTTTCGGTGCCGAGTTGGCCGATTTCCGCAGCCGGATCGCGGAGTTGCAGTCCGCGCGGTCGCTACCCCCCGAACAGCGGGGACCGGCCCTGGACACCGCTTTGTTCGAACTCCAGCATGTGGTGGACGTCCTGTGGCCGCGCTTCGAGAGACTCTCGGCGGCGCCGGGGCACAACGGCACCGTCCGGGAGGATCCGGAGCTGCGGCTGCTGCGCGGTCTCTTCCAGCGCCTGCCGCTGCCGGTGGTGCTCATGGACCGCGCCACCGTCGTCCGGCGGCTCAACCCCGCCGCCTGCGAACTGTTCTCCCTGCGCGCCGGGTACGCCACCGGCCGTGCGCTGACCGGCGCCCTGGCGCACGACACACGGGCGGCGTTCCGCTCCCAGGCGGCCGCCGTGGCGCGCGGCGAGGGCAGCCGCAGCCTGCTGGTCCGGCGGCTGCCGGGGCCCGGCCCGGCCGGCGGCGGACGGACCGCCCTGCGCGCCACCCTCACCGCCCTGCGGCCGCCGGAGGAGCGGCAGCCGGCCGTGCTGGCCGTCTTCCAGCCCGTGACCGCCGGAGAGACGGAGCGGGAGCCGTGGCCGGCCCCCCGGCGCGCGGCGGGGCGGGCCGGTCCCGCTCCGTTCCCCGCGTCGCGGCGGCTTCCCCGCCCCGACCTCGCCGAGGTGTCCCAGCAGGCGGAACTGCTGGACCTGGTCGACGACATGGCCGCCGAGCTGCTCACCACGCCCCCGGGCTCACCGGAGGAGCTGCTGAGCCGGGCGGCCCGGCTGCTGCACGGACGGTTCGCGGACTGGGTGATCGCCGACCTCGCCCCGCCCCCGGACGCCGGCGGCGGTTCCGGCCCGCTGCGCCGGATGGTGGTGCTGGGCCCGGAGCCGCGGCCGGAGCCCGGCGCGGGGCCGGCCGGGCAGGACCCGGCGGACTGCCCGCTGGTGATGGACGCCGTGCGCGACCGGGTGCCGGCGCTGCGGGTGCGCCCGGAGGACCAGGAGGCCTTCGGGCGGGACGCGTCGGGCGCCGCGGTACTGGTGTCGGCGCGGGTCACCTCGCTCCTCTGCGTACCGCTGTGCCCGCCGCCCTGCGAGGAGCCGGCGCGGCCGCACCGGGGTGACACCGGTGCCCCCGCGTCCGGCGCCCTGACGCTTTTCCGCACGGGCGGGAGGCGCGCCTTCGGGATGGCCGAGGCGGGGGCGGTGCACCGGATGGCCCGGCATCTGTCCCTGGCCCTGGGCCGCACGCCCGCGCGGGGCGGCACCTGCGCCGGTCGGGCGGCCTCCGCACCGCCGGGGCCGCCCGCCCCCACGGCTCCGGCCGCCCCGGCATGACGCCGGGTCCGGCAGCGGGCCCGCGAGGCCTCCCGCCGCCCCGCTGGTTCCGGGAGCACCGGAGGCGGGGCGGCCGCGCGGGACGGAACCGCCGGGCGGCTCAGTTCGCGTCGGCCATCACCTGGTCGCAGAGCGTGGCGCAGGTCCGGCTGATCAGCCGGGAGACGTGCATCTGGGAGATGCCGAGCTGCTCCGCGATCCGGCTCTGGGTCATGTCGCAGAAGAACCGCATGTAGAGGATCTGCCGCTCGCGTTCGGGAAGCCGGCTGAGCTTGGGCTTGATCGCCTCCCGGTCCACGATGCGGTCGAAGCCCGGTTCCGGCTTGCCCAGGGTGTCGACGAGCGCGTAGCCGTCCTCGGAGCCGGGGAGTTCCGCGTCCAGCGACAGCGGGGTGAAGCTGTCGAGCGCCTCCATGCCGAGCAGCACGTCCTCCTCGGACATCCCGGTGTGCTCGGCGACCTCGCGGATGCTGGGGCCGCGTCCGTCGAGGGTCGTGGACAGTTCGCGGTAGGCGACGCGGACCCGGTTGCGGAGTTCCTGCACCCGGCGGGGTACGTGCAGGCCCCACATGTGGTCGCGGAAGTGCCGCTTGACCTCGCCCACCACCGTGGGCACGGCGAAGCTCTCGAAGGCGGTCCCGCGGTCGGGGTCGTACCGCATCACGGCTTTGACGAGGCCGAGCGCGGCGACCTGCTGCAGGTCCTCGATGGACTCGCCCCGGTTGCGGAACTGCCGGGCGAGGCGTTCGGCCATGGGTATCCAGGCGCTGACCACCCGCTGGCGCAGGGCCTCCTTCTCCGGGCCGTCCGGCATGCGGGACAGTTTGCGGAAGTCTTCGGTGGTGTCGGGTGCGTCGTCGTGCGGGTGCCTCGAGCGAGGCCGCTTGGTATGAGCGTGAGCGCGTACGGTCGTCATGAGGAAATCGCTCCCAGGACGGTCGGACTTGGTTCACCGCGGGAGCAGGCACGACATACGGGGCCGAGGCGCGCTCGGGGCCGCAGACAGAGCTGGTCCCACGGGCGTGCCTACGGTCCGAAGCACGGTTGTCGCTTGCCCCCGGGCCCGGGCCGCAAACACATGGCCTTCGAGCCCTTCCGGCAGCGGCGGGAGCCCGCTGGAACAGGTTCACTTCCATGCTCCACCAGGTCCGCCGGGTCCGCGACCGGAGGCGGCGGCGGCCGCCTCACGGGGCCGTTCGCACTCGGCCCGTCTGCGACGAAACCGCTGGTGAGAGGGGTGGTGACCGCGTCGGGCGCCCATGCGTCCGCGACGGCTCGGGGCGGTTCCGGGACGGCCGGGCGTCCGGGACCCCGGGGGACGGGAACGCCCCGGCCGGGAGGGCCGGGGCGGCTGCGGGTGCCCGGGGGAGCGACGGGCCGGAAGGCCGCGGCACCGCCGCCGCGCGCCCGCCGTCCCGGTACCGCCGGTGTCAGTCGTCCGTCGGCCAGCTCCCCGTCACCCGGCGGACGCCGTTGGCGCCGCTCCGCTCCACCACGGCGCGGACACCGCCCACGATGGCGCCCTTGACGATGGCGGGCGGCAGGATCTGCCCCCAGGTGTAGTCGGGATCGGTGGGCTCGGGGGCCTCGTCCTTGTCGGAGACCCGCTTCCAGAGCTGCTTGAAGAGGGCACCGGCGATGACGCCGCCGAGGATGCCGAAGAGCGCGCTCAGAATCTTGTACACCGTGCTCACGTTCAGCCCTTGCCCTTCTCCGCGCGCCTGCCGCGTATCGCCATCAGGACGAGGAGCAGCGCGACGCCGCCCGCGACGGCGGCGAGCGGCGGACCGCCCAGCCGTTCCGCCGCCTGTCCGGCCTGTTGGCGCATGTCCTCCTGAATCCCGGCGGCCCGGGCCCGGGCGCGGGATTTCACGTCCGCGCGGGCCGCGAGCTGCTCCACCGTGTCGCCGAGCCGCTCCCGCGCCTGGATCACCTCGTGTCGCAGTTCCTCGGGAGTGCTCGTCATCGGTGCGCCCTCTCCTTGATCCGTTCGGCGTCGGTCCGCATCCCGCGGATCGCCTCCTCGGGCACAAGGGGCGCCGCTTCCCGGGTCTGCTTGCGGCCGAGCGCCGCCAGCACCCCGGCGACGGCGAGGAGCGCCGCCGCCCCGATCAGGGCGGCGGCCCACAGGGGCAGGACCAGGGCGAGCGCGGCGATCCCCGCCACCACCAGCGCCTGGAACGCCACGAAGGCCACGATGCCCGCCCCGCCGAACAGCCCGCCCCCGAGGCCGGCCCGCCGGCCCTTGCGGGCCAGCTCCGCCTGGGCGAGCCGCATCTCACCGCGTACCAGGTCGGACAGTTGCTCGGCGGCCTGCTTGACGAGGTCGCCGGCCGACGGTTCGCCGGTGTCGCGCCCGGCCGGCCGTCGGTTCACGGTCGTGGTCACTGGTGTCTTCCTCCCTCACGAACATGAGTTCCTCGTAGCGGCCCAGTGCCAGAACGAGGCCGAGCATGGCCATCGGTATGAGTACGGCGAATACCGCCATGGCCCTGGTCCTTCCCTGGGGAACTGTCACGCTCTGTGACGAACGTCACGGGCCTTGGAGGCGAGTGACCATTCCCAATCAGGCCAAACCGGACTTTATGCTGGTCGGCCCCGGAACCGGCTCGTTCCGGGGCGGGGCGGGGCTCGGACCCGGGATCCCTGAAGTCCCGGGTCCGAGCCCTTCCGCTCCCCACTCACGGCCACTCCGGCCGTGGACCGGGTCCCCCGGCCCGCACCCGCCAAACACCGCGGCGGACGGGCGGATCCGGGGGACGGCTCAGCGCTCGCGGGCCCGCGCCCCCTCCCGGGTGCGGGACGGCGACACCTGCCGGCGCGGATGGCGCCGCAGGTACTCGCCCTCGAGTTCGGCCATCCGCGCGTTGTGTGCGTCCAGCGCGTCCGGTGCGCCGTGCAGCAGCGTCTCGTGCCGGGTCCGGTGGACCGACTCCAGTTCCTTCAGCAGCTGCCGCTCGTCCAGGTCACCGGGGTCGACCCCGGCTCTCCGCCGCTCCGCGTCCGCCATGGCTCCACCTCTCTCCCTCTCTCGCGCCGCGTGGCCGTACCGCGGCTTCTCCCCCCGTCTTCTCCGTCACCGGCCGCCCAACCGTCCCGCCACCGGTGACACCACGGTCCCCGTGCCCTGCCGGGGGCGATGGGGTTCCCCGGAGAACGGTGCCGGTCGTGTTGCCGTGGATCCATCGGGTACCCGGTTCGCACCACCGATACAGACAGTTCGGAGGAAGCAATGGAACTCGCATTCCTCAACCCGGTCGTGGAGCGGCCCGGCCCCTGGGCGTCGGTCTACTTCGACACCTCCCGCGCGTCCCAGTACGCCTTCAAGGAGCAGGAGCTGGCGGCCCGCGAAGCCTGTGACGAACTGGCCGCGCAGGGCGCCGACGAGCGCACCTGCCGCACGCTGCGGGAGGTGCTGAGCGAGCTGCCCCGCACGGGCGCTCCCGGACGGGCCCTGTTCGCCACCGGTGGGGAAGTCGTGCTGGACGTGCCGCTCGGCGAGGCCCCGCAAGGCCGGTCGGAGGTCAGCTGGTCGCCGGTGCCGCATCTCGGGCCGCTGCTGGAGCACCGCAGCGAGAACCCGCGGTGCCTGATCGCGTACATCGACCGCAGGGGCGCGGACTTCCAGATCCGCGACGACTACGGACGCGAGAACGCCGGGCACCACGAGGGCCGGCAGTGGCCGATCCACCGCACCAAGTCCGGTGCCGACTGGTCCGTCCGGCACTGGGAGTTCTCCGTGGAGGACACCTGGGAGCACAACGCCGGGGAGATCGCCCGGGCCCTCGCCGAGACGTGGGAGGAGACCGGCGCCCGGATGCTGGTCCTCGCCGGGGACGTGCGCGAGCGCCGTGCCGTGTACGACCGGCTCCCCGAGCCGCTGAAGTCCGCCTGCACCGAGACCGAGTACGGCGGCCGCGCCGCCGGCGCCCGGCGGGAGCGGCTGGAGGAGGCCGTGGACGAGGCCCGCGAGGCCTACGTCCGGCGGCACACGGCGGAGCTTCTGGACCGGTTCCGCTCCCGCCGCGCCCAGGTCCCCGGCGATGTACCGCACGACGCGGCGGAGGGCGTGCCCGCCCTCGTCGAGGCGGCCCGCGAGCACCGCATCGGCTCGCTCGTCATCCGCCCCGACGGGCCCGACGTCCACCGCGAGGTGTGGGTGGGCCGGGAACCGGACCAGATCGCCGTGCGGCACACCGACATCCCGTATCTCGGCGACACCGAGCCGGTGGCCGTCCGGGCCGACGACGCGCTGCTGCGCGCCGCGGCCGCGAGCGGCGCCGAGGCACTGATCGTGCACCGCCCGGAGGACGTCGACGGCGATCTGCCGTCCGGCGGGCTGGGCGCCCTGCTCCGCTGGCCGAGTGCCCGCGGCGAACGTCTGGAGGAATCGCTGTGACCCTCAGGAACCCCCTCCTCCGCAATCCCTTCCGCCGGAACCACCGCGCGGGCCGCCCGCCCGACCCGGCGGCCGGCGATCAGCAGCGCGGAACGAAGCAGCAGCGGGAGGACGACATGCAGCGAGGCAGCGACCGGCTCAACGTGCACCACGACGACGAGATGAAGCACCAGCTTCAGGGCATGCTCCGCTCCGGCCACTCCACCCGGGCGGAGGAGTGGCACGACCCGGAGCCCGGCGCCGAGGACGATCCCGCGACCGCCCTGCGTCCCGCCCCGTCCGCCGACGCCGGCGACGAGGCCGAGGCGGAGGCCCTCCGTTCCGAACTGGCGCGCTACCTCGGGCGCACCCCGTTCCCCGGCCGGCGCGACCGGCTGCTGACCACGCTGCGCGAACGCAACGCCCCCGACCGCCTGGTGGGCCTGGTCGGCGATCTCCCCGGCGACCAGGACTATCGCAATGTGCAGGACGTGATGGTGGCCATCGGCCGCAAGCCCCGGTCCTGACCCCGGGGCGGAACGGGCGACCCGCGGCCCCGCACACCGCCGCGCCGCCGCACACCGCCGGGGCAGCGCCCACCGCCAAGCCCTCGCATACGCCGCGTCCCCGCGGGTACTCCGGGCCGGACGACGAACACGCTCCCGCACCGGAGCCCGCGGGGACGGCGTGAGGCCGGAACAGCGCCCCACGGGCCCCGCGCCCCGAGGAGGCGACAAGCCATGGCACACCGACACGCACACGGAGACGGACACGGAGACGGACACGAACCCGGGCAGGCGGAACGCGTACGGGATGTCATGACCCCCGCGGTGACCGCGGTGCGCCCCGACGCGTCCCTGGTCGAGGCCGCGGAGCTGATGCGCACCCACGACATCGGCGATGTCGCGGTCGTGGAGGACAGCCGGCTCCTCGGCATCCTCACCGACCGGGACATCGCCCTCCGCGCGGTGGCCGAGGGCGTCGACCCGCTCACGGTCAGCGCGCTGTCCGTCTGCACCCCGCACCCCGTCACGGTCGGGCCGGACGAATCGGTCGACGCCGCCGTGACGCTGATGCGGGCCAACGCGGTCCGCCGGCTGCCCGTCGTCGACGACGGCAGGCCGCTCGGCATGGTGAGCATCGGCGATCTGGCCCTGGCCCGGGATCCGGGTTCGGCCCTCGCCGACATCAGCCGCGCCACCCCGGACACCTGGCCGGTCCAGGCGGTCTGAACCACGGGGGTGCCCGGGGACGCCGGGGAAGCCGGTTCCGGGCACAGGCCCCGGCGCCCGGGACCCCGCGCTCGCGCGTCCCCGAGACACGTCCCAGGAGACCCGGCGCCGCCGGCCCCACCGGGCAGGGCGTCCGTCCGCCGGCCCCGCTCCCCCCGCCGCCGGAGGCGGTGCCGCGCCCGGCAGCGGGTATGCGTGTCTCCATGACGGAAGACACGAGGGGCCACTGGCACCGATGGCTCAGCGAAGGCGACCGGGCCGTGTTCGCCCGGGTGGCCGCACACCACTGGCCCACCGGGGACCGGTTTCTGCCGCGCCTCACCCACAGCGCCAACCACGGCCGGCTGTGGTTCGGCCTGGCCGCCGGGCTGTGGGCGTTCGGCGGCGCCCGGGGGCGGCGCGCGGCCGCCCGGGGCGTGGCCTCGCTGGCGCTCGCCTCGGCCACCGTGAACACCCTGGGCAAGCGGTCGGTGCGCCGAGACCGCCCGATCATCGACGCCGTGCCGCACCTCCGCCGCGCCAAGCGGCAGCCGACCACCACCTCCTTCCCCTCCGGGCACTCGGCCTCCGCCGCGGCCTTCGCCGTGGGCGTGGCCCTGGAGTCCCGGCCGTGGGGCACGCTGCTGGCGCCGGTCGCCGCCGCCGTCGCCTTCTCCCGGATCTACACCGGGGTGCACTACCCGAGCGATGTCGTCGCGGGCGCCGCCCTCGGCGCCGGCGCGGCCTACGCCGTCCGGGGCCTGGTGCCCTCCCGGCACCAGTTGCCACCCCCCGCCCGCCCGCGCGCCGACGCGCCCGCGCTGCCCGCCGGCGAGGGCCTGTTCGTCGTCGTCAACCCGCTCTCCGGCGCCCTGCCCCACCGGGCGGACCCGGCACGGCAGGTGCGGTCGGCGCTGCCGAAGGCGGAGATCGTGCGCCACGACCCCGATCGGGCCCCGCTGACGAGCGTGCTGGACACCGCGGCGCGCGACGCCGCCGAACGGGGCGGCGCGCTCGGCGTCATCGGCGGCGACGGCACGGTCAGCGCGGCCGCGACGGTCGCGCTCCAGTACGGGGTGCCGCTCGCCGTCCTCCCCGGCGGCACCTTCAACCACTTCGCGTCCGACCTCGGGGTGGAGGAGATCCAGGACGCCTGCGCCGCCGTGGCGCGCGGCGAGGCCGTCCGGGTGGACGTGGGCCGGCTGACGCCGAGCGACGGCCCCGGGGTGCTGCGCGAACCCACCTACTTCCTCAACACGTTCAGCCTCGGCTCGTACCCGGAGCTGGTGCGGCTGCGCGGGCACTGGTCGCCGCGGATCGGCGGCCCGGCCGCGACCCTGCTCGGCGTGGCGCACGTCCTGCGCACCTCCCGCCCGGTGAGGGCCGTGGTCAACGGCGTGCCGCGCTCGATGTGGCTGCTGTTCGCGGGCAATGGCGCCTACCGCAGCGTGGGGCTGGCCCCGGTCCGCCGCTACGACCTGGCGGACGGGCTGCTCGACGTCCGGGTGGCGCACGGCGGCCGGTTCGCCCGCACCCGGCTCGTCGCCGCGGCGCTCACGGGGGCGCTGGCCCGGTCCCCCGTCTACGCCGCCGCGCGTCCGCGCCGGCTGCGGGTCTCGGGGGTGCCGACCGGCACCCACATGGCGTACGACGGCGAGGTGGCGCCCGCTCCCCCGGCCTTCGTCATCGACAAGGCGGAGGAGGCGCTGACCGTCTACCGGCCGGTCCCGGACTGAGGGCTCACCGGCGGCCGGGCCTTCCGGCACCCCGGCTCCACGGCTCTCGCCCTCGCCTCGCCGCCTCCCCGCCTCCCCGCCTCCGCGCCTCCGCGTCTCCGCGCCTCCCCGTCTCCGCGCCTCCGCACCTCCCCGTCTCCGCGCGTCCAACCCCGGGCCCCGGGCCCGCGCTTCACCACCCAACCACATGATGAGACGCCGTTCTCGTTATACGAGACGCCGGTCTAGACTGCGGCTCCCCGCACGCCTCGACCGGAAGGGGCCGCCATGCCCGACCGCACCGACGTACGAGACGAACCGGCCGCGCGGGCCGGAACGAGCGAAGCCCCGGTGGACCCGCGGCACCCGGGGAATCCGGGGCGCCCGGAGGCCGGAGCCGCCGTCTACACCCACGGCCACCACGAGTCGGTGCTCCGCTCGCACACCTGGCGGACCGCCGCCAACTCCGCCGCCTATCTGCTGGGCGAACTCCGCCCCGGCATGACCGTCCTGGACGTCGGCTGCGGGCCCGGCACCATCACCGCCGATCTGGCCCGGCTGGTCGCCCCCGGCCGGGCCACCGGGATCGACGCGGCCCCGGGCATCCTCGGCCGGGCCCGGTCGGTGGCCGCCGAACGCGGCCTGGACACGGTCGGGTTCACCGTGGCCGACGTCTCGGCTCTCCCCTTCCCCGACGGCTCCTTCGACGTCGTCCACGCCCACCAGGTCCTCCAGCACGTCGGCGACCCGGTCGGCGCCCTGCGCGAGATGCGCCGCGTCTGCCGGCCCGGCGGTGTGGTCGCCGCCCGCGACTCCGACTACGCGGCCATGACCTGGTATCCGGGCTCCCCGGACCTCGACGCCTGGCTGGACCTCTACCGCCGGGTCGCCCGCGGCAACGGCGGTGAACCGGACGCCGGACGGCGGCTGCTCTCCTGGGCGCGGCGGGCCGGCTTCACCGGCGTCACGGCCTCCGCCTCCACCTGGTGTTACGCCACCGAGGAGGAACGCGCCTGGTGGAGCGGCCTGTGGGCGGACCGCACCGTGGACTCGGCCTACGCGCGTCTCGCGGTGGACGGCGGCCACGCCGGGGAGGAGGAGCTGCGCCGGATCGCCGCCGCCTGGCGGGAGTGGGGTGCGAGCCCGGACGGCTGGTTCGCCGTCCTGCACGGCGAGATCCTCTGCCGCGCCGTCAACTAGGCTCAACGGTCATGGACATCCTGGGTACTTCACTCCGTGTCTGCGTGGACGACCTGGACGCCGCCGTCGGCGTCTACGAGCGGCTGACCGGCGAACGGGCGGTGCGCTCCCGGCGCGGCGGCGTGTCCGTCGCGGCGGTGGGCGCGTTTCTGCTGATGAGCGGGGACGAGGCCGAGCTCGAACTGCTGCGCAAGGTCACCGCCACCATCGCGGTGAAGGACGTGGACGAGGCACACCGCACGCTCATCGAGGTGGGCGCACGCATCCTCGCGGGACCGCTGCCCGCCCCCGGGCGGAATCTGCTGGCCCTCCACCCGGACGGCTCGATCTTCGAGTACGTCGACGGCGGTGTGCCCGGGGCCCGGTGACACCCGTGCCGCGGCGGCCCGGAGACCCCGGCCGCCGCGGCGGGGCGCTCGGGCACCCGGCCCCGGGCTCGGGGCACGGGGACGTCAGACCGTCAGGACGATCTTGCCGCGGGTGCGTCCCTCCTGGCTGAGCCGGAACGCCTCCGCGACCTGCTCCAGCGGCAGCTCCCGGTCCACATGGACGGTGAGCTTCCCGGCGTCGGCCAGTTCACCGAGCGCGGTGAGATCGGCCGTGTCGGGCCGCACGAAGACGTAGCGGCCGCCGGACCCGGCGACCCCCGGGTCCACGACGGACACCACGCGCGCGGCCGACGTCGCCAGGTCCAGGGAGGCCGGGATCGCGTCGCCGCCCACGAAGTCGAGCGCCACGTCGACGCCCTCCGGGGCCAGCTCCCGCACCCGGTCCACCAGACTGTCGCCGTAGGTCACGGGCTCGGCGCCGAGCGACCGCAGATAGTCGTGGTTGCGCTCACTGGCGGTACCGATGACCCGCGCGCCCCGCGCGACCGCGATCTGCACCGCGAACGATCCCACCCCGCCGGCCGCCGCGTGCACCAGCACGGTGTCGCCCTTGCCCGCCCCGGCGGCGCGCAGCGACTGGTAGGCGGTGAGCCCGGCCAGCGGGAGCCCGGCCGCCTGCTCCCAGCTGAGGGCGGCGGGCTTGCGGGCCAGGGTGCGGACGGGGGCGGCGACGAGTTCGGCATAGGTCCCGAACTGCGCGACGTCCTGCCGGTTGTAGCCGATCACCTCGTCGCCCGGGGCGAACTCGGTGATCGCCGGTCCGGTGCGTTCCACGACACCGGCCACGTCCCAGCCGGGGATCAGCGGGAAGTTGGTCTGCAGGACCGGGTCGAGATAACCGGCGGTGACCTTCCAGTCCACGGGGTTGACCCCGGCGGCCTTGACCCGGATCAGCACGCTGTCCGGGCCGACCTTGGGATCGGGGGCTTCGGTGAGCTTCGGCGTCTCGCCGTACGAGTTGATTGTCACTGCCTTCATACCGGCTCCAACGAGGCTGAGGCGGGCGGGAATTCCCGGCCGCGGGCTTGATCACGTCACCGGGCGTTCCCGGTGACGTCCGGGCGGGGCCCGGAGCGGGCCGGGCCGGCGGGTGACCTGCCGTGGGCGGGGCCGCCGGCGGCCGTCCGTTGCGGGGCCCGCCCGCCGGTGCGCCGGTGCGCCCGGTCACGGCTGGGCGAGGACCGACTCCAGCAAGCCGGCGAGCAGCTCCGCGCCGGTGCCCTCGGGGTCGAGATCGGGATCGTAGATGGTGACGTTGAGCCCGGCGCAGCGCGGGGAGCGCACCAGGGGCCGCAGCACGTCGTGGGCCTCCGCCACGGTGAGGCCGTCCGGGTCGGGGCTGTCCACGGCGGGCATGACGGACGGGTCGAGCACATCCGCGTCGAAGTGCACCCAGAAACCGTTCAGGGTGTGGGCTTCCAGGCTCTCCAGGCAGTGGTGCGCCACCTCGCCGGCCCCCCGGTGCCGGACCTCCCCCACGCTGACGGCGGGGATCTTCAGCTCGTCCAGTTCGGCGCGCTCCTCGTCGTAGTCGCGGATGCCGATGAGCCGCACGTCCTCGTCCCGCACGTAGGGACGCAGCCCTTCGAGGTCGGTCAGGTCCGGCTGCCCGCGCCCGGTGGACAGGGCCAGTTCCTCGCCGCCGGCCGCCCCGACCCGGGTGGAGTTGCCGGGGTGGCGGAAGTCGGAGCTGCCGTCGAGCACGGCCACGCCGTAGCGGCCGATGCGGCGCAGGGCGAGCGCGGCGCCGAGCTGGATGCTGCAGTCACCGCCGAGGACCACGGGGAAGTTCCCGGCCCGCACGTGCTGCTCGATGCGGTCCGCCAGCCGCGGGGTGTACGCGGCGATGGCGGCGGCGTTGAAGACGCCGTCCCCGTCCCGCCACGGACCCCGGTCGTAGCGGGGCGGCACCACCACCCCGCCCTCGTGGGCGCCGAGCCGCTCCAGCAGCCGCTGCTCGCGCAGGGCGCCCGCCAGTTTGCAGCAGCCGGGCACCGTACCGGGGACCGGTGGGCGCAGGCCGAGATTGGACGGGGCGTCGATCAGCACAGTGCGGCGCATGTCCTCACTCTGGCACGACATGCGCCGGGGCAGGAGGTCTTGCTCGGCGGATCGGAGCATCCGGCCGGCCCGGGTTTCCGGCCGGCCGTGCGCCCGGGGGTCAGTTCCGCGTCATCTCGGTGGTGATGGCCCAGCGCTCGTGGTCGCGCCAGGCGCCGTTGATGAAGAGGAAGTCCGGGGAGAGCCCTTCCCGGCGGAAGCCGAGCCGGCGCACGAGCCGCAGCGACGGTTCGTTGCCCGGCTGCACGTTCGCCTCGATCCGGTGCAGCCCGAGTTCGCCGAAGGCGTGGCGCAGCAGGAGCCGCAGGCCCTCGGCCATCAGTCCGCGCCCGGCGGCGTGGACGAAGGCCCCGTAGCCCAGCGCACCGGACTGGAAGGCGCCGCGGACGATGTTGTTGACGGCGGCCCCGCCGGCGATGTCGCCGGTCTTCCGCTCGCAGATGACGAATCCCTCCCGGTCGGGCTCGTCGAAGCGCTGCCGGTAGGCGGTGAAGTCCTCGGGCCGGGCCGGAAGGGCGACCCAGGGGTGGTGGAACTCGGCGCTCTCCCGTGCCCGTGCCGTGAACTCCGCCATGTCCTCTTCGAGAAGGTGCCGCAGCCCCACGCGGGGCCCGGTCAGAAGGTACGCGTCATCGCACACCTCGCCATCGTAGGTCGGCGGCGGCCCGCCCCGCCCGGCGGGAGGGGCGGTCAGCCGCCGGGAGGCGTCTCCCGGCGGACCGCGCAGGCTGCGGCGTATCCGTGGACGGCGGGTACGTCGCTCAGCGTCCACCCGGTGAGCCGCGCCGGTGACGGGCCCGCGCCGACGAAGGTCGCCGCCGGATCCTCCGACAGTCCGGTGCCGGTGCCCTTGAGATACGCCTCCTTCCGCGTCCAGCAGCGGGCGAAGGCGGCGGGACGCCGGGCAGCGGGCAGCGCGGCCAGTTCGGCGCGTTCGTCCGGGTGCAGGGCCGGGGTCACCTGCGCCACCGTCCGCTGCGCCGGGATCTCCTCCACATCGGCGCCCACCGGCACGGAGGCGAACGCCAGCAGCACCAGGTCCCCGGCGTGGGAGAGCGAGAAGTGCAGCGGGGTCCCCGGTACGGCGGGGCGCCCGTGCGGTCCCCCGCACCCGGGGCACGGTTCACGCGTCAGCTCCACCGACGCCGGCCCGGTGGCCAGATAGCCGCCGAGGAGCCGGCGCAGCGCCAGATGCGCGACCTGGTAGCGGTCGCGGTCGGCGGTGCGCAGGAAGGCGTCGGCGCGCCGGCGTTCCTCCGCGTCGAGCACGGCGCGCTCCGCCTCCGCGTACGCGGCGTGCTCCGGTACGCGCACGAACCACAGCGCGGTACCGCCGGCCGCGGCCCACGGCCGGCCGGGGGACCATCCCGCCAGGTCCAGCCAGCGGGGGGAGGCCGGCCCCGGGAGCCCGGTGCGCCCGGGCTCCCGCCCCCTGTGCCGCGGTGCCGGGCCGGCCCGGTGCCGCCCGGAGACATCGTCCGCCGTCGAGTGCGGTGCCATGCGGTTCCCCCCTGCCGTGCGCGGTCCCGGCCGCCGCGGCCGCGCTCTGTCCTCGCCACTGCCGTCCAGCCGCCGGTCCGGAACGTCCGTGGCCGGCGGTGCTCGTGCCCGGGGACGCCCCGAGCTGCCGGGGCCGCTCCTTCCGGGCCTCACCGACCGTACCGGCCGGCGCGGTCGGCTGTGGCGGCCCCGGGCCGGGCCCCGCCGCTCAATCCGAGCGCAGTTCCAGTGCCGGCACGTCCGGTGCCGCGATATTGAACACCTGGGTGTACAGCGCCAGTTCGGCCTCCAGGGCGCGGGTGACGGTGTCACTGCGGCGGAAGCCGTGGCCCTCGCCCTCGAAGGTGACGCAGGCGTGCGGAACACCGTGCTTCGCGACGGCCCGCCGGAATCTCTCGCTCTGGGCCGGCGGGCAGATGACGTCGTCCAGGCCCTGCAGGATCAGAAAGGGCGCGGTGATCCGGCCGGCGCGGCGGAGCGGGGACCGGACGCGATAGCGGTCGGGGTGCTCGGCGAGGGCACCGACCAGCCCGTCGAGGTAGTGGGATTCGAAGTCGTGGGTGCCGCCCTCGGCCCAGCTCTCCAGGTCGAGCACCGGGTAGATGAGCGTGCCGCAGGCGTAGAGACCGGTGCCGGCGAGGGAGGCGGCGGCCGTCCAGCCGCCGGCGCTGCCGCCGCGGATGGCGAGCCGGGCCCGGTCGGCGGTGCCCTCGGCGGCGAGGGTCTCGGCGACGGCGGCGCAGTCCTCCACGTCGACGATGCCCCACTGGCCGCGCAGCCGGTCGCGGTACGCCCGGCCGTATCCGGTGGAGCCGCCGTAGTTGACCTCGGCCACACCGAAGCCGCGGGAGGTGAAGTAGGCGATGTCCAGGTCGAGGACGAGGGGGGCGCGGCTGGTGGGCCCGCCGTGCGCCCACACGACGAAGGGCGGGAGTTCGTCACCCGGCGCGGTGTGGTCGGGGTTGTAGGGCGGATAGATGTGCGCGTGGATCTCCCGGCCCTCGGGGCCGGTGAAGGTGCGGATCTGCGGTTCGGGGTAGTAGGCGGGATCGACCGGGTCGCGGTGCTCCGCACCGATGACCCGGGCGTGTCCGGTGGCGGTGTCCAGCTCCACGACCTCGTACGCGCTGCGCGGGCTGGCGGCCACTCCGACGACCCGGGTGTCCTGCACGGCCAGGGCCGGGTCCCACTCCGACCAGGGGCCGGGGGCGTCGTAGAGGTCACCGCTCTCCGGGTCGAGGACTCCGAGGGAGGCGGCGCCGACGCCGTGCACCACGGCGATCAGGCCGGTGGGCAGCGGGGCGAACCAGCAGCTGCCGATCTTCCACAGCGGGCCGCCGAACTCCTCCTCGCGCGGGCAGAGGGAGGTGACGGTCACCTCACCGCCCGGCGAGCCCGCGGCGCTGTCCCCGAGGCCCGCGGCGGGCCCGGGGCCGTCCGGGGCCGGCGGGCCGATCCCCGGGCCGGTGAGGCGGTAGAGGTTCCACCAGCCGCTGCGGTCGGAGACGGCGAGCAGCGCCCCGTCGGGCGCCCACTCGGCCTGCGGGACGGACTCCGCGGGACCGCCGAGCACGGTGCGCGCCCGTTCGAAGGCGCCGTCCGGCGCCACCTCCGCGACCCGCAGTTCGGTGCGGTCCCAGGGCATGTCCGGATGGTTCCAGGCGATCCAGGCCACGCGGCCCCCGTCGGGGGACAGCCGGGGACCGGTGACGAAGCGGTGGCTGTCGCCGCCGAGTTCGCGGACGGCCGCGCGGTCCTCCGCCGCCGAGCCGTCCAGCGGTACCGCGGCGATGACGCGCCGTACGTCGCCGGGGGCCTCACCGGTGTACTCCTCCAGCACGCACCACACCTCGCCGCGGTCCGGGTGCAGCCGGGGGTCGGCCCAGCGCAGTCCGCCGCCGATCGCCGAGAGCGGGGTCAGCGGACGCGGCGCGGGAGCTCCCGGGGCGTCGGGCTCGTAGGCGTAGAGCCGCTGGTCGGTGAAGTGCACGAAGACGATCAGCGGGCCGCCCGGCCGCCGGACGGTTCCGGCCCAGGGCGCGCCGCCGTACTCCATGACGCGGCTGCGGACGTTCCACGGGGCGGGGAGGACCGCTTCCTCGGTGCCGTCGGGCCGGCGGCGGACGAGGGTGCGGCGGCCGCCCTCGGCCGGACGGGGCGCGGTCCACCACACCTCGTCGCCCACGGTGCCGGGATACTCCGGCCGCCCGCCGTGGACCGCCGCGAGTCCGGCATCGATCGGTGACTGCCATGCGCCGTACGGGCCCGTGGACACCATTTCCCAACGCCTCCTGCGTGCTGTCCTCAGCTCAACTCACCGGGCCGGTCGGGCCCGGAGCCGCCGGTCGGCCAGGGGCCCCGGCCCGCTCATCCGCCGTGAGCGGCTTCCCGCGAACACCTCCGGTGCGCCCCGTCCGCCGGCCGCACACCCGGGCCGGCGCACGGGCCTTCCGAACGGTCCGCCGCTCCGCTCCCTCCATCCGCCCCCGCTGTTGCCTCACCCCTTCACCACGGCGCGGTCGTTCAACCCACCCGGCCGCGGAATCCGCCGCCGGCCGGCGGCACGGCGGCCTTCCGGTGCCCTGCTCCCGCCGCCCGGGCGGTGCGGCCGCTCACCCCGGTACCCCGGCCGGCCCGGAGGATTCCGCGGCACCGGCGCCCGGGGCCGCCCGTCCCGGGTTCCGCAGCAGGAACCGGTCCAGGACCCGGACACCGAAGTGCAGGGCGTCCACGGGCACGCGCTCGTCGACCCCGTGGAAGAGGGCCGCGTAGTCCAGGCCCTCGGGCAGCCTCAGCGGCGAGAAACCGTAGCCGGTGATCCCGAGCCGGGAGAACTGCTTGGCGTCCGTACCGCCCGACATGCAGTACGGCACGGCCCGGCCGCCCGGGTCGAACAGCTCGACGGCCTCCCTCATGGCGCGGAAGGTCGGTGAGTCGACCGGTGCCCCGAGCGGGATCTCCCGGTGGTGGAATGTCCAGTCGACGCCGGGACCGGTCAGCCGGTCGAGGGTCTCCCGGAACTCCTCCTCTCCGCCGGGCACGATCCGGCCGTCCACGAAGGCGGTGGCGCCGCCCGGGATGACGTTGACCTTGTAACCGGCGCTCAGCATGGTCGGGTTGGCGCTGTTGCGGATGGTCGCCTCGACCAGTGCGGCGGCCCGCCCCAGCCGCTCCAGCAGCGGGCCTGGGTCGAACCCCGGGGCGTCCAGGTCGAGTTCGGGCGCGTCCGCCGGGATGCCGTGGAGCGCGGCGAGTTCTCCGAGGGCGGCCCGCACGGTCGGGGTGATCCGCAGCGGCCAGGAGTGCTCGCCGATGCGGCCGACGGCCGCGGCCAGCCGGGTGACGGCATTGTCGCGGTTGACCTTGGAGCCGTGTCCGGCCCTGCCGCGCGCGGTGAGTTCCAGCCAGGCGGTGCCGCGCTCACCCGCCGCGATCGGGTAGAGCCGCAGGCCGGAGTCGGCGTGGAAGGTGAAGGCCCCCGACTCGCCGACGCCTTCGGTGCAGCCCTCGAACAGCTCCGGGTACGCGCCGGCGAGAAAGCCGGAGCCGTACTCCGCGCTGTCCTCCTCGTCGGCGGTGAAGGCCAGGACGAGGTCGCGGCGCGGGCGGTGGCCGGTCCGCGCCCAGGAGCGCACCAGCGCGAGAATCATCGCGTCCGTGTTCTTCATGTCGACGGCGCCCCGTCCCCAGACGACGCCGTCCCGGATCTCGCCGGAGAAGGGGTGCACCGTCCAGTCGGCGGGCTCCGCGGGCACCACGTCCAGGTGGCCGTGGACCAGCAGCGCCTCCGCCTCCGGGTCGCTGCCCGCGAGCCGGGCGACCACGTTCGTCCGGCCCGGTGCCTTCTCCAGCAGCACCGGCTCCAGCCCCGCCTCGGCGAGCCGCTCGGCGACGTACTCGGCCGCGGGGCGCTCGCAGCCGTCGCCGCGCCCGCGGTTGGTGGTGTCGATGCGGATCAGGTCGGAGGTGAAGGCCACCACCTCCTCCAGCGCCCGCTCGTCCACCCCACCGGCCGGCGGCTCCGGCTGCGGAGGCCCCACCGCCCCCTCACCGGCCGGGGCCGCCGCGCCGGGAGGTGCCGGTTCGTCCGCCGCCCGGCCGGAGGCCCGTGCCGCCGTGCCGGGGACCGCTGTGTCAGCCATACTGCTCCTCCACCGCTGCCGAGACGACGGTCGTGACCGCCTTGAAGCAGCGGATTCCCTCGTACATGGTGTCGCTGGTGTAGGCGGCCCGGCGCTCGCCGGTGCGCTCCACCCCGGGCACGACGGTCGCCGCGCCCACCAGATGCTCCGCGTCGAATTCCAGCTCGACGGTGAACGGACCGGCGTCCCGGGCCGGTTCGTGCCGTATCGCGAGCACGGCCGCCTCGTGCGCGGCGGCTCTGATGTCCGCGGCCGTACGGGCGGGCGGGCGGCAGACCGCGGCGTAGCGCGAGACGCAGTCCTTGACGGCCACGGAGCGGGCCCCGGGGGCGTATCCCCGGGCATCCTCGCAGGTGCGGTCGTCGCCGGTGACCAGCACCACGGGTGTGCCGAACTCCGCCACCACACGCGAGTTGAGCAGGCCCTCGCTCGCCCGGACCCCGTTGAGCCAGACCCCGGTGAGGGAGTTGGCGAGGTAGGTGTGCGCGAGGACGCCCTCCGCGCCCGCGCCGGTGTGGTAGCCGACGAAGGCGACTCCGTCCACATCTCCCCGCTGCACACCCTCCACCATGCTCAGTTCCTTGTGCCGGCCGGTGAGCATCACCGCGCGCTCGTCGAGCCGCTCCAGGAGGAGGTTGCGCATGGTCCAGTGCGCCTCGTTGACGAGGACCTCGTCCGCTCCGCCGTCGAAGAATCCGGCCACGGCCGCGTTGACGTCCGAGGTGAACATCCGGCGGCAGCGCTGCCACTGGTCGTGCCCCGGCAGGACGTCGGCGGGCCAGGTGACGCCCGTCGCGCCTTCCATATCGGCGGAGATGAGGATCTTCATGCCCGAAACCGTACGCGGTGCCGAACGGCCCTGCCAGGCCTGTGGATAACTCCCCGTCACCCCGGCGCGGACCGCCCGGCGGCCACGTGCGCCACCCCGGCGAAACCGCCCGCATCGCTCCGGCAAACTCACTCGATCGAGTGAGATCGCGCGGCGGTCCGGACCTGTACCCGCCCCCACGGCCTCCGTGCGCGCACCTGCCGTCCGGGCCGGCCCTTCCCCCCGCCCTTCGGTCCCGCGGGCCTGCGCCCCTCCGCCCTCCGCCCTGCTCGCCTGCCTGCCTGCCTGCCTGCCTGCCGCTACTTCTCCACCTCGGCCGCGAGCCGCGCCAGTACGGCGTCGTAGATCCTGCCGAGCCCCTTGGGCGCGAAGGTCCTCTCGAAGAAGCCGCCGACGCCGCCCGCGCCGTTCCAGACGGTGGTCACCCGCACGGTTGACTTCCCCTCACCGGCCGGGGTCACCGTCCAGGTGGTCACCATCGAGGAGTTGCGGTCCTTCTCGGCCAGCTGCCCGGCGGTCGGCTCGGAGACCTCCAGCAGGCAGTCCCGGACGCGCTTGCTGGTGGCCTGCAGCCTCCAGTGCACCAGCGTGCCCGCGCCCCGGCCGCCCTCGCGCACCTCGTACTCGCTGAACTGCTCGGGCAGCAGCCGGGCGCGGGTTCCGGAGTAGTCCGCGAGCGCCTCGAACACCGCCTCGGGTGCCGCCGCGATGATCCGCTCCGTCGTGGCCTCGACCTGCGCCATGCCCGTCCTCCAGTCGGTCGCCGGCCCGCTCGGCCGGTCGTCTTCCGCACAGCCAACCACCGGCGGCGGACACGCCCAAATCGGCCCCGCCTGGCGTCATTCGAAAACTTGTTCTAAATTGAGGGGACGGGTACGAACGGAAGGAGCGTGGACCACATGCGCTGGGACGGCCTGAGCCACGACGACTCCTCCGGAGCCCCCGCCCTCTTCGGCACCGACGCGGTCACACGGACCTTCGACACCCCCGAGTTCCGGGACATCACCTTCCACGAGATCCGGGCCCGCTCGATCCTCAACCGGGTGCCCGGCGCCTCCCGGATGCCGTTCGAATGGACGCTCAACCCGTACCGCGGCTGCACCCACGCCTGCGTCTACTGCTTCGCCCGCAAGACGCACAGCTACCTCGACCTCGACACCGGCCTCGGCTTCGACTCGCAGATCGTCGTCAAGGTCAACGCCCCCGAGCTGCTCCGCCGTCAGCTCGCCTCCCGGCGCTGGCAGGGCGAACACATCGCGATGGGCACCAATGTCGACTGTTACCAGCGCGCGGAGGGCCGCTACCGGCTCATGCCCGGCATCCTCACCGCGCTGCGCGACCACGCCAACCCGTTCTCGATCCTCACCAAGGGCACGCTGATCCTCCGCGACCTGGAGCTGCTGCGGCAGGCGGCCGAGGTGACGGACGTCGGCACCTCCGTCTCCGTCGGCTTCACCGACCGCGAGCTGTGGCGGACCGTCGAGCCCGGCACCCCCTCCCCCGAACGCCGGCTGGAGGTCTGCCGCACCCTCACCGCCAACGGCATCCCCTGCTCCGTGCTGATGGCACCCGTCCTCCCCTACCTCAGCGACTCCCCGGAGCAGCTGCGGGAGACCGTGCGCGCCATCGCCGCGGCGGGCGCCGGATCGGTGACCCCACTGGTGCTCCATCTGCGGCCCGGCGCCCGCGAATGGTTCTCGGAGTGGCTCGCCCGGCACCACCCCCGCCTGGTGCGGCGCTATGAGGTGCTGTACGCGAACGGCGCCTACGCGCCCACCTGGTACCAGCGCCGGATCACCCGGCGGGTGCACGAACTGGCGGACGAGTACGGCATCGGCCCCTCCCGCTCCGGCGCCGCCCGCCGTATCCGGCAGCCCGGGCCCGCCGCCCCGCCCCCGGCCCCCGGTCCCACCCAGCTCACCTTCCTCTGACCGCTTCCCCGCTCCCCCAGTCCCCTGCTCCCCCGCGCGCCGGCCACGCCGCCGGGCTGCGGCCGCGGCCGCAGCCGCGACCGGGGATGAGTCTCCCGGGGCCCGTGTCCGTACCCCAGGGCGACGGCGTGGCGGGCGGCGGAAACGGAGCGAGGGAGGCCGGCGTGGACAGCGGTGACGGGTTCGGGCAGCGGCGGCGCCGGGTGGTCGAGCCGACCAGAGTCATCAGTTCGCGGCGCAGCAGCCGCCTGGAGGACCTGGAACTCTTCCGCCCGGAGCCTCCGGCGGGCGCACCCTCCGGATCCTCGGCCGCAGGCGCGGCGGAGGACCCGCCGACCGAGCAGCTCCCGGGAACCCCGCTGCCCGGGACCGGCGCGGAACCGCAGGGGCCCGGCGGCCCCGCGGCACCGAGCGGTGTCCCGGAGGACCGGGAGGACATGCCGCCCCGGGTCCTGCCCGGTCTGTTCCCCCCGATGTCCGGCGCGGCGCGGCGGCCGCGCCGCAGCAGCGCCGGACGGCGCGGCCCCTCCCGTGCGGCCGGCTTCCTCGCCGCCGGCGGCGGCGCGGCGGTCCTGGCGGTCCTGGCGGTCCTGCTGCTCACGCAGGGCGGGGCCGGGACGGCACCGGGGACCGCCGCTCCCCCGGCCCCCGCCCCCTCGGGCGCCCCCGCCGAACCCACGGCGATACCGCAGCCCCCCACCGAGGCGGATCCGGAGGCCGGCGGCGTGCTCGAACCGGGGGACAGCGGGCCGGCGGTCTCCGACCTCCAGGACCGGCTCTCGAAGATCCCCAACGTCTACACCGAGCGCGGGGCCGACGGCCAGTACGACGACGTGCTCACCGAGGCCGTGGCCCGCTTCCAGCTCTGGTACGGCATCCGCGGCGACGAGGAGGGGGTGTACGGCGATGACACCCGCCGCGATCTGGAGTCCCGCACGTGAGCCCGGTCCTTGAGCCGGGCGTCCGTGCCCGGCGTCCGGGCCCGGCGTCCGGCTCCCGCCGGGCGGAAGGGCTCAGGGCTTGCCCGCCGGACCCGTCCTGGTCAGCCGCCCCAGTGCCGCGGAGGCCGCGGGTGCGAGCCGTGGGTGCTCCCGGGCCGCGTTCAGCACGGGGATCGCCCGCCGGTCGCCGAGCACCGCCAGTCCTTCGACGCAGGCCATGGCGATCTGCCCGTACCCGGCCGGCCCGCCGCGCCGGGAAGAGCCGACCAGCCGTTCCAGGGTGGTGATCAGGGCCGGCACGGACTCGGGGGCCCGCAGTGCCGTCAGCAGCCGCACCGGGTGCAGGGCGTAGGCGGTGCGCAGCGGGTTGGTGGCCAGTGCCGCGGCGGCCCGGGCGGTCCGGGGGTCGCCGAGGCGGGCGAGGGCGTGGGCGGCGGCGGCGCAGCGGCCGGGGTCTCGGTGGTTGAGCAGCAGGACGAGGGTTTCGAAGGCGCGGCGGTCGCCGCGGCAGCCGAGGGTGAAGGCGGCCAGTTCCCGGGCCCACAGGGGTTCTCCGGGGCGGGTGAGGACGGCGGCCAGTTCGTCCAGCGCGGCGGGCCCGCCTCCGCCGGCCAGGGTCTTGCGGGCGAGTGCGGCGAGGGTGCCGCAGGCCGCGGTCTCCCCGGCCCCGGCCGCTTCGCGGCTCACCCGTTCCAGCAGCGTGCCGAGCGCGGCCCGGTCCTCGCGTCCCGCCGTATGGCCTCCGGCCGACATTCCCTTCCCCCTCCTCACCGCGACGCCGGACGCCCCGGCGCCGGCCCGTCCCCGCGCGGGCGCGGCTCCCGGCACCGGCGGGTTTAACGTCTCTACCCGGCCGGGGCCCCGAGGTCACTTCCGGGCCGGGCCGGCTTCCGCGCAGCGCCGCACGGACCTCCCGCCGGCGGACCACCCGCCCCGGGGGCCCCGCCCGCCCCTCTGCTCCGGCCCCCCTGCTCCGGCTCCCCGGCCGCGGGCTCCCGGCGTTCCGCCCGTTCCGCCGTCCCGGCC
>NZ_JAGPXX010000026.1 GCF_018070345.1 Streptomyces sp. F63
CCGCTTTCCTGACATGCTACGGTCCCCTTTGTCTTTCGACTCCAGGTAAGTCATTCAGCCCAGGAATATTCTCCGAATTCCTCCCGGCTCAGCCGGGAATACATCAAGGCGCTTCCATGGCGCACTCCGCCCACACGGCTTTCCCCATGGGTCTGTCACTGACTCCCCACCGGCCGGCGCACAGAGTGTCGAGAATGAGCAAGCCGCGCCCGCGGCCGCGCAGCGCGGACTCGGGGCGTCTGCGCGGTCGGCGGCGGACCGGGTCGTGTACCTCGACACGCGTGCGGGCGTCGTCGGCATCGAGTACGAGGCGTACGAGATCAGCGGGTTCGGTAGCGGACCGAGTTGGTGACCAGTTCGGATGTGACCAGGAGACAGGTGTCGACGTGGTCGGCGCTCGCGGCTTGGACGTGCTTCTCCAGATGCTCGCGGACGAACTGGCGTGCAGCTCTGACGGATTGCGGCTCGCTCGCCAGAAGCAGCACGTGAGGAGACGCTGATGGCGACGCCGCCGGTGCCGGCAGGGCCCGCGGGCGTCGTTCGAGGCTCACCGCGTCCCCTCGGGCTGCGCGTCGGCGTGGCATCGGCGCTCATCGACGGCTGACAGGAACAGGGGTCCGCGGATTTCGCGCTGGTCGGTCATGGCCACCACCAGGCCACCTTTCGGGCTGAGAACGTTCGGGGTTCGCTGAAGAGGTAACCGCGGGGTCACCCTCCGCAGGTACCGTGGGAAGCCGGTGGAACCGTGAACGCCGTGAATGCCGTCGGGAGATGAGGCGTGACCACGAAGAAGCGCAAACCCAATCCCGCCCTCGCGGACCTGCTCGACCAGGCGGGACTGACGCGGACGCAGCTCGCACAGCGCGTGAACCGGCTCGGGGTGCAGGCGGGACTGGATCTCCACTACAGCCAGTCCAGCGTTTCGCACTGGATCGCCGGCGCGCGTCCGAAACCGCCGGTCAGATCCCTGATCATCGAGGTGCTCTCGGACCGGCTCGGCCGCCCCGTGACACACGCGGAAGCCGGACTCACCCCTGCCCCGTCCGTGCTGAGGCCCGATCCGGCCGACGCTGTCGAGGAGTTGGTGGATCTCGGAAGGGCGGACATGGACCCGTCACGGCGCGGCGTGCTCGCCGCGGGCGTGTTCTCGGCAGCGCTCGCCCTTCCCGGATTCTCCGGCCCCGCGCATGCCGGAGAACGGTCGGTGAGCCCCGGCAAAAGGACCATCCGGATCGGAGCCTCGCAGGTCCAGGCGGTGCGCACCATGACCGACCGGATCGCCGGGATCCTCGACGAACTGGGCGCGGGACACGCACGTCCCATGGCGGCCGCGTTTCTCGTCAACACCGTGGGGCCCTGGCTGCGCGCACAGGCGAGCGAAGCGGTACGCCTGGACATGCTGGCCGCCGCATCCGATCTCACGTATCTGACGGGGTGGATGGCCATGTACGAGAAGGCTCACGGTCTCGGCCAGACCTATTACGTCAAGGCGTTGAAGCTGGCGAACGAGGCGCAGGACCACGTGACCTACTGCCGGACGCTGCGCGGCATGAGTCTCCAGGCGTCCAACCTGCGATACGGCCGGAAGTCATTGGAGCTCGCCGACTCGGCGGCGGAAGCGGCGCCGGCGTCCGGGCCGAGGCTGGTCGCCTTTCTCCGGGGACAGCAGGCGCACGCGGCGAGCATGGTCGGTGACCGGCGCTTGGCGCACAACCGTCTGCGCGAGGCGGAGGCGGCGCTGTCCAGAGCGGACAGTCGGCGCGACGCGATCGGCGGGTACGACCGGACGGCGTGGCTGTTCCACGTTTCCCATGTGCTGTACGAGGAACGCGATCTCCCCGGCAGCATCAAGGCTCTGCGGCAGTCCATCAAGGTGCAGCCGGAGGTCGAACGGCAGGGGCGCGTGCACGCGTACGCACTACTGGCGCAGCGGCAGTACGAGTACGGGCATCTCGACGCGTCCTGTGCGTCGTGGGGACGGTTCCTCGACGACTACGAGCACGTCTCATCGGCCCGGGGCGACGACCATTTCGGGACGATGCTCAGCCAGTTGCGGAGGCACGCGAGCACCCGGCCGGCGCGAGACCTCGCGGGACGGGCGCGAGAGGTGGCGGCGCTGAAGAACTGAGTGGTGGATTCAACGGCCACAGTTGGCTTTGGAGTTCTATGCTGACGTTGTCATGGAACCTGTGAGTATTGGGGCCCGGCTCGCTTCGAGCATCGTGGCACCTCTGGTGAAGAAGCTGTTTGTGACCGACGGTCCGGGCGCAGGTCTGGTCGACAGGCCTGTACGCGTTTCGGATCTGGTGTCGTTCCGGGGTGAGAAGCGGACTCTCGGAAATGCGGAACTCCGCAAGATCGCGGAAGAGTTAGTGGAACGCGCGGCGCAGTCCACCGGCACGTCGGAGCGCCTTCCTGGTTTCGAGCAACATGCGGTGGTGAATGCGGTCGCGCACTCATTGGGTTCTCTGGGGCACCTGGACATGGACGACGTCCAAGCCGTCCAACTCGGCTATCTGGGGCTGTCTCGACACCTTCGGGCGGGTAATCAGGCAGCCACATTGGGGCTTTCGAGCGATGCCGTGCTGCTGCATGCGAATGTCATGGACACGGCCTGCCTGCATATTCTGCATTTCTTCACCACGAGATCCACGTTCGTGCCCCGTACGCTCGTCGAGCAGAGTCGCCGGATCGAGGAACTGTCCTCCAAGATCGACCTGCTGATCCTGCGGACACCCTCCCCGGCGGACGGCGGTTTCGAGGAGCGCTATGCGCGTTACATCTCGCGCAAGTACGGCAAGCTGACCATCTTTGGTCTTGATCTGCCCGAAGCCTCGGGGGTATGGCCTCTCGACGCCGCATATCTGAGCCTGGAGGCCACGAGCACCACGGCCGGGGACATGCCGGTGGTGCTTCCTGCCGAACAAGTTCTGTCCGGGCGTGACCGGGTTCTGTTACGAGGCGTGGCCGGCTCTGGCAAGACCACACTGGTGCAGTGGCTGGCCGTGAGCGCCGCTCGTAACGGTCTCGATGAAAGATTGCTCTACCTTCACGGTCTGGTGCCGTTCGTGCTCCCCATGCGGTCGCTGACCCGCGCCGGGGCGAGATTGCCCACCCCGGACGAATTCCTTGCGGCAGTCGGATGTCCGATCGCCCAAGCCCAGCCGACAGGCTGGTACGACCGGGTGCTGACCGCAGGGCGTGGATTGATGTTGATCGACGGGATCGATGAGATGCCCGAGGCGGAGCGTGAGGATGCCCGCAGTTGGCTGAGGGATCTTATCGACGCATATCCGAAGAACCGCTGGCTCGTCACTTCACGGCCCTCGGCCGTGCGGGAACACTGGCTGGCGTGCGAGGAATTCTCGGAACTGGACCTGGCTCCCATGAGCCGTGACGACGTTGCTGCGTTCATCAAACGCTGGCATCACGCGGCTGGCAGCGCAGACGTGTACGGCAAGGAACTGCTCTATGCCGTACGGGCCAAGCAGGAACTCGCCCGACTTGCCACCAATCCGCTCATGTGCGCATTGATTTGTGCGCTGCATCGCGACCGGAGGGGCTACCTTCCCGACGGACGCAAAGAGCTGTACGACGCCGCCCTGTCCATGCTCCTGTCCCGGAGAGACCGGGAGCGTGGCATTTACCGGACGGGTGACATGCGTATCGGCGAAACGCACCAGGTGCAGCTGATCCAGAAACTTGCGTACTGGCTGATCCGCAATGGCCGTTCGGAGATGGATGCGACGGATGTCCTGGACCTGCTGTCCCGAGCGCTGACGGCCATGCCACGCGTTGTCGAACAAGGCACGGTGGAGCAGATCTACCGGTATCTCCTGGTCCGCAGTGGACTGCTCCTCGAGCCTGTTGAAGGCACCATGCAGTTCATTCACCGGACCTTTCAGGACTACCTCGGAGCCAGGGCTGCCGTGGAGAGTCTCGATTTCGACTTCCTCGGCGGGAACGCTCACCTTGACCAGTGGGAGGACGTTATCCGGATGGCCGTGGCCCATGCCCGCCCTGCGGAACGGACACGGCTGCTCACCGGACTGATCACACACGGCGACGCTTCGAAAGACGCCCGTCACCGCCTCCATCTGCTGGCTGCAGCCTGCTTGGATGACGCAACCGAGCTCGATCCCGCCGTGCGAACCGAAGTCCAGCATCGTGCCGAGAAGCTCATTCCGCCCCGCTCGGTAGCCCAAGCCCGTGCCCTGGCAGACGTCGGCCCCGTGGTACTGGAGCTGCTGCAAGGTCCGGAGAACCTCACTCCCGATGAGGCATACTTCACGGTCCTCACCGCTGTCCGGGTCGGAACCGATGCCGCAATCCCAGTGCTCACTCGATTCCGGACCGTGAACGATCTTCGGGTGCGCACAGAGCTGGCTCTGGCCTGGAGCCGGTTCGACACCGACCGCTACGGCGAGGAGGTCATCGCGTATTTGGACGAGCAAGACCTCTATTTCGTCATTTCGAGCAGTCGAGAACTCTGTACTCTGCACCGTTTCGGTGGCAGGTCTTTCCTGAGGATCACATCCCCTCTCAGCCCGGAGGAGATCCAGCGCTTCTGCGTGCAGGACCGCCTCACGGGACTGTGCATCGCGGCAGATCTGCGTTGCTCCTGGGAGTGGCTTGCCTGGTTTTCCCGTCTCACCGAGCTAACCCTGGAGGCCCCGTCCCCCGAGGTCGATGTGAGTTCACTTCGGCGTGTGCTCTCCCTCCGCACGCTTCGGCTGCCCGCAGCAGCGAGGGTCGTCGGAGTGGAACAGTTGCCTCCGACGCTGAAAATCGTCCGCACAAGCTGACTGCGGCTGTTTCCACCCCGGCGATGAACCACTCCGGGGCTGATGGAGACTTCGACCAGCCCCGGGCTGCACAGGCTTCGGCATCTCCGGGGCCGAGTCTCCGCGCTGATCTCGAAGCCGTTCAGAGGTTGCGGTAGACGTCCCGTCGGTCGCCCACCTTGACGACGAGGATGAGAAGTTCCCCGTCGTTCACCTGGTAGGCGACCCGGTAGTTGCCGACATGGAGCCGGTAGAGGCCCGACGGGCCGGTGAGCTTCTTGACGTCGGCGCCCTCGCGGTACGGGTCGTCACCGAGCGCGGTCAGCGCGGTCAGGATGCGCATGGCGTCGGGTCGGCTGAGGGACCGGAGTTGCCGCTGTGCCGCCGAGGTGAACCGGAACGCGTACTTCACGCCGCGCCTTCACCGTGCTCGGTGAACAGATCCGCCAGCAGTTCGGCCATCGTCACGGTCGGACCGCCCTCGGCCAGGACGGCCTCGGCCTCCCGGGCCAGCATGACGTCGGCCGCATCCTCCAGGGCTTCGAAGTCTGCGATCGGCACCACGGCTGCCACCGGAGCACCGTTGCGAGTGATCACCGTCGGGGTGCCCTGCTCGGCCCGGTTGATGTGATCCGCAAGATGCGCGCGGGCTTCCCGTACGGTCACGGTGTTCTCCGTCATGGCCTCAGTGTACGCATCTTTGTGTACACAAGGGGAGGCTGGAGTGTGGCTTGGGGGTGTCTCGTAGTACGGCCCGGTCTCTCCGGGGGCCTCCCGTCCGCCGGCTCCCGCCACGGCTCTCGGCGGGCCCCGGCGAGCGCTCCCCGGGGCGGGGCGGCGGCCGGTTCGGGAGGGGGTCCGCGGCACTCCTGAGCAGGGCGGTCATCGGGTGAGCGGGGCCGGCGGGGCCTTGCGGGGGCCGAGCGCGACCTGGCGAAAAAGAGTTCGTGAAACTCTTCACATGAAAAAGTGGCGGTGGATGCGCCCGGAGGGCTGATAAACGCCGGATAAGGGCCCGCGAAGCCTCCGAGACGAAGGCGGGCGAGGCCGTGAAAGCGGGACGCCGGCGCCGGCCGGTCCCCGGCGGTTCGCTCGCCTCCGAGCGTACAACCGCAGCTCACCAGGGGTTTCGCCGCGGCCGGGCGGTGGGGCGGCCCGCCCGGAATGTCGGGACTCCTGCGGTGGGGCGCGGAGTGTAACACAGCACTGAGGAGTCCTTGTGAAGGGCCTCACGAGCACCCCCCTCCGGAGTGCTGGATACTCGAATCATGAGCACCACGGAGCGTCCACGGATCCTCGTAGTAGGCGGCGGTTACGTCGGCCTGTACGCGGCGCGCCGCATTCTCAAGAAGATGCGGTACGGCGAGGCGACAGTCACGGTCGTCGACCCGCGCTCGTACATGACGTACCAGCCCTTCCTCCCCGAAGCCGCAGCCGGCAGCATCTCCCCGCGCCACGTCGTGGTCCCGCTGCGGCGTGTGCTGCCCAAGGCGGAGGTCCTGACGGGCCGCGTCTCGTCCATCGACCAGGACCGCAAGACCGCCACGGTCACGCCGCTCGTCGGCGAGGCCTACGAGCTGCCCTTCGACTACCTGGTCGTGGCGCTCGGCGCCGTCTCCCGTACCTTCCCGATTCCCGGGCTGGCCGAGCAGGGCATCGGCATGAAGGGCGTGGAGGAGGCCATCGGCCTGCGCAACCACGTCCTGGAGCAGCTCGACAAGGCCGACTCCACGAACGATGAAGCCGTCCGCCGCAAGGCGCTGACCTTCGTGTTCGTCGGCGGCGGGTTCGCCGGCGCGGAGACGGTCGGCGAGGTCGAGGACATGGCCCGCGACGCGGCGAAGTACTACCCCAACGTCTCCCGCGAGGACATGCGGTTCGTGCTCGTCGACGCCGCCGACAAGATCCTCCCGGAGGTCGGTCCCGAGCTCGGCAAGTGGGGCCTGGAGCACCTGCAGAAGCGCGGTGTCGAGGTCTACCTCCAGACCTCCCTGGAGTCCTGCGTCGACGGCCACGTCGTGCTCAAGAACGGCCTGGAGGTCGACTCCGGCACCCTCGTCTGGACCGCGGGCGTCAAGCCCAACCCGGCGCTGGCCCGCTACGGCCTGCCGCTCGGCCCGCGCGGCCACGTCGACGCGGAGCCCACGCTCCAGGTCAAGGGCACCGACTACATCTGGGCCGCGGGCGACAACGCCCAGGTGCCGGACCTCGCCGCCCGTGAGGCGGGTGTCGAGAACGCCTGGTGCCCGCCGTCCGCGCAGCACGCGCTGCGCCAGGCCCGGGTCCTCGGCGACAACGTCATCTCCGCGCTGCGGGGCTTCCCGCAGAAGGAGTACAAGCACGCCAACAAGGGTGCGGTCGCCGGGCTCGGCCTGCAGAAGGGCGTCGCGGTGATCCGGCTGGGCAAGCGCGTGAAGATCAAGGTCAAGGGCCGTCCCGCCTGGTACTTCCACCGCACGTACCACGGCATGGCCGTGCCGACCTGGAACCGCAAGATCCGGGTGTTCGCCGACTGGACCCTGCAGATGTTCCTCAAGCGCGAGGTCGTGTCCCTCGGTGCGATGGAGAACCCCCGCGAGGAGTTCTACGAGGCCGCCCGCCCGGTGCCGGCTCCGGCCGACGCCCGGCCCGTGACGGCCGAGCGGTCGGAGAAGGCCAAGGCCTCCTGACCGTGCGGGGCCCGGCCCCGCGCACAGCAGCCCGAAGGGGCGTCCGCCGAATCCGTGGGGCGGGCGCCCCTTCGGCGTACCCGGCATGCGCCCCGGGGCCCAGCGGCCGGTGCCCGGCCCGCGGGTGCCCGGCCCGCGGGTGTTCGTGCGGCCGGCGACCGGCCCGGACCGCCGGCGCATCGGGCGCTGATCGCCCGGCACCCGATCACCGCCCCGTGACCAACCGCCCCGTGACCAACCGCCCCGTGATCACCCGGCCCGTGATCACCCGGCCCGTGATCACCCGGCCCGTGATCACCCGGCCCGGGTGTACGGGACCTCCGTCCCGGCGGCGCTGCCCCTCCCGTGTCCCGCAGGGGTCTGGGTTTCGGGCGGGACCGGTGCTTCCGTGGAGGCGTACGCGTTCACCGCTTCCCGCCCACGGAGGTGTACGAGATGGCTGACGCCGCGAGACGGCTCACCGCACTCGCCGAGGAACTGCTGGGCACCCCGTTCCCCCTGCGGATCCGGGCCTGGGACGGCAGCGAGGACGGCCCGCCCGGCGCGCCCGTCCTCTTCGTGCGCCACCGGCGGGCGCTGCGCCGGTTCCTCTGGCGGCCGGGCGAACTCGGCCTGGCCCGCGCCTGGGTGGCCGGTGAGCTGGACATCCTCGGTGATCTCTACGAAGGGCTGGACCGGCTGTCCGGGCTGTTCTGGGAGCGCGGGGCGGGCCCGGGGAGCGGCGGTGCCGGCGGCGTCCCGGCCGCGGTCGCGGCCTTGCGCGAGCCCCGCAAGCGCGCCGCCGTCCGCGAGTTGACCAGGCTGGCCGGTCCCGGGCTGCCCCCGCCGCCGCCCCGCGAGGAGGCGCGCCGCGTACGCGGCGGACCGCTGCACAGCCCGCGCCGCGACCGCCGGGCGGTGAGCCACCACTACGACGTCGGCAACGACTTCTACGCCCTCGTCCTGGGCCCCTCCATGGTCTACTCCTGCGCCTACTGGGCGGAGGGCGGCGATCTGGAGGCCGCCCAGCGCGACAAGCTCGACCTCGTCTGCCGCAAGCTGGCCCTGCGGCCCGGGGCGCGGCTGCTGGACGTCGGCTGTGGCTGGGGCGCGCTGGTGCGGCACGCGGCGCGCGAGTACGGGGTGCACGCCGTCGGGATCACCCTCTCCGCCGAGCAGGCCGCCCACGCCCGCAAGTGGATCGCCGAGGAGGGGCTGGCGGACCGGGTGGAGATCCGGGTGCGGGACTACCGCGAGGTCTCCGACGGCCCGTATGACGCCATCGCCTCGATCGGCATGGCCGAGCACGTCGGCTCGGCGCGCTACCGCGCGTACGCCGAGGTGCTCCACGGCCTGCTGCGTCCCGGCGGCCGGCTGCTCAACCACCAGATAGCCCGCCGCCCGGAGCCGCGGGAGGAGGCGTACCGCATCGACGCGTTCATCGACGCCTATGTCTTCCCGGACGGCGAGCTGGCCCCCGTCGGCTCCACCGTCTCCCGCCTGGAGGAGGCCGGCTTCGAGGTGCGGGACGTGGAGGCGCTCCGCGAGCACTACGCGCTGACGCTCCGTCAGTGGGTGGCGAACCTGGAACGGGAGTGGCCGCGTGCCGTGCGCCTGGTCTCGCCCGGCCGAGCCCGCGTCTGGCGGCTGTACATGGCCGCGTCCGCGCTCTCCTTCGAACGGAACCGGATCGGCGTCAACCAGATCCTCGCCGTCCGCACCCCGGAGGACGGTGCTTCCGGCCTCCCGCCGCGCCCCCGGGCGTGGACGGAGAGCTGACCGGCGTCGGCGGGTCCGGGCGCGCGCACACCGAGCCCCGGTCCGCGACGCATCGGTCGCGGACCGGGGCCCGGCGTTCGTTCCGGCCACCCGCCGGGGAGCCGGCCCGCCCCGGCTTCCCGTCCGGGAGGAGCCGGCCCGTCCCGGCCTACTCCGCCTTGATCGCCTCCAGCGCGTTGAGCCTGGCCGCCCGCCGCGCCGGCCAGAGCGCGGCCAGGACGCCGACCAGTCCGGCCAGGGCCAGGAAGGCCCCGATCCGCTCCCACGGGACGGTCATGGTGTACGTCGCCATCGAGTTGGCGATGGCCGTTCCGGCGGCCCAGGCGAGGAAGACCCCGAGCCCGATGCCGAGCACCGCGCCGAAGAGCGAGATCACGACCGACTCCAGCCGGATCATCCGCTTGACCCGCGAGCGGTCCATGCCGATCGCCCGCAACATCCCGATCTCGTGCTTCCGTTCGAAGACCGACATCGCCAGGGTGTTGATCACGCCGAGCACCGCGATGATCACGGCCATCGCCAGCAGCCCGTAGAGCATGTTCAGCAGCAGGCTGATCATCCCGCTGATCTCGTCGCTGATGGCCCGCTTGTCCTGGATCTTGATCGCGGGGTTCTTCCCGAGGGCCTCGGTGAGGGTCTGCTCGGCCTGTTCCGAGGGGCCGTCCTTCATCTTCACCATCACCTGGAAGTCCGTGATCTCCGCCAGATGGGGATCGACCACGTCCGTCGGGACGAAGATGCCGTCGATCATCTCGTTGCCGGTGTAGACACCGGCGACCTCCAGTTTCTCCTTCTTGCCGTCGTCGAACTCGAAGGTGAAGGTGTCACCGGTACGGAGCCCGGCCGCGTCGGCCGTCTCGTCGTCGACGACGGCGCCGTGGCCGCCGAGGCGGTCCAGTGAGCCGCTGGTGAAGTCCAGGGAGAGCACCTGGCCGACGGCCACGGGGTCCACGCCGGTCACCCCCGTCCACTCGCCGCCCACCGCGCCGTACGCGGCGCGCATCGGGCTGGTGGCCTCGACCTCCGGCAGGGCGTCCAGCTTCTTCCGGACGTCGGGGGAGAGGCCGGTGTAGCTCGCCATGCTCACCGCGTAGTCCGCCCTCATCAGGCCCACGGCCATCTTGTCGACGGCGCTCTGCACGGAGGTGGCGACCACCGTCAGACCGGTGACCAGGGTGAGCCCGATCATCAGCGCGGCGGCGGTGGAGGCGGTACGGCGCGGATTGCGCAGCGAGTTGAGGCGGGCCAGCTTGCCGGCCGTGCCGAAACGGTCCAGCAGGGGCGCGGCCGCGGTGATGACCGGACGGGACAGCAGCGGCGTCAGCACGATGACCCCGACCATCATCGCCCCGGCCCCCGCGGCGAGCAGCTGGTTCTTCTCCTGGGTGACGCCGAGGAAGAGCAACGCCCCGCCGAGGGCGGCGATGGCGGCGCCGATGCTGTTGCGGACCACCAGGCCGCGCGTCGTCGGAGTGGCGTGCACGCTGTTCATCGCGGCGACCGGCGGCACCTTCGCGGCCCGCCGGCCGGGCAGCCACGCCGCCAGCATGGTCACCACGACACCGATCACCAGAGCGGTCAGCGGGGTCTGCGGGGCGATGACGAGCGGGCCGTCCGGGATGGTCGCCCCCGCCGCGCTGATGCCGGCACGCATGCCGACTGCGATGCCGATACCGGCGCCGAAGCCGAGGACGGCGGCCACCAGTCCGACGAGGAACGCCTCGACGAGCACCGAGCGGGTCACCTGCCGGCGGGAGGCGCCGATGGCGCGCAGCAGTGCCACTTCCCGGGTCCGCTGGGCGACCAGCATGGTGAAGGTGTTGGCGATGATGAACACGCCGACGAAGAGCGCGATGGCCGCGAAGTAGAGCAGGACGTCGCCCATCTCCTTGGTCTCCGCGGTGATCTGCTCCGCCTGTTCGTCGGAGAGGACCTTGCCGGTGACGGCCTCGGTGCCCCGCGGCAGGATCTTCTCGACGGCCGCCTTGAGTTCGGTCTGGGAGGTGCCGGCCGCGGCCTGGACGGTGATCTCGTCGTACCCGTCGGAGCCACCGAAGAGTTCGAGGGCCGTGGTGTTGTCGAACAGCACCAGGGTGCCGCCGGCGGCGACGTTGCCGTCCGAGGTGTCGAAGACTCCGCTGACCCGCGGCGTCCGGACCGGGCCATTGACGGAGAGCCGTACGGTGTCGCCGGTGCGGTAGCCGGTGCGCTCGGCGGTGCGGCGGTCGAGGGCGACCTCGCCGGCCGTCTCGGGGGCGCGGCCGTCGGTGAAGGTGTAGCGGGGGTCCTTGCCGTCCGGGCCGGGCTGGTGGTTGCCGCCCTGGGTGGACCAGCCCTGGCCGACGAGTTTGCCGTCCTTGTCGGCGAGTGCGGCGAAGTCGGAGACGGCGCCCGTGGCCGACTCGGCGCCGGGCAGTTCCGCGGCCTTCTTCAGCAGGGCGTCGTCGAGCTTGGGCCCTTCCTCACCCTTCGGGACGCTGCCCCACCGGATGGCGACGGAGACATGGTCGAAGCTCTTGGCGGAGCTCTTCTTGAAGGCTTCACCGATGGTGTCGGTGAAGGCCAGGGTGCCGGAGACGAAGGCGACGCCGAGGAGGACGGCGAGCACGGTCATCAGCAGCCTGGCCTTGTGCGCGAGCACATTGCGCAGGGCGGTACGGAGCATGGTCCTGTCAATCCTGGTGAGGGGTGGGCGGGACGGCCGGGAGGCCGGGCCGGCGGGCGCGTACGGGACGGTCCGGCGCGGGGGTCGGGGTGGCGCGGGGCCGGGGTGGCGTGGTGCGCCCCGGGGCGCGCGGTGCGGGGCACGGGACGGGCGGTGATCCACTCTCGCCGCACCGGCGTTCGGGCCGTACCGGCACCGGGGAAGGGTTCGCGCGCCGTGCGCGGGGTGGTGCGGACGCCGTCGCACGCGGCGGGCCGCGCGCGGGCGCGGTTCAGGCGCCGGCGCCGGCTCCGGCCGCCCCGGTGGGCAGGGTGCGCATCCGGTCGAGGACGGCCTCGGCCGTCGGGTTCTCCAGCTCGTCGACGACGCGGCCGTCGGCGAGGAAGACGACGCGGTCGGCGTAGGCGGCGGCGACCGGGTCGTGGGTGACCATCACGATCGTCTGGCCCAGTTCGCGCACGGAGTTGCGGAGGAAGCCCAGCACCTCGGCGCCGGAACGGGAGTCGAGGTTGCCGGTCGGCTCGTCCGCGAAGATGATCTCGGGCCGCCCCGCGAGCGCGCGGGCGACGGCCACGCGCTGCTGCTGCCCGCCGGAGAGCTCGGTCGGCCGGTGCTTGAGCCGCCCCTCCAGGCCGACGGTCTTCACGACCCGGTCCAGCCACTCCGGTTCGGGTTTGCGGCCCGCGATGTCCATGGGGAGGGTGATGTTCTCCAGGGCGTTGAGCGTGGGCAGCAGGTTGAACGCCTGGAAGATGAAGCCGATCTTGTCCCGGCGCAGCTGCGTGAGCTGCTTGTCCTTGAGGGACGCCAGTTCGGTGTCGCCGATGCGGGCGGAGCCGGCGGATATCGAGTCCAGCCCGGCCACGCAGTGCATCAGCGTCGACTTGCCGGAGCCGGAGGGGCCCATGATCGCGGTGAACTCGCCCCGGCGGAAGTCGGCGGAGACCCCGTCCAGTGCGACGACCCGCGTCTCTCCCTGGCCGTAGACCTTGGTGAGGTCCGTGGCGCGGGCGGCGATCGCGGTGGGGCGGGTGGCGGTCCGGGCACCTGTGATGCTGGTGGTCACGGGGAACTGCTCCTGTCTGCACGCTGGCGGGCCATCGGCGGGGATGCCCGGGGACACCACCATCCTGGTGGCCGGAACACCCGGGGGAGTCAGCCCGCGCGCCCGTTTCCGTGGCCGCCCCGGGAGGTACCGCGAGGGGCTCATGTCATACCTGGGGATGACGGGAGCCCGGAGGGGGCCTCGGGGGCAGTCGAGATCGCGTCAATTCCGGGCACCGCGGACGCGGCCGTACGCGGGGCCCCGCGGGGACCAGCAGCACGTTCTCGCCATCCTGGTTCTGATGGACCTTCAGCTGCCCATAAAATCAGACAACCACCCTTCGGGAACGGGCTGTTCGGCATCGCGCACCCGGATAGGCTCGGAGGGCGCCATGGGGGGACCGCGAGCCGCTGGGAGCGGTCCCGCAAGCCTGACCAGCCCCATCGGCATCGTCATGGGGGATCCCGCCCGGATGGTGGAATGCAGACACGGTGAGCTTAAACCTCACTGGCCTAGAAGGCCGTGCCGGTTCAAGTCCGGCTCCGGGCACCCCCTGGCCCCCGGTCCGAGGCGGCAGGGGCAGCGCACCGTCCGTCGCTGAGTAGACCCCGCGCGGGAAGCCGGACCGAGCGCCCTCGCCGGACGGGCTTCCGGACGCCACCGCGCACGGCCGCCTCCGGCCTCCCGCCCCTCACCGCTGCTCTTCCGCTCCTCCTCCGCTTCCTCTTCCGGCGGCCGAGGCGGTGACGGGGCCTGCCCGGCGGAGAACCGGCGGGGCGGAAGGGCCCGGGAAGCGCGGACCGTGTCGGCCGGCCGCTTCCGGCGGGGGTGCGGGAGCGGGTCCCGGCGGAAAATCCCGGCGCTGTCCTGGTGCCGCCGGGCGCCGTCGCGGGAATGTGTAACCGGGCGATGCCGTTGACGGTGTCGCCTGCAAAGATCCTCCCTGAGCACTAGGGTGATTTTTTTGCTAACCCATTACTCTTGAGGCAAGGTCGCGCAGGGCGGCCACGGAGGAGTGAGATGAGGAGCAGCAACCCGGTCTTCTCGCGACGGGGATTCAGCCGCGACAACGGTTACGCGGGCTTCAACGCGGCACCGCAGGCCGGGGGCCCCGCCGCTGTCCAGACCGGCAACCCGTACGCGGGCACCAACCCCTACGCACAGCAGGCCCAGCCGCAGCAGACGTACGGCGCGCCGCCGCAGGCCGACCGGATGACGATGGACGACGTCGTCATGCGGACCGGCATGACGCTCGGCACCGTCGTCGTCGGTGCGGCCGTCGCCTGGCTCATGGAGATGCCGCTCGGCCTCGCCCTCGGCGCCGCGCTGATCGCGATGGTCTTCGGGCTGATCCAGGCGTTCAAGCGCAAGCCGTCCCCGCCGCTGATCCTGGCGTACGCGGCCTTCGAGGGACTCTTCCTCGGAGCGCTCAGCGGCTACATCAACCAGCGGTTCGACGGCGCTCCCATGCAGGCCGTGCTCGGCACGATGGCGGTCTTCGCCGGTGTGCTCATCGCCTACAAGACCCGGATCATCCGGGTGACGCAGCGGTTCTACCGCTTCGTGATGGCGGCCGCGATCGGCTTCGTGCTGCTGACCGCCGTCAACCTGCTGTTCATGGCCTTCGGCGGCGGTGACGGCCTCGGCTTCCGCAGCGGCGGCCTGGGCATCGTCTTCGGCATCGTCGGCATCGTTCTCGGTGCCGCCTTCCTCGCCCTGGACTTCAAGCAGGTCGAGGACGGCCTGGCGTACGGCGCTCCGCGCGAGGAGTCCTGGCTGGCCGCGTTCGGCCTCACGGTGACCCTGGTGTGGATCTACCTGGAGATGCTGCGACTGATCGCGATCCTGCGCGGAGACTGACGTCCCCGCGGCGGGCGGTGCGAACCGTCCCTTCGGTGATCCGCGTGACTCGACGAGGGGTCCGGAGGCGAGAGCCTCCGGACCCCTTTCGCGTCGTCGCGTCGGCGGCGCATCGCACGCCTCCCGTCGCGGCGGACGGAGACAGACCTCCCTCAGAGAAGCTTGCGCGCGGCGCGCCTCAGATCGTGTTCGTGAATGATCGCTTTGGCGTGGCCGTAGGCGAGATCGTGTTCGCCTCGCAGCCAGCTGACCTTCTCCTCGAAGCGGAAGAGAGCCGGGCCTTCGTCGACGGTGCGCAGCCAGTCGGAGATCTCGCGGCCGGTGCAATGAGGGATGCGGGAAAGCAGGTTCCGGTGGGTCTCTTCCGAGAAGACTTGGGACATCGGCGCCTCCGGGCGGTTCCAATGCTGGTCCTTCACGTCACCGTGCCTGAGCGTTCGCTCCTTGGCAATGGTCCGGAAGGCCCCATAGGCTCACCACGTGCTGGACACCACCCCTCTGGAGACCGCCGTCGACCGGCTCGCCGACCGCCTGCGCGCCGCCCCGCAGAGCAGGCTGCGCCGCGGTGCGGCGGCGCAGGGCCTGGAACTGGCCCGCGAGTTGGCGGTGCGCGCCCAGCGGATCGAGTTCCCGGAGCGGGAGCCGCTGGTGATGCCGGAGGCGGGGCTGTTCACGGTGGCCGACCAGGTCGCCGTCGCGGGACACGACCTGGCGGCGGCCCTGCGCGGCGCGGACGGCGGCCGCGGCGAGGCCGGTACGGGCGCCGGCGGCACGGCCGGCGAGGGCGGGACGGGCGCGGCCGGGCTGGCCGGGGCAGTGGCGCTTGTCCGGACGGCGGCGGAGCGCTGCGGCTGCTGAGCCGCGCGGGTCCCCGGTCGGCGTCGGCGCGTGCCGGGCTTCCTGCCCGGGCCCGGTGCCGTCAGAGGGAGGCGATGACCCGGTCCGCGAGGACGTAGATGCTCTCCTGGCCGCAGGCGAAGGTCAGGGCGTAGGCGCCGGAGACGCCCGAGCCACCGAGCAGGAAGGGGACGGTGCCCCGCTGCAGGGCGTCCACCAGGTGCTCGGCGGTCTCGCGGTGCCCCGGGGTCATGCAGACCGTGGTGCCGTCCGCGAAGACGTAGACATCGAGCGTGCCGAGCGGGCCGGGGCGGACGTCCACCAGGGGGATGCCGTCCTCGGCCAGTTCGGCGAGGAGCGCGATGGTGCGTTCGTGGTGGGCGGTGGCCGAGGTGTGCGGGGTGAAGTCGGGGTGGGAGGGGTGGCGGCGGCGGGCGGCGGCCAGCTCGGCGGACTCGGCCGGTTCCTCGATCTCCGCCTCCGCGTCCTCCTCCTCGCCGGAGTCGAGGGCGCTCAGGGCGTCCGCGGCGAGGAAGGACTCCAGGCCGGCGGGGTCGGGCTGGCGGGGGAGGAGGCCCGGGCCGTCCTCGCCGTATCCGGTGAGCCCGCTGAGCAGGGTGGCGTCGGCGGCGTCACGCGTCTCCTGGGCGGCCCAGAAGGCGCGGGCCTCGGCCAGTTCCCGTTCCCGCTCCTCGGCGAGGGCCTGGGCGACGGCCGCGCGTATCTCCTCGGCGGGGGTGGAGCGGGGGGCGGGCAACTGAGCGGTGCGGCCGGCGGCGGCCAGTTCGGTCCGCAGGGCGGCGATCTGCCGGCGCACACCGTGAGCGGCGTGCAGGGCCGCGGCCCCCGCGGCCGTGGCGGCGGACGCGGCGAGCAGCAGGGCGATGGACATGGCGCTCACTGACGTTCTCCCGGAATCGACGGCTCCCCAAGAATTCCTACCTCAGCTTGGTGGGGGTCCTGCCCGGACGTCAGTGCGGAACCTCACCAAACGGACCGCCCGGAGTGCCGATACGTTTCTGCTTCAACGGCCTGAGCTGCGCTAACGGTCTCTCACCGACGGCAGATCACATCCTGGGGGAGATTAGGTCACGACGGGGACAGCCGGGTGGCCGCGACCGCACCGTCCGTGACCGCGTTCCGCCGCGGCGGTGCGGCGGTCGTCGCGACGCGCGCGGCGGGGCCGGTCGTGCGGCTGTTACCCCGGGCCTCGCTCCCCGGTTCCCGTGCCCGGTTTCCGTTCCCGGGCCCCGTTTGAGCCCTGTTCACGGGCTGCCCGTTCCCGGGCCCCTGTCCGGGGGCGCCATTCCCGGGCCTCCGGTTCCGGGCCTCTGTGCGGGCTCCCGTTCCGGGGCTCCCGTTTCCGGGTGTTCTTCCCGTTTCCGGGTGTTCTTCCCGGTTCTGCTGCTCCGGTTCGCTTCCGCCCCGGCCGGGCAGCGCCTCCGGGCCGGCTCGTGGTCGGCCGGCCCGGAGGGCCGGACGGGTCAGCTCAGGCGCTCAATGATCATCGCCATGCCCTGGCCGCCGCCGACGCACATCGTCTCCAGGCCGAACTGCTTGTCGTGCCACTGCAGGGAGTTGATGAGCGTGCCGGTGATCCGGGCGCCCGTCATGCCGAACGGGTGGCCGACGGCGATGGCGCCGCCGTTGACGTTGAGCCGGTCCAGGTCGATGCCCAGGTCCTGGTAGGAGGGGATGACCTGCGCGGCGAACGCCTCGTTGATCTCCACCAGGTCGATGTCGCCGATGGACATCCCGGCCCGCTGCAGCGCCTGCTTGCTGGCCTCCACCGGTCCGTAGCCCATGATCTCCGGGGAGAGGCCGGAGACGCCGGTGGAGACGATCCGCGCCAGCGGCGTCAGGCCCAGCTCGCGGGCCTTGGTGTCGGACATGATCACCAGGGCGGCGGCGCCGTCGTTCAGCGGGCAGCAGTTGCCGGCCGTCACCAGTCCGTCGGGGCGGAAGACCGGCTTGAGGCCGGAGACGCCCTCCAGGGTCACGCCGGCGCGGGGGCCGTCGTCCTTGGACACGACGGTGCCGTCCGGGGTGGTGACCGGGGTGATCTCCCGCTCCCAGAAGCCGTTCTTGATGGCTTCCTCGGCGAGGTTCTGCGAGCGCACGCCGAACTCGTCCATCTCCCGGCGGGTCACGCCCTTGAGGCGCGCCAGGTTCTCGGCGGTCTGGCCCATCGCGATGTACGCGTCGGGGAGCAGGCCGTCCTCGCGCGGGTCGTGCCAGTCGGTGCCCTCCTGCTCGGCGCGCGCGGCGGTCCGGGCCTGCGCCTCGTCGAACAGGGGGTTCTGGGTGCCGGGCATCCCGTCCGAGGTGCCGTTGACCTGGCGCGAGACCGTCTCGACACCCGCCGAGATGAAGACGTCGCCCTCACCGGCCTTGATGGCGTGCAGGGCCATCCGGGAGGTCTGGAGGGAGGAGGAGCAGTAGCGGGTGACGGTGCAGCCCGGCAGGTGGTCCATGCCCATCTGCACGGCGACGATCCGGCCCAGATTGTGGCCCTGCTCGCCGCCGGGGAGGCCGCAGCCGAGCATCAGGTCGTCGATGTCGTGCGGGTCGAGCTCCGGGACCTTGGCGAGCGCGGCCTGGATGATCGTGGCGGTCAGGTCGTCCGGGCGGACGTCCTTGAGCGAGCCCTTGAAGGCCCGGCCGATCGGGGAGCGGGCGGCAGAGACGATCACGGCTTCGGGCATCACGGCTCCAAGAGGGGGCGAGAAGGCAGGACTGAGTGGGAAGTTACCTCCACGTACAGCCCGGGTCACGGTCTGGGGTGTGTGACACCGGCCTCTTTTCTAAGCGCTTGCTCAGCTCTCGCGGAAGGGCCCGGACCGGCACGTGTGCGGCTGCCCCGTTCCGCCCCCCGGCCCTTGGTATGGGCGCACAGCAGGCGTGGTGCGGGCGCCCGCCCGGGCGGCCGCACCCCCTCCGGGGCCTGCCGTGACGCCGTCGGAAACGCTCCTCGCACGGTGCCCGCACGGCACTCGCCCGCTCCTGCGGCCGGTCCGGCGCCGCTCCCGGGATCGCTCGTACGAGCGACCCGGCGGCCGCCGGGCGGCGGTCAGCCGGCCACCCGCCCGGCCGTCCGGTCCGGCTGGGGACGCGGCTCCCGCCGTGCGCCCTCCTCCCCCTCGCGCTCCGGCTCCGGGCCGGGCCGCCGCCCCCGCTCCGCCGCCGGGCTGCCGTCCTTCGGAAGCTGCCGCCGCCTCCGGTGCTTGAGCAGCGCCCACGGACCGCGCGCCACCCCCGCGCCCGCCGTGCGGCCCCCGGCCGAGGCCACCTCCGTACCGCCCTCGGACGCCGCCTGCGCCGCCGCCTCGGCGACCGGCAGGATGCCCTCGGCCCGCGCGACGTCCAGCCGCTCCTCCGGCCACAGCCCCAGCGCCGCGCACAGGGTCGGCAGCACGGCCATCGCCGCCGTGGCGTACCCCTCCGCCGAGGGGTGGTAGCTGTCCGGTCCGAACAGCTCGCGCGGATTGGCCTCGAACTCCGGGCCCAGCAGGGAGCCCAGGGAGACCGTACGGCCGCCCTGTTCGACCACGCCGATCGTCTGCGCCGCCGCCAGCTGCCGGCTGAGCCGGCGCGCCACCCAGCGCAGCGGCTGGTACACGGGTTCGATCGTGCCCAGGTCGGGACAGGTGCCCACCACCACCTGGGCCCCGGCCTCCCGCAGCCGCCGCACGGCCTCCGAGAGAAGCCGCACGGACCGGGCGGCCGGCACGCGGTGGGTGACGTCGTTCGCGCCGATCATGATCACGCAGATGTGCGGGACGTCCGCCGGGTCCGCCAGCAGCAGCGACACCTGCCGGTCCAGATCCCCGGACATCGCCCCCGACAGCGCCACGTTGCGCAGCCGCACCGGCCGCTCGGCCACCGCCGCGAGACCCGAGGCGAGCAGCGCTCCCGGGGTCTCGCGAACCCGGTGCACGCCCTGCCCGGCCGCCGTGGAGTCGCCGAGGAAGCCGAGTCGCAGCGGCTCCAGGTCGGACAGCAGCGCGAACGTGGCTCCGTAACAGCCGTCCGCCCGCGGCGGTTCACCGTCCGGGACGCCCACCAGGCGCCGCGCCCAGCGCATCTCCGCCAGCAGCAGCCCCACGGCGGCGCCGCCCAGGAGACCCGCGCCACCGCCCCCGTAAGCCGCCGCGGCAGCGATCCGCCGCGCCACCCTCGCCCTGGACACCGACATCTCCGCCCCGCTTCCCGGCGGCCGGCCGCCGGCACGCCTACCGGTTCCATGCCCCGCCGCGCCCCCTCCGCAACGCCCGCGCAGGGCGGGCGCGCCACCCGGAGCGCGCCATAGGCTGGGGGGACGGGCACCCGAACAGCGACCGCCCCCGATTGCGGAGACCCCGCCGAACCTGGAGACGTCGTGCAATATCACGATTCGATGATCGAGCTTGTCGGCAACACCCCGCTGGTGAAGCTCAACCATGTGACGGAAGGGCTGTCGGCGACGGTCCTGGCCAAGGTCGAGTACTTCAATCCCGGGGGGTCCGTGAAGGACCGGATCGCCCTGCGGATGATCGAGGCGGCCGAGGAGTCCGGCGAGCTCCGCCCCGGCGGGACGATCGTCGAGCCGACCTCCGGCAACACCGGGGTGGGGCTGGCCATCGTGGCCCAGCAGAAGGGCTACAAGTGCGTCTTCGTCTGCCCGGACAAGGTCTCCACGGACAAGATCAACGTGCTGCGGGCCTATGGCGCCGAGGTCGTGGTCTGCCCCACCGCCGTGGATCCCGGCCACCCGGACTCGTACTACAACGTCTCCGACCGGCTCGTCCGCGAGATCCCGGGCGCGTGGAAGCCCGACCAGTACAGCAACCCCCACAACCCGCTCTCGCACTACCACTCGACCGGCCCCGAGCTCTGGGAGCAGACGGAGGGGAAGATCACCCACTTCGTCGCGGGCGTCGGCACCGGCGGCACCATCAGCGGCACCGGCCGCTACCTGAAGGAGGTCTCCGGCGGGAAGGTCAAGGTCGTCGGCGCGGACCCCGAGGGCTCGGTCTACTCCGGCGGTTCCGGCCGGCCGTATCTCGTCGAGGGCGTCGGCGAGGACTTCTGGCCGGACGCCTACGACCGCGGCGTGGCCGACGAGATCGTCGCCGTCTCGGACAAGGACTCCTTCCGGATGACCCGGCGGCTCGCCCGCGAGGAGGGCCTGCTGGTCGGCGGTTCCTGCGGGATGGCCGTCGTCGGCGCGCTGGAGGTGGCCAAGCGGCTGGGGCCGGACGACGTGGTGGTCGTCCTGCTGCCGGACAGCGGCCGCGGCTACCTCAGCAAGATCTTCAACGACGAGTGGATGGCCGACTACGGCTTCCTGGAGGAGAGCGGCGGCGCCGCGCGCGTCGGCGACGTCCTGCGCGACAAGGACGGCGGGCTGCCCTCACTGGTGCACATGCACCCGGAGGAGACGGTCGGCGAGGCCATCGAGGTGCTGCGCGAGTACGGCGTCTCGCAGATGCCGATCGTGAAGCCGGGCGCCGGTCACCCGGACGTGATGGCGGCCGAGGTCATCGGCTCCGTCGTCGAACGGGATCTGCTCGACGCGCTGTTCACCCGGAGCGCCGATCTGAAGGACCCGCTGGAGAAGCACATGAGCGCGCCGCTGCCGCAGGTCGGCTCCGGCGAGCCGGTGGCCGATCTGATGACGGTACTGGAGAGCGCCGACGCGGCGGTGGTGCTCGTGGACGGCAGGCCGACCGGTGTCGTCAGCCGCCAGGACCTGCTGGCGTATCTGGCCAAGACCGCCAAGTAGGACGCCAAGTGGCCCTTCCCGCAGGGGAATTCGGCCGTTCCGGCAAAGGTACGCGGCGGACACGTGCCCGCATCACGCCCTTAACAGGCGCGGGCCACAGTGGTGGGTGTCGGCCGGAACACCGCGCAGGTGAACCAGCCGGCACCCCAACGGCGCCAGGACATCCGGAGCGGCTCCCGGACCTCCATGGTCGCCCGGACGCGGCCGCCCGGTCAGGCTTCGGCCGCGTCCCCGCGGGGACCGCCGTCGTCCCGCCCCTGGCGCTCGCGCCGGGGTGCGGCGGTCCCCGCCCAACGCTTCCTGCCGCGCTGTGCGCAGGTGTGCCGCGCACCACCGCGGTACCGGGCGGCTCGGCGGCAGCCGGACACCGCGACCGCCTTCCGCGCTCGCGGCCCGCGCCCCGCTCCTCATTCCCCACGGGGCGGGGCGCGCCGGGGCTGCCCGCGGGGCGGGGCCGGGGCCGGGCCGGAGGCGCGCCGGGCCGGTGGCGCGGGCGGACGGCGGGCCCGGGGGCGGGTGGCCCGGCCGGCAGCGGTCCGGTCGCCCGGGCGGCGGTCCGGTCGCGGAGCGGTCGTCAGCCCGGTCCCGGAGCGGTGGCCGTCCTGCCACCGCCCGGCCCGTGGCCCGGCGGTGGCCCGGTGTCCGTCACTCCCAGTCGGAGGTCTGCGGGGACTTCTCGCCGCGCCGGTCCCGGAACCAGGGCGCCCGGCCGCCGCCGTGGACGGCGGCGTTCACGCCGATGACGCCGAGCCAGGCGACGACCAGACCGGGCAGCCCCGCCACCCCGGCGCCGATGCCCGACAGCGGTACGGCCAGGACCAGCGAGATGATGCCGAAGCCGTAGCGGTCGCCGAAGCTCTCACCGCCCCTGCCGCGGGCTCCCGGCGGGCGGGAACCGCGGGCGACCACCATCTGGCTCTCGGCGAGCTGCCGCCGCACCCGGCGGTCCACCGCGCCGTCCAGCTTCTCCAGAAACGAGTCGACGAGTTCCGACTCGTACTCCGGCCCCAGTTCCCTGCGCGCGTGCAGGGTGGCGTCGAGCTCCTTCTTGAGCTCCGGGTCACGGGCTTCCATACGGACCACGCTAGAGAAGACGGACGCCCGGCACAGTGGGGATAACCCCCCGATCCGGGGCGGTGCGGGCACCGGGCACCATGCTGGTGCCGTCACCGTCACCGTCACCGTCACCGTCGTGGCCGGTCCCTGCCTCCGTGCCGCCGCTTCGTCCACGGCGTCGTGGCCGGCGGCCAGGCCGTCGCCGGCCCGGCACGCACCCGACCGGTGCTGCCGCGACACGGCGCCGCTTCCGTCCTCCGGAAAGGAACCCTCCTCGTGACCGAACCCCGCGCCGACCGTCCCGCGCCGCCTCCACCGAGCGGACCGCGGGACGGCGCCGACCGCGCCGCCGCGCCGCTGCTGTCCGCCCTGGCGCCCTCAGGAGGCCCGTCCGGCGGGGACCGCCCCGACGCGCTGACGGTCGACGGACGGCCCTGTTCCCGGGAGCGGCTGCTGGCCGCCGCGGGTGCGGTGGCCTCGCGGATCGCCGGGGCCCGCGCCGTCGCCGTGCACGCGGACACGTCGCTGGAGACGGTCGCCGCGGTGGTCGGCGGGCTGCTGGCGGGTGTGCCCGTGGTCCCGGTGCCGCCGGACGCCGGCCCCGCCGAACGCGGGCACATCCTGCGCGACTCCGGTGCCGAACTGATGCTCGGGCGGACGGGGACGGAAGAGGCCGCGGGCGCGGCGGCCGGTGGCGCGCCGGGCGGCGCGGAACGGGGTGCCGGGGCGGGCACCGGGCCGGCCGCGGGAGACCTGCCGTCCGTGCCGTCCGTGCCGTTCCTCCCCGTGGATCTCGCCGAGCGCTCGGACTGGAACGCGCCGGAGCCCGGCGCGGACGTCACCGGACTGATCCTCTACACCTCCGGCACCACCGGCGCCCCCAAGGGCGCGCTCATCCCGCGCCGCGCCGTCGCGGCCGGTCTGGACGGGCTCGCCGGCGCCTGGCAGTGGACGGCGGACGACACCCTGGTGCACGGGCTGCCGCTGTTCCATGTGCACGGCCTGGTCCTCGGCGTGCTGGGCGCGCTCCGCACGGGCTGCCGTCTCGTACACACGGGCCGGCCGCTCCCGGCGGCGTACGCGGCGGCCGGCGGCAGCCTGTACTTCGGCGTGCCGACGGTCTGGTCCCGGATCGCGGCCGACCGGGACGCCGCCCGCGCGCTGAGCGGCGCCCGGCTGCTGGTGTCGGGCAGCGCTCCGCTGCCCACCCCGGTCTTCCGGGACCTCGAACAGCTCACCGGGCAGCGGCCGGTGGAGCGCTACGGAATGACGGAGACGCTGATCACCCTGTCCACCCGCGCCGACGGCGAGCGCCGCCCCGGCTCGGTCGGCCTGCCGCTGCCGGGCGTGCGCACCCGGCTGGCCGCGGAGCCCGGGGCGGAGATCGGCGAACTGGAGCTGACCGGGCCGACGCTCTTCTCCGGCTATCTGAACCGCCCGGAGGCGACGGCCGCCTCCTGCACCGCCGACGGCTGGTTCCGCACCGGTGACATCGCCGCCATCGGCGAGGACGGCCACCATCGCATCGTCGGCCGGGCCTCCACCGACCTGATCAAGTCCGGCGGTTACCGGATCGGTGCCGGGGAGGTGGAGAGCGCCCTGCTGGACCACCCGGCGGTGCGGGAGGCGGCCGTGGTCGGGGCACCGCACCCGGACCTCGGCCAGCAGGTCGTGGCGTACGTCGTGGCCGACGGCCCGGTCACCGAGCGGGAACTGGCCGACTTCGTGGCGGGTCACCTCTCCGTCCACAAGCGGCCGCGGGCGGTCCGCTTCCTGGACGCGCTGCCGCGCAACGCCATGGGGAAGCCGCAGAAGAGACTGCTTCCGCCTCTGTGAGGCGGGGGCGGAGGGGCGGCCGGGGCCGGACGGCCGGGCCTCTGCATAGACTCATACAGAATCATGGTTCGTGAATGGCTCACGCCGAGGGCGCGGGCCCGACGGCGGGAGGCCCGATGTCCGGAACCGGCACCGGGAGGGTGGACGGCGGGGGGACCGCGGCCGGCGCCGCCGCCCGGCTGCAGAAGCTGTTCGAGGGGCATCGGCTGACCCCCACCCAGCGCCGGATCGCGCACTGCATGGTGCGGCGGGCGGCCGACGCGCCGTTCCTGTCCAGCGTGGAGCTGGCCGAACTCGCCGGGGTCAGCCAGCCCTCCGTCACCCGCTTCGCGGTCGCCCTGGGCTTCGACGGCTATCCGGCGCTGCGCCGGCACCTGCGGGACGTACCCGCCGCCGAGCACGCCCCCGCGACCGGCGCGTACAACGCCTACCAGCAGGCCGTGTACGCGGAGATGGAGAACCTGCGCCAGCTGGCGTCGCTGCTCGCCGACCCGGAGCCGGTGGAGCACGCGGGACGGCTGCTGGCCGCGTCGTGCCCGCTTCCGGTGCTCGGGCTGCGGGCTGCCTCCGCGCAGGCGCGCGGTTTCGCGTATTTCGCCGCCAAGGTGCACTCCGACGTCCGGCTGCTCGACGAGGGCGGCACGATGCTCACCGACCGCATCGACGCGGCCCGGCGCGCGGGCGCGAGCGCGTTGCTCTGCTTCGCGCTCCCGCGCCATCCGCGTGAGGTCACCGAGGCGCTCGATCACGCCCGCTCGGCCGGACTGACGGTCGTGACGGTCGCCGACAGCGCCTTCGCCCCCGTGGCCCGCCACTCGGACCTGCTGCTGCCCGCGGCCGTCGGCACCGGGCTGGCGTTCGACACCGCCTGTGCGCCCATGATGCTCGGCCGGGCCCTGCTGGAGGCGATGTGCGACGGGCTCCCCGACGCACAGGCCCGGCTGGAGGAGTTCGATGCCCGGGCCGCCGCGCGCGGGCTCTTCGCCGAGTAGCCGCCGGTCCTCCCGGCACCCGGCCGGGGTGCCGGAGCCGGGCGGGCGGTGTGGGTTTCCTTATCCGTTTTTCATGCCCCCTCACTACAATTCGCCCCTACCGAAACCACATTCGAGGTGACATCGAGCGACGAGGAGGCCGGCAGTGGGGCGCGAGGCGGCGACGACACTGGCACGTGTGGCGGTCATGGTGCGTGTGCCCGCGGTGTGGACGGGGTGGACCGGGCTGGTGACCGCGGCGCTGGGCGCCGCCGTCCCGGTGAGCCTGCTGGGGCGGCGGACCGGGCTGCTCGCGGGAACCGCGCTGCTGCTGCTCGCCGCGGTGGCCGCGTTCGCCGCGCGGCGCGGACGCTACCGGGAGCTGGCGGAGGGCGCGGCGCGCGCCGGGCGGCGTGACTTCCTGCAGGACCGCGCGGTCACCGCCCGGATCTGGCGGCGCGGGCACCGCTGGTGGCTGTGGGCGGCCGCGGCCGCGGCGCTCGGCTCCTCCTTCGTGGCGCCGGCGGCCGGCGGGATGCTGCTCGCCGGGGCCGGTGCCGGGCTGTGGGCCAAGGCCGTGTGGCTCGGCCGCTGGGAGCGGCGGCACGAGGCGCTGCTGTGGGTCCGTCCGGAGTGGGCCGGGCGCGGCCCGGCCGGCAGCGATGTCCGGGGCTACCGGACGACGGGGATCGCCGCGGGCGACGCCGCGCCGGGCGGCGGGAAGCGCAGGGCGGTGCCGGCCGCGGGACGCCCGGCGCCGGCCGCCGGCACCCGCAGGCGCACCGCGGCGGCGGCCTGACGCCGTGACCGGGGGCGGGTTCGCCCGGATGCGCACGGTGCCCCGTGCGGTTGGCGCCGCCGGCGCCGGCACGACACGGCAGGGCGTCGTGAAGATGTTGTGGCAGGGGACCGGGCAAGGAGCCACGAGCCGGTGCGCCCTCCCGGTCACGGCCCGGATGGCCGTCCCGCCCGGCGTCACTCCGGGCGGGCCCGCAGCACCAGCCGGTTGACGGCCCACAGGGCGATCCCGATCAGCAGCAGCACGCCGGCGCGGACGTAGACATCGGCCGCCCGGTCGGCGAGCGGGCCGGCCAGCAGCAGCGCGGTGACGGCGCCCACGACGGGCAGTGCCGTCGGCGTGCGGAAGTGCCGGTGCCCCACCCGGTCCCGGCGGAGCACCAGCACCGAGATGTTGACCAAGGCGAAGACGCACAGCAACAGGAACGCGGTGGTGTCGCCCAGGCCCTCGATCTCGCCCGTGGACACCAGCCCGAGGGTGAGCAGGGTGGTGAAGGCGATTCCGGTGACGGGGGTCCGGCGGATCGGCAGTACCCGTCCCATGGCCCGCGGCAGGATGCGCTCGTTGGCCATTCCGTAGACCAGCCGCGAGGCCATCATCATGTTGATCAGTGCCGAGTTGGTGACGGCGAACAGGGCGATCAGCGCGAAGAGTTCGGGCGGGAAGTCGACCCCGCCCGCCTTCACCACCTCCAGCAGCGGTCCCGTGGAGCCCTCCAGGACGCGGTAGTCGACGAGCAGTGAGGAGATGAGGGCCACGAGCACGTAGATGGTGCCGGTGACGGCGACGCCGATGAAGAGCGCCCGGGGAAAGGTGCGGACCGGGTTCCTGGTCTCCTCCGCCATGTTGACGGAGTCCTCGAAGCCGACGAAGGCGAAGAAGCCGAGCGCGGTCGCCCCCAGCACGCTCGTCATCAGGGCGAAGCCGGTGCCCTCGGCCTCGAACTCGCCCAGCCGGGAGGGCTCCCCGCCGCCCGACAGCACGGCGTACGCCCCGATCCCTATGATCACAAGCAGGCCGCTCAGCTCCACCAGCGTCAGCACGACGTTGGCCTTCACGGACTCCGAGACGCCGCGCAGGTTCAGCGCCGCCAGCGCCAGGACGAAGAGCACCGCGACCAGTGACGGCGGCACGTCGGCGAACTCGCTCATGTAGTCGCCGCTGAAGGCCCGGGCCGCCGCGCTCGCCGAGGACAGGCCCGAGGACATCACCATGAAGGCGACGATGAAGGTCAGGAAGGGGACCTTGAACGCCTTCTGGGTGTAGAGGGCGGCCCCCGCGGCCTTCGGGTACTTGCCCACCAGTTCGGCGTACGAGGCGGCCGTCAGCAGGGCGAGGACGAAGCCGATCACGAACGGCAGCCAGAGCGCGCCGCCGATCTTGCCGGCGACCTTGCCGGTGGTGGCGTAGATGCCGGTGCCCAGGATGTCGCCGACCACGAACAGGATCAGCAGCCTGGGTCCGAGCACCCTTCTGAGGGGTGCGGTGCCGTCCGCCGGACCGGGCGGCGGCGGGGCGGGCTGCCCCGCGGGCGGGCCGGAACTCTGCATGGGACAGGGACTACCCGCTCCGGCGCCGATCTCATCCGCCGTACCGGAGTCCGTGCGGGTGTGCGGGTGTGCGGGTGTGCGGCGGCGCCGTCGGTGCGGCAGCGCGTCAGGGCGGCAGGGCCGTCAGTGCGCCGGGCCGGTCGCCGCCGCTCTCGGCCACGATCTCGTCGAGCGTCTGGGCCGGGCGCACGAGGGCGAAACACACCTCCGAGGGCGTGCACAGAAAGCCGTGGACGGCGGGCCGCGGCAGGCTGTTGTACGCGAAGTGGTTGGAGAAGTAGTACGCGCCGGTGTCGAGCAGAGCGGCCAGATCGCCGCTCTCCAGCCGCGGCAGCGGACGTCCCCGGGCGACCAGGTCGCCGGCGAAGCAGCACGGGCCCGCGATGTCCTGTTCGACCGCCGTCCCGGTCTTCGGCCGCCCCTCCGCGTCGAACGCGGCGACCCGCAGAGGCCAGGAGGCCGGCGCGAAGACCGTGCGGGTGGCGAGCTGGGCGCCGGCGTGGGTGACGGCGATGGGCCGGCCGGCGGCCGTCTTGGTGTACTCCACCCGGGCCAGGACGGTGCCGTGCTTGGCGAGCAGGGACCGGCCGAACTCGGTGACCAGTCCGTACCGCCCGTCGAAGAGGCCGGGTACGGCACGCCGCAGGGCGTGCGCGTAGTCCCGGTGGGTGGGGTGCTCGTGGTCCGAGCCGAAGTTGACGGAGAGGCCGCCGCCGATGTCCAGGGTGGTGATCCGCCGCTGCCCGGCCTCGTCGTTGATCTCCTCCGCCAGCTCGTAGATCTCCCGCACCCCCCGGGCCATCAGCTCCGGCGGGATGCCCTGCGAGCCGACATGGGCGTGCAGGCGCGTCAGCCACGGACGGTCGAGGAACGCGCGGACGAGCCAGGCGCGGGCGCCCTCGTCGCGGAGCGGGACGCCGAACTTGGAGGTCTCCGTGGCGGTGGACAGCGCCTCGATACTGCCGCCGCCGACCTGCGGGTTCACCCGCAGCCCGAGGGGCGAGGAGACCGGTGCCCCGTGAACGAGGGCGTCGATGCGGGCCAGTTCCTCCGCGTTGTCGGCGTTGACGGCGACCCCGAGCGCCAGCGCCTCGCGGAGTTCGGCGACCGACTTGGCGGGCGAGTCGAGGACGATCCGGGAGGGCGGCACCCCGGCCGCGCGGGCCAGCGCCAGCTCGCCGGGGCTCGCCACCTCGCAGCCCAGGCCCTCGTCGGCGAGCAGCGCCAGCACGGGCACCAAGGAGGCGGCCTTGACGGCGAACGCGTGCAGCACCGGGGTGCCGGGCGCGGTGACCTCCTCGAAGGCGGCGCGCAGCCCGGCGGCCGAGGCCCGGATGCCGGCCACGTCCAGCAGCCCGACGACGGGGTGGCCCGGCCCGACCAGACCGTGCAGCACGGCGGCGCGCACGGCCCGGTCCCGGCGCGCGGCGGTCCCGGCGGCCGCCTCCTCGGCGGGGGACCGTCCGGCGCGGCCCGGTGCTGCGCCGCGCGGGGCGGCGTCCGCCGTTCCACGTGGCTCCTCGTGCGGGGGCTGCTCGTACCGCTCTCCGCCCGCCGCCGTTCCGGTGGTGTCACTGGAGGCCATGGCACCACTCCACCACCCGCGGCGGCTCCCTGCCCAGTACCGGCCCGACGGCGCCCTGCTGGGGGTGTGTGCCGGCGCGTGCCCGGGGGCGTGCGTCCGGGTACGCGTCCGGTGGGCGCTCGTCGCCGGCCGTTCGCTCACCCGGGGGGACCGCGGCCGGATGCCCACCCGCTGTTGACTACTTATATTCATGACGTGAGTATGTGAATGAATCAATCCAGTCGGGGCGGAAGCCCAGCAGGGAGGCAGGCCCATGGCGGGACCGCGACCCGTGCGCGCACCGCGCGGTACGGAGCTGAGCGCTCGGGGATGGCCGCAGGAGGCCGCCCTGCGGATGCTGCAGAACAACCTCGACCCGGAGGTCGCCGAGCATCCGGACCGGCTCGTCGTCTACGGCGGCACCGGCAAGGCGGCCCGCGACTGGGACTCGTTCGACGCCATGGTCCGCACGCTGCGCACGCTGGAGCAGGACGAGACGATGCTCGTCCAGTCCGGCCGCCCCGTCGGCGTGATGCGCACCCACGAGTGGGCCCCGCGCGTGCTGATCGCCAACAGCAACCTCGTGGGCGACTGGGCCACCTGGGAGGAGTTCCGCCGCCTGGAGGCCCTCGGCCTCACCATGTACGGCCAGATGACGGCCGGTTCCTGGATCTACATCGGCACCCAGGGCATCCTCCAGGGCACCTACGAGACCTTCGCCGCCGTCGCCGCGAAGCTCGCCGCCCGGGGGCGGGGCGACGGCAGCCTCGCCGGCACCATCACCCTCACTGCCGGCCTCGGCGGGATGGGCGGCGCCCAGCCGCTGGCCGTCACCATGAACGGCGGCGTCGCGATCTGCGTCGACTGCGATCCCCGCGCCATCGAACGCCGGATCGCGCACCGCTATCTCGACGTCCGGGCCGACAGTTTCGAACACGCCCTCCGGCTCGCCGTCGACGCCCGCGACCGGCGCGCGCCGCTCTCCATCGGCCTGCTCGGCAACGCCGCCGAGGTGCTGCCCCGGATGCTCGCCGAGAGTGCGCCCATCGACATCGTCACCGACCAGACCAGCGCCCACGACCCGCTCAGCTACCTCCCGCTCGGTGTCGCCTTCGACGACATGGCCGCGTACGCCGCCGAGAAGCCGGCCGACTTCACCGCCCGCGCCCGCGAGTCCATGGCCCGGCACGTCGAGGCCATGGTCGGTTTCCAGGACGCGGGCGCCGAGGTGTTCGACTACGGCAACTCCATCCGCGGCGAGGCGCGACTCGCGGGATACGGGCGGGCGTTCGACTTTCCCGGTTTCGTCCCCGCCTATATCCGCCCGCTCTTCGCCGAGGGGAAGGGACCCTTCCGCTGGGCCGCGCTCTCCGGTGACCCCCGCGACATCGCGGCCACCGACCGCGCCGTCCTCGACCTCTTCCCGGAGAACGAGTCCCTGGCCCGCTGGATCCGCCTCGCCGGGGAGCGCGTGCACTACCAGGGCCTGCCCGCCCGGATCTGCTGGCTCGGCTACGGCGAGCGCGACAAGGCGGGGGAGCGCTTCAACGACATGGTCGCCGCCGGCGAACTGGCCGCGCCGGTCGTCATCGGCCGCGACCACCTCGACTGCGGCTCCGTCGCCTCCCCGTACCGCGAGACCGAGGCCATGCGCGACGGCTCCGACGCCATCGCCGACTGGCCGCTGCTCAACGCCATGGTGAACGTCGCCTCCGGCGCCTCGTGGGTCTCCCTCCACCACGGCGGCGGGGTCGGCATGGGCCGCTCCCTCCACGCCGGGCAGGTCACCGTCGCCGACGGCACCCCGCTCGCCGGGGAGAAGATCCGGCGGGTGCTCACCAACGATCCCGGCATGGGCGTCATCCGCCATGCCGACGCCGGGTACGAGCGCGCCGAGGAGATCGCCGCCGAGCGCGGCGTCCGCATCCCGATGCGGGAAGGGGAGGAGCCCCGATGACGGCCGCGGCCGGCACCGCCCGCTGGACCCGCGGCGCCTCCTTCCCCGAGATGTGGCGGGATCTCGCCCCCATCGGCCGGCACTCCGCCACCGGCGGCTACCGCCGGCACGCCTGGACGGCCGCCGACGCCGACTGCCGCGCCTGGTTCGCCGGGCAGGCGCGCGCCCGCGGGCTCGTCTGCGAGACCGACCGCAACGGCAACCAGTGGGCCTGGCTCGGCGCCGCCTCACCCGCGGACGTCGCGCCCGGGAGCGCCGTCGTCACCGGCTCGCACCTGGACTCCGTACCGGACGGCGGCGCCTTCGACGGACCGCTCGGCGTCGTCTCCGCCTTCGCCGCCCTGGACGAACTCCTCACCCGCGGCGCCCGGCCCGCCAGGCCGCTGGCGATCGCCAACTTCGCCGACGAGGAGGGCGCCCGCTTCGGCCTGGCCTGCGCCGGCTCCCGCCTCACCACGGGGAAACTCACGCCCTCGGCGGCCCGGGAACTCCGTGACGCCGACGGCACCACGCTCGCCCGGGCCATGGAGCGGGCCGGACACGACCCGGAAGGCATCGGCCCCGACCCCGAACGCCTGTCCCGTATCGGCGCGTTCGTGGAGCTCCACATCGAACAGGGCCGCACGCTGGCCCGTACCGGCGACGCCGTCGGCGTGGCCTCCGCCATCTGGCCGCACGGCCGCTGGCGCTTCGACTTCCGCGGCGAGGCCAACCACGCGGGCACCACCCTCCTCGCCGACCGGCGCGACCCGATGCTCACCTACGCCCACACGGTGCTCGCCGCCCGCGAACAGGCGGCGCGCGCGGGAGCGCTGGCCACCTTCGGCAAGACCGCCGTCGAACCGAACGGCGTCAACGCCATCGCCTCCCTGGTGCGCGGCTGGCTCGACTCCCGCGCCGCCGACGAGGAGACCCTCGCCGCCGTCGTCACCGCGATCGAACGCGCGGCCGCCGAGCGTGCGGAGCTCGACGGCGTGACGGTCCACGTCACCCGCGAATCGTTCACCCCCGTCGTCGAGTTCGAACACGCGCTGCGCGACCGGGTCGCCGCCCTCCTCGGCGGTGCCCGCGTGCTGCCCACCGGCGCGGGACACGACGCCGGCATCCTCTCCGCCGACGTGCCGGCCGCCATGCTGTTCGTACGGAACCCGACCGGCGTCTCGCACTCGCCGGCCGAGACGGCGGGCGAGGACGACTGCCTCGCCGGAGTCATCGCACTCGCCGACGTACTGGAAGGACTGGCGTGCCGCTGACCTACTGGGCGGAGTACGCCTGGCTCGACGGCGCCGTCGCACCCGGCGTCACCATCACGGCGGGCACGGACGGACGCATCGCCGCGGTCGGGCGCGGCAACGGCGCGCCCGGCCCCGCCACCGGCCCCGCCACCGGCCCGGTCACCGCCCCGGCCGGTACTCCGCAGCCGCCGCCCGGGGCCGTGGTGCTGCGCGGGCTGACCCTCCCCGGCCTGGCCAACACCCACTCGCACGCCTTCCACCGCGCCCTGCGCGGCCGGACCCAGACCGGCTCCGGCCCGGAGAACGGCTCCCGGGACGGCGGGGCGCCGCGCTCCTTCTGGGCCTGGCGCGAGGTCATGTACCGGGCCGCCACCCGTCTCACGCCCGACAGTTACCACGCCCTCGCCCGCGCCGTGTACGCCGAGATGGCCCTGGCCGGCATCACCTGCGCCGGGGAGTTCCACTACCTCCACCACGCCCCCGGCGGCACCCGTTACGCCGAACCCAACGCCATGGGCGAGGCCCTGATCGCCGCCGCGGCCGACGCGGGCATCCGCCTCACCCTCCTCGACACCGCCTACCTGGCGGCGGGCTTCCCCGGGGGCACGGGAGGCGCGGGCCGCACCGGCACCCCCCTCGAAGGGCTCCAGCTGCGCTTCGGCGACGGCACCGCCGAGGCGTGGGCGGAGCGCGCCGCGGCCCTCAAGCCCGCGGGCCACGCCCGGATCGGGGCGGCGGTCCACTCCGTACGCGCCGTCCCGGCGGCGGAGCTGCCCGTGGTCGCCGCCTGGGCACGGGAGCGCGGGGCGCCGCTCCACGTCCATCTCTCCGAACAGACGGCCGAGAACGACGCCTGCCGCCGCGCCCACGGGTGCACGCCCGCCCGGCTGCTCGCGGACCACGGTGTCCTCGGCCCGGACACCACCGCCGTCCACGCGACCCATCTCACCGCCGGCGACATCGGCCTCCTCGGCGGCAGCCGCACGGGTGTGTGCATGTGCCCCACCACGGAGCGCGATCTGGCCGACGGCGTCGGACCGGCGGTCCGGCTGCGCGAGGCGGGCAGCCCGCTCTCCCTCGGCAGCGACAGCCACGCGGTCGTCGACCTGCTGGAGGAGGCCCGGGCCGTGGAGCTCGACGAACGCCTCACCTCCGGCACCCGCGGCCACTGGACCGCGGCAGCGCTGCTGCGCGCCGCCACCGCCGGCGGCCACGCCGCCCTGGGCTGGCCCGAGGCCGGCCGCATCGCACCGGGGGCGCTCGCCGATCTCACCACCGTCGCCCTGGACACCGTCCGCACGGCCGGTCCGCCACCGCGGCTGGCCGCGGAGACCGCGGTCTTCGCCGCGACGGCCGCGGACATCCGCCACACCGTCGTCGGCGGCCGCGAGATCGTCCGCGACGGCGTCCACCTGCTCGTGGACGATGTACCGCGGGCGCTGGCGGAGTCCGTGACCGCGCTGCTGGACGGGGACGAGGAGACACCATGAGCCGGACCGGAACGGGAAGCGGAACCGCCGGAGCGGACGGCCCCCGGGAACCGCGGGGACAGCACGGCCCGCGAGGCGCCGGGACGACGCCGGCCCGCGGTGCCGCCGGAACCGGCAGCACCGCCGTCACGGGCATCGCCGTGCTCGTCACCAACGACCCCGCCGCCGGGGAGGGCCCGCTCGGACTGGTGCGCGACGCCGCCGTGGTCCTCGACGGCGGACGCGTCGCCTGGGCCGGACCGTCCCGCCGGGCACCTGCCGCCGACGTCCGCGTGGACGCCGCCGGCCGCGCCGTCATTCCCGGCTTCGTGGACTCCCACTCCCATCTGGTGTTCGACGGCGACCGCACCGAGGAGTTCAACGCCCGTATGTCCGGCCGCCCTTACGCCGCCGGGGGCATCCGCACCACCGTCGCCGCCACCCGCGCCGCGACCGACGAGCGCCTGCACGCGAACGTCGCCCGCTACGTGGCCGAAGCCCTCCGCCAGGGCACCACCGTCATCGAGACCAAGTCCGGCTACGGGCTGACCACCGGCGAGGAGGCCCGCGCGCTGCGGATCGCCGCCGCCCACACCGACGAGGTCACCTTCCTCGGCGCGCACATCGTGCCGCCGGAGTACGCGGAGGACCCGGCCGGGTACGTCGGCCTCGTCACCGGGCCGATGCTCGACGCCTGCGCCCCGCACGCCCGCTGGATCGACGTCTTCTGCGAGCGGGGAGCCTTCGACGGCGAGCAGGCCCGCGCGGTCCTCACCGCCGGCGCGGCCCGCGGCCTCGTCCCCCGCGTCCACGCCAACCAGCTCTCCCACGGCCCCGGGGTGCGCCTCGCCGTCGAACTGGGGGCCGCCTCCGCCGACCACTGCACGCACCTCACCGACGAGGACGTGGACGCCCTGGCGCAGGGCGGGACGGTGGCGACCCTGCTGCCCGGCGCGGAGTTCTCCACCCGCGCCCCCTGGCCGGACGCGCGCCGGCTGCTGGACGCGGGCGCCACCGTCGCGCTCTCCACGGACTGCAACCCCGGCTCCTCCTTCACCAGTTCGATGCCGTTCTGCATCGCGCTGGCCGTTCGGGACATGGGCATGACGCCCGACGAGGCGCTGTGGGCGGCGACGGCCGGCGGCGCCGCGGCGCTGCGCCGCACCGACGTCGGCCGGATCGCCCCGGGCGCGCGGGCCGATCTGGTGCTGCTGGACGCGCCGTCACCGGTGCATCTGGCCTACCGGCCTGGCGTCCCGCTGGTCTCCGCGGTCTGGCGGCGCGGCGAGCGGGTCCACTGACCCGCGCCACCGCCGGCGGCCGCGTACGCTTCCGCGCCCGGCTCCGGGCCCGTCATGCCGAAGGGCCCGGCCCCGGGCGGGGACGAACCCTTCACGATGAGACCGCACGGCTCGGGCAGCGCCGGAACGCGGCGGCGGGGCGGAGCGGAGTGGGCGGGGCGGAGGGACCTCACGGCGAAAGGACCTCGCGGCGAAGGACCTCACGGCCGGACCGGGGCGGCCGGCCCGCGGCCGGGTCACTCCTCGACCATCAGCCCCTGGCGGAGCCGGCCCAGGGTGCGGGACAGCAGCCGGGAGACGTGCATCTGCGAGATGCCGAGCTCCTCGCCGATCTCGGACTGCGTCATATTGGCCGTGAAGCGCAGGGAGAGGATCTCCCGGTCGCGCGCCGGAAGTTCGGCGATCAGCGGCTTGAGCGACTCGATGTACTCGATGCCCTCGATGCCGTGGTCCTCGTAGCCGATGCGGTCGGCCAGGGTGCCCTCGGTGTCGTCCTCCTCGGGCTGGGCGTCCAGCGAGCTCGCGGTGTAGGCGTTGCTCGCGGCCATGCCCTCGACCACTTCGTCGTTGCTGATGTCCAGCCGCTCGGCGAGTTCGTCCACCGTGGGGGCCCGGTCGAGCTTCTGCGCGAGCTCGTCGCCCGCCTTGGCCAGGTCGAGCCGCAGCTCCTGCAGCCGCCTGGGCACCCGCACGGACCAGCTGGTGTCGCGGAAGAACCGCTTGATCTCCCCGATGATCGTCGGCATCGCGAAGGTGGGGAACTCCACGCCGCGGCTGAGCTCGAACCGGTCGATCGCCTTGATCAGGCCGATGGTGCCGACCTGGACGATGTCCTCCATCGGTTCGCTGCGGGTGCGGAACCGGCCCGCGGCGAATTTCACCAGGGCGAGGTTGAGCTCGACGAGCGTGCTGCGGACGTACGCGTGCTCGTGGGTGCCCTCCTCCAGCCCTTCCAGTCGCGCGAAGAGCGTCTTGGACAGGTTCCGCGCGTCCAGCGGCCCCACCGTCGCGTACGGCGAGGACGGGATCGCGGAGGACCCGGGCTGCCCCGGGAGCCCGGGCAGGGCGGTCGCGGGGGCGTACGGGGCGGGGGAGGGCGAGGAGTCGGCGGCGAACTCCGTACCGGTCACCGCCGCCGTCGCGACCGCCGCGATCCCGGATGTCTCGTGGACGAGGCCGTATGCCGGGGGGTCGTACACGGAATGCGCTTCGTCGAGCTGGGGTGACATGGTTCCTCCGTCTTTCATCGGCGTACGGCTGCCGAAGCCGATCTCTTCCTGCGGTGTGCGGCGCCTCCGAGCCGACCGTGGGCCTACCTGACTCTTCTAGCCCTACCCGCTTCCATGGGACCAAAGCAAGGACATATTGTCCGTATTTGTGCTTTTCGTGGGGAAGTTCGACTACCAGTCGATGTATCGAAGGCGTAGTCTTCGCCCTGCCGTCGCCATTAACGGAAGGGGTGCGCATGGACCGCGGGATGGTCGGCAGTACCAGCAAGGGCCGGCTGCATGTCGAGGTTCGTCACCACGGCCCCACCGCTGTCGTGACACCGGCGGGTGAGCTCGATCACCACACCGCCGAGGTGCTGCGGGAGCCGCTCGACGCATGCATCGACCAGGGGCGGGTCCGTCTGGTGGTCGACTGCTCCCAGCTGGAGTTCTGCGACTCGACCGGCCTGAACGTCCTGCTCGGTGCGCGACTCAGGGCGGAGGAGGCCGGAGGCTCCGTCCATCTGGCCGGAATGCTCCCCGTCGTGGCGAGGGTCTTCGAGATCACGGGTGCCGAGGCGGTGTTCGCCGTGCACGACAGTGTGGAGGAGGCGCTCGCCGACTCGCCCACCGACTGAACCCCCTTCCATTGCCCGCCTCATTCATGGGAGAAGTGTTACGCGCGTCACACCACGCGATTCGAATATCTCGAATAAGTGGGTGTTCCCCAGGAGAGGTCGGGCAGGAGACAGCTGAATCTGATGAGAGCGTCGGGTATCCATAACCTGTCTATCGGCGAACCGGTGAGGTGAAGCGCTGATGAGCACCACTCGCCCGTATTCGCCGGGCGATCATGGCCCGGATCCGGGCGATGCGGCCTCCACCCCTCTATCCGGCTTCGGACAGGTCCGCACGCTGCGCCTGGAAGGCGCCAGCGGCATTGTTCCGACCGCGCGTGACTTCACCCGCCAGGCCCTCCACGACTGGGGCTGGCTGCCGGCCGGCTCACCCGAGCAGCGGGCGGCCGCCGAGGACGTCCTGCTGGTCGTCTCGGAGCTGGTGACGAACGCCTGCCTGCACGCCGAGGGCCCGGAGGAACTCCGGCTCGGCAGCGCCGGCAAAGTGCTCCGGCTGGAGATCGACGACCGCGGTGAGGGCTCTCCCGAGCCCCGCACCCCGCACCGCGCGGGCCGTCCGGGCGGGCACGGCATGTTCATCGTCCAGCGGCTCTGCAAGCACTGGGGAGTCGAACGGAATCCCGATGGCGTGGGCAAGACCGTCTGGGCGGAGCTGACCGCTCCGCAGTGACTCCGGCACACAGCGCGAGGCCCGTACCACCCGAGGTGGTCCGGGCCTTTTCGTCGCGTACCGCAGCCCGCCGGGGGGCGCCGCACGGGGCCGCGCACCGCCCGGTGCCCCCGGCCCCCGGCCACCGGCCACCGGCTACCGGCCCCCGGCGACCGGCGGTGCGGACGGCCGCCGCTCAGGCGACCGGCCGCGCCGAGCCGCCGGCACCGCCGCGGCCGGAATGCCGCCGCCGGCTGCGGCCCTCGCCGCTGCGGCCGCGGTACGGGGCGCCGGCGGTGCCCCCCGTCCCGCCGGTGCGGCCGGCGCCGCCGGAGCGCGGCCCGCGCTTGCGGGCCGGGGCGGCCGGCTGGGCCGGGGCCTGGATGACGACGGCCCGGCCCGACGGCGGGCGCGCGCCCGTGATCCGTACCAGCTCCGGGTCGCCGGGCCGCACCCGCGCCGTGCCGGGGGAGATCCGGGCCTCCGTCATCAGCTTGCTCATGTCCCGCCGCTGGTCGGGGGTGACCAGGGTGACGACGGTGCCCGCCTCGCCGGCGCGGGCCGTGCGGCCGCCGCGGTGGAGGTAGTCCTTCGCCTCGGTCGGCGGATCGACGTTGACCACGAGATCGAGCCCGTCGATGTGGATGCCGCGCGCCGCGACGTTCGTGGCGATGAGCGTCGTGGCCTCACCGGTCCTGAACTGCTCGAGGGTCCGGGTGCGCTGCGGCTGCGACTTGCCGCCGTGCAGGGCCACGGCCCGGACCCCGGCGGCCAGCAGCTGCTTGGTGAGCCGGTCGGCGCCGCGCTTGGTGTGCACGAACATGATCGTGCGGCCCTCGCGCGCGGCGATCTCCGTCACCGTGGCCTTCTTGTCCGTGTCCTGGACATGCAGCACATGGTGCTCCATGGCCGTGACGGTGGCCGCCGACGGATCCACGGAGTGGGTCACCGGATCGACCAGGAAGCGGCGCACCAGCTTGTCCACGTTCCGGTCCAGCGTCGCCGAGAACAGCATCCGCTGCCCGTCCGGCGCCACCTGCTCCATGAGCCGGGTGACCTGCGGCAGGAAGCCCATGTCGGTCATCTGGTCGGCCTCGTCGAGCACGGTGACGGCGACATCGCCGAGCGAGCAGGCGCGGCGGTCGATCAGATCGGCGAGCCGGCCCGGAGTGGCGACGAGCACCTCGGCGCCCTTGCGCAGCGCCTCCGTCTGCCGGTTGATCGACATCCCGCCGACGACGGTGGTGATGCGCAGCCCGAGCGCCGTCGCGTACGGGGTCAGGGCGTCGGTGACCTGGGTCGCCAGCTCCCGGGTGGGGACGAGGACGAGCGCGAGGGGCCGCTTCCCGTCGGCCCGGCGGCCGGCGGTGCGGCTCAGCAGCGGCAGGCCGAAGGCGAGCGTCTTGCCGGAGCCGGTCCGGCCGCGGCCGAGGACGTCCCGGCCGGCGAGCGAGTCGGGCAGCGTCGCGGACTGGATGGGGAACGGGTCGGTGACGCCGTTCGCCGTGAGCGCGGTGAGCAGTGCCGGGTTCAGCGGCAGCTCCGCGAAGGTCGCGGCGGGCGGCCGCGGGGGAGTCCCGGGGGCCGCGGGGGCCGCCGGCTCGGTGGAGACGGCCGGGGCCGCCGGGGCGGCGGCCTTCCGGCCACCGGTCCGCGTGCCGTTCCCCGGGGTGTTCGCCGGCCTGCGGCCGCGGGAGCGCGGAGCGCGGCGGCCGGATCCGGTGCCGGAGCCGTCGCCGGGACCGTTGCCGGAGGCGGCGGAACCGCTGGTGGTGGGGCGGGGCATAGGGGAAGCCTTCCTGCTGCGGGTGAGCTCGGCGGCGTACGGAACGGGCGGCGCCGGGCGGCGCGGCCCCCGCGGCAGGGAGCTCGGTGGGGCACGGAAAGGGGCCCGCACCGGTGAGTGCGGGCCCCTGCCGTGAGATACGCGGTGGTCCTCAGCGCATCAGAGAGCGCGGATGTTCTCCGCCTGCGGGCCCTTGGGGCCCTGCGTGACGTCGAACTCGACCTTCTGGCCCTCGATGAGCTCACGGAAGCCCTGGGCGTTGATGTTGGAGTAGTGGGCGAAGACGTCGGGGCCGCCGCCGTCCTGCTCCAGGAAGCCGAAGCCCTTCTCCGAGTTGAACCACTTCACGGTGCCGGTTGCCATCATGCTCTCCTTCATGGGGGGACGTGCGGTGCGGCACTGCGCCGCTCCGAGTCGCTGAGATGTTCGCCCCAGTCCGGACATGCCTCCGGCAAAACAAAGAGCGCCCGGGATCACAATTTCCCAGGCGCGCACGTTCTTGGGTACCACAACTGCAACTCCGCCAACTTAGCACACACAGGGCGGAGGCGTTCATGTGTCCCCGGACACAGCGGGGCCCCGGCCCGCGCGGAGCCCGGCCCGCGCGGAGCGCGCCTCCTCCCGCCGGCCGTCCCGGTCCCGGTCCCCCGGACCGCCCCCGGCCTCGCGGTACCGCGGACTACCATCACTCCATGACCCGTGTACTGCTCGCCGAGGACGACGCGTCCATCTCGGAGCCGCTCGCGCGCGCACTGCGCCGCGAGGGATACGAGGTCGAGGTGCGGGAGGACGGGCCAGCCGCCCTCGCCGCCGGGCTGCGGGACGCCGTCGATCTCCTCGTCCTCGACCTGGGCCTGCCGGGCATGGACGGGCTGGAGGTGGCCCGCCGTCTCCGCACCGAGGGGCACACCTTCCCGATCCTGGTGCTCACCGCGCGCGCCGACGAGGTGGACACCGTGGTGGGCCTCGACGCGGGCGCCGACGACTACGTCACCAAGCCCTTCCGGCTCGCCGAACTCCTCGCCCGGGTACGGGCCCTGCTGCGCCGCGGCGTGGCCGAGCCCTCCCAGCAGCCGTCGGCCGCCCACGGCGTCCGGATCGACGTCGAGTCGCACCGGGCCTGGATGGGTGAGGAGGAACTCCAGCTCACCGCGAAGGAGTTCGACCTGCTGCGGGTGCTGGTACGGGACGCCGGCCGGGTCGTCACCCGCGACCAGCTGATGCGCGAGGTGTGGGACACCACCTGGTGGTCCTCCACCAAGACCCTCGACATGCACATCTCCTGGCTCCGCAAGAAGCTGGGGGACGACGCCGCCAACCCCCGCTACATCGCGACCGTCCGCGGCGTCGGATTCCGTTTCGAGAAGAGCTGACGGGGACCGCGCGGCCGTCCCCGGGACCACGCGAGACCCCCGCCCAGCCCCCGCCCCGGAGGGCACCGTGCGCCGTCGTCTGATCAACTCCACACTCGCCGTGGTCCTCGTCGTCATCGCCGTCTTCGGGATCTCGCTCGTCCTCGTGGAGACCCGCACCATCCGGGAGGCGGCGCAGGAGAGCGTGGAGTCCGACGCCGTCCGGCTGATGAGCGTGGTGGACGGGCGGCTGGCCGGCGGTGACCCGGTCGGCTCCGAGGTGCTGCGCGAGCAGGTGGCGGCGGGCCGCTACGCCCGGGTGGAGCTGGAGGGCGCCCCCGACCTGGAGATCGGTGACGATCCCTCCGGGGAGGTCATCGAGGCACGGGTCACCGGTGACATGGGGGAGCGGATCACCGTACGGGAATCGGGCGCCGTGGTGGGGGACGAGATCGGCCGTGCCGTCCTGATCATTCTCGGGGTCTCCCTGCTCGCCGTCCTGGCGGCCCTGCTGCTGGCCCTCTGGCAGGCCCGCCGGCTGACGGCGCCGCTCACCGACCTCGCCGACACCGCGGAACGGCTCGGTTCCGGGGACCCCCGGCCGCGCCACCGGCGGTACGGCGTCCCGGAACTCGACCGGGTGGCGGACGTCCTCGACGCCAGCGCCGAACGCATCGGCCGCATGCTGACCGCGGAACGGCGCCTCGCGGCCGACGCCTCCCACCAGCTCCGCACGCCGCTGACCGCGCTCTCCATGCGGCTGGAGGAGATCTCGGTCACCGACGACCCGGAGACGGCCAAGGAGGAGGCGGCCATAGCGCTCGGGCAGGTGGAGCGGCTGACCGACGTGGTCCAGCGGCTGCTCACCAACTCCCGCGACCCGCGCAGCGGCTCGGCCGTCTCCTTCGATCTGGACGAGGTGGTCAAACAGCAGGTGGAGGAGTGGCGCCCGGCGTATCGCAGCGCGGGGCGGGCGGTGGTCTGCTCGGGCAAGAAGGGACTGCGGGCGGTGGGTACCCCCGGCGCGGTCTCCCAGGTGCTCGCCACCCTGGTGGAGAACTCGCTGATGCACGGTGCGGGAACGGTCGCCCTGCGCACCCGGGTCACCGGCAACCAGGTCGTCGTCGAGGTCGCGGACGAGGGGCCGGGCGTCTCCCCGGCCCTGGGCGCCAGGGTGTTCGAGCGGACGGTCAGCGGCCGCAACTCCACGGGCATCGGCCTGGCGGTCGCCCGCGATCTGGCGGAAGCGGACGGCGGGCGGCTGGAGCTGCTGCAGCAGCGTCCGCCGGTGTTCGCGCTGTTCCTGAGCCGCGAAGCGGATCAGGCGTATGGAGGGGCCTGAGCCGCGGGACGGACGAGGTCCGGGGCGGGGCTCAGCCCCGCGGCTCCCCGGGCCGGGGGGTGTCCTCCGCGGGAAGGTTCCCGGCCGGGACGGCCTCCCGCACCGGGCGTCTCCGGAACACCCAGGTCCGGTACGACCAGAAGCGGAAGACCGAGGCGATGCCGACCCCGACGACGTTCTTCGCGATGTTGTCCGCCAGGGTCGAGGTGTAGCCGAGCCCGTAGTGGGAGAGGGCCAGGATGCCGTTCTCGATCACCAGGCCGATGCCGCTGAAGAACACGAACAGTCCCAGCTCCCGGCTCTGCCCGTCCTTGTCCCGGGCGCGGTACGTCCAGTGCCGGTTGCCCAGGTAGTTGGTGGCGATGGCGGCGACGGTGGCGATGACCCCGGAGCGGACGACGGCGAGTCCGAAGCCGTGCACGCAGAGGTTGAACACCAGGAAGTTGACGAGGGTGCCGACGGCTCCGACGGTCCCGAACTTCGCCGCTTCCCGGCTCACGCGCCGCACGCGGCCGCGCAGCGTCGGCCTTCCGGTCATGGGAATGGTCTGACTCCGTCGTTCGGCGGCCCGGAGGTCCGCGGTGGCCTGTGGGCGGCTGTGGGCGGTCGGTGCCTGGCTCCGGGCGGCCGCGGTGGCCCGCCGGCGGCCGGGCCACATCATGCTAACCACGCCCTCCCGCGTCCCGCGCGCGGTTCCCGGCCCGCCGGCTCGCCGCGGGTGGGGCCGGGTATGGAGGATCGTCCGAGGGACCGGGCGGCGGAGGCGCGGCGGCGGGCGGATACCCTGGTCCCTGTGACATTCCCGGTAGTCGGCATGGTCGGCGGCGGACAGCTCGCCCGAATGACCCACGAGGCGGGCATCCCCCTCGGCATCAGGTTCAAGCTGTTCAGCGACACCCCGCAGGACTCCGCGGCCCAGGTCGTGAACGACGTGGTCGTGGGGGATTACCGCGACCTCGGTACCCTTCGTGCGTTCGCACAGGGCTGCGACGTGATCACCTTTGATCACGAACACGTCCCGACCGAACATCTGCGCGCGCTGGAGGCGGACGGCATCCCCGTGCGCCCCGGACCCGGTGCCCTGGTCCACGCCCAGGACAAGGGCGTGATGCGGGCCGGGCTGGACCGGATCGGGATCCCCTGCCCGCGCCACCGGATCGTGACCGACCCCGCCGACGTCACCCGCTTCGCCGCCGAGGGCGACGGCTTCCCGGTCGTCCTCAAGACCGTCCGCGGCGGCTACGACGGCAAGGGCGTCTGGGTGGTGCGGGACGAGGCCGCGGCCGCCGATCCGTTCAAGGCGGGCGTCCCGGTGCTGGCCGAGGAGATGGTCGACTTCGCCCGGGAGCTGGCCGCGAACGTCGTCCGCTCCCCGCACGGCCAGGCCGTCGCCTATCCCGTCGTGGAGTCGCGGCAGGTGAACGGGGTCTGCGACACCGTGATCGCGCCGGCGCCCGGTCTCTCCGCGGAACGGTCCGCGGAGGCCCAGCGGATGGCGCTGGCCATCGCCGCGGAGCTGGACGTCACCGGCCACCTCGCCGTGGAGCTGTTCGAGACCCGGGACGGCCGGCTGCTGGTCAACGAACTGGCCATGCGCCCCCACAACTCCGGCCACTGGACCCAGGACGGCGCCGTCACCTCGCAGTTCGCCAACCACCTCCGCGCCGTGCTCGACCTGCCGCTCGGGGACCCGCGCCCCCGCGCGCCCTGGACCGTCATGGTCAACGTCCTCGGCGGCGACTACCCCGACATGTACGCCGCGTATCTGCACTGCATGGCCCGGGACCCGCAACTCAAGATCCACATGTACGGCAAGGACGTGAAGCCCGGCCGCAAGGTCGGCCACGTCACCACGTACGGCGACGACCTGGCCGAGGTGCTCGAACGCGCCCGGCACGCCGCCGGCTACCTCCGAGGGACGATCACCGAATGAGCGCCACCGCCCCAGCCGTCGGCATCGTCATGGGCTCCGACTCCGACTGGCCGGTGATGGAGGCCGCCGCCGAGGCCCTCGCCGAGTTCGGGATCGCCCACGAGGCCGACGTCGTCTCCGCGCACCGCATGCCGCACGAGATGATCGCCTACGGCGAGCGGGCCGCGGACCGGGGCCTCAAGGTGATCATCGCGGGCGCGGGCGGAGCCGCCCACCTCCCGGGCATGCTGGCCTCCGTCACCCCGCTCCCGGTCATCGGCGTCCCCGTCCCGCTGAAGCACCTCGACGGCATGGACAGCCTGCTCTCCATCGTGCAGATGCCGGCCGGGGTCCCCGTCGCGACCGTCTCCGTGGCCGGCGCGCGCAACGCGGGCCTGCTGGCCGTACGGATGCTCGCCGCCAACGACCCGGACCTGATGGAGCGGATGCGCGCGTTCCAGGAGAAGCTCAAGGAGCAGGCCACCGAGAAGGGCAAGCGGCTGCGGGCCAGGACCGGGGGAGCGGCGGGATTCGGCTTCGGGGGCTGATTCGTCCCCCGCCGCGCGCGGGCAGGGATGAGGTCATGACCGATCATGACCGGGCACCTGACGCCCACCTCGCCGAGGCCCGCGCGCTCCTCGCGGAGCACCCCGTCGCCGACGGCCACAATGACCTCCCCTGGGCCCTGCGCGAACAGGTCTTCTACGATCTGGACCGCCGCGACCTCGCCGCCGACCAGAGCGCGCATCTGCACACCGACCTCGCCCGGCTGCGGGCGGGGGGCGTCGGCGCGCAGTTCTGGTCGGTCTACGTCCGCTCCGACTACGACGGCGACCGCGCGGTCAGCGCCACCCTCGAACAGATCGACGTGGTCGGCCGGCTCATCGACCGCTACCCCGGCGACCTCCGGCGCGCCCTGACCGCCGACGACATGGAGGCCGCCCGCGCCGAGGGCCGGATCGCCTCCCTCATGGGCGCCGAGGGCGGCCACAGCATCAACTGCTCGCTGGGAACCCTCCGCTCCCTCCACCGGCTGGGCGTGCGCTACATGACGCTCACCCACAACGACAACATCGCCTGGGCCGACTCGGCCACCGACGAGAAGCGGATCGGCGGACTGAGCCGCTTCGGGGAGGAGGTCGTCCGGGAGATGAACCGCTGCGGGATGCTCGTGGACCTCTCCCACGTCTCCGCCGGCACGATGCGCGACGCGCTGCGCGTCACCGAGGCGCCCGTCCTCTTCTCGCACTCCTCCGCGCGCGCCGTCTGCGACCACCCGCGCAACATCCCCGACGACGTGCTGGAAGCGCTGCCGGCCAACGGCGGCACCGCGATGGTCACCTTCGTGCCGAAGTTCGTCCTGCCCGAGGCCATCGAGTGGACGCAGGCCGCCGACCTGAACATGAAGGCCCACGGCCTGCACCCGCTCGACACCACCGAGGCCGCTCTGCGGGTGCAGCGGATGTACGAGGAGCGGCACCCGCGGCCGGTCGCCACCGCCGCGGACGTCGCCGATCACCTCGACCACATGCGCGAGGCGGCCGGCGTCGACCACCTCGGCATCGGCGGCGACTACGACGGCACCGCCTTCACCCCGGCCGGCCTGGAGGACGTCGCCGGCTACCCGAACCTGATCGCGGAACTCCTCCGCCGCGGCTGGTCCCGGACCGACCTGGCCAAGCTGACCTGGCGGAACGCCGTCCGCACGCTGCGCGCCGCCGAGGACGCCGCCCGCGACCTCCGCTCCCGGCGCGGCCCGTCCAACGCCACCATCGGCGAACTGGACGGGCCCGACGGGCCGGAGGGGCCGGCCGGCTGAAACGCATGCCGGGCACCGGCCCGGCCGTGGCCGGCCGGTGTCAGGTGGCGAACGAGCCCTGGACGAGGCAGAAGGGGTGGCCCGCCGGATCGGCGTACACCCGGAAACCGCGCTTGCCGCCCTCGTCGTCGGTGTCCAGGGCCTTGGCGCCCAGGGCCAGCGTCTGCCGTTCGGCCTCCTCCACGGCGTCGACGTACAGATCGAGATGGATCTGCTGGGAGCGCTCGGCCGAGGGCCACTGCGGCGGCTGAAAGCCCTCGGCCCGCTGGAACGCCAGCCGCCAGCCGTCCTCGGTGGTGAGCTCCACCCAGCGGTCGTTGCTCTCCTCGACCTTCGGCTCGCCGCCCAGCAGCCCGGCGTAGAAGCGGGCGAGCGCGAGGGGGTCGGGGCAGTCGAGGACCACCCAGCCCTTGCGTGCGATGGGCATGCTTCCTCCCGGTATCCGATCGGTACCTCACGGCTGACCGTGAAGCGGCCGGGTGAAACCTGCCCGGCGGGAGCCCGGGAAACGCCGGGACGGTGCGGGTTTCGTCGCGGTGTTCCGCACCGGTGCCCGCGGCAGGACGAGGGCGTCCGGCCGGCCCACCGGGAACGGGCGCCGGGCGGTCACCCGTTCCGTGGCCCGGGAGAACCCCCCGGGGACTGGCCGGGCTTCGCCGCCAGGGTCAGGAACTCCGCGAGGTGGATCGCCCGGGCCCGGGAGCGCCGGCGCCGCAGCCCCTGCTGGACCTGGCGCAGGCAACCCGGGTTGACGGTGACGACGTAGTCGACGCCGAGCTGCTCGATGGCGTCCAGCTTCGGGTCCAGGACGGCCCTGCTGTCGTCGGGCCGGAGCATGGCGTAGGTGCCCGCCGCTCCGCAGCACTGGCCCGCGCCCGGCAGCTCCACGTAGTCGGCGACGGCCGCGATCAGCTCGCGGGGCGGCCGGGTGACGCCCAGTCCGTTGCGCAGATGGCAGGAGTCCTGGAGCACGGCGCGGGCCCGGCGGCCGCCGGCCGTGACCTCACCGGCCGGGGCGTACTCCGCCTCGCCGAGGTACTCGCTCAGCTCCCGCACCCGGTCCCGGCCGAGATGGTGGGCGAGATGCGCGGCGCAGCCTCCGGCCGTGGTCAGGATCGTGCCGGGCAGCTTCTCGCCGAGGGCGCGGGCCATCGCGGCGCCGGCGGCGGAGTCGCCGTTGTGGGCGTGGAGGGCACCGCAGCAGCCCTGCCCGGAGGGGACGGAGAGCTCGGGGCACAGCTTCCGGGCGGCGCGGGACACCTTGGGGTAGAGGCCCCGTTCGACGCAGCCGAGCATCAGTGAGACGGGCGGATTTGGTGCCGGCTGCCGCCTGTCCGGGGCAGCGGCCTGCCCGGCCGGTTCGGCGGGCCCGGCTGCCGCCGCCCCTTCCGCGGGGGACCGCTCCGGCTGCCCGTGGACTCCGCCCCGGCCACCGCCGCGGGCGTGGCGGCGTACCAGTCCCTGGAGCCGCAGCAGCGCGGGCCGTGAGACGAGGAGCATCAGGATCCGCGCGATCCACGGCCGGTCGCGGCCGCTCCACTGGTGGTCGCGCCACTGCTCCAGCAGTGAGCCGTACTCCACCCCGGCGGGGCAGACGGTCTCACAGGCGCGGCAGCCCAGGCAGAACGACGACTCCTCGGCCAGGGTCGGGTCGCCGGGAGGGAGCTGTCCGGTCTCCAGGGCCCGCATCAGGGTGATCCGGCCGCGCGGGGACGAGGTCTCCTCGCCGGTGAGGGCGTAGGTGGGGCAGGCGGGCAGGCAGAAGCCGCAGGAGATGCAGCGGTCGAGCAGGCTCTGGTCGAAGAGGCCGAGGTTTCCGCCCGGTCCGGAGGCGGGGGAGGGGGCGGGGGCGGAGACGGCGGGGCGGCGGCCGGATGCGGGATCCGCGTGGCGGCCGTGGCCGGGGCCCGCTGCCGCGTCGCCGTTCCCGGGACGCCCCGGCCGGTCGCCGTGTCCGGCGTTCTCACGGTCGTTCGTACGGTCGTTCATGAGCCGAGCTTTCCGGGGTTGAGGATGCCGGCCGGGTCGAAGGCCGTCTTGACGCGCCGCAGCAGGGCCATCTGGTCCGCGCCGATCTTGTCCGCCAGATACGGCAGCTTGGCCGCGCCCACGCCGTGTTCGCCGGTGATGGTGCCGTCCATGGCGAGGGCGGCGGCGAAGATCTCCGCGAAGGCGCGGTGCGCGCGGTCGGCGCCCTCGGTGTCCTCGGGGTCCAGTACGCAGGTGGGGTGGAGGTTGCCGTCCCCGGCGTGGCCGAAGGTGGCGATCAGCAGGTCGTGCTTCGCGGCGATCCCGTCGATGCGGTCGACCATCTCGGCCTGCCGGTGCCGCGGCACGGTGGCGTCCTCCAGGATCGTGAGCGAGCCGAGGCGGGAGAGCGCGGGGAGCGAGCAGCGGCGGGCCGCGAGCAGGGCGTCGGCGCGGGCCACGTCCTCCGCGAGGGTGGTCTCCAGTGCTCCGGCGCCCGCGCAGACGTCCTGGATGCGGGCCAGGTTCCCGGCCACGGCGCCGGGCGCGCCGTCGTCGCCGAAGAGCAGCAGCGCGCCCGCGTCCCGCCGCAGCCCGAGGCCGGCGAACTCCTCGACCGCCGCGATGCACTTGCGGTCGAGGAACTCCAGCGTGGCCGGGACGATTCCGGCGGAGATGACGTCCGCGACGGCCCGGGAGGCGTCGGCGAGGGAGTCGAAGTAGGCGACGCCGGTGCCGCTCTCCCCGGGGGCGGGCAGCAGGGCCACGGTGACCTCGGTGATCACCGCGAGGGTGCCCTCGGAGCCGGTGAGGAGGCGCGTCAGGTCGTAGCCGGCGACGTCCTTCCACAGCCGCCCGCCGGTCCGGATGATCTCGCCGGTGGGCAGGACCGCCTCCAGACCGAGGACGTAGTTGCGGGTGACCCCGTACTTCAGGCCGCGCAGCCCGCCGGCGCAGGTGGCCACATTGCCGCCGACCGTGGAGACGGTGCGGCTACCGGGGTCCGGGGCGTAGAGCAGCCCGCGGGCCGCCGCCGCGTCGGCCAGGGCGGCGGTGCTGACGCCCGGCTGCACCCGGGCCAGCAGCTCCTCGGGGCTGACCTCCAGGATCGTGTCGAGCCGGGTGAGGACGAGCACGATGCCGCCGGACAGCGGCACGGTGGCGGCGCACAGATTGGAGCCGGCGCCGCGCGGCACGACGGGGACGCGCCGCTCGGTGGCGTACCGCAGGACGGCCGCGACCTCCTCGGTGCTGCCCGGCAGCACCACGGCCTGCGGCAGGGCGTGGAAGAGGGGGGTGGCGTCGCGGCCGTAGGCGGTCAGCGCGCCGGCGTCCGTGCGGACGTGGCCGGGGCCGACGATGGCCGCGAGATCACGGGCGAGATCGGTGTCCGTGGTCATCGGCGCACCACCCTCCGGTCCGGTACGGGCGCCGGCCGCGGGGCGCACGGGGTGCGGACGGCGAGGGGCGGGGCCCCCGGAGGGCCGCCGTGCCCGGGACGTCCGCGGCGGGGTGGGAAGACCTGGTGGCAGGCAGCCATGACGCGCCCTCACCTCTCTGTATACCGGCCGGGGGCGCACGCCACTCCAGCCCAGGGGAACCCCGAGATTGTCAGACAACCAGACATGTCTGTCAACGGATCGCGTCCGGCGAGGGCCGGGGACGCCCGTGTGAGAATGAGGCCCCTGCCTGACGGAGGTGTGCATGGCTCCGGACGCCGCCCTTCGGCTGTCCACCGTCTCGGTCGTCGAGGCGCTCGCCGCGTCCCTGCGGGACCGGGTGCTCGACGGGCGGATCACGCCCGGCACCGCCCTCGCCGAGACCGAGATCGCGGCGGAGTACGCCGTCTCCCGGCCCACGGCCCGCAGCGCCGTGACCGCCCTGGTGCACGAGGGGCTGCTGCACCGCGAGGCCAACAAGGCGGCCTGCGTACCGCAGTTGACCCGGTCGGACATCGAGGACCTCTTCCTGGTCCGCACCCCCCTGGAGACGGCGGTCGTCCGCCTCCTGGTCGAGCGCGGCAGCGTGCCGTCGGCCGCCGCCGAGCGCGCCATCACGGACCTCGCCCGGCTCCCGGACGAGGCTCCGCACAGCGCCTTCGTCGAGAGCGACCTGCGGTTCCACCAGTCCCTGGTGGAAGCGGTCGGCAGCCCCCGGCTCAGCCGGCTCTACCGGGGCATCCAGGGCGAGGTCCATCTGTCGATGGTGCAGACGCGGCACACCCTGGGGCGCGAGCGCATCATCGCGGAGCACACCGCGGTCCTGGACGCCCTGCGCGCCGGGAACGCCGAGCAGGCCGTCCGCACCATGCGCACGCACCTGGAGGGCGCCTGCCACTCGCTGCGCGCGGTGGCCGGCGGCGGCAGCGGCTGACGGCACCGGCTGACGGCACCGCCACCGGACGGGCGGACCGCACCCCGGTCGCGGAGAACGCGGCCCGCGTGCGGCCGCGCACCGGCCCCCGGCGGACGGACCGGGCAGCCTCAGGCGTGGGGCCGCCCCAGGGCCCGGTACGTCCAGCCGGCCTCGCGCCAGGCATCCGGGGCGAGGGCGTTGCGCCCGTCCAGGAGACGGCGTTCGGCGACGACCTCGCCCAGCGCCACCGGGTCGAGCTCCCGGAACTCCCGCCACTCCGTGAGGTGCAGCACCACATCCGCGCCGCGCGCCGCCTCCAGGGCGCTCGGGGCGTACCCGAGCGTCGGGAAGACCCGGCGCGCGTTCTCCATGGCCTTCGGGTCGTAGACGGTGACCTGGCCGCCCTGGAGGTGGATCTGCCCGGCCACGTTGAGGGCGGGGGAGTCCCGGACGTCGTCCGAGTCCGGCTTGAAGGCGGCGCCGAGCACCGCCACCCGCACGCCGAGGAAGCCGCCGCCCACGGCCTCGCGGGCCAGTTCGACCATGTGACCGCGGCGGCGCATGTTGACCGAGTCGACCTCGCGGAGGAAGGCCAGCGCCTGCGGGGAGCCCAGCTCACCCGCGCGGGCCATGAAGGCCCGGATGTCCTTCGGCAGACAGCCGCCGCCGAAGCCGATCCCGGCCCGCAGGAACTTCTTGCCGATCCGCTCGTCGTGCCCGATGGCCTCGGCCAGCTTGGCGACATCACCGCCGGCGGCCTCGCAGACCTCGGCCATGGCGTTGATGAAGGAGATCTTGGTGGCGAGGAAGGAGTTGGCGGCGACTTTCACCAGTTCGGCGGTCGGGTAGTCGGTGACGACGAGCGGCGAGCCCTCCGCGAGCGGGGTCGCGTAGACCTCCCGCAGCTGCTTCTCGGCCCGCTCGCTCGCGACGCCGATGACGATGCGGTCCGGGTGCAGGGTGTCCTTGACGGCGAAGCCCTCGCGCAGGAACTCCGGATTCCAGGCGAGCTCGGCGTCCTCGCCCGCCGGGGCCTGCTCGGCGAGCAGGGCCGCGAGCCGGGCGGCGCTCCCCACCGGCACGGTGGACTTGCCGACGACGAGGGCGGGCCGGCGCAGATGCGGCGCCAGCGAGGTGAACGCGCTGTCGACGTAGCTCATGTCGCAGGCGTACTCGCCGTGCTTCTGCGGGGTGTTGACGCAGATGAAGTGGATGTCGCCGAACTCGCCCACCTCCTCGTACGAAGTGGTGAAACGCAGCCGGCCGCTGGAGCCGGGACGGCCCGCGACGTGCTTGCGGAGCAGCTCCTCCAGCCCGGGCTCGTACAGGGGGACGTTGCCCGCCGAGAGCGTCTCGATCTTCTCGGGGGAGATGTCGAGCCCCAGGACCTCGAAGCCGAGTTCGGCCATCGCCGCGGCGTGCGTGGCGCCGAGGTAGCCGGTGCCGATCACGGTGATCTTGGGTGCCATCGCTACTCCGTATGCGCGTGCGAGCGGACTGCGGCGAGCATATCCGCCCGCCGTGGAGCCCGCCGTCCGCCCCGTGGTCCGTCCCGCCGTGTGGTCCGTCCCGCCGTCACGCTGTCGCCAAACTCACCTGTACCCGGCGGGCCCGCGCGACTAGAATTAAGTTACTTAACGGTAGTTAGCAGCAGCTGGGAGTGAGGGCACCTTGTCGTCCACCGAATTCGACCTCTACCGGCCGTCCGAGGAGCACGACATGCTCCGCGATTCGGTCCGTGCGCTCGCCGAGGCGAAGATCGCGCCCTTCGCCGCCGAGGTGGACGAGGAGGGCCGCTTCCCCCAGGAGGCACTGGACGCCCTCACCGCGAACGACCTGCACGCCGTCCACGTCCCCGAGTCCTACGGCGGCGCGGGCGCCGACGCCCTCTCCGCGGTCATCGTCATCGAGGAGGTGGCCCGCGTCTGCGCCTCCTCCTCCCTGATCCCCGCGGTCAACAAGCTCGGCTCGCTGCCCCTGGTGCTCTCCGGCTCCGAGGAGCTGAAGAAGAAGTACCTGACCCCGCTCGCCAAGGGCCAGGGCATGTTCTCGTACTGCCTCTCCGAGCCGGACGCGGGCTCCGACGCCGCGGGCATGAAGACCCGCGCCGTCCGCGACGGCGACTCCTGGGTCCTCAACGGCGTGAAGCGCTGGATCACCAACGCCGGCGTCAGCGACTACTACACGGTCATGGCCGTCACCGACCCGGAGAAGCGCAGCAAGGGCATCTCCGCCTTCGTCGTCGAGAAGTCCGACGAGGGCGTCTCCTTCGGCGCCCCGGAGAAGAAGCTCGGCATCAAGGGTTCCCCGACCCGCGAGGTCTACTTCGACAACGTCCGCATCCCCGCCGACCGCATGATCGGCGCGGAGGGCACCGGCTTCGCCACCGCGATGAAGACCCTCGACCACACCCGCATCACCATTGCCGCCCAGGCCCTCGGCATCGCCCAGGGCGCCCTCGACTACGCCAAGGGCTACGTCCAGGAGCGCAAGCAGTTCGGCAAGCCGATCGCCGACTTCCAGGGCGTCCAGTTCATGCTGGCCGACATGGCGATGAAGATCGAGGCCGCCCGCCAGCTGACCTACGCGGCCGCCGCCAAGTCCGAACGCGTCGACGCCGACCTCACCTTCTTCGGCGCCGCCGCCAAGTGCTACGCCTCCGACGCCGCCATGGAAGTCACCACCGACGCGGTCCAGCTCCTCGGCGGCTACGGCTACACCCGCGACTACCCGGTGGAGCGCATGATGCGCGACGCCAAGATCACCCAGATCTACGAGGGCACCAACCAGGTCCAGCGCATCGTCATGGCCCGCAACCTGCCCAAGTAGCCCGGACGCGGCCCCGGTTGCCGCCCCGCCCTTGCACGCGAACGCCCCCCGGCCGGTCAGCGGGGGGCGTTCGTTCTGCTGCGGGGGGCGCCGGAGAAGCACCCGCTTCGCGACGCGGGCCGCGCTGTCCGCCACGGTGGAGACCCGGGGCAGCCGGCCCAGGACGCGGTCCGTCACTCCGTGACGGTGACCGGCTGGTCGTTCTTGAGTTCCGAGACGAGCTGCTTGACCTTCGGCATGTCCCACCTCAGCGAGCCGCCCGGGGCCGAGCCCGCGATCGGCATGTTCATCTGCTTGCCGCCACCGCCCGTGACGTCCTTCATCGCCCAGAACATGGAGGCCAGGTCGAACAGGCTCATGTCCTCGTCGACGATCAGGGTGTCGAGCCCGGCGCCCATCACCGGGTAGAGCTTGAAGGGGTTCAGGACCGTCGAGGGGCTCGCGGTCTGGGAGGCCAGCGCGGAGAGGAACTTCTGCTGGTTCTTGGTGCGGTCCAGGTCGCCGCCGGCCAGACCGTACCGCTGCCGGACGAAGGCCAGTGCCTGCTCGCCGTCGAGGGTCTGGCGGCCCTTCTTCAGGTCGATGCCGGAGTTCTTCTCCTTGAGGTCGCGCGGGATGTCCATCTCGACGCCGCCCACCGCGTCCACGATCTCCGCGAAGCCGCCGAAGCCGATCTCGGCGTAGTGGTCGATCTTCAGTCCGGTGTTGAACTCGACGGTGCGGACGAGCAGCGGAGCGCCGTCCTTGGAGTACGAGGCGTTGAGCTTGGAGGGCCCTGAGGCGGGGAAGTCCTTGCCGCTCTCCGAGCCGGTGAAGTCGGGGATGGTGACGTACGAGTCGCGCGGCAGGGAGACCATGGTGTTCCCGTTGTCGCCGACGTGCAGAATCATCATCGAGTCGGTGCGCTTGCCCTCGACCTTGCCGGTGTGCAGCCGCTTCTGGTCCTCCGGGGAGAGCCCTTCGCGGCTGTCGGAGCCCACGATCAGGTAGTTGGTGCCCTCGCCGGCCTCCGGGCGGTCCTTGACGATGCTGAGATCCACCTCACGGCGCAGCTTGGAGTCCGCCCAGAAGTAGGTGCCGATGCTCACCACCAGGGCTACCAGGACCAGTGTCACCAGACCGCGTTTGATGCGGCGGCCCCAGTCCGGGGCCGGGCGGCCGTACGGGTCGCCGCCGTATCCGCCGCCACCGCCGTAGACCTGGCCGGTGTTGTATCCGTCACCGTCGGCGTAGTAGTCGTCGTAGCCCTGCGACTGCTGGGCGGGCACGCGGCCGTACGGCGGTGCGGGGTGGTCCGGTATCGGTCCGGCCGGCTGCGCGCCGCGCCGCATGTGGGGCATCCGCCGTGTCGGCTCCGGTCCGGGCACCGCGTTGCCGCGTCCGTAGCCGTCACCGTCCGCGGTCCGCCCTGGGGGCCAGTCAGTCATAGGGGGAAGTGTGCATCCCGGAGGGGGCCGGGTCCCAGGGCGGGTGGCGGATACACACAATGCTGTAGCAGAGCTGATGCAGAAACGGTGCTGGTCAGGCCATGAAGATCGGGCGCATACAGTGGAAGACATGACCGATCAGGCCCTATCCGCGCACCAGAACGTTCCGAGCAAGCCCACCAGTGCCTCGCGTACCACCCTGTCCCACATCATGACCGCACATGACACCAATCTTCTGGGCACGGTGCACGGTGGCGTGATCATGAAGCTGGTGGACGACGCCGCGGGCGCGGTCGCCGGGCGTCACTCGGGCGGTCCGGCCGTCACGGCCTCGATGGACGAGATGGTCTTCCTGGAGCCGGTGCGCGTCGGCGACCTGGTGCATGTGAGAGCGCAGGTCAACTGGACCGGCCGGTCCTCGATGGAGGTCGGCGTCCGGGTCATGGCGGAGCGCTGGAACGAGTCGACGCCGGCCACTCAGGTCGGCAGCGCCTACCTCGTCTTCGCGGCGGTCGACGCCGAGGGCAAACCGCGGCCGGTGCCGCAGGTGGTCCCCGAGACCGAGCGCGACGAGCGCCGCTACCAGGAGGCGCAGATCCGCCGGACGCACCGGCTGGCGCGGCGCCGGGCCATCAGGGAGCTGCGCGAGAAGCGCGCGGCCGAGGGCATCGACGACTGAGGCGGCTGACCGGACCCTTCCGGTGCCCGGCAGGCGCGGAGCTCAGGGGCAGACGACCTCGTCGCCCCGGACCGGACCCGGAGCCGCACCGCCCGGCTGCGGCGGGCTCTCCGGGCTCTCCGGGCCCGCCGGGCTCTCCGAACTCTCCGGGCCCGGGGTTGCGGAGGACGGACCGGTGTCCGGGCCGCCGCGCCGCGTGGCCGGGCCCGTTTCCGCGGGGTGGCGGGCGGAGTCGTCGTGGCGGCCGGAGTGCCCGTTGGCGCCGGTCAGCGGCCGGTCCTCGCGCAGGGCTTCGAACAGTGCCCCGGCCCGCGGTTCGTCCCAGAGAACGGTGGAGCCGATGCCGGGGACCCTGTGGTCCGGGTCGGCCACCGGCACCGACACGAACTCCGACGACGCCGGTGTGAAACCGCGCATGGCACGGCCGAGACCGATCAGTTCCTCCGGGCCGAGGCCGTGGTCGGCCCGGACCGAGCGGAGCAGTTGGCCGGCGGCCCGGTCGAGTTTCACCGGGTTCAGCAGCAGGCCGCTCTCCGCGGCCCGGTCCACGAGGGCGGCCAGGAAACGCTGCTGGCGCCGCATCCGTCCCAGGTCGCCCTCGGCGTCGAGATGGCGGGCCCGGACGTAGGCCAGGGCCTCCCCGCCGTCCAGCCTGCTGGTGCCGGCGGGCAGGTCGAGGCCGCTGCGCGGGTCCCGGAGCGGGCGGGGGGTGCAGATGTCCACGCCGCCGAGGAGGTCCACGGTGCGGATGAAGCTGCTGAAGTCGACCTCCACGTAGTGGTCGATGCGGACCCGGGTGAGCTTCTCGACCGTCCGCACGGTGAGCTGCGGACCGCCCTCGGCATAGACCGAGTTGATCTTGACGGGGCGGCCGCCGTCGCCGTCGCCGTCCCCTGCACCGCTCCCGTCCCCGGCCCCGCTCCCGGCTCCGGTGCCGTCCCCGCCGTTCTCCGGGGCCGGGGGCAGTTCCGTGTAGGTGTCCCGGGGGATGCTCACCACGCTGGCCCGCCGCCGGTCGGCGGAGAGGTGCACCAGCAGGATGGCGTCGGTGCAGTGGCAGGGCTCACCGCCGAGCCGGTACCTCCGCCGCTGCTCGGCCGTGATCCGGTCCCGGCCGTCCGTGCCGACGAGCAGGAAGTTGAGCGCGTCGCCGCCGCCCGCCCGCGCGGGCCGGTCCGGCAGCCCGGCGAAGGGGTCCACCCGTTCGATGGCGGTGCCCAGGCCGCCCACCACCGCGTGCCCCGCCCCGGCGGCCGACAGGACGACCGCGGAGACGCAGAGCGCGAGCCGCGTTCCCCACCGGGACCGGCGGGACCGGCGGTCACCGCTCCGGCCGGCGGACTCGGGGCTCGGGCCGGGGGCGGGGGGCGTCGTCATCGGGTGGTACCTCCGCGGGGCCGGGGCGGGCTGAACACGGGCCGCCGCAGGGGCGGCCGGAGGCCGGCGCGAAGCCGGCGGGAAGGTGTCACCGTAGGCCCGTACGATCAGCGCACCGCGCCCCCACGCCGCCCGGCGGGCCGGGTCGCACCCGGGCGGCTACGGGGGCGTCCCCCGTTCGCGGTAACGTGAGAAACGATGAACGCCTCCCCTGAACAGCCGCCGCCGGCCGTCTCCGTGATCATGCCGGTGCTCAACGAAGAGCGGCATCTGCGCGCTTCCGTCCGCCACATCCTGCAGCAGGAGTACCCGGGCGAGCTCGAAGTGGTGATCGCCCTCGGCCCGTCCGCGGACCGTACGGACGAGATCGCCGCCGGGCTGGTCCGCGAGGACCCGCGCGTGCGCACCGTGCCCAACCCCACCGGCCGCACCCCGGCCGCGCTCAACGCCGCGATCAGGGCGTCCCGGCACCCGGTCGTGGTGCGCGTCGACGGCCACGGCATGCTCTCGCCGGACTACATCGCGACCGCCGTCCGGCTGCTGGCCGAGACCGGCGCCCAGAACGTCGGCGGCATCATGCACGCCGAGGGGGAGAACGCCTGGGAGCAGGCCGTCGCCGCGGCGATGACGTCCAGGATCGGCGTCGGCAACGCCGCGTTCCACACCGGCGGCGAAGCGGCCCCGGCCGAGACGGTCTACCTGGGCGTCTTCCGCCGGGAGGCGCTGGAGCGGCAGGGCGGCTACAACGAGGAGTTCATCCGCGCCCAGGACTGGGAGCTGAACTTCCGCATCCGCGAGGCCGGCGGTCTGATCTGGTTCTCGCCGGAGCTCAGGGTCTCGTACCGGCCCCGGCCGACGGTCAGGGCGCTGGCCAGGCAGTACAAGGACTACGGCCGCTGGCGGCATGTCGTGGCCCGCTACCACCGCGGGTCCATCAACCTCCGCTATCTCGCCCCGCCGGCCGCCGTGCTCGCCATCGCCGCCGGGACGGTCGCGGGCGCGCTCCTGACCCCCTGGGGGCTCGTCGTCCCGGCGGGGTACCTCGCGGCCATCACCGCGGGCTCGCTGCCGGCCGGCCGGGGGCTGCCGCTCGCGGCGCGGCTGCGCATCCCGGTGGCGCTGGCGACCATGCACATGTCGTGGGGCTGGGGCTTCCTCACCAGTCCGCGCTCGCTGGCGCGCAAGGTGATCGCCAGCCGCCGCCCGGCGGTCACGGCGGAGGGCGAGCCGTCTCCGGCCGGGAAGCCGGCCGGGCCGGCCGAGACCGCCGGCTGACCCGCGCGCCGCTCCACCACACGACCGCTGCCGCCCGCCGCCGTGGCCGGACGCGCCCGTCGACGTCCGGCCACGTCCGGTCAGAAGGTGTACCTCGGGTTGACCTCCATGCAGGACTTGTCGTTGCCGTTCAACGCGTCCGCGCTCTCCGGCGCCTTGTCGTCCTCCGGATTCTTCGACGGCTCCGGGTACGCGCCCGCCGTGCGCCAGTCCGCGCCGACCACCACGGTGACCTGCTGGACGTCCTGCGCGATCCGGACCGCGCCGGCGGGCAGTCCGAGCGACTTCGCCACGAGCTCGGCGTCCCCGCGCAGGTCCTTCGAGGGGTACGAGACCGTGGTGTCCGCCTGGGACTTGGGCGTCGCGTCCGCGGCGGCCCGCGCGTAGCCGTCCCGGGCCAGCACCCCGGCGATGTCGGCGGCGCGGCCCCGGACGGGGGCCTGGGCGGCGGTGCCGGTGCCGTTCTGCACGGTCACCGGGATCTCCGCCTTGGGGGCGGCCGGGTCGCTCGGCTCCGGGCTCTTCTCCGCGGCCTTCTTCTTGTCCTTGCCGTCCAGCGCCACGTCGTTGCGGACGAGGGAGAACAGCCGCTCGGCGTCACCGGGCTTCGGCACGAGGTGGGCCAGCGGGTTCTGCGGGTCCTCCACCCACGGCATGGTCGCCATGGTGATCCGCCCGGTCGGCACCTGCTGGAGATCGGCGCCCAGGTCGTACAGTTTGCCGACGCTGCCCAGCCCCTTGTCGACGGTGAGCGCCTTGGTGGCGGCCTCGGCGAGCTTGCGCAGCTTGTTGGGGTTGGTCAGCTTGGTCCCCGCCTTGAGCTGGCGGACCATGGAGTTCATGTACAGGTGCTGCGCCTTGGCGCGGCCGATGTCGCTGCCGTTCTCGAAACCGTGCCGGCTGCGCAGCCACTGCAGGGCCTGCTCGCCCTTGATGACCGTCTCGCCCTTCTCCAGCCGCAGCCCGGACTTGGGGTCCTTGACGTTGGCGTTGACGCAGACGGGCACGCCGCCGACGGCGTCGGCCATGTCGACCACGCCCGCGAAGTCGATCATCATGAAGTGGTCGATCGGGACGCCGGTGAGCTCCTCCCAGGTGGCGACCGTGCAGCCCGGACCACCGTGCTGGAGGCTGGAGTTGATGGTGGTACTCGTCTCCTGGTAGACGGTGCCGTCCTCGGGATCGGTGCACTTGGGAACGGTGACCCGGGTGTCGCGCGGGACGCTGATCACCGACATGTTGCTGCGGTCCGCCGAGACGTGCAGCAGCATCTGCACATCGGCGAGCGGCTTGCGGCCCGCGTCGGCGCGGGCGCCGCCGAGCCGGATGTTCTCCTCGGAGTTACGGCTGTCGGAGCCGAGCAGCAGGATGTTGAGCGGGGTGTTGCCGTCGGCGTTCGGGGCGACCTTGTCGAGCCGCTTGTCGCCGAGGTTGAGCTCGTCCTTCTCCAGGTTGCCGTTCAGATGTTCGTAGTAGAGATAGCCGGCGCCGGCCGTGCCGAGTATCAGCAGCGACAAGGTGACGGCGGACCAGCGGAGCACCCGGCGGCCGCCGCCGCCCCGGCGGGGCGGGGCCTGCCGGCCGCGCCCGCCGCCGGAGGCACCGGAAGCGCCGGGCCGCGGCCCCGCCCGGCCGTCACCCGGGACGGGGGCGAGGGGCACCGTGGCCGTGCCGCCCCGCTCGTCGTACAGGCTCTCGTCCCAGCCGAGATCGGCCGGCTCGGGTCCGTTCTCCGTACCGCCCCTGCGGGCACGTGTCTGCCGCATCGGGCCTCCCCGTTGAATCAGTGGTGGTGGGGCCCGGAGGGCCGGCGGTTCACTGGGCGCACACCTGTTTGTCGGCCTCGACCCGCTGGATGTTCTCCGGAGCTTTGGTGGGGGCGCTCAGCGGCTTCCCGGGCTCGTCGAAGTCCCGGCCCAGGGTGAGCGTCATGGTGTCGGTCGGTCCGGCGTCCTCGGTCCCCGGTTTCAGCGCGGAGGCGCTCAGGCCCATCATGTCGGCCAGCGCGCGGGCCTGGTCGGCTTGGTTGGGCGCGTACTCGAGCACCGTCTTCGCCAGCTCTTCGCCGGGTGCGTTGCCGGCGTTGGCCGAGCGGATCACGCCCTGGGAGTTCTGCAGCCAGTCGACGGTCGTCTGCGCGGCACCCACCGGTGCGCCGCTGTTCAGAACCTCGACCCGCACTTCGGACGGTTCCGCACGGTCGCCTTTCAGCTTGGCCTTGTCCTTGGCCGCCTTGTCGGCTTTCTTCTTCTTTGCGACCTCGGTCAGCGAGACGTCGTCCCGCATCATCGCGAAAAGCGGCTCGGCCTCCGCCTCATTGAGGACCACGGTCGAAGCGACCTTCTCGGCGGGGTTGTTCACCACCGGCAGGGTCACGAAGGTGATGTTCTTGAGGTCGATCTTCTTCAGGTTCTCGGCCAGCGCGATCAGTTTGTTGACCGTGCCGATGCCGGTGTTCACGGTGAGCGCGTTGGTGGCGGCCTCCGCGAGCTTCCACATCTTCTTGGGATCGGAGAGGGTGTCGCCAGACTTCATCTTGCGGATCATGGACCCCAGGAACTGCTGTTGCAGTTTGATACGGTCCAGGTCGCTCTCGAACTGCAAGCCGTGCCGGGTGCGGACGAAGGCCAACGCGTCGTCGCCCATGATCGTGTGTTTGCCGGCGCTGAGCTTGAGGTGGGACTTGGGGTCGTCGATGTCCTTGGCCAGGCACACATCCACACCGCCGACAGCGGTGGAAAGCGTCTTCACCGCGTTGAAGTCGGCCATCATGAAGTGGTCTACCTGCAGCCCGGTTATCTTCTCGACGGTCCGCATGGTGCAGCCGGGGTCGCGCCCGCCCTGACCGAGGCTCTTGTTGAAACGGGTCTGCTGCTGGCCCGGGATCACATCGGTGGTACCGTCCGGCTGCTTCGTCGGGCAGTCCGGAATGTCGGTGATCAGGTCGCGCGGGATGCTGAGCGCGGTGGCGTTGGTGCGGTCCTCGGAGACGTGGAAGAGGATCGTGGTGTCGGCGTGGCCGACGCTGTTCTTGTCGCCGTAGCCCTCGTTGCCCTTGCCGGTCCGGGTGTCCGTGCCCAGGACGAGGATGTTCATCGGGCCGTCGGTGATGGTGTCGCTGCCTGCGTCACCGACATCGACGGTGCTGATGTTGCCGTTGAAGTGTTCGAGCAGGGCGTAGGCTGTCGCGCCGCCCGCGACCAGGACGAACGCCATCACGCCGCCGGTCCAGTACAGCGCCTTCTTCTTCCCGCCGGCCCGCTGCCTGCGCTTGCGCCGGCTGCTGCCCCCTCCGCCCGGCCTGGGCGCGGCCCGGCGGCCGCGCTGCGGGGGCATACCGGGCTGGGCCTCCTCGCGGGCCGGGGCCGCGCGGCGGGACGCGGAACGGGGCGGTCCGGAGCGGGAGGCGGCACGGCCCGGCTCGGACCGGGGCGCGGGGGCCGGGGCGGCACCTCTGCGGGGAGCGGGAGCCGCGGGTCGCGCTGCGGGGGCCTGCAGTCGCAGAACGTAGTTGCCGGTATTCGGGTCGAGCACCCACTGGTCTGCGGGGTCGATGTCGTCCGCCCGCCCTCGGCCTTGCGCGTCCACGGTTCCCTGAGTCCTCCGTCGGTGCCACGCGGCGCCCTCCCCCTCGGGCGCTCGGTCAGTCCTTGTGCCGGTGTCCATCCGCGCAGGTGGTGCGCGTCGGGTCGCTCACACTAGCCGCCCGATTCGCCGGGGGGCGACGCCGGTGACGAATTCAACGTCCTGATAACCGGGTAAAGCTCGCATTTCTCTTCACGGTGACGGGCATCTCATGGATTCCTCATCCGCAGAGGGAGTCTTTTTTGGACGGTGTGGGGGTGGGAGGCGGGGTGGTCGGGACGGCCGAGGCGGCCGAGGCGGCCGGGGTCGAGAGGCCGGCGAGCGGAGTGGCCCCCGAGCCGCCCCCGGAACCGCCCGCGGGAGACCCGGCGGGTTCCGGGAACGCGGGGCTCTCCCCGGCTCCGGGCTCCTCGCCCCGCCCGCCGCCGTCCGGCACGGGCCGGTCGTTCTTCAATTCCTCGAACAGGTGTGAAGCATCGGGTTGTACGAGTTCATCGCGGTTGGCGTTCAACCGGTAGGGCTGCCGGGGCACCGTGAGGAAGCGCATTCCGCCCTCCGGCATGTCCCGAAGACTGTCCGCGAGGTCATAGAGGCTCTTCAGGGAGGCGAGCCCGGGATCGGTGGTGAGCGAGGAGGTCGCGGCGTCGAGCAGGGAGTACAGCTCGGCCGGGTCCCGGAGCGTCCCGTCGTCCCGGATCTGCTGGAGCATCGTGGCGAGGAACTGCTGCTGCCGGGACATCCGCTCGGTGTCGGTGCCGTCGCCGAGGCTGTAGCGGGCGCGGACGTAGCCCAGCGCCTCCTCGCCGTTCAGCGTCTGCCGTCCGGCGGGCAGCCGCACATGGGCCTCGGAGTCGTCGACCGGTTCCTCCAGGCAGATCTCCACACCGCCGATCGCGTCCACCATCTCCGTGAAGCCGCTGAAGTCGACGATCGCGTGGTGGTCCATCCGGATCCCGGTCAGCTGCTCCACCGTGCGGATGGTGCAGGCCGCCCCGGCGAACTGGAACGCCCAGTTGAACTGGGCGAACCGGGGCGCGACGGCGGTGCCGTCCGGAGCGGTGCACTCCGGGATGTCCACCATCAGGTCGCGCGGGATGCTGACGGCGGTGCCGCTCTTCCGGTCGGCGGCGAGGTGCAGCAGGATCGTGGTGTCGGAGCGCTGAGTTCCGCTGTCCTGACCGTACTTGCCGTTGCCGTCGCCCCGGTTGTCGGAGCCGATGAGCAGGATGTTCACCGCCTCGCGCACCACGGACACGGGCCGGTCGGCGGCGTGCTCCTCCAGTTCCCGGGAGGTGTCCGCGTCGGTGCGGATGTTGCCGTCGAGCCGCTGGTAGAGGGACCAGGCGGTGCCGGCGGCGGCCAGCACGGCCACCGCCGCTCCCATCGCGGTCCAGCGGAGCCAGCGGCGGCGCCTGGGTATGCCGCCGCCGGCCTCACCGTCCTCGGTCCTGTCCTGCTGCTGTGCGGGGCCGCTGTCGGCGGAGCCGTCCTCCGGGCCCGCTGGGGTCGCGGCGGTGTCGGTCACTGTGGAGTCCATCCCTCACGTTCCGGCGGGGTCATACCGTGTGTGGGGCCGCCGGTCACAGGGATAGACGGGGATGCCGACCGCATGGTTGTACGAGTGGCCTGGCGGCTTTCGGCCACCTCCGGGGGCGGGAGTGCCGTGCGAGGCGACCGCGAACCGGCCGCCGGCCTCGTCAGCCGGTCGCCTCGGCCGGCGGCCTCAGCCGGCCGTCGCGGTGACCCGTTCGCTCTCCCGCCGCTGCTCCAGGGCGTCGGGCGCGAGGCGGTCGAGATGGCGGCAGAGGACAACGGATCCGCCCGCGGCGAGCGGGGCGAACAGCCCGGCCGAGAGCCCGTCCCAGGAGTCGAACGGCAGGCCGGACAGCACCCGGGAGACCGGGGTGTACTCCCGGGTGGCGGCGTCGGCCCGGGCCCGCTCGACCACCTGGTCGGCCGTCAGCTCGCCGGCGCCCGCGAAGGCCAGCGCGGGCTCGTCCGGATCCACCGGAGCGAACGGGGCGAAGCGGTCGCCCTGCCCCGGCACCTCGACGGCGTAGTCCGCGAAGCCGGACGGGGGTTCGGGGAAGCGCCCGCCGAGCGGGCGCAGGCTCAGCGCCACCCGTTCACCGCGGCAGGCCCGGGCCTCCTCCAGCGTGTCCGGGCCGGTGACGGCCAGATCGGCCGCGGCCGGGTCGCCGCCCAGGTCCGCGAGGACACCCGTCGAGGAGCAGGCCAGCAGCCAGACCACCGTCTGCCAGTGCGCCGGCAGCAGCAGCGCGGCCCGATCGCCCGGCTGGAGCCCCAGGTCGCCCTGGAGGAGGTTCGCGGTCTTGGCCACCCAATTGGCGAGGGTCGCGACGGAGAGCTCCACCCGTTCACCGGTGGCGTCGTCGTAGAAGGTGACGAGGGGGCGGGCGGGATCCGCGGCGAGCGCGGATCGCAGCAGGTCGGCCGGGGTGCGATCGGTTGCGTTCACCCGGGCAAGCGTACGCGGCCGTCACTGCGCCCGGGTGAACCGGGGCGGCCGGGTAGGCGCCCCCATTGCGCCGACTGGGTGTCATCTTACGAATAGACAGATTTACTGGCCTATGTCCAACATGCCGGTATGCGTGCACTCCTTGCTTCCACGACCGGTGTGGCCTGCGCGGCCGCGCTCTCTCTCCCCCTGGCCCTGCCCGCCGGCGCCGCGGCGCCCGAAGCGCTCCGCCGGCCGGCCGCCGCGGCCGCCGGGGCCGAGCCGTCCGACGGCGGAACCCAGTCCCTGCCGCTCACCGCGCCCCCCGGCGCGGACCGGTCGGCGGGCGCCCCCGCCCGCGTCCTGCCGGCCCGCACCGTCCGCCCCTACTCCCTGCTCGGCATCGTCTGGGACGACGCCGGTGAGGAACTGCACGGCAAGGCGCAGGTCCGTACCCGCTCCACCGCCTCCGGGGAGTGGAGCGGCTGGCGGGACCTCTCCGCACACCACGACGACGCACCGGACCCCGTCCCCGGCGAACAGCGCCGGGGCGGCACCGCGCCCCTCTGGGTCGGCGCGTCCGACGGCGTCCAGGTGCGCGTGCTGCCGGAGCGGACCGCGGACCGGGCGCCCGCCGCGTTCCCGGCCGGCCTCCGGATCGAACTGGTCGACCCCGGCGGCGACCCCGGAGCCGGCCAGGACGGCGAGCCCGGCGGCGAACCCCGCGACCGGGCCGGCGGGCTGACCGACGCCGAGCGGCAGAGCGCCGCCGCCAACGCGGAACTCGCCCCTCCCGGGGCCACGGAGATCGCCCCGCTCGGCAAGGCCGCCACCGAGGAGGCCGCGCGGCGCTCCGCGGAGACCCGCGCGGTGAGCCGCTACATCGGCCCCCGGCCGGGCATCGTCATCCGCCGGGGCTGGGGCGCGAACGAGAGCTGGCGCGAACGGCGGTTCCTCTACACCGACACCGTGCGGACCGCCTTCGTCCACCACAGCGGCACCGGCAACGGATACAGCTGCGCCCAGGCCCCGTCCGTCCTGCGCGGTATCTACCGCTACCACGTCCACAGCATGAAATGGCGCGACATCGGCTACAACTTCGCCGTCGACAAGTGCGGAACCATCTACGAAGGCCGCGCCGGGGGAGTGGCCCGGCCCGTCCAGGGCGCCCACACCCTCGGTTTCAACCACAACAGCATGGGCATCGCCGTCCTCGGAACCTACAACACGGCCCGGCCCTCGCGGCAGGCCGTGGAGGCCGTCGCGAAGCTGACGGCCTGGAAACTCGGTCTGTTCGGCCGGAACCCGGCCGGTTCGGGCACCCGCGTCTCGCTCGGGAACACCAAGTACCCGAAGGGAACCAGAGTCACCCTCAGAGTCATCTCCGGGCACCGGGACGGCTTCTACACCAGCTGCCCCGGAGCCCGCCTCTACGGCAAACTCGGCGGCATCCGCAGTCTCGCCGCCCGGCTCCAGGGCCGCTGACGCCGCAGACCGGCGCCGGCGGTCTGCATAGACTGACCGCCGACCCAACCGCCGGCCCTGGCAGGAAGCAGAGAAGACAAAGGTGACTGAAGCGATCCTCCTGGTCGGTGGCAAGGGCACCCGGCTGCGCCCGCTGACGGTGCACACGCCCAAGCCCATGGTCCCGGCGGCCGGTGTCCCCTTCCTCAGCCACCAGCTCGCCCGGGCCCGCGCGGCCGGCGTCGAGCACGTCGTTCTCGCCACGTCCTACCTGGCCGAGGTGTTCGAGCCGTACTTCGGCGACGGCTCGGACCTCGGACTGCACCTGGAGTACGTCACCGAGACCGAACCCCTGGGCACCGGAGGCGCGATACGCAACGTCGCCTCGCGCCTCCGTTCCGGGCCGGACGAGCCGGTGCTCATCTTCAACGGCGACATCCTCACCGGCCTCGACATCCGCGCCCTGGTGGACACCCACACCGCCTCGGGCGCGGACGTCTCACTCCACCTCACCCGGGTCGACGACCCGCGGGCCTTCGGCCTCGTCCCCACGGACGGCAGCGGACGGGTCACGGCGTTCCTGGAGAAACCCCAGACGCCCGAGGAGATCGTCACCGACCAGATCAACGCGGGCGCCTACGTGTTCGACCGCTCCGTGATCGACTCCATACCCGAGGGCCGGCCCGTCTCCGTCGAACGCGAGACCTTCCCCGGCCTGCTCGAAGCCGGCGCGCATCTGCACGGCATGGTCGACTCGACCTACTGGCTCGATCTGGGCACTCCCCAGGCATTCGTCCGGGGCTCCGCCGATCTCGTGCTCGGCCGCGCCCCCTCCCCGGCCGTACCGGGCGACTGCGGCGACCACCTGGTACTGGACGGAGCCGACGTGGCCCCGGACGCCAAGCTCACCGGCGGCACCGTCGTCGGCACGGGCGCCCGGGTCGGCGCCGGGGCGAGCCTCGACGGCAGCACCGTCCTGGACGGCGCGGTCATCGGTGAGGGAGCCCGGATCACCGACTCCCTGATCGGCGCCGGAGCGGTCATCGGCGCCCGCACGGTGCTGCACGGCGCGGTCATCGGGGACGGCGCGACCGTGGGCGCCGACAACGAACTCCGCGACGGCATCCGCGTCTGGTGCGGCGCCCGCATCCCCGAGGCCGGGATCCGTTTCTCCTCCGACCAGTGACCTGGCGTCCCACCCGTGACAGGCGTTCCCCTCCGGCCGGGGGGCCAGGCGTTCCCCTCCGGCCGGGATCCGCGCCGCGCGACTCCCGGGGCCCGCACCGGTGGACGACCGCGGGGCCGCGTCCCCCCGGGCGGGCGACGGCCGCACGGCGGCCGGCCACGTCCGTCCGCCCTCCGCGGCTCCCGGCCGCTCCCCGGTCCGCGCCCGGGGCGCTCACCGGCGCGCCGGGCATCCGGGAGCCCGGCGGCCGGAGCCGTCCGGGGTGCGCCTACTCTCATAGGTCACCACTCCCAGCCTGAGGACCCGCCCTCGTGAACCCCAGCCCCGCCGCGGCACCGGACAGACCGGGAGGCGGCACCGCCGGCGCCCGCAGCCGGCGCTGGACACCGCCGTGGCCGCTCGACCTCGCCCGCACGGTCGGCGTGCTGCGCCGCGGCCCGGGCGACCCCGCGTTCCGCACCGAACCCGACGGGTCCGTCTGGCGCGCCAGCCGCACGCCCCTCGGCCCGGGCACTCTGCGGCTCGCGCGCCTCACGACCGGCGAGGTCGAGGCACACGCCTGGGGCCCGGGAGCCGCATGGCTGCTCGACGGCGTGCCCGACCTCTGCGGCGCAGGGGACGAACCCGAGCGGTTCACCCCCCGCCACCGGCCGGTGTACGAGGCACACCGCCGCCACCCCGGCCTCCGCCTCGCCCGCACCGGGCTCGTCCTCGAATCCCTGATCCCCTCCGTCCTCGAACAGAAGGTCACCTCCGACGAGGCGTACCGCGCCTGGCGGCTGCTGCTGCGGCGGCACGGCGAACCGGCGCCCGGCGCCGGGCACTTGCGTGTCATGCCCGATGCCCGCGGCTGGGTGATGCTGCCCTCCTGGGAGTGGCACGCGGCGGGCGTCGACGGCAAGCGCTCCGCGGCGATCGTGCGGGCCGCCCGCGTGGCCCGCCGACTGGAGGAGGCCGCCGCCATGGACCTCGCCGCGGCCTCCGCGCGGCTCCAGCTCGTCCCCGGCATCGGCCCCTGGACGGCCGCCGAGGTCCTCCAGCGCAGCAACGGCGCGGCGGACGCCGTCACGGTCGGCGATCTGCATCTGCCCGGGATCGTGGGCTACGCGCTCACGGGCGCCCGCGGCGCCGACGACGCCCGGATGCTGGAACTCCTCGCCCCGTACGCCGGACAGCGCCACCGCGCCTGCCGGCTCATCCTGCTGTCGGGGCGGGTGCCGCCGCGGCGCGCGCCCCGCTTCCCGGTCGGCGACATCCGCCGGCTCTGAGGAGCCCCGGACACCACCCGCGACGAGCGGGAACACGGGCGGACGCCTCCGCCGCGCGGCAGCGCCGCACGGGGCGCACCGCCTCAGCGCACCTCGATGAACGCTCCGGCGTCCCGCGCGGGCCGCTCCCGGGGCGGTACCGCCGCGTGGCCGACCGCCACCGCGCCCATCGGGTCCCAGTCCGGGGGCAGCCGGAGCACGTCCCGTACGACGTCGCGGCAGAACATCGTGGACGACACCCAGGCCGAGCCCAGCCGTTCCCCGGCCAGCGCCACCAGGAAGTTCTGCACCCCCGCCCCGGCCGCGACGACGAACATCTCCCGCTCGGCCGTGTTCCGCCGCTCGTCCGGGTAGCTGTGCGAACCGTCCATGACCAGGCACGGCACCACCAGACACGGCGCCTTGCGCAGCACATCGCCCCGCCGGACCCGCCGGGCGATGCTTTCCTCCGAGAAGCCGTCCCCGCGCAGATCGGCGATCCACGCGTCCCGCATGGCGTCCAGCAGTCCGGCGCGCGCGGCCTCCGACTCCAGCAGCACGAAGCGCCACGGCGTCGTGTGGTGCGGCGCGGGCGCGGTGACGGCGGCGGCCACCGCCCGGCGCACCGCGGCCCCATCCACCGGCTCACCGGTGAACTCGCGGACGGTGCGCCGCAGCGTCACCGCCTCCCGCACGGCCTCGGAGGTGCCCAGCCGGAACATGTCGTCGGCGGGATCGCGCAGCAGTTCCCGCGCCCCGCGTTCGTTCCCCTCCGCACCGCCGGCGCCGGCCGCCACCACGTGCGGCAGGCCCCGCAGGACGGCCACGGGCAGTCCGCCCGCCTTGCCCTTCACCAGGTCGCCGGCGGCGGCGAGTTCGTCGGCGGTCGCGGTGACGGTCGCGCTGAGCCGGTTGCCGTGCGCGTCCTCCCCGCCCCGCAGATCGTCGAGGACCCGGACGCCCGCGGCCCCGATGGCGACGTCCGTGAGACCGGTCCGCCAGGGCCGGCCGAAGGTGTCGGTGACGAGCACGCCGACGTCCACGCCGAGAGCCGCCCGCAGTCCGTCCCGGATCGCGCGCGCCGAGGCGTCCGGGTCCACGGGCAGCAACAGCACGGTGCCGGCGGGGGTGTTGGAGGCGTCCACGCCGGCCGCCGCCATGATCAGGCCGTGCCGGGTCTCGCTGATCCGCAGCCCTCCCCGGCGGGCCACCACCCGTACGGTCTCGGCGTCGATGGCGGCCTCGCGGTCGGCGGCCCGGGTGACCCTCCCCTCCGCCTTGCTGATGATCTTCGAGGTCACCAGCAGGATGTCGCCGTGCTCGAGCCCCGGCATTCCCGGCGCGGTGGCGGCGTCGGTGATCAGCTTGACGAGATCGTCCCCGGGGCGCACCTCCGGGACCCCGGGCAGGGCCCAGACCCGGTAGGAGGGGCAGGAGGGAACGGCCGCGCCGGCGCTCACGCCTGCACCTCCCCGGCCAGGGCGAGTGCCTCACGCGCCATGGCCGCGGTGCTCTCCTCGTCGGTCATCAGCAGCGGCACGGCGCGGCAGCGGATACCGGCGGCCTCCACGGCCTCGACGGCGTCCGCGTCGGCGGTGTCGACGAGCCAGCCGTCGAGCAGCCCGGAGCCGTAGTGCTGCGCGACGGCCGCCGCCGTGGACTCGACGCCCACCGCCGCGAGCACCTTGTCGGCCATGCCGCGCACCGGCGCCCCGCCGATCACGGGGGAGAGGCCGACGACCGGCACACCCGCGCCGGCGATGGCCTCGCGGACGCCCGGCACCGCGAGGATCGTACCGATGCTGACCACCGGGTTGGACGGCGGGAAGAGCACGACGTCCGCCTCGGCGATGGCGTCCAGGACGCCGGGCGCCGGCTTGGCCTGCTCGGCGCCCACGGGCACGACGGCGTGCGCCGGCATGGCGGCACGGTGCCGCACCCAGTACTCCTGGAAGTGCACGGCCTTGCGCCCGGCCCGGCCGGCCGCCCCGCCGGCTCCGGCGTCGGGGTCGTCGATCAGCACATGGGTCTCGACACGGTCGTCGGTCATGGGCAGCAGCCGGACCCCGGGCTTCCAGCGCGCGCACAACGCCTCGGTGACCGCGCTGAGCGGGTAGCCGGCGGCGATCATCTGGGTGCGGACGATGTGGGTGGCGAAGTCCCGGTCGCCGAGCCCGAACCACTCCGGCCCGACGCCGTAGGCCGCGAGTTCCTCCTTGACGGTGAAGGTCTCGTCGGCCCGGCCCCACCCCTGTTCCTCGTGGATGCCGCCGCCGAGCGTGTACATCACGGTGTCGAGGTCCGGGCAGACCTTCAGCCCGAACAGATGGATGTCGTCACCGGTGTTGCCGATGACGGTGATGTCGGAGTCGGGACTTGCCGCTTTGAGACCACGGAGAAAGCGGGCGCCACCGATACCCCCGGCCAGAACCACAATGCGCATAAGAACAGTCTGTCAGCCGGAGGCTGGTCCGTTGAGGGTGGTGGTGGGTGGCGGGTGGGGCTGTCAGCCGGAGGCTGGTCCGTTGAGGGTGGTGGTGGGTGGCGGGTGGGGCTGTCAGCCGGAGGCTGGTCCGTTGAGGGTGGTGGTGGGTGGCGGGTGGGGCTGTCGGCCGGAGCGGCGTCAGCCGGCCACGGTCGTGCCGGGGCGGACGGTGCCGGTTTTGTGCATCGGCATCTCGGTCAGCCCGGGGAAGTAGACGTGCAGGCTGACGGCCGGGGCGAGAGTGTCGTTGACCACTTCGTGGACGTAACCGGGGGCGAAGACCCGTTGCGCTCCGGAGCGGAGCACGCGGGGCGCGGTGCCCGAGCGCTCCGTCAACTCGCCCTCCAGCACGGTCAGCACACCTGAGGAAGGCCCGTGGCCGTGCGCGCCGCTGCCCTGTCCGGGGAGCCAGCTCAGCAGCCAGACCTCGTAGCCGGGGCCGGTGCGCAGGCGGTGGTACCAGCGGCTTGTGGGGTCGTACCGGACGAGGGGCGCCCAGGAGGCGCGGTCGTCGGCGACGGCACGGGCGAGTCCGGCGAACTCGGCGACCGTGGTGGGGTGCGCCGGTACGGGCGGCAGGAGATGGGGGACGGCGAGCGGGTCGCCGGCGATCTGGACGTCGCTGTTCATGGGAGGTCGGTTCCTCGGCGTAAGGAGAGCTGACGGGCTGGGGCGGGGTGGGGAGATCAGCCGCGGCGATCACGGTGACGCGGGCCGGGCCGGCGGGGCGGTGCCACTCGGCGGTCCGGGGCGGCGGCGAGGGCCGGCCTCGCGGGAACGGTGGTGGTGAACGCCCGCGGCGATCGGCGGTGTTGGTCCGCGGCGGTGAGGCGTGGTGGTGATCAGCAGCCGGAACAGCGACAACAGCCGCGACGGGGGCCCGGGGCACAGCGGAGCGCGACACCGCACGAGGGGCGGGAGCGGGTCCGGGAGGGCGCGAGCGTCACTGGCATGGCACCCAGAAGACCCGGTGCGCTCCTCCCTTGTCAACCGGATGTCCGCTTCGGTGGGGATGGTTCACCTCTTTCGGCGACCCGGTGGGGGGAAAGGTTTGTGCACCCCGATCCGGGGACACACGGCGCAGCAGTCGCCGGGGTGCGCCGTTGTGCTTCTGTGATCCGACCGTGACCGGCTCCGCCTCGCGGGACCGGAAGCGCAACGGTGTGGTGAGCGGCGGAGTCTCTTGTACCGAGGGGGGTGGTCGCGAGTGAGCACGGTGGGCTGTCACGCTTTAGGAGGATTTGAACACTTTCCGCAAAGCCTTGGTTCCCCAGAGTGAATAAGGGGCCCAATAGCAGATCTCGGCTTGACTGGCCCGGATCGGCACACTTGTAATTTCACTCGTGTCGTTCGGCCGTTATCGGTAACGGCAGCATCACGGGGACGCAAAAGACAGACAGGGGCGCACATGACCGAGCTGTTCCAGCAATTGCTGGTCGAGGAGGCGGATGAGGAGCTCGGATGGCAGGAGCGCGCACTGTGCGCCCAGACCGATCCCGAGTCTTTCTTCCCGGAAAAGGGCGGTTCCACCCGTGAGGCCAAGAAGGTCTGCCTGGCCTGTGAGGTGCGTTCCGAGTGCCTCGAATACGCCCTCGCCAATGACGAGCGCTTCGGTATCTGGGGCGGGCTCTCCGAGCGCGAGCGCCGCCGGCTGAAGAAGGCCGCCGTTTGACCGCCGGCCCCTTCCGCGGATTCCCCCGGCGCCCGCGCGTGCCGCACATATCCGGAGCACCACCGCATCACCGCGCATCACACCAGCGCACACCGCGCATACGCGTACATTCCTCATCCCGCCTCCCCCGCACCCGCGTGGGAGGCGGATCGCTGTGCGGACGACCGGGCCGGACCCCCGCTCCGAGCCGTTAGTGTGGGGGGCCGTCCGAGACTCACCCGACTCCTCGCGAGCGCGTGCGTCCACCGCAGTCCAGCGAACCGGGGCCCGTACCTCGATGTCCGTGCACAGCCACTCGGCGCACAGCCAACCGGCCGCCCCCTCCGGAGGCGCCGCTCCCGCATACCCACGGCATGTCGTCACCGCCGTGCTGGTCTCCCACGACGGTGCCCGCTGGCTGCCGCAGGCGCTCGCCGGACTGACCGGACAGGAGCGGCCGGTCCAGAACGTCGTCGCCGCCGACACCGGCAGCGCCGACGAGTCCGCCGCGCTGCTCACCGAGACCCTCGGAGCCGACCGGGTGCTGCATCTCGCGCGCCGGTCCGGCTTCGGCACGGCCGTCGACGAGGCGGTGCGCACGGCCGGTGTGCTCACCCCCGACGACCTGCCGTATCTGAAGCGGCCCAGCGGCTGGGACCCGGAGACCCGCACCTGGCGCGACGACGCCTACGACATGCCGGAACTGCCGCACGGCGAGCCCGTCCAGTGGCTGTGGCTGCTGCACGACGACTGCGCTCCCGAACCGGACGCCCTGGCGGAGCTGCTGCGGGTCGCCGACTCCTCCCCGTCCACCGCGATCATCGGCCCCAAGCTGCGCGGCTGGTACGACCGGCGGCAGCTGTTGGAGGCCGGGGTCAGCATCGCCCGCAGCGGCCGCCGCTGGACCGGCCTCGACCGCCGCGAGCAGGACCAGGGCCAGCACGACCAGGTGCGCCCGGTGCTGTCGGTCTCGACCGCCGGCATGCTGATCCGGCGCGACGTCTGGGACGAACTCGGCGGCTTCGACCGGCGGCTGCCCCTGATGCGCGACGACGTCGACCTGTGCTGGCGGGCCCAGGCCGCGGGCCACCAGGTCCTCATCGCCCCCGAGGCCGTCCTCCGGCACGCGGAGGCCGCCGCGCGCGAGCGGCGGCCGATCGACTGCGCCGGCCGCTCCGCGGCAAATCCGCACCGCGTCGACAAGGCCGGCGCCGTCTACACGATGCTCGTCAACTCCCGCGGCGCGGCGCTGCCCTACGTCCTGCTGCGCCTGATGTTCGGCACGGTGCTGCGCACCCTCGCCTATCTGGTCGGCAAGGTGCCCGGCCAGGCGCTGGACGAGATCGCGGGCCTCCTCGGCGTGCTGCTGCGGCCGGGGCGGCTCCTCGCCGGGCGGCGCCGGCGCGGCCGGCCGGTGGTCCAGCCGGCCGATCTGCGGCCGCTGTTCCCGCCCCCGGGAGCGACGGTGCGGGCGACCGCCGAGGCGGTCATCGGCAACTTCAGCGGCCGGTCGGAGCCCGAACTGGCATCCGGCGGGCGGCACGGCGCCGTCGAATCCGGACCGGGGGGTGACGACGCCGACTTCCTGGAGATCGAACAGTTCGCCCGGCTGAAGCGCGTCGCGCGCAAGCCGGGGCCGGTCCTCTTCCTCCTGCTGCTGGCCGTCTCCCTCGTCGCCTGCCGCGGACTGCTCGGCTCCGGCACGCTCGCCGGAGGCGCCCTGCTGCCCGCCCCGGCGGACGCCTCCGCCCTCTGGGACCGCTATCTGTCCGCCTGGCAGCCGGTCGGCACCGGCGGCACCGAGGCGGCACCGCCCTACCTGGCCGTCATCGCCGCCCTGTCGACCCTGCTGCTCGGCAGTACCGGAGCGGCTCTGACCCTGCTCCTCGTCTGCTCGGTGCCGCTGGCCGGCCTGAGCGCCTACTTCGCCTCCCGGCCGCTGGTCGGGTCGCGCCTGCTGCGCGCCTGGGCGGCCGTGGCCTACGCCTTCCTGCCCGCCGCGACGGGCGCACTGGCCGGCGGCCGGCTGGGCACCGCGGTGCTCGCGGTGCTGCTGCCGCTGATGGCCCGTGCGGCCGTCGCCGCCGGCGGGCTGGCCCTCCCGGCCGACCGCGACCGGAACCGGGACGGAGCCGAGGACGGAGCCGGGACACCGGGCGCACGCCCGAGCTGGCGAGCGCTCTGGGCCTACACCCTGCTGCTCACCTTCACCACCGCCTTCACCCCCGTCGTCTGGCCGCTGACCCTGCTGCTGGGCATCGCGCTGCTCGTCACGCGCACCGTGCGCCACCAGGGGGGCACGGCCGTGTACGGGGCGCGGCTCGCCCTGGTGCTCGTCACTCCGCTGGTGATCCTCGCGCCGTGGTCGCTGTCGCTGCTGGCCTCGCCGTCCGGCTTCCTCCGCGAGGTCGGCCTGGCGCACGGCACGGGCTCCGCCGGCGCGCTGGACCTGCTGATGATCAGCCCCGGCGGGCCGAAGGCGGCCGGCGGGCTCCTCCTCGCCGGTCTGGTGCTCGCGGCCCTGGCCGCCCTGCTCCGCGACGACCGGCAGCGCGCGGTCCGCACCGCCTGGGCCGTGGCGATCGCCGCCCTGCTCCTGGCCGCTGTCTCCAACGGTTCCGCGTGGGCGGGCCCCGCCACCCTGGTCTACGGCATCGCGCTGCTGTCCGCCGCCGCCGTGGGCGCGGAGGACGCGCGCGAGCGCGTCGCCGCGCAGAGCTTCGGCTGGCGGCAGCCGGTCGCCGCCCTGATCGCCCTGGCCGCCGCCGCCGGCCCGCTGCTCTCCGCCGTCGCCTGGATGTACGGCGGAGCGGCCGGCCCGCTCGAACGACGCGATCCCGTGCAGGTGCCGCCGTTCGTCGCCGAGGAGAGCCGCACCCAGGACCAGGCGCGCACCCTGGTGCTCGGCGGCGAGCCGGGCCGGGTCTCGTACACCCTGGTGCGCGGCTCGGGTGCCCAGCTGGGCGACGCCGACCTCGCCGCGGCGAGCGGCGGCGACATCCGGCTCGACGGCATCGTGGCCAACCTCGTCGCCGGCTCCGGCGCCGACCAGACCGACCAGCTCGGCGGCTACGCGGTGCGCTACATCCTCGTCCGCGACGGAGCTCCCCGCGAGACGCGCCGGGTACTCGACACCACCCCCGGCCTCACCCGGCTCAGCCAGGAGGACGGCAGCTCCCTCTGGCGGCTCGACCGGCGCGTCGCCCGCGTCACCGTCGTGAACCCCGGCGGAGGCGTGGGCACGGCGGGGAACGCCGAGCCGGTCCCGGTCGCCGCCGGGCCCGTCGAGGCCCACACCTCCGTCCCCGCCGGACCGGAGGGCCGGGTGCTGCGCGTCGCCGACCGGGCCGCTCCCGGCTGGACCGCCACGCTCGACGGCAAGCCGCTGACGCCCACCACGGTCGACGAGTGGGCCCAGGGCTTCGAACTGCCCGCGAGCGGTGGGCGGCTCGACCTGACGTACGCGTCGCCGCTGAGCCACACCCTGTGGACCGGGGCGCAAGGGCTGCTGGCGGTCGTCCTCGTGGTGCTCGCCCTGCCCGGACGGCGCCGGGAGGTCGACGACGACCTGCCCGAGACCGGGCCGGAGCCGGCCGTGCCCGCGCAGCCCGTGGACGGCGAGGGCCGGCGGGCCCGCAGGCTGCGGGCGGCCGCGGAGGCCGAGGCGGCCGGACAGGGCACGGAGCCGGACGCCCCGCGGGAGCGGGCCGTGCCGGCCGGGACGGCCCCTGGCGCCGCGGCCGGGGACGACCCCTTCGAGGCGTTCGACGCCTTCCGGGCCGCCCAGGCGGCCGAGTCCGCGGACCGTACCGCGGCGACGGCGCCCGGGGCGCCGTCCGGACCGTACGCGGATGGTGTGCCCCAGCAGCCGTACGGCACCTGGGGCCAGCAGAGCCACGCCCCCGAGGGCGGACAGCCGTACCCGGGGCAGCCCTACCAGGGCGGGGCCCACCAGAGCGAGGACGGACAGCAGTACCAGGGCTACGGCGACGGGCAACACCAGCAGTACCAGCAATACCAGCAGTACGGCACCGGCCCGTACGCCGATCCGTACCAGCCGGACCCCTACCAGGCCGGCGGGTACGGCGACGGGCAGCAGCAGTACGGCGGACAGCAGTACGCGGGGCAGCAGTACGAGGGGCAGCAGCAGTACAACGGCCGGCAGTCCGACCCGTACGGTTACCCGGCCCAGCCCTACGCCGCCGGCGGCCGTCCCGCCCCGAGCGAAACGGTCCACGGGGACGACGGCGAACCCGCCCCCCACCGCGACGGGAGCGACCAGCAGTGAACCGCACCACCCTGTCCCTGCTCGCCGCCACCACGGCCCTCGCCGCGGTCACCGGGGTGGCCGCCCTGGCCGCCCCCGGTGAGACGCCGGAGCGCCCGGCGGCCGCCGCCGAACGGCTGCCCGTGGAGCGCTCCGAGCTGCTCTGCCCCGAGCCGTCCCTGTCGGAGCTGGCCGAGACCGACTACACGTCCTTCACCCCCGAGGGCGGAACCGCCGGATCCGCGGGCACCAAGGGCACGGCCGGACTCCTGCCCGCCGGGAAGGAGCCGGGCACCGCCGACGGCACGGACGGCACGGACGGCAAGAAGGACGACAAGGAGAGCGGCGGCGAGGGGGGCGGCAAGGACGGCGGCAAGGACGCCGGTCCCGAGCCCGTCGCCCCCCTGAAGAAGCCGGGCACTCCCGCGGTCGCCTCCGTCTCCGAGGCCGGTGCCCCCGCTCTCGTCGGGACCGCCGACGGCGCTCTCGCCCCCGGCTGGACCGCCCAGCAGACAACCGTGATCAGCTCCGGACAGGGCCGCGGCGTCCTGGGCGTCTCCTGCACCGCACCCGACACCGACTTCTGGTTCCCGGCCGCGAGCACCGCCGAGAGCCGCCAGGACTACGTGGAACTGACGAATCCCGACGACGCCGCCGCTGTCGTCGACCTGGAGCTCTACGGCAAGAAGGGCCCGGTCGAGACCGAAACCGGTGAGGGCATCACGGTCCCGCCCCGCTCCGCCGCCTCCGTCCTGCTGTCCACGCTCACCTCCGAGAAGGCGGCCGATCTCGCCGTGCATGTCGTCGCCCGCTCCGGCCGGGTCGGCGCCGCCGTCCGCGCCACGGACAGCGGCGCGGGCAGCGACTGGCTGCCGTTCTCGGCGGTGACGGCCGGCCCGGCGGTGCTCCCCGGCATCCCGGCGGACGCGACCTCCGTGCGGCTGGTGGCGGTGGCGACCGGCGACCGCGACGCCGACCTGGGGGTCGAACTCGCCGGTCCGACCGGCTCCTTCACCCCCGCCGGACACGAGAACCTGACCGTGAAGCGCGGGATGGCGACATCCGTGGACCTGGACGACATCACCAAGGGAGAGCCCGGCTCCCTGGTGCTGACCCCGGTGGACGGCGCCGACCCCGCCCCGTACGCGGTGGCCCTGCGCGTCGTCCGCGGCAAGGGCCGTGACCAGGAGACGGCCTTCATCCCGGCGACCGGGCGGATCGAAGCGCGGGGCACCGTCGCCGACAACCGCGCCAAGGGATCGGTCCTCTCCCTCGTCGCGCCCGGCAGGGCGGCGAAGGTCAAGGTCACCGCCTCGGCGGGCAGCGGCGGCGGCGAGCCGGTGAGCAAGGAGTACACGATCAAGGCCGGTACGACGCTGAGCGTGCCGAAACCGCCCGCCCCCGCGGACGGCAAGGGCACGCACGCGCTGACCGTCGAGGCGCTGTCCGGCGGACCCGTGTACGCGTCCCGGATGCTCGAACTGCCCAAGGGCGGCGTGCCGATGTTCACCGTCCAGCCGGTCGCCGACGACCGGGGCACGGTCGTCGTCCCCGAGGCGGCCGAGGATCTGTCCCTGCTGATGCGGTGAGAGCGCGGGCCCGGCGGCAGCGGACGGCTGCGCCCGGCCCCGGTTGCGTCCCCCGTCCCGTCAGTCCTGCCCGTAGCGCGGGTCCACCGATTCCGGTGCCAGCCCCAGCAGTTCGGCCACCTGCTCCACCACGATCTCGTGCACCAGCAGGGCCCGCTCGTCGCGGTTCTTCGTCCGGATCTCGACCGGGCGCCGGTAGACGACGATCCGGGCCGGACCGTCCCCCCCGGCGGCGGTCACCCGGCCCAGCGGCACCGTCCCCTCGTCCTCCCAGCCCTCGGCGCGGTCCTCGGCACCGTCACCGAAGGAGGGGACGTCCAGCACGGCGAACTCCACGTCGGAGAGTTGCGGCCAGTGCCGCTCGAGCCGCTCCACCGAGTCGTGCACCAGGTCCCAGAAGGCCACCGCACGGCTCACCGCGAGCGGCACCTGCGGCGGCGCGATCGGTCCGCGCATCCCGCGCCCGTGGCGGTCTCGGCGGCGCGGGCGGGGCTCGGCGGGGCGGGGTGGCACGGAACTGGTCATCACCTCCGAGAGTAGCCGTCGGCCGGCCGGCCCGGAGCGCCGACGAGCGGGACCGCCGCAGATCGCGAACCGGTCCGGTCCGGACCATCCGGACAGCCCGTCCCGCGGACCGGCGCGGCGATTCCGGGCAAAGCGCCGTCAAGCGGGACGGGGCGCGATGCCACTCTCCCGGGGGGCCGGGCCTCTGCCGGGTCCCCGCCGCGGACCGGACCCCGCGCCCGCAGGTCAACACCCTTGTCTCCAGGGGCGCGACACGGCGGGAGAGGTCGGGAGGAGTCGTCGCGGCCCGCTCAAGAGTGCGGTACCGTCCAACCTCGTGAGCCCTGTACGCCGATGTTCGCGCACCGCGTGCGGTCGTCCCGCCGTCGCGACGCTGACGTACGTCTACGCGGACTCGACCGCCGTTCTCGGGCCACTCGCCACCTACGCCGAACCGCACTGCTACGACCTCTGCGCCGAGCACTCGGAGCGGCTCACCGCGCCGCGCGGCTGGGAGGTCGTCCGGCTGGCTGTCGACACCGGCCCCGCCCGGCCCAGCAGCGACGATCTCGAAGCACTCGCGAACGCCGTCCGTGAAGCCGCCCGCCCTCCGGAACGGGGGGCCGGGACACAGGGCGGCGCAGGCGGCCCCGCAGGCCGCGAGGCCGGCCCGGGAGAGGTCGCCCGCCGCGGGCACCTGCGGGTCCTGCGCTCCCCCGAGCCCTGAAGAGGGCGGCGCGCCACCGCCCGGTGCGGCCGCGCCGCCTCCCCCTTCCGTGTTCCGTACCGTCCGGAGCCTGGACCGCCCTGATGCGACCGGCGCCGATCCGGGTAGTTTTGTCGTTCCGATAGGACTCCCAGAAGAGGTGGGCAGTGCCCGACTTGTCGCAGATCGTGAAGGCGTACGACGTGCGCGGTGTGGTCCCGGACCAGTGGGACGAACCGCTCGCGGAGCTCTTCGGCGCGGCCTTCGCCCGGGTGACCGGGGCGGAGGCCGTTGTCGTCGGCCATGACATGCGGCCCTCGTCCCCCGGCCTGTCCCGGGCGTTCGGCCGCGGAGCCGCCGCCCGCGGCGCGGACGTCACCGAGATCGGCCTGTGCTCCACGGACCAGCTGTACTTCGCCAGCGGCCGGCTCGGCCTGCCCGGCGCGATGTTCACCGCGAGCCACAACCCGGCCCAGTACAACGGCATCAAGATGTGCCGGGCCGGCGCCACCCCCGTCGGCCAGGACACCGGCCTCGCCGAGATCCGCGCGCTCGTCGAGGAGTGGAGCGAGAGCGGCGCCCCCGCCCCCGTGGAGGTCCCCGGCACCATCACCCAGCGGGACGTCCTCACCGACTACGCCGCCTGCCTGCGCGGCCTCGTCGACCTCACGGGCATCCGCCCGCTCAAGGTCGTGGTGGACGCCGGCAACGGCATGGGCGGCCACACCGTGCCCACCGTCCTGGACGGCCTGCCCGTCGAACTCGTCCCGATGTACTTCGAGCTGGACGGCACCTTCCCCAACCACGAGGCCAACCCCCTCGCCCCGGAGAACATCGTCGACCTCCAGGCGAGGGTCCGGGAGACCGGAGCCGACATCGGCCTGGCCTTCGACGGGGACGCCGACCGCTGCTTCGTGGTCGACGAGCGGGGCGAGCCCGTCTCACCGTCCGCGGTCACGGCCCTCGTCGCCGCCCGCGAACTGGCCAAGCACGGCGGCGGCACCGTCATCCACAACTGCATCACCTCCTGGTCCGTCCCCGAGGTGGTCAAGGAGAACGGCGGCACTCCCGTACGCACCCGCGTCGGGCACTCCTTCATCAAGGGGGAGATGGCCCGCACCGGTGCGATCTTCGGCGGCGAGCACTCCGCGCACTACTACTTCCGGGACTTCTGGAACGCCGACACCGGCATGCTCGCCGCGCTCCACGTCCTCGCCGCGCTCGGCGGCCAGCCCGGCACGCTGTCGGAGCTGGTCGCGCAGTACGACCGGTACGCCGCCTCCGGGGAGATCAACAGCCGGGTGGAGGACCAGGCCGGCCGCGCCGCCGCCGTCAGGGCAGCCTACGCCGGCCGCCCCGGCACCGAGCTGGACGAGCTCGACGGCCTGACGGTCACCGCCCCCGACTGGTGGTTCAATCTGCGCGCCTCGAACACCGAGCCGCTGCTGCGCCTCAACGTCGAGGCGCGCGACGGGGCCACCGTCGAGAAGATCCGCGACGAGGTCCTCGCCATCGTCCGCGCCTGAGCGGCCGGCGGCCCGCGGCTTCCCGGGCTCAGGGCCGGGCCGCACGCCTCGCGGTGTGCGGCCCGGCGATGCGTCTCGCGGTGCGCGGCCCGGGGGTACGCTGACGAGGCCGAACGCCCTCTCCCACCGCCCCGGCGGCCGGGAGAGCCCACCGAAAGGGATGCCCCATGCCGCTCGACGCCGGCCTCCTCGCCATCCTCGCCTGCCCGGCCTGCCACGCCCCGCTCCGCGAGGAGTCCGGCGGCGCGAGCGCCGGCACGGCCGGTGAGGAGTCCGGCGGCGAGTCCGGCCGCGAGTCCCGTGGCACCGAGCTGGTCTGCACCGGCTGCGGTCTGGCGTACCCGGTCCGGGACGGCATCCCCGTGCTGCTCGTCGACGAGGCCCGCCGTCCCGCCTAGGCTCGGAGCCGCCGGTCCGGACGGGCCGGCCGGACCGGGCCGGTGTGCTTCCCCAGCACGGCAGGCCCGCCGTACGGCGATCGGAGGCTCCACCAGATGCTCGACGAGTCGCTCCTCGACGCACCCGAGGCACTCGCCCGCGCCGACACCCGGGGCCTGCTGCGCGGCGCCGCCGGTTCCGGCGCCCGCGTCCGCACCGCCGCCCGGGGCGCCATGGAGGCCGGACTGGCCGACCTCAAGCCCGACGGGCGGCCGCGGGGCCTGCTGATCGCCGGCTCCGGACCGGCCACCGCCTGCGTCGCCGACCTGCTGGCCGCGCTCAGTGGCGGCAACACCCTCGTCCGCCCGATCCACCCGGTCGGCGCCCTGGCCGCTCCCGGCGCGCTGCGCTGGACGCTTCCGGGCTGGGCCGGCCCGCTGGACCTGCTGATCGTCCTCACGGCCGACGGCACCGAACCGGGACTCTCCGCCCTGGTCGAGCAGGCGTACCGCCGCGGCTGCTCGGTCGTCTCGGTCTGCCCGGCCGACGCACCCCTCACCGGGGACGTCGGCGGACGGCACGGTCTCGCCGTGCCGCTCACCGCACCGGCGCACGAGAGCCCGCTGCCCGGGGAGGGGGAGACGGGCGGCGCGTGGCCCGCTCGCCGGGCACCGGCCGGTGACGCGGCGGGGGAGCGGCCCGGCACCGTGTGGGCGCTGCTGGTCCCGCTGCTCGTGCTGCTCGACCGGACCGGTTTCCACCCGGCGCCCCCGGCCACCGTCCAGCTCGTCGCCGACCGGCTCGACCGGACCGCCGAACGCTGCGGCCCCGCCGTCGCCACATACAGCAACCCGGCCAAGACCCTCGCCGCGGAGCTGGCCGAATCGCTGCCGCTGCTCTGGAGCGACGGGCCGGTGGCCCGCGCCGCCGCCCGGCACTTCGCCCGCTCGCTGGCCGCCGTCGCCGGCCGTCCCGCGCTCGCCGCCGCCCTTCCGGAGGCCCTCACCGAGCACGCCGCTCTCCTCTCCGGCGCCTTCGCCGCGGGCGCCGACCCCGACGACTTCTTCCGGGACCGCGTGGAAGATCCCGCCGCGCTCCACGCCCGCGTGGTGCTCCTCCGTGAACAAGGCCTGACGGCCGGCTCGCCGACCCCCGCCGCCCGTGAGTTCGCCCTGGCCCACGACAGCCCCGTCAGCGAGCTGGAACCCTCCGAGGGCAGCGTGCTGGAGGCAGCGGCGGAGCTTCTTGCCATCACGGATTTCGCCGCCGTTTACCTGGCGCTCGCCTCCGGGGACCGATCATGAGTGGCCGGGAGCAAGCGGAGGATCACGCCCGCTCCCGGTGCTTCTGAGACCCCGCCGCCCGACCGCCGCCCGACCGCCGGTCGGGCGCCGCACCGCACCCGCGCCGAGCAATCCCCCGGAGCAAGCCCACGGAGCAAGCCCACCGAGTACGTCCCACGAGTACGTCCCACGAGCACGTCCTACCGACCACGGAGCCGCGCACCGGCCCAGTGGCGAACCGATCACGTACCGGCCACCGCCCCGTGCCGCCGGGCCCACGCCCGTGAGGTTCCGGCGCCGTCGCGGCCGGCCGGGCCGGTACGCGACCCCCGTACGCATCCCGCAGAAAGCACCGAGCCATGGACCGCCTCGTCAACACCGTGCGCCCCTACGCCTGGGGCTCCGCCACCGCCATCCCGGAACTGCTCGGCACCGAACCGACCGGTGAGCCGCAGGCCGAACTCTGGATGGGCGCCCACCCGGGCGCTCCGTCCCGGCTGGACCGCGGCGGCGGCCCCGTACCGCTCTCCGAGGTGATCGACGCCGACCCGGCCGGCGAATTGGGCGAACGCGTGGTCGAGCGCTTCGGCCCCCGCCTGCCGTTCCTGCTCAAACTGCTCGCGGCGGCCTCGCCGCTCTCCCTCCAGGTGCACCCCGACCGGGCACAGGCGGCGGCTGGCTTCGCCGACGAGGAGAACCGCGGGGTCCCGGTGGGCGCCCCGCACCGCAACTACAAGGACGCCAACCACAAACCCGAACTGATCTGCGCCCTCACACCCTTCGAGGGCCTGTGCGGCTTCCGCCCGGCCACCGCGACGGCCGGCCTGTTCGACGGCCTCGGCGTCGACTCCCTCAAGCCGTACGGGGACATCCTGCGGGCCGAGCCCGAGAGCGGCGCCCTCCGGGAGGTCCTCACCGCCGTCCTCACCGCCGACCGCGAGGAGATGGCCGAGACCGCCCGCCAAGCGGGGAGAGCCGCCGGACAGCTCGCCGAGAACCCCGGCCCGCACCGCGCGACGTACGCCGCCTACGCCTCCATCGCCCGGCACCACCCCGGCGACCCGGGCGTGATCGCCGCCATGCTGCTCAACCACGTGCGGCTCCAGCCCGGCGAGGCGCTCTACCTCGGCGCCGGAGTCCCGCACGCCTACCTCCAAGGGCTCGGCGTGGAGCTGATGGCCAATTCCGACAACGTCCTCCGCTGCGGCCTCACCCCCAAGCACGTCGACGTGCCCGAACTCCTCCGCATCACCCGCTTCGAGGCCGCCGCCCCCGGCATCCTCCGCCCCGAGGCCGTGAACGGCGAGGAGACGTACGAGACCCCGGCCGAGGAGTTCCGGCTGTCCCGCTTCGCCCGCGCCGAGGGCGAGGCGTCCCGCGGCCTCCCCTCCGGCAGGCCGCAGATCCTCCTCTGCACGGCGGGCTCGGTGCTGCTCACCACGGACGACGGCCGCCGGCTGGCGCTCCGGCCCGGCGAGTCCGCGTACGCGGCAGCCGGCGAGGCAGCCGAACTCTCCGGCGCCGGAACCGTCTTCCGCGCCACCGTGGCGGCCTGACGCGGCCCCGGATCCCGGTAACTGCAACAATGTGCGGCCGTTACCGCGGCGTCCGTGCCGCGTCACGAGGGAAGGACACACAGCACCCATGAGTGCGTCAGGCGGAACCAAGGCGATCGTGGCCGCGCTCGCCGCGAATCTGGCCATCGCGGTGGCCAAATTCGTGGCCTTCATCTTCAGCGGTTCCTCGTCGATGCTCGCGGAGAGCGTGCACTCGCTGGCCGACTCCGGCAACCAGGGACTCCTGCTGGTCGGCGGGAAGCGGGCCCAGCGCGAGGCAACCCCGCAGCACCCCTTCGGTTACGGCCGCGAGCGGTACATCTACGCCTTCCTCGTCTCCATCGTGCTCTTCACGGTCGGCGGCATGTTCGCGCTCTACGAGGGCTACGAGAAGATCAAGCACCCGCACGAGCTGGACCACTGGTACTGGCCCGTCGGCGTGCTGGTCTTCGCGATCATCGCCGAGGTGTTCTCCTTCCGGACCGCCGTCAAGGAGTCCAACGAGATCCGCGGCGACCAGTCCTGGACCCAGTTCGTCCGGCACGCCAAGGCCCCCGAGCTGCCGGTCGTGCTGCTGGAGGACCTGGGCGCGCTGGTCGGCCTGATACTTGCTCTCGGCGGTGTCGGCATGGCTCTGGCCACCGGCGACGGCGTCTGGGACGGCATCGGCACGCTCTGCATCGGCGTGCTGCTGATCCTGATCGCCATCGTGCTGGCGGCGGAGACCAAGTCCCTGCTGCTCGGCGAGGCCGCCGGCGCGGACGCCGTCGAGAGGATCAACCGGGCGCTCGTCGACGGCGAGACCGTCACCCGCGTCATCCACATGCGCACCCTCCACCTGGGGCCGGAAGAGCTCCTGGTCGCGGCCAAGGTCGCGGTCGAGCACGACGACACCGCCCAGGAGATCGCCACCGCCATCGACGCCGCGGAGGCCCGCGTCCGCGAGGCCGTGCCGATCGCCCGCGTCATCTACCTGGAGCCGGACATCTACCGGACTCCAGCCGTCTCCTGATGCCCTGAGGGCAGGGCCCGCCTTGCGGGGCGCCTGCTCCGGGCCTGCTGCCCGCGGTGGCCGGAGCGGAGCCGAAAGTCGCACCGGGCGGAGCGGTTTCGGCCGCGGCCGCCGGGCAGGCGCCTTTCGGCCCCGTCGGTCGGCGCACTGGGGTCGCTGCTCCGATCGGTGTAGATTCGTGACCGGACAGACGTCGCTGCTGATGGCGGTCGGTCGGGGCCTTTCGGGAGCCGGCCGAGGGAGAGAGGGCCTCCGACGGACTGCGCCGCGGTCGTGGCACCCGTGTGCCCCGCCGCGGATCAGCCGTATCCACCGCACTCGATTCACCGAGGAGCAGCCCGTAATGACGACAGCCGCCACCGGTCAGGACTTCAAGGTCGCCGACCTGTCCCTGGCCGCCTACGGCCGCAAGGAAATCGCCCTCGCCGAGCACGAGATGCCCGGTCTGATGGCGATCCGTGAGGAGTACGCGGCTTCCCAGCCGCTGGCGGGGGCCCGGATCACCGGCTCCCTGCACATGACGGTGCAGACCGCCGTGCTCATCGAGACCCTCGTCGCGCTGGGCGCCGAGGTCCGCTGGGCCTCCTGCAACATCTTCTCCACCCAGGATCACGCGGCCGCGGCAGTCGCGGTCGGCCCCGAGGGCACCCCCGAGGACCCGCAGGGCGTCCCCGTCTTCGCCTGGAAGGGTGAAACGCTCGAAGAGTACTGGTGGTGCACCGAGCAGGCGCTGACCTGGCCGGGCACCTCCACGGGCGGCCCGAACATGATCCTGGACGACGGCGGGGACGCCACCCTCCTCGTGCACCGGGGCGTGGAGTTCGAAAAGGCCGGCAAGGCCCCGGACCCGTCGACGGCCGACAGCGAGGAGTACGGTCATGTCCTCACGCTGCTGAACCGCACCCTGGCGGAGAACCCGCAGAAGTGGACCCAACTCGCCTCGGAGATCCGCGGAGTGACCGAGGAGACCACCACCGGCGTCCACCGCCTCTACGAGATGCAGCAGGCCGGAACCCTGCTCTTCCCCGCGATCAACGTCAACGACGCGGTGACGAAGTCGAAGTTCGACAACAAGTACGGCTGCCGCCACTCGCTGATCGACGGCATCAACCGCGCCACCGATGTGCTGATCGGCGGCAAGACGGCCGTGGTCTGCGGCTACGGCGATGTGGGCAAGGGCTGTGCGGAGTCGCTCCGCGGCCAGGGGGCCCGGGTGATCGTCACCGAGATCGACCCGATCTGCGCCCTCCAGGCCGCCATGGACGGCTACCAGGTGGCCACCCTGGACGATGTCGTCGAAACCGCCGACCTCTTCATCACCACCACCGGCAACAAGGACATCATCATGGCCTCCGACATGGCCAGGATGAAGCACCAGGCCATCGTGGGGAACATCGGCCACTTCGACAACGAGATCGACATGGCCGGCCTGGCCGCGATCCCCGGCATCGTCAAGGACGAGGTCAAGCCCCAGGTCCACACCTGGACCTTCCCCGACGGCAAGAAGATCATCGTGCTGTCCGAGGGCCGCCTGCTGAACCTGGGCAACGCCACCGGCCACCCCTCGTTCGTGATGTCCAACTCCTTCGCGAACCAGACCATCGCGCAGATCGAGCTCTACACCAAGCCGCAGTCCTACCCGATCGGCGTCTATGTGCTGCCCAAGCACCTCGACGAGAAGGTCGCCCGGCTCCACCTGGAAGCGCTCGGCGCCAAGCTGACCACGCTCCGGCCGGAGCAGGCGGCCTACATCGGCGTACCGGTGGAGGGTCCGTACAAGCCCGACCACTACCGCTACTGACAGCACCGGCACCCACCCGGCGAGACGGGCCCCCGCGCACCGTGCGGGGGCCCGCCCCGTCAAGGAAGCCCCATGCCCCGCGGCCGCTACTCGCTCCACGACCCCCACGACCACACCCCCCTCGGTGAGGAACACTTCCACTGCGCCCCCGGCCCTTCCGGCTGGCGCTACACGGCCCGCACCACCGGTCCCGGCGGTGCGCACTCCGGCTCGGTCGACCTGACCACCGACCAGCTCGGGCGGCCGCTCCGGCTGGAACTCCACGCCGGGGACTGGCAGGTCCGCGGCGCCGCGCTCGACGGTGTCACCTGGGTCCGCACGGACCCCGAGGGCGCCCGGGCCACCGAGGGCAATGCCCCCGCCCGCGCCTTCACCGGCGCCTCCCCCGCCTTCCTCGTCGCCACGGCCCGGCTGCTGCGGCTCACCCCCGGCGGGCCCGCCGCCCGCGTCCGTCTGGTCGCCCTGACCGCTCCGGTGCTGGCGCCGCGCACCGTCGACCAGTCCTGGACGCTGCTGAAGAGCGAAGCACACGCCACCGACAGCGGTCCCCTGACCGTGGACGCATACCAGGTCACAGACCTGGCCACGGGCGAGCGGCATGCCGTTCACCTCGCCGGTGACGTGGTCCTCGCGGCCCCCGGTGTCGAACTCGAGGACCTCGACTCCCCACCCTCGGCCCTCCCGTAGCCCCGCCCCGCGGCGGCACGGTGAAGAGCGGCCGCACCAGCGGCTATCCGGGAGGCACGAACCCCGTAGCCGGACCGGAACCGCCCGAACCGTGGCCCTCCCGGCCGGCAGCGCCGCCGTCACGGGGCGCACCGCCGTCCGCACCGGCGGCACCGTCCGCACCGGCGGCAGCTCCTGGCGGCACGACGGAGGGCGGCGCGAACGCCGCGCCCGGCGGCTCCGCCTGGCGCGGCGCCGTCGGACCGTACGGAGCCGCCCAGCCGGGCCCGGCCGCGGCCCCGGCCGGAGGCGTCCCCCCGTCGCCCGACACGGTCCCCCCGGACGGCCAGGGCGGTCCGTACCCCTGCGGTGCGGTGGTCACCGGCAGGATCCGCCGCGCGTCCCGCGCCTGTCGCTCGCCCATGACTCCCGCCAGATACATCGCGGGCGGCACATTCGCCGGCACCGGCGCTCCCGTGCAGGCCGCGAGGTCGGCCGCCAGCCGTTCGGCCAGCGGCCCGCCCACGTCCGGGTCGAGCTGGTCCATGCGCGTCAGGTACTGGCGTATCGCCAGCCACAGCGCATCGGGCACCCGGGACAGGTCCAGCTCCGTGAAGCGTCCGTGCAGCCAGGCCGGCGCCTGGGGAACCGCATGCGTCCGCTGCCGGGGTACCCGCTCCCGTACGACGAGCGTGCCCGCGAAGACGTCGCCGAGCCGCCGTCCCCGCGCCGACACCAGCGATGCGATCACCGCGATCACGCCGAACGTCATCAGGATCTCCACGGCCCCCACCGCCCCCCGCACCAGTGCGTGCCGGAACCGGATCGGCCCGCCGTCGTCCCGCACCACCCGCAGTCCGCACACCAGCTTCCCCAGCGACCGCCCGCGGGTCAGTGTCTCCACGGCGATCGGCACTCCGACCAGGACCAGCATGAAGGCGGCCACCGACACCGCCGCGTTCGCCGCCTCGTCCAGCGAGGACACGGCGGCCGTCAGCGCCGTGGTGACGGCCACGTACACGGCGAAGGCGACCAGCAGATCGATGACGACAGCCAGGGTGCGGCTCGGCAGCTTCGCGGGACGCAACCCGAGCACCACCGCCTCACCGGTGACGAGCTCACTCACGCGGGTGTCCTCCCTCAGCCATCGAGCCGCTCCGCCCGTTCGGCTTCCTTCCCCCAGTCTGCCGTCGCCGACTTCCCGTCTGCCAAGCTGGGGAGCGGATACGGTCCCGAGCATTCCCAGGAGCAGCGTCCATGGACCTCGATGTCTTCGTGACCGCCCACCGGGCCGAGTGGGACCGGCTGGAGGTCCTGCTGCGCCGGCGCGGCAAGCTCACCGGTGCGGAGGCCGACGAACTGGTGTCCCTCTATCAGCGGACGGCCACCCACCTCTCCCAGCTCCAGTCCAGCGCACCGGACCCGCAGCTCACCGGCCGCCTCACCCAGCTCACCGCCCGAGCCCGCAGCACCGTCGCCGGAACCCGGCGCGCGAGCTGGCGCGACGCCGGCCATTTCCTGGCCGCCGGTTTCCCGGCCGCGCTCTACCGCACCCGTCACTGGTGGCTGACCACCGCCCTGGTGTCCATCCTTCTCGCAGCGGTGTCCGGCTGGTGGATCGGAACCCACCCGGAAGTCCAGGCCGCCATCGCGGCACCCGAGGCGCTCCGGGAGATGACGCGCCCCGGCGGCCAGTACGAGTCGTACTACTCCACCCACGCCGCAACCTCCTTCGCCGCCCAGGTCTGGACGAACAACGCCCAGGTCGCCGCGCTCTCGCTGGTGCTCGGCGTCTTCCTGGGGCTTCCCGTCCTGTGGGTGCTCCTGCAGAACATGCTCAACCTCGGCATCGGCATCGGGCTGATGGCCGCGGCCGGCCGCCTCGACGTCTTCCTCGGCCTGATCCTGCCGCACGGCCTGCTGGAGCTGACCGCGGTCTTCGTCGCCGCGGGGACCGGTCTCCGGCTGGGCTGGACGGTGATCGACCCGGGCGGCCGGGACCGGCGCACGGCTCTGGCCGAAGAAGGCCGTACGGCGATGGGCATGGCGATCGGCCTCGCCGTGGTTCTGTTCGTGTCGGGCGTCATCGAAGGCTTCGTGACTCCGTCGGACCTCCCCACCTGGGCCCGGATCGGCATTGGAGCGGCCGCTGAACTGCTCTTCCTGGGGTACGTCTACGTACTCGGCGGCAAGCAGGCCCGAGCGGGGGAAACCGGGGACGTGGCCGCCGCCGACCGCAGCTCCGGGCAACCCGCCGCCGCCTGATGTGCGTCGGACTCGGCGAAGTGCTAACCTCCTCTTCGCCCAGGGGACCTGTTTGACACGGGGACCCAGGGGAGGTAGATTTACCGGGTTGCCATGACGGCTTGGACAAGCCAGTCGGCAGACCGTAAGATCATCTCCGCTCCCGATCGAAGAACAACATTCGACGGAGCACCCCGATATTTATCAGCAGAAACACAAGCCGATTCGCTTCGGCCGGAACGCGTCTGATAATGTTCGGATCAGCCGAAAGGCGAGGCCATTCCAACGGCCACTGGATTGAAATACGGGCGGGAAAGCGGCCCGGAAAGCGTCTGGTAGGGTTGGAAACACCGAAGGGAAGCGCCCGGAGGGCCCGGAGACGGGGCCGAAGGAAGCGTCCG
>NZ_JAGPXX010000027.1 GCF_018070345.1 Streptomyces sp. F63
AACCGCAGTTCACGAACATCGCTGGAGAGCCCGTTGCGGTTAACGCCGCACGACGGGTTCGGGAGGAGGCCGCTGGGAAAAGGACCAGCCCTGCGGGCTGGCACCTCGCCCGGCGGCCCACCTCACGGTGAAGGTGACATGACCGCACCGAGGCCGGGCACCGTACGCTCACCGCCGGGTAGGCGCCGCACTGCGGTGCAGCGGACGCACGCTCACGCCCCCCATGACCGCCGCGCCGCCCCCGGTCCTCGCCGGACGCACGGTCGACACGGGCATCCCGCTTTCCCGAGCAGGGCCGGCCGGGCCGTCGCGCGTCCGGGCCCGGCGCGCCGGCACGGATCGACGGATCAGTCGCCCTGCCGGTTCTCCTCCACCAGGGACCAGGCGATGCCGTCCAGGATGTCGTGTTCGCTGACGACGACCTCCGCGGCGCCGGTCCGCTCCATGATCGCGAGCAGTACCAGGGCGCCCGCGCCGATGACGTCCACCCGGCCCGGGTGCATCACCGGGATCGCGGCGCGCTCGGCGTGCGTCGAGGCCAGCAGCCGCTCGGTGACCTCCCGCACCCGCTCCACGGGGATGCGGGAGTGGTGGATGGCCGCCGGGTCGTACTCGGGCAGGCCCAGGGCGATCGCGGCCACGGTGGTGACGGAGCCGGCCAGCCCCACCAGCGTGCGGGCCTCGCGCAACGGGACCGTCTCCCCGGCCAGGTCGAGCGCGGCCTCGATGTCGGCCCGTATGGCCGCGACCTGCTCCCGGGAGGGCGGGTCGGCGGCCGCGCCGTCCCGCACCAGATGGCGCTCGGTCATCCGGACGCAGCCGATGTCGACCGAGCGCGCCGCGCGGACCCGTTCGGCGCCGACGACGAACTCGGTGGAGCCGCCGCCGATGTCCACCACCAGGTACGGGACCTCCAGGTCCGGCCGCCCGGCCAGTTCCCGGGTGGCGCCGGTGAAGGAGAACTGCGCCTCCTGGTCCCCGGTGACGACCTCCGGTTCGACGCCGAGGATGTCGCGGACCCCGCGCACGAAGTCGTCCCGGTTCTCGGCGTCGCGGGAGGCGGAGGTGGCGACGAAGCGGAGCGGCCCGGCGCCGTGCGAGCGGATGACCTCGGCGTACTCGCGGCAGGCGGCGAAAGTGCGCTCCAGGGCCTCCGGCGCCAGCCGGCCGGTGCGGTCCACGTCCTGGCCGAGCCGGACGATCGTCATCCGCCGGTCCAGGTCCGTGAGGGCACCGGTGGCGAGGTCGATGTCGGCGACCAGCAGCCGGATGGAGTTCGTGCCGCAGTCGATGGCGGCCACACGGGTCGTGCCGGTCATGCGGTCTCTCCCTCGGCGGCGGTCTCCGGCCCCTGCCGCTCCGGGCCGGCGGCGGCCGGTTCGCACGGGCTCACGCACGGGCTCACGCACGGGCCCTTGCGCCACCACTCCGGGAGCAGGGCGATGGCCTCGTCACCCAGCGGGTTGACGCCCGGGCCGGCGGCCAGCGAGTGGGCGACCAGGACGTGCAGGCACTTCACCCGGTCCGGCATGCCGCCCGCGCTGGGGAAGCCCTGGAGGACCTCGACGGCGTCACGGCGGGCGATGTAGTCCTCGTGCGCGGCGCGGTAGGCGGCGGCCAGCTCCGGGTCCTCGGCGAGCCGGGCCGTCATCTCCTTCATCACGCCCTCCGCCTCCAGGGTGCCGATCGCGGAGGCGGCGCGCGGGCAGGTCAGGTAGTACAGCGTCGGGAACGGGGTGCCGTCCTCCAGCCGCGGCGCCGTCTCGACCACGTCGGGCTGCCCGCAGGGGCAGCGGTGCGCGATGGTGCGCAGGCCGCGCGGCGGGCGGCCGAGCTGTTCGCGGAACGCCGCGATGTCGGCTTCGGTGGGCGCGGTGGGCGCGGTCTGGGGAGGGGGCGTGTCCATGCCTGTGCGGATCTCTTCGGTCGGTTCGGGTGGGGAGGTTCGCCGGTGGGCGGGGCGGGAGGCGGGCGGGAAACGGCCGGGGCCGGCGCCCGGTGCGGGAGGACGGCCCCGCGCGTACGTCCGGTGCGTCAGCCGCCGGAGTCCGCCCGGTCGATGCCGCTCCACAGCTTCTCGTACCAGGGGAGGTCGTCGACGGCGTCCTGCCCGGTCTTCCCGCCGGCGCCGTCCGTGCCCCGCGGCACGACGTAGCCGGTCTCGCCGGGGCGTACGTAGTGCAGCCGCTCGCGCAGCTGCCGCTCGGCGTAGGCGTCGTCCTGCCAGCGCGCCTTGAGGTCGCGCAGGTCCTCGACCGCCGCGCGCGCCTCCTCGGCGCGGCGCTGCTGCTCGGCGATCTCCGACTGCTGCGAGACCCACTGCCGCATCGGATAGGCGAGGGCGACGACCAGCGAGCACACGACCAGCGCCAGCAGCGCCGCCCGGCCCGTCAGCCGGTTGCGGCGCTGGGGCCGGGCCCGGTAGACGCGGGCGGCGGCCTGCTCGCCGAGGGCCCGGAGCCGGGTCGCCGTCGAGCCCTGGGGCAGCCGGGAAAAGGCGGACGGCCTCGCCCCGCCACCGGCGGGGCCGCCCCTGTCGCGGTCCGTGGCCACGCTCGCCTCCCCTGTCGTCCGTTGCGTCACGTCCCCGGCCACGGTACGGGACCGGGCCGGGGACGTGACGCACTGACGTACGGCGGGCGGACGGCGCCGCCCTCCGCCGGAGCCGGGGCCGGGGCCGGGCCCTAGCGGCGGAACCGCGGGAACGCGGAGCGGCCGGCGTACACCGCCGCGTCGTCGAGGATCTCCTCGATGCGCAGCAGCTGGTTGTACTTGGCGACGCGCTCGGAGCGGGCCGGGGCGCCCGTCTTGATCTGACCGCAGTTGGTGGCGACGGCCAGGTCGGCGATGGTGACGTCCTCGGTCTCGCCGGAGCGGTGGGACATCATGCACTTGTAGCCGTTGCGCTGGGCCAGCTCGACGGCGTCCAGGGTCTCGGTGAGCGAGCCGATCTGGTTGACCTTCACCAGGAGCGCGTTGGCGGTGTCGCTCTCGATGCCGCGGGCGAGGCGCTCGGGGTTGGTGACGAACAGGTCGTCACCGACGATCTGCACCTTGTCGCCGAGCTTCGCGGTCAGGGTCTTCCAGCCCTCCCAGTCCTCCTCGTTCAGCGGGTCCTCGATGGAGACCAGCGGGTACGCCTCGACCAGCTCGGCGTAGTAGTCCGTCATCTCGGCGGCCGAGAGGGACTTGCCCTCGAAGGTGTAGGCGCCGTCCTTGTGGAACTCGGTGGCGGCCACGTCGAGCGCCAGCGCGATGTCCTGGCCCGGCTCGTAACCGGCCTTGCGGATGGCCTCCATGATGAGGTCGAGGGCCTCGCGGTTGGAGCCGAGGTTCGGCGCGAAGCCGCCCTCGTCGCCCAGGCCGGTGGAGAGCCCGCGCTCCTTGAGGACGGTCTTGAGGGTGTGGTAGACCTCCGCGCCCCAGCGCACCGCCTCGGAGAAGGACTCCGCGCCGATCGGGGCGATCATGAACTCCTGGATGTCCACGTTGGAGTCGGCGTGCGAGCCGCCGTTCAGGATGTTCATCATCGGGACCGGCAGCAGGTGGGCGTTCGGGCCGCCGAGGTAGCGGAAGAGCGGCAGGTCGGACGCCTCGGAGGCGGCGTGCGCGACGGCGAGCGAGACGCCGAGGATGGCGTTGGCGCCGAGCGAGGACTTGTCGGGGGTGGCGTCCAGGTCGAACATCGCCTGGTCGATCAGCCGCTGCTCGGTGGCGTCGTAGCCGACGAGCTCCGGGCCGATCTGCTCGATGACCGCGAGGACGGCCTTCTCCACACCCTTGCCGCCGTAGCGGTTCTTGTCGCCGTCACGGAGCTCGAGGGCCTCGAAGGCACCGGTGGAGGCACCGGAGGGGACGGCGGCACGGCCGGTGCTGCCGTCGTCGAGGCCGACCTCGACCTCGACCGTTGGGTTGCCTCGCGAGTCGAGGATCTCCCGGGCTACGACGACGTCGATGGACGGCACGAGCATCTCCTTCTGGGAATGTGACGCTGGATCGCAGTGTCTTCTCGCCGCGAACGGCTCTGCGGCACGAGCCTAACGGGCCCGGGGGCCGGGGTCGGCCGACCGCCCGTCCGGCGAGACGAAAAGACATCCGAAAACCGGCATTACGGGGGCAATCACCCCGGAGGCGGTGGCCCGAAGTGACACCCGGGAGAGCCGTGGCGGGCAGGACGGAAAGGCACCGGCCCGGCGCCACTGGGGTACGCCGGACCGGTGCCGTGCCGCCCGGAGCGGGCGGCCCTGCGGGAGCGGGTCAGCTCAGCCGGAGGAGCTGGCCGGGGTAGATGATGTCCGGGGCGTCGATCTTGTCCCGGTTCAGGGCGTAGAGCTTCTGCCAGCCGCCCTTGACCTCCAGGGCCTCGGCGATCTCGGAGAGAGTGTCGCCCTCGACGACCTCGTACTTGCCGTCGACCAGCTGGGGGGCGGGCCGTTTCTCCGCCCCGGCGGTCTCCGGCGTTCGGGGCGCCCCGTCCTCGTCCGGCTGCCCGGCTCGGGCGGGCGCGCCGCCGGCCCCTTCCCCGGGCGCTGCCTGCTCCTGCTCGCCGGCGTTCCGGTCGAGTCCGGTGAGCGGGGCGACCCCGGGGGCGGGGCCGCCGGCCTTCAGCCCGCCCGCCCCGGCGCAGGCCCAGGCGCCCGGCCCCTGCATGGCCAGCAGCCGTTCGGCGGTCGCGATCTGCTCTTCCTTGGTGGCCAGGTCGGCGCGCGGCGCGAACCGCAGGCCACCCGCGGCCTTCCAGCTGGACTGCTTGAACTGCAGTCCGCCGTAGTGGCCGTTGCCGGTGTTGATGTCCCACGTGCCGCTGGACTCGCACTGGGCCACGGCCTCCCAGGTGTCGACGGAGGCGGCGGACGCGGAATCGGCGGTGCCCACGAGCGGGATGGCCGCGGCGGTGCCGGCGGCGCCGGCGAACGTGACGATACGACGTGACTTGGGCGGGGCGGGACGGCGGTGCCTGCCCTTGTAACCGGTACGCAGCATGAAACGTCTCTCTCACCGACGCCTGCGAGGTGAGCTGTCGGGTTCGGGCTGTGAGCGGCCCTGCCGAGTGCTCCCGCACTGGGCTTCACCCCTAGCCGGTCGGCCCGCCGGGCGGTCTCGCGGCACTTACCTGGGTCCCCCGCTCCTGCCTACGGCGCTTGCGCGGCGACTGCCCTCCGGCCGCCGGCAGGACTCGGCGTGGCGGTCGGGGGTGCCCGCTGGCGGCGAGCGATAAGACGTTAAGCACATCGTCGCTGACGACGCATAACCCGACACACCGTCACTTTTCCCGCCGGAGGCCGCCCGTGCCGCTCGTTGTCGCAGGTAGCGGCCGACAACGGGCCAGGAGCCGAAGCCGGGGCCCGGGTTCATCCGAAGGGACGCAGCAACGCGCGCCGCTCCGGCCGGAGCGGGCCCCGCGTCGCGGAGAGCGGCCCGTCCGCGGGCCCGGGGTGGCGGAGGCGCGGGTCAGACCAGGGGCCGTGCGGACCACGTCGCGGCGTTCGCCGAGTACGTCCACTCCCCGGACACCGAGCGGTCGTCGGCCGCCCCGCCGTACACGGCCTCCGGCAGCACGGCGTAGGGGCCGGGCCGCTCCTCCGACGGGCGCTCCGCCCCGCGGTCGGCCGGCGCGTCGTCACGCGTGGCGTGGCGCCCGGCGCCCCGCTCACCGTCCCCGTCCCCGTCCCCGGCCTCCGCCGCGCTCTCCTCCGGTGCGGGCTCACCGCGGTGCTTGCCGCTCTTGGACGGGGCCTTCTCCCCGTCCGCCCCGGACAGTCCCAGATCGAGGAGGCCGCCCGCACCGGCCGCCTCCTCGTCCGAGGGCGCGGCGGACGGGGAGGACCCGCCGGACGCGGAGTCCCCGGCGCCGTTCGCACCGTCATCGGAGCCGCCGGTCTCCAGCAGTCCGCCGAGCAGACCGCCCGACTGCCCCCGGCCCTGCTCCTCGGCGGCCGCACCGGAGCCGGCGTCGGCCGCCTCGGCCTTCCCCGTGAGGCCCGCGTCCGCCCCGCACTTGGGCCAGGCGCTCGGGCCGACGGCCGCGAGCACCTTCTCGGCGACGGCGATCTGCGCGTTGCGGCTGGCCTGGTCGGCGCTCGGCGCGTAGTCCAGGCCGCCGTACTGCTCCCACGTCTCCTGGGTGAACTGCAGTCCGCCGTAGTAGCCGTTGCCGGTGTCCGCGCTCCACAGGCCGCCGCTCTCGCACTCGGCGACCTTGTCCCAGGTGGCGGCGTCGGCCGCCTGCGCGCCCGTCGCGCCGAGCAGCGGCATCGCGATCCCGGCGCCGGCCACGCCCGCCGTGACGAACAGGGCCGGGGCCTGGCGGGGCTTGCGGTGTCTGCCGTTGCCGGAAAGCATGGAGGGCCTTTCGTCGAGGGCCGAAGGTCGGGTCCCGCCGAAAAATAGCCGGACCCGGAGGCGCGTCACAAGTCGATGTAGTGGAGATCACGCGAAGATCACGAATGATGCCGCGTCAGGTCGAGTGCGTTTCCCCGGGGTCCGGTAGGGGCAGAGGGGCAAACTTCACCGGCAGGGTGCGCAGGCCGCGCATGATGAGTCCGCCGCGCCACCTCAATTCGGCCGGGTCGGCCGCCAGTCGGAGATCCGGGAGCCTGCGCAGCAGGGTGGCCAGCGCGATGCGCGCCTCCAGCCGCGCGAGCGGTGCACCCAGGCAGTAGTGGATGCCGTGCCCGTAGCCGAGGTGCGGGTTGTCGGCGCGGGAGAGGTCGAGGGTGTCCGGGTCCGTGAAGCGCGCCGGGTCGCGGTCGGCGGCGGCGAGCACCACCAGCACGGGATCGCCGGCGGCGACGCGCTGCCCGCCGATGACGACGGGCTCACTGGCGTAGCGCCAGGTCGCCAGCTCCACCGGGCCGTCGTAGCGCAGCAGTTCCTCCACCCCGGTCGCCAGCAGTTCCGTCTCGCCGGCCGCCAGCGAGCACTGGAGCCGGGCGCGCGGGCCGGGTTGGCGGAGCAGGGCGTACATGCCGTTGCCGATGAGGTTGACGGTGGTCTCGAAGCCGGCGAAGAGGAGGATGAAGGCCATGGCGGCGGCCTCCCCCTCGGTGAGGTGCTCGCCGTGGTCGCTCGCCCGGATCAGACCGGAGATCAGGTCCTCGCCGGGGCGGGCCACCGGGCCGAGCGCGGCGCGCTTGCGGTGGATCAGCTCGGCGAGGTAGTCGCGCATCCTCCGCACCGACCGGCCCACACCGCCGCGCGGCGCCCGGCCGCCGCCGGGTCCGGAATGGCGCATCATCATGCCCGCCCAGTCGCGGAAGTCGTCCTGGTCCTCGCGCGGAACACCCAGCAGGTCGCAGATCGCGTAGATGGGCAGCGGGAACGCGAACTCGTGGATGAGATCGGCCTCCCCGCGGGCGGCGAAACCGTCGATGAGCCGGTCGGTCAGCTCCTGGACGCGCGGCTCGAAGGCGGCCACCCGGCGCGGTGTGAACGCCTTGGAGACGAGGCGGCGCAGCCGGGTGTGGTCGGGCGGGTCGATGTTCAGCAGATGCGTCATCAGGTCCGCGCCGCGCTCCCCCGGAATGCCCGTCTTGCCCTTGGCGCGCGCCGTCCCGGTGTGGTGTGCGGGGTTCTTCGACAGCCGGGCGTCGGCGAGGGCCTGCCGCGCGTCGGCGTACCGGGTCACGAGCCAGGCCTCCACCCCGCTGGGCAACGTGGTGCGGTGCACCGGACTGTGCTCCCGCAGCCAGGCGTACACCGGGTACGGATCGTCGGCGAACTCCTTGGTGAACAGTTCCGGCGGGGACGGGACGGCGGTCTTCTCGGGCACGTGTCCGACCGTACCCGGCGCCCGGGCGGGGTCCGCGTGGTCCCTGCCCGGGGGGGGGAGCGGGGGCCGCCGCGAAGCGGGCTCGGCGCACACCCGGCCGTCCCGCCGCTGCGCGCGGCCGTGCCGACTGCGGCCTCCGCCACCGCCCGGTTCCCCCGGCGCGGACGGAGAGGCGCAAGCGGGGCGGGGCGGGACCGGCACCGGGCGGGACCGGCACCGGGCGGGGCCGGCAGCGGGTGGCCCGGCCCCCCACCCGCGGCCGGGGCACCGCCCGGCGGGGGCCGCTCCGGTGGGGAGGTGCCGTGGACGACGGAGCCCGCGACGGGGCGGGGCCGGCGAACCGCCGCGCCACCGCGGCGGGACCGCCGACCGCGTCAGCCGCGGCGGCCGCGGCGGTCACGTCGGCCGCGGGGGTCACGTCAGCCGGGCAGGGTGCGCTCCCGCTCCTCCCGGCGTTCCAGCCAGCCGGTGGTGATCAGGTACTGGCCCGCGAGATAGCCCGCCATGATCATGAGTTCCTGGCCCGGCACCTTGCGGCCCGCGGCCTGGAGACCGATCAGCAGGTCGGAGCCGACGAAGGCCACCGCCCCCGCGCCCACCTTGCCCCCGACCCCGAGACCGGCCGCGCCCATCGTCATCAGCGCCAGGCTGTAGCCGGCGACGGGCAGGCGCAGCTTCTTCTCCAGCCCCGGGGAGATGACCGCGTTGGCGGCCGCCCAGGCGGCCAGGCAGCCCAGGGCGGGCAGGGGCCGTTCGCGGATCGCGCGGAAGGCGCCGAGACCCGCGTAGCCCGTGGTGTAGCTGACCTGGGTGCCGAGGAAGGCCGCCATGCCGAGGAGGAAGGCGGGCTCGTGCTCGTCGAAGAGCAGGGCGGTGTCACCGGCGGTGGCACAGGCGAGGCCCGCGACCAGCGGTGCCGGCGCGGGCGTCTTCCCGTCGGGCCTGCGGCGCAGGGCGTGGGCCGCGAGGGCGGGCATCAGCAGCGGCTTGGCGGCGCGCTCCCAGCCGCGGGGGCCGCGCGCCACGGCTATCAGATCGGCGGCGGCCAGCGCGCCGAAGGCGGCGAGTGCGCCGCGCCCGTGGCCGTCGGGCCGGGTCATCCGGGCGGCGGCCCCGGCGGCCCGCCGCAGCAGTCCGGGCCGCCGGCCCGGCCGGCCGCCTCGTACATCGCTCCCACCGGTGATCGTCATGCCGGGCAGTCTCGCCGCCGGTAGACAGGGCGTCAACAGTCTCTACCGACGAGTAGGGGTCCGGTCGGCCGGTTCCGGCGGGCCGGCCCGCGCCCGCCCGGCTGCCGATGCCCGGCAAGGCAGCCGGACCGCGGGCTGTCAGCCCGTGCCGTGGCCGCTGCCGCCCCGGTCCCAGGTGGGACGCTGCGGCTCGGGCCCCCCGGCCTCGCCGGTGCCGGGAGCCTCTTCCTCGACCCCGTACGGGCCCAGCTCGTGCGGAAGATAGCGATGGCCGTCCCGGGGCAGTTCGGGCGAGTGGTCGCGATGCCCCTCGACCGCCTCGCCGTCGCCGGGGGCGTCCTGATGCCCCGGCCCGTGGTCCGGTGGCGTGGTGTGGCCGTACTCCTGGCGGGTCTGCCAGGCGCCGGCCCGCTGCTGCGGGCCCTTGGGAACGCCGGGCTCGCGTGCCTTCATCCTCCGGCCGAACCACACGGCCGCGATCAGGGCCGCCACGAGTGCCAGCCCGATGAACAGCGGACCGAGGCCCACCAGGAAGTCGTCCTCGACCGCGAATTCCAAGCTCAGCAGGTTCATGGCCGCCGGGTACCCCTGCGGAGGGGGATCAATCGGACGGCTCGGCCGCCCGGATCGCGTCCCGGTAGGCCCGGGCCACGGCGCGGAGCGCGGACTCGGGATCGGTGCCGGCCGCCTCGGCGCGCACCGCCAGGGCCAGCAGCGCCTCGCCGAATCCGTCCCCGTCACCGGCGGCGGACGGGAGGGGCACCTCCAGCCCGGCGGTCCGGACCCGGGAGGCCAGCTTGGCGGCCAGCGCCAGCGCGGGCTGCCCCAGCGGAACGCCCTCGGTCACGGACGCGCGCCGCTTCTCGGCCGCCTTGGTGCGCAGCCAGTGCGCCTTGACGTCCTCGGGGGTCTCGGCGGCCTCGTCGCCGAAGATGTGCGGATGGCGGTGGACGAGCTTCTCCACAATCGTGCCCGCCACGTCATCGATGGAGAACGGCTCCTCCTCGTCCTCCTCGGCGATCCGCGCGTGGAAGACCACCTGGAGCAGCACATCGCCCAGTTCCTCGCGCAGCGCCTCCCGGTCGCCCTCCTCGATGGCCTCGACCAGTTCGTACGCCTCCTCGATGCCGTACTTGACCAGGCCCTCGCTGGTCTGCCGGCTGCTCCACGGGCACTCGGCGCGGATGGTGTCCATGACCTGCACCAGGTCCAGCAGCCGGGCGCCCGGCAGGTCGTACGAGGCGGGCAGCAGTTCCAGCTCCGGCATCCGGACGCGGCCGGAGCCGGCCAGCCGGGCCAGCCCGTCGGTCAGCCGCGGATCGCCCTCACCGGACGGGACGACGACGACCGTGCGGCCGCCCGCCCCGGCCCCGGCGGCGGCACCCGTCCCGGCAGCGGCGTCGTCACGGGCGCCGCGCGCACCGGCACCCCTTGCCTCGTCCCCCGTGCAGTAGGCGACCAGCTCCTCGGCGGCCGGCGGCTCCCCGCCCGCCTCCACGGCGATGCCGGCCTCCCGCAGATACGGCAGCTGGGGGTGGTCCGGATCGGGGCAGAGCACGCGGTCGGCAGTGCGCAGGGCGCTCCAGGCGGGCCAGGACAACAGCCCGGGCGCCACCCGGTGGCTGGTGGTCAGCAGGACGATACGGCCGGGGGCCGCGCTCTCGGAGGGGGCCGGGGCGCCGGGCCCGGCCCCCGTTGTCGCGTCGTTCACGGAACCGAACGTAACGCACCGCCCGCACCGCCCACCGGGCCTCCCCCGCACCGCCGGCGGCGGGGACCCCGGCGCTCAGGACTGGCGCGCCGCCTGCTGCTCCGGCCGCAGCCAGGGCTCCTGGACACTGTCGAGCAGGACCTGCTCGTCGTTCCACGTGCCGAAGCGCGGGTTGACGTCGATGCCCATGCTCTCGGACGCCTTCCGCAGGGCCCCGACGACCTTCTCCTGCCCCTCCGGGGTGGTCCGGTCCGCCCCCAGGCTCTCCGCCAGCTTGTCCATCAGGACCTGGTTGCGGAGCGTGTCCTCCAGCTGGTCCGGGCCGATGGAGTACTGCTGGAGCCACATCTCCCGCAGCCGCTCCGCACCCCCCGCGGCCCTCTCGGCCTGCGTCCTGATCCGCTGGACGTCGGCGCGGCTCGCGCTCACCCCGGCGTCCTGCGCGGCCCGCGCCAGCACCTTGTCGAAGATCATGCTGTTGAGGGTGGAGCGGCTGAGCCGGCCCGTCCCCTTGATCAGCTGGTCCGCGTCCTCGGACGCGCGCTGCGCCTCCCGGACGTCCCGGGCCTGCGCCTGTACCTGGGACACCGTGATCCTGTCGCCGTCCACCACGGCCGCGGCCCCCGGATGAGCGTCACTGCCGCACCCGGTGAGCAGCGGAGCCGCGGCGAGCAGCGCGACGGCGGTGACGGACAGCGCGGACCTGCGGCGGTGCATTGTGCCTCCCGGCGGTGGGGCTCCCGGCGCCCGTCGGGCGGGGAGCGTGGGCCATGCGGCGGTGCGTGGGCGGTGGGCGTGGGCGGTGCACGGTCGGTGCGGTGATCGATATTAGGCAGTCGGGGCGGCGGGAACCAGCACTTCTTCCGGACTGCTCCGGCGGCGGCCGACCGCTCCGGGGCCACCGCCGGAGGCGATCGCGCCGCGGTCGTCCCGCGGGCGGGGCGGCGGTACGGCGGACTCGGGCACATGGCAGCGGGCCACGCGGGGCCGGGGCCGGTTGGCGTGTGCCGGGGCCGGGGCCGGGGGCCGGGGCCGGGGGCCGGGGCCGGAGCCGGGGCCGGAGCCGGGGCCGGAGCCGGGGCCGGAGCCGGGGCCGGAGCCGGTTGGCCGGAGCCGGAGCCGGTTGGCCGGGGCCGGGGCCGGTTGGCCGGAGCCGGTTGGCGTGTGCCGGGTCCGGGGGCCGGGGCCGGGTCGCCGGGAGTTCGCCCGGTGTTCCCCTCCGCGTCCGCCGGCCGTCGCCCGGGGGTGGGAGTCTCGCCCTTCGGCGTGACCCCACGGGCCCGGCGGGCGCCGTGAGCCGCCGGCCCCCCTATCTCCGCCCCGCTTCCCTCCAGGTGATCCGTGCCCTCCAACGATGTGACGTCCGGCCGCGCCCCCGCACCGCGCCCCGCGGCAGCCGCGGTCGCCGCCGCGGTCGCGGAACCGTCCGGGCGAGCGGAAGAACAGCCCGGGCCCGGGCCCGGCCCGGGCGGAACGGCCGTCGCGTCCGGCGGCCCCGCCGGGTCCGCCGCGCCGGGCGGGTCCGCGGTGTCCGGCGCCCCCGGCACGGCTTCGGCCGCGCCCGCGGCGGCCGCGTCTCCCGCGGCCCGCGAGCACCGGTACGACATCGACCTGATCCGGCTGCTCTGCTCCTGCGGCGTGATCCTCGGCCATGTCGGCTCCGCCTTCATCGCCGCCGTGGGCCGCCAGGAGGCCGGAGGGCCCGCCGCGTACTGGGCGGGGATGAGCGCCGACGCCGTCAGCCGGTTCGCGGTGCCCATGTACTTCGCCATCGCCGGCTGGGCCGTGCTGGTCGGCGCGCCGCCCCGGGACGGCCGCCGCGTCCGGCAGCGGATCGTCAAGATCGGTGTGCCGCTGGCCGTCTGGACCGCGGTCTACCTCGCCTGGGGACGGTGGCGCGGCACCAACGAGGACCCCATCGGGGAACTGGCGCTGGAGTCCGTCTTCGCCTCCGTACGGCCCGCGTACCACCTCTGGTACCTCTACACCTACCTGCCGGTGATCACCCTGCTGGCCTGCGCCGCCCTGGTGCGGTCGGGCCGGCGCCCGTGGGGCCTGGGGGCGGGGCTGCTGGTGCTGGCCGCGGCACCGCAACTGATGGCGGACATCGGCGAGTTCACGGGGTGGGAGATGCCCCGGTTCGGCTGGGGGTTCGTGGTCTACCAGCTCGTGTACGCCGTCCTGGGCGCCCTGCTGTTCGCCCTGCCCGCGGGTGCCCTGGGCAGGCGGCGGGCCCCGTGGGTGGTGCTGGCCGTGCTCGCGCTGTCCGGCATCCTCTGGTACCAGCACGCGGTGCACTACGTCATCCCCAACGCCCATCTGCTCGTCGCCCTGTTCATGGGCGGGGTGCTGCTCTCGCTCCACCGGGTCCGCGTCCCGGAGCGGCTGCGGCCCGCGCTGGGGAAGCTGGCCGCGGCGGCGTACGGCGCGTACCTGGTGCACGTGCTGGTGATCGACGTGCTGGCGCACCCGTTCGTCACGGCGGGGCCGGGCCCGCTCCGCGCCGGTGCGCTCACGGTTGTGCTGACCGCGGCCACCATCGTGCTGTCGTTCGGGGCGAGCCTGCTCTGGGGACGGCTGCGGCTGCGGCGGTGGCTCGGCTGACCCTCTCCGCCCCGCGGGGTGCCGCACCGCACGCCCCCGTACGCGGCGGCCGCACCCGTTCCGTCCACCGGCTCCGCCACCTCGGCCGCACCCGGCGCACCCGGCGCACCGATCCGACACCCGGCGTTCACGCCGCGCTCCCCCGGAGGCCATCCGGGAGGGCCGCCGTTTCCCCTACCGTCCCGCTGACGACACCCGATCGCGACAAGGCAGACAGGTGACCAAGCTCTCCGTCATAGTTCCCTGCTACAACGTCCAGCAGTACCTGCCGGACACCCTGCGCAGCCTGGCGAACAACGCCGGGGAGCACATCGAGTTCATCCTCGTCGACGACCACTCCACCGACGCCACCGCGGAGATCCTCGACCGCGCGCGGCGTGAACTGCCCCGCGCGACGGTCATCCGGCAGCCGGAGAACGGCGGCATCTCCCGGGCCCGCAACACCGGGCTGGAGGCGGCGAGCGGCCAGTGGATCACCTTCCTCGACGGCGACGACTGGTACGGCCGCGGCTACCTCGGCGATCTGCTGGCCGCCGCCGAATCCCTCGGCTGCGACTTCGTCCGCACCGACCACGTCCAGTCCACGGGGAAGGACCGGGTGGTGCGCCGCGCCCCCGCCGCCGTGCGGAACGCCGTCGGCAGCCCCCGGGACGCCGTCAACCCGCCCCATATGGAGACGATGGTCGACTACCCGTTCGTCTGGGCCGGGATCTACCACCGCCGGCTGTTCGAGAACGGGGCCCTCCGCTTCGACACGGGGCTGCGCACCGCCGAGGACCGGCTGTGGACCTGGCGGCTCCACCTCGCCGCCGAGTCCTGCGCGACCGTCGGCCTGCTCGGCGTCTTCTACCGGCGCGGCCTCACCACCTCGCTCACCCAGATCCTCGACGAGCGCCAGCTCGATTTCCTCCCCGCCCACGACGCGATGCTCGACCTGGTGCTCGCCGACCCGGAGCGGGACCGCTTCCTCCCCAAGGTGGTGCGCACCTACTGCGCGCTGATCGCCTTCCACCTGGCCAAGGCGGACCGGTACGAGCCCCGCGTGGCGCGGCGGCTGAAGCGTGAGGCCGCCGCCGCGCTGGGCCGGATGCCGGCGGACGTCCTGGAGCGGACCCTCGCCGGCATGGGCCCCGAACGCGGCCGGCTGCTCGGCGCCCTGCGCCCGACCCGGAAGGCCGCCTGACCGTGAGCGCCACGACCACCCAGCTCTTCCAGGTCTCCACGCTCTACGGCGCGGCGACGCTCGTCGCGGCCCTGGAGGGCGGCCAGTTCGGCCCCCGGGAGGACGTCCGCCGGGTGCTGCTCGTCTCCCACAACGCGGCGGTGCCGGAGACGGCCGTGCGGCTCCCGGAGATGCGCGGCTGGGACCGGCTGGCGGCCCGCTTCGACGACGTCGTCGACTGGAACGCCGCCATCCGCCCGCACCATCCCAGCAGTTGGTCGCCGGCGGCGAACGACGCCGAGATCTGGCAGCGCCTCTTCCGCCACTCCTGGCGGCTGGGGGACGGGCCGGTGGAACTGGCCGTGGAGTCGGTGCAGGTCAGCCCGGCCCGGGCGCTCGCCACGATCTTCGCCGAGAGCACCGTCGACGTCTACGCCGACGGCTTGATGAGCTACGGCCCCACCCGCAACCCGCTGCCGGGCCCGCTCGCCCGCCGCATCCGGCGGCTGCTCCACCCGGACCTGGTGCCGGGGCTGCGGCCGCTGCTGCTCTCCGAGTACGGGGTGCCGGCCGAGCTGGTGCCGACCGGGGTGCTGAAGAAGGTGATCGCGGAGACCGGCGGGCCGGAACCGGGCGCCGGGCCGGGGTCCGCGGCCGCGGACCCCGCGGCTCCGGGCGCCCCCACGGCCGTCCTGCTGGGCCAGTACCTCGCCGCGCTGGACATCCTCACCCCCGCCGAGGAGGAGGCGCTGCACGAGCGGATGCTGCGCGGTGCCGCCGCGGCCGGGCACCGCTCCGTGCTGTTCAAGCCGCATCCCACGGCCCCCGCCCGCTACTCGAGGGCGCTGGAGAAGGCCGCCGCGGAGGCCGGGGTGCGGCTGACCGTCACCGACACCCCGATGCTTGCCGAGGAGTTGTTCCGCGGCGGCGGGCTCCGGCTGGTGGTGGGCTGTTTCTCCACCGCGATGTTCACCGCCGCCGTCTGCTACGGCATCCCGGTCGCCCGGGTCGGCACCGAGTTGCTGCTCGAACGGATCGCCCCGTACGAGAACAGCAACCGCGTGCCGCTGACGATCACCGACCGGCTGATCCCGGAGATCGGCGAGTTCGCCGCCGGGGCGCCCGAACCCCCGGGCGCGCGCCCGGACACATGGGACGTGGACGGGCTGACGCCGCTGATCCGCACGGTCGGGTTCTGCATGCGCCCGGAGGCATATCCGTGGCTGCGGGCGGAGAGCGCGGCCTGGCTGGAGGCCCGGCTCGGGGAGGACACCGGGCGGTACTTCAAACGCCGCCGGCTGACCGCCCTCGGCCTGCCCGGGAGGACGGAGCATTCCTGGCCGGGCCGGCAGCTCCGGCGGGTCGCACGGGTGGCGAGAGCGGCGCGGGGGGCCCGCCCCGCGCGGGGCCGGCGTCCCCGGCCGTAGCGGCGCCCCGGGCGCGGGCGGAACCGAGGGGGCCCGTGCACCCGCCCGGGACGCGGGCGGGCGGACCCGGGGCCGGTCGCCCCGCCGGAAGCCGCCCCGCCGGAAGCGGCCGCGCAGCGGTCAGCCGAGCCGCACCTGGCGCTGGCGGTCGAGCACGCGGCGCAGTTCGCCGGCCATCGGGTGGTACGGGCCGTACATCCGCTCCACGTCACCGAGCAGCCGCGACTGGGTCTCGTGCGCCTCGCGGTGGGCGCCGACCGCGTGGAGCAGGGCGCCGATGCGGGAGCGGATCTCCAACGGGAGGGCGGGCGCGGCGGCGTCCTGCTCGAAGTACGGGAGTACGGCACGGTATTCGGCGATGGCGGCGGAGGCCTCGCCGAGCTGCTCCAGGCACTGCGCGGCCTCGTAGCGGAACTGCAGCGCCTCGCGGTGGGCCTCCGCCCCCGGTCCGGCGGAGGTCTCGGCGGCGAGCCTGCGCAGCTCGGGCAGGGCGCGGCGGTACTGGCCGTCGTCGAGGAGTGTCGCGGCGTACTGCTTGCGCAGGCTGCGGACGACGGGCGAGTGCTCGCCGTGGTGCGCGACGGCCAGCGGGAGGACGGAGCCGAGGACGTCCACGGCCTGGGTGAGGCGGCCGGCGTCCAGCAGCCGCTTCACCTCCTCGACGGCGTCCGCGATGGCGGTGCGGCCGGTGCGCTGCGGGGCCGGTGCGCCGGCCGTTCCGCCGCCGGGCGCGCTGCGCGGGTCGGGGATCGCGGCCGCGGGCGCGGGCAGCCCGGCCGGCGGGGCGGGGAGGGCGCCGGCCCGGTCGGGCCACGGGGCGTGCGGGCGGAGGAAGGGGCGGGTGGGGTCGAGCGGTCCGGGCGGGCCCGCGGGCGCCGCGGGGCCGGCGGCCGGCAGCAGCGGCGCGAGGGCCTGGTAGACCTCCTGTGCTGCGGAAGGCCGGTGGCGCGGGTCCTTGGCCAGCAGCCGCAGCACCAGCGCCTCCAGCGGCTCGGGGACCTCGGCGCGCAGCTGGCGCACCGGCACGGGCGCGTCGTAGAGGTGCCGGTGGAGGACACCGAGCGAGGTGGACGCCTCGAAGGGGACCTGACCGCTGAGCAGTTCGTGCAACAGCACACCGAGGGCGTAGAGGTCGGTGTACGGGCCGACGGCGCCGCCCATCGCCTGCTCGGGCGCCATGTAGGCGGGGCTGCCGATGGGTGAGCCGGTGTGGGTGAGGCGGGTGGTGTCGGTGTCGACGGCGGCGGCGATGCCGAGGTCGAGGACGCAGACCGTGCCGTCCTGGCGGAGCATCACGTTCCGCGGTTTGAGGTCGCGGTGGACGATGGGTGCCGCGTGCACGGCGGAGAGCACGGAGCAGAGCTGGGCGGCCACGGAGACGGCCCACTGCCAGGGGTACGGCTCGTGCTCGGCGAGGTGGTCGCCGAGGTCGGCGCCGTCGATGTGCTGCATGACGAGGTAGAGGTCGTCGCCGTCGCTGCCCGCGTCGTGGACCGTGACCAGCCCCGGGTGGTCGACCCGGGCCGTGACCCGGCACTCGCGGAGGAAGCGGCGGCGCAGCTCCTCGGCCTCGGGGGCCCCGGCCATGCGGTCGGGGCGGAGCAGCTTCACCGCGATCCGGCGGTCCAGCCGCCGGTCGTAGCCCATCCACACCTGGCCCATGCCGCCCTGGCCGAGCAGCGTGGAGAGTTCGTAACGCCCGGCGATCACACGGCCGTTCACCGCGGGCCGCTCCCGTCGCCGGTGGCGTCGCCCTCTTCTCTGCGGAGCAGGTCACTGAGTTCGTCCAGCTCGGCTCGGACCCGTTGGATGCGCTGGGGCTGCGGGCGGACGCCCGGGGAACCCGCCGGAGGGCTCTGCGGGGGCGTGACCGCACCGGCGGGGCCCGGGACCGCGGGGCGGGCGGCGGTCGGTCCGGAGGCTGCGGGCGGCTGCGGGAAGCCGTACCCGGACATGCCGGGCGCGTGCTGCGGCGGCTGCTGCTGCGGCGGCTGCTGCTGCTGCTGCTGCGGAATGCCACCGGGGCGGGTCGGCATCCCGGCGGCCGGATAGGTCTGCGCCCCGGTCCCGGGCGGGCCGTAGGGGCCGGGCCCGGGGAGGCCGCCGGGCCCGGCCACGGCGACGGGCCGCCGGTGGTACTGGATATCGGCGACGAGGTAGTGGGCGACGACGGCGACGGTCATGACCAGCAGCCCGAGGGTCGCGACGTCCGTCCGCCAGTCCGTCTCCGGGTAGACGTCGACGATCACGAACCATGTGATCGTGAGCAGCAGCACCCCCCAGAACAGCGCCCAGTCCAGTGCCCTGCGGCGGAGGATGGCGATCCGCAGCATGGCCACCCACGCCAGCATCCCGAAGAGCAGCAGCGTCACCGCCACGAAGAGGACCCGCAGCGCGATCACGTTCCCCCCGTCCGGGGGGCGCGGCTGCGGCGGCACGGGAACGGGGCCGTACATGAATGCTCCTGGGGACGGGTGCCGGGAAGCGGCTCGAATTGAGCGTATACGGGGACTCCGACAACGCGGCACCGGTTGTAGAGATCCGGCTCACGATCCGGTCACGGCTGTGGCGTCCCCGGGACGGGCGGGCACCGCGGGCGGCCCGGACGGGCAGGGGGAACCGGACGGTCCGGTCCCGGACGGGACCGCATCCGGGCAGTTCGCCTTCCGGCGGCCCCTTCCCCCCGGGCCACTCGCCCCCGGCTCCCGGTCCCGGTCCAGGTCGCACCGTGAGGAGACGTGGAGAAGTACCCGCAAAGCAACAGGACAGAAACAGACATTGACCGAGTTCACAAACATCTGCTGTGATGACGCCACCACTTGATGAGCGATCGGCGCTCGTCGTGTTGAAAGGCTTCGCCATGTCTCAGCAGATGTACGGACCCCCGCCGCAGGCAGGCGCGCCCATGGCTCCGCTGCCGCCCCGCAACGGGCTCGGCATCGCGGCCCTGGTCCTGGGCCTCGTCGGCCTCGTCATGGGCGTCATCCCGTTCATGTTCTGGCTCGGCGCGATCCTCGGCGTCATCGCCCTGGTCCTGGGCCTCACGGGGCGCGGCAAGGCCAAGCGGGGCGAGGCGACCAACAAGGGCATGGCCACCGCGGGTGCGGTCCTCGGCCCGGTCGCCGTCGCCCTGTCGGTCGCCATGGGCGCGGTCACCGTCATGGCCGTCGACGACGCGGTGGACGAAATCAACAAGTCGGTCTCGGAGAGCAGGGGCAAGGGCGCCACCGCGAAAGACACCGGAAGCGGCGGCAAGGACAAGGCCGGGAAGGACGACGCGGCCGGTTCCGACGCCTCTGACGCCGAGACCTACGCGGCCGGTGACACGGTGGTCTACGACGACGGCGTCCAGGTGACCGTCTCGCGGCACACCGCCTACTCACCCGGCGAGTTCTCCATCGGCCACGAGAAGGGCAACAAGGCCTACAAGGTCACGGTGACCGTCGTGAACAAGGGCAAGGAGAAGTTCGACACCGCGCTCCTCACCGTCGACGCCCGCGCCGGCAAGGACGGCAAGACCGCCGAGAGCATCTTCGACGACAAGGTCGGCGAAGGCTTCAACGGCACGGTCGTGCCCGGCAAGACGGCGTCGGCGGAGTTCGCCTTCGACGCCCCGGCCGCGGCGAAGACCCTGGAGATCGAGGTCAGCCCCGGCTGGGCGTACAACAGCAGCCACTGGAACCTGAAGCTCTGACCCCCGTCTTCCCGCCGCAGGGAGCGGCGATCCCACTCCCCGGAGGGCTCCGTGCTCACCTCGCACCGGCCGTACACCGAACGCGTCACCATGGCGGTCCTGTGCGTCGCCGCCGCGGCGGGTCTGACGGCGCACGCCCCCGGCGGCGGGCCGGAGACGGTCCGCTCCCCCGCCTCCGGGCACGAGGACTCGCGGCACGGGGGCTCCGGGCCCGCGCACCGGGTGGACGGGCACCACCACTCCCCGTCCCCGCCGCCCCGGACGGCCGGGAACACCACCGGGAGAACCCGAGCCGGGCCGCCGCCGACGGCTCACACCCCGTGAGCGCGGACACAGCGGATACAGCGGACGCGGCGGACGCGGCGGACGCGGCGGACGGGCGGCGGAGACGGCGGCCAGGACGGACGGGGCGGAGCGGGGCGGCGAGCGGGACGCCGCGGCGGCTCCGGCCCGGGAGCCGTCCGTCCCGCTGCGGCGCCCGCCGGATGGCCGCCCCGCCCGCCGGCCCGACCGCGGCCGGGCGGCAGCCGGCGGCACCGGAGTCCGCGGAAGGGCCGGATCACGGCCCGGCGGCCGGTCTCCGGAACAGCCCGGCGACCCAGGGGTGTTACCGCGCGTAAGCCAACTCGGTCCTCCCTATTGACCCGCCAGTAACCACAGCCCCATTCTGAGCCCCAACCCTGGTGTGACGGGGCGCCGGACCGCCCCCGGCCGCCGGACCACCTCCCTCCCCACACTCCCCCGGGGGCTTGACGCATGCCGATACGGACCACTCGCTCCGCAGACCGCCACCCGCGCCCCGCGCGCCGCCCGCGCCGTGCCCGGGCGGTCGCCCTCACCGCCGCCGCGGCCACGCTCGGCTCGCTCCTCCTCGGCTCCGCGACCGCCGCCCCAGCGAGCGCCGCGGCCGACGGCTACCGCGTCGGGGTGGGCATCGCCGACATCACCGGCGAGGCCGCCGAGGTCGGCATGATGGGCTACGCCCGGCTCGACCAGGAGACCTCCGGCATCCACTCCCGCCAGTGGGCGCGCGCCTTCGCGGTCGCCGACGGCAGCGGCGGCCGCACCGTCTTCGTCTCCACCGACCTCGGCATGATCATGCAGGGGGTGCAGCAGGAGGTGATCCGCCGGCTCGGCGAGCGCTACGGCTCCCGCTACACCGACTCCAACGTCGTCCTCTCCGCGACCCACACCCACGCGGGCCCCGGCGGTCACTCCCACCACCTGCTCTACAACCTGACGATCCTGGGCCACAAGAAGAAGACGTACGAGGCCATCGTCTCCGGCATCGTCCGGGCCGTCGCCGCGGCCGACGCCGATCTCGCCCCCGGCACGGTGAAGATCGCCACCGGCGAGCTGGACGGCGCCAACGTCAACCGCTCCCAGGAGGCGTTCCGGCGCAACCCGGCCGAGGACCGGGAGCGCTTCCCGGACGGCGTGGACCGCTCGATGACCGTGCTCCGCTTCGAGCAGGAGGGCCAACCGGTCGGCATGGTGAGCTGGTTCGCCACCCACGCCACCTCCATGACCCCGGAGAACACCCTCATCAGCCCGGACAACAAGGGCTACGCCCAGTACCGCGTCGAGCACGACGTGAACGGCGTCGGCTGGGGCGAGCGCGGAAGGTTCGTCGCGGCCTTCCCGCAGTCCAACGCCGGTGACATGTCGCCCAATCTGCGCGAGGGCGGCGCCAAGGGCCCCACCGACGACGAGTTCGAGAACACCGAGATCATCGGAAAGCTCCAGGCCGACAAGGCCGTCGAGCTCTTCAACGGGGCGAAGGAGGAGCTGACCGGCCCCATCGCCCACCGCCAGCGCTACATCGACTTCTCCGGAGTGGAGGTCGGCCCCGCGTACACCGGCGACGGTCAGCCGCACACCACCTGCCCGGCGGCGCTCGGCCAGGGCTTCACCGCCGGCGCCGAGGACGGACCCGGCCCCGACATCGCCGACGAGGGCGAGCTCAAGCCGAACCCCCTGCTCACCGTCGCCGGAACGGTCGTCGCCCCGACCCCCGCCGCGGTGCGCGAATGCCAGAAGCCCAAGCCCGTCTTCATCACCACCGGCGTGCAGAAGCCGTCCTGGACCCCGCAGATCCTGCCCCTCCAGCTCGTCCGCATCGGCCAGCTGACGCTGACCGCCGCACCGGCCGAGTTCACCGTCGTCGCCGGGCACCGCGTGCTAGACACCGTCGCGGAGAAGCTCGGCCCCTCCTCCCGGCACACCGTCTTCGCCGGCTACTCCAACGCCTACTCCGGCTACGTCACCACACCCGAGGAGTACGACGCCCAGCACTACGAGGGCGCCTCCACCCACTTCGGCCGCTACACCCTCCCCGCCTACCAGCAGGAGTTCGCGAAGCTCGCCGCCGCCCTGCGCGCGGGCGAGCCCACCCCGAGCACCGTGCGGCCGCCGTGGCTGGGCGGCACCCAGCTCGACGTGAAGCCCGGCGTCGTCCTGGACTCCCCGCCGCTGGGCAAGCAGTTCGGCGACCTCGCCGAGCAGCCGGCCGCGGAGTACGCGCGCGGTGAACGCGCCGAGGCCGTCTTCTACACCGGCCACCCGCGCAACAACCTCCGCACCGAGGGCACGTTCCTGGAGGTGCAGCGGCAGACCGGCAGCGGCTGGCGGACGGTGGCGACCGACAACGACTGGTCCACCACCTACCGCTGGAAGCGCTCCTACGCGGCCGTCTCCACGGCCACCACCGGCTGGGAGATCCCGGCGGACGCGGAACCGGGCACGTACCGGATCGTCCACCGCGGCGACACCCGCGACCTCCTCGGGGAGATCGACGGCTTCACCGGTGTCTCCCGCACCTTCACGGTGAACTGACCCGCGCCCGGCGGCCCGCACGGCCCCTCCCGGGGCACGGCGCCCGCACTCCCGCCCGACGCGGGGGCGCGGGCGCCATGGCGTGCGCGCCCCGGCGCTCACCGGGGCGTGAACGCGGGACACGGCTTCTTCCGGCGGCTACACCCACTGCCGCCGCAGACGTTTGTCGACCGCGACGACAAGCGAGGCCAGGACGGCGATGCCGAGAATCCGGAGCCAGGTCTCCAGGCCGATCGGGGTGGTCTCGAACAGAGCGTTCATGCCCGGCACATACGTGATGGCGAGCTGGCCCAGCGCCTGCGCCGTGACACCGCCGACGATCCACTTGTTGCTGAACACGCCGATGTGCCACATGGAGCGGGTGAGCGAGCGGCAGCTGAACAGATAGAACAGCTCGACGACGACGAAGAGGTTCAGCGCGGCGGTGCGCGCCTCCGCGAGTCCGGCGCCCTCCCCCAGCTCCCAGGTGAAGAGCCACCAGGAACCGGCCACGAGAAGCGTGGAGACCAGCAGGACGCGGAAGGCCAGCGCGCCGGTCAGCAGCGGCCTGTCCGGATCGCGCGGCGGCCGGCCCATGATGCCGGCCTCCTTCGGTTCGAAGGCGAGCATCAGGCCGAGTGCCACGGCCGTGGTCATGTTGATCCACAGGATCTGGGTGGGGAGGATCGGCAGCGCGGAACCGAACAGGATCGCCGCCAGGATGACGAGCCCCTCGCCCATGTTCGTCGGCAGCGTCCACACGATGAACTTGGTGAGGTTGTCGAACACGCCGCGGCCCTCTTCGACGGCGGCCTCGATGGTGGCGAAATCGTCGTCGGTGAGCACCATGTCGGCCGCCTCCTTGGCAACCTCGGTGCCGCCCCGCCCCATGGCGATGCCGATATTGGCCTGGCGCAGGGCGGGCGCGTCGTTGACCCCGTCCCCGGTCATGGCCACCACATGGCCGCGCGACTGCAGCGCCTCGACCAGCCGGAGTTTCTGCTCCGGCGAGACCCGGGCGAAGACCCGCGCGCGATCCACCGCCTCCGGGTACTCCTCCGCGCTCAGCAGGTCCAGATCCGCTCCGGTGAGCACCTCCGCGGCGCGGCGGGAGCCGGCGTCCCCGGCACCGCCCGCGTCACCCCCGTCACCCCCGTCACCCGCGCGACCGGCGTCACCCGCCTCGCCGAAGAGACGGAGCCGCTCGGCGATGGCCGCGGCCGTCGCCGCGTGGTCCCCCGTGATCATCTTGACGGTGATCCCGGCGGTGTGGCACGCCCGTACCGCCGACGCGGCCGCCGGGCGCGGCGGATCGAGCATCGCCTGCAGCCCGGTCAGGGTGAGCCCGCCGTCCAGCGTCTCCTCCCCGAAGCCGTCCGGGTCCGCGTCCGCGCGCACCGCGGTGGCCAGCACCCGCAGCCCCCGGCCCGCCAGCTCCTCCGCGGCGCGCAGCACGGTGGCCGCGTCCAGCTCCCGCGTGGTGCCGCCCGCGGCCACCTGCCCGGTGCACAGCGGCAGAACCCGTTCCGCCGCTCCCTTGACGAGCACGACATGACCGCCGCCACCGCCACCGGCACCGGGATCGCGGTGCAGGGTGGCCATGAACTGCCGCTCCGAGCTGAACGGGACGGTGTCGGCCCGGGGGTACTCCCGCGGCAGCCCCGCCGGGTCGAGCCCGCCCTTGGCCGCGACGACGAGCAGCGCGCCCTCGGTCGGATCGCCGGCCAGCCCCCACCGCCCCTCCTCGTGGACCAGGGCCGCGTCGTTGCAGGCCGCCCCGGCCAGCAGAGTCCACCACAGCGCCGAGCGGGGCTCCGGGACGACCGCGGTGCCGTCCATTCCGTGGACGATCTCGCCCCGGGGCGCGTAGCCGGAGCCGGTCACCTCGTACGCGGCCCCGTCCGGGGTCCACACCGCGCGGACCGTCATCTGGTTCTCGGTCAGCGTGCCGGTCTTGTCCGAGCCGATGACCGTGGTGCTGCCCAGCGTCTCCACCGCCGGGAGCTGACGGACCACCGCCTTGCGCCGCGCCATCCGCGACACCCCGATGGCCAGCGTGATGGTCACCGCGGCGGGCAGTCCCTCGGGGATGGCGCCCACGGCCAGGGCGACCGCGGCCGTGAAGGTCTCCGCCCCGTCCTGCCCGCGCGCCAGGCCGATGCCGAAGGTCAGCACCGCCAGGGCCAGGATGGCCACCGTCAGCACCTTGCTGAACTGGTTGAGCTTCGCCGTCAGCGGGGTGAGCAGCGTCTCGGCGGAGCCCACCAGCCGGTGGATCGCCCCGAGTTCCGTCTCCGCGCCGGTGGCGACCGTGACACCGGTGCCGCCGCCCGCCGTCACCAGGGTCCCCGAGTAGAGCATGTTGCGCCGGTCGGCCACCGCCGCCGTGACGGGCAGCACCGTCTCGTCCTTGGCCACCGGCACCGACTCGCCCGTGAGCGCCGACTCGTCCACGCGCAGCGACACCGGCCGGATCAGCCGTACGTCGGCCGGGACCTTGTCCCCCGCCTCCACCAGCACCAGGTCGCCGGGGACCAGCTCCGACGAGGGCACCATCCGCTCACGGCCGCCGCGCACCACCCTGGCCCGGGTCCGCACCATCGACCGCAGGGCGTCCAGCGCCGCCTCGGCCTTCGACTCCTGCACGAAACCCACGATCGCGTTGACCACCACGACCCCGAAGATCACCGCGGAGTCCGTGTACTCGTGCAGCAGGGCCGTGATGGTGCCGGCGGCCATCAGCACATAGACCAGCGGGTGGTGGAACTGCCGCAGCATCCGCGTGAGCACTCCGCCGCGGGCCGCGGCGGGCAGCACGTTCGGGCCGTAGCGCTCCTGCCGCCGGGCCGCCTCCTCCTCGGCCAGCCCCCGGTGGGGGTCCGTCTCCAGCAGCATCACCACTTCGTGGGCCGCCAGTCCGTGGTGCGCCTCCGTGGGAGTCATCGCCGTCCCTCATGCCACGCCGCGGTACGGCCCGCGGGGCCACCGAGGCCCCGGTGCCGCCCCTGCCGCTTCCGGGTCCCTGATCCTTCGCCCCCATGCCCTTTCTACCCGCCCAAGCCCGGGAATCCCGGCAGCGGCCGGTGGCGCGCGTCACGGACACGGCCCGGGAAGGAGCCCGGCAACGGGACTGCCCGGCACGCGGGTTCGGCACCGGGCCACACCGCAGCTCCGTGCCGGGCAGCTCCGCCGTCACGGAAGCGCGGCCCTCAGGACAGCACCGTCGTCAGGAACTCCCCCGTCCACGCGAGCAGTTCACGGCCGGTCAGCGGCTTGCCGCCGATCCGGGCCGTCGCCGGGCGCGGTACCAGGACCTGCTGCGTGGCCGGTTTGATCACCGCGCGGGGGTGGAGCCGCTTCAGCCGCAGCTCCTGCGACTCCCGCAGCTCCACCGGGCCGAAGCGGATGCTGGAGCCCTGGAGCGTGATGTCCGTGACCCCGCAGGAGCGGGCGAGCATCCGCAGGCCGGCGACCAGCAGCAGGTTCTCCACCGGCTCCGGAAGCTTTCCGTACCGGTCCGTCAGCTCCTCGCGGACGGCGGCGATGTCCTCCTCGGAGTTGGCGGAGGCGATCGCCCGGTACGCCTGGAGGCGCAGCCGCTCGCCGGGCGCGTAGTCGTGCGGGACGTGGGCGTCCACCGGCAGCTCGATCTTGACCTCCAGCGGCGGCTCCTCCTCCACACCGCCCTCCAGGGAGGCGCGGTAGTCGGCGACGGCCTCACCCACCATCCGCACGTACAGGTCGAAGCCGACGCCCGCGATGTGCCCGGACTGCTCACCGCCGAGGAGGTTGCCCGCGCCGCGGATCTCCAGGTCCTTCATGGCGACGTACATCCCGGCGCCCATCTCGGTGTGCTGCGCGATGGTCGCCAGCCGCTCGTGGGCGGTCTCGGTGAGCGGCTTCTCCGGCGGGTAGAGGAAGTAGGCGTAGCCGCGCTCGCGGCTGCGGCCGACGCGGCCGCGCAACTGGTGGAGCTGGGAGAGGCCGAAGGTGTCGGCGCGCTCCACGATGAGGGTGTTGGCGTTGGCGATGTCGATGCCCGACTCGACGATCGTCGTGGACACGAGCACGTCGAACTTCTTCTCCCAGAAGTCGACCACGACCTGCTCCAGCGCGGACTCCGACATCTGGCCGTGCGCGGTGGCGATCCGCGCCTCGGGCACCGCCTCGCGCAGCCGCGCGGCCGCCCGGTCGATGGACTCCACCCGGTTGTGGATGTAGAACACCTGGCCCTCGCGGAGCAGTTCGCGGCGGATGGCGGCGCCGATCTGCTTGGTGTCGTACGGGCCGACGAAAGTGAGGACCGGGTGCCGCTCCTCCGGCGGGGTGGTGATCGTGGACATCTCGCGAATGCCGGTGACGGCCATCTCCAGAGTGCGCGGGATGGGCGTCGCGGACATGGTCAGCACGTCGACGTTGGCGCGGAGCTTCTTCAGCTGCTCCTTGTGCTCGACGCCGAAGCGCTGCTCCTCGTCGACGATGACGAGCCCGAGGTTCTTGAACTTCGTCTCGGAGGAGAACAGCCGGTGGGTGCCGATGACGATGTCGACGGAGCCCTCCCGCATCCCCTCCAGCACGGCCTTCGCCTCGGCGTCGGTCTGGAAGCGGGACAGCGCCTTCACCGTGACCGGGAAGGCGGCGTAGCGCTCGGTGAAGGTGCCCATGTGCTGCTGCACCAGCAGGGTCGTGGGCACGAGCACCGCGACCTGCTTGCCGTCCTGGACGGCCTTGAAGGCGGCCCGGACCGCGATCTCCGTCTTGCCGTAGCCCACATCGCCGCAGATCAGCCGGTCCATCGGGACCGACTTCTCCATGTCCTCCTTGACCTCGGCGATGGTGGTGAGCTGGTCGGGGGTCTCCGCGTACGGGAAGGCGTCCTCCAGCTCCCGCTGCCAGGGGGTGTCGGGGCCGAAGGTGTGGCCGGGGGCGGCCATCCGGGCCGAGTAGAGCCGGATGAGGTCGGCGGCGATCTCCTTGACGGCCTTCTTGGCGCGGGCCTTCGTCTTCGTCCAGTCGGCGCCGCCGAGCCGGTGCAGCGTGGGGGCCTCGCCGCCGACGTACTTGGTGACCTGCTCCAGCTGGTCGGTGGGGATGTAGAGGCGGTCTCCGGGCTGGCCGCGCTTCGCGGGGGCGTACTCCACCAGCAGGTACTCGCGGGTGGCGCCCTGGACGGTGCGCTGCACCATCTCCAGATAGCGGCCGACGCCGTGCTGTTCGTGGACGATGTAGTCGCCCGCCTCCAGGGTCAGCGGGTCGATGGTCTTGCGGCGGCGGGCCGGCATCCGGGCGCCGTCCTTGCCGGCGGTCTTCTGGCCGGTGAGGTCCGTCTCGGTGAGCACGGCCAGTTTGAGGCCGGGGTCGGTGAAGCCCTGGTCGAGGGTGCCGCAGGCGACGTGGACGACCGACGGGGCGATCGCCCCCGGTCCGTCGCCCAGCCCGTCCGCCAGCCGGGCGGGGATGCCCTCGCCGCTCAGCACCTCGGCCATCCGGGCCGCCGTGCCGTGGCCCTCGGTGAGGTAGACGGCGCGCCAGCCGTCGGCCAGCCAGCCCTTGGTGTCGGCCAGCGCGCGGGCGGTGTCGCCGCGGTAGCTCTCGGCGGCGCGCAGGCCCAGCTTGACGGTGTCCCCGCCGGCCTCCTCGTCGGCGGCGAAGGGGCTGACCGACCACCAGGGCATCCCGAGCTCCCGGGCCCGCTCCCGGACCTCGGCGATGCTGCGCAGGGAGGCCGCGCCGACGTCGATGGGCGCCTCGCCGGTGTCCGCCATGGCGGTGGCCGCCCAGGACGCCTGGAGGAACTCCTGGCTGGTGGCGACGAGATCGGCCGCGCGGGTGCGGACCCGCTCCGGGTCGCAGACGACCGCCATGCTGCCCTCGGGGAGGACGTCGACCAGCAGTTCCATCGCGTCGACCAGGACCGGCGCCAGGGACTCCATGCCCTCCACCGCGATCCCCTCGGCGATCTTCCCGAGGAGCTCGCCCAGCTCCGGGCGGGCTTCGGCGAGCTCCGCGGCCCGCCGCCGGACGTCCTCGGTGAGCAGCAGCTCGCGGCAGGGGGGTGCCCACAGGCCGTGCTCGGCGACCTCCAGGGAGCGCTGGTCGGCGACCTTGAAGTAGCGGATCTCCTCGGCCTCGTCGCCCCAGAACTCCACCCGCAGGGGGTGCTCCTCGGTGGGCGGGAAGACATCGAGGATGCCGCCGCGGACGGCGAAGTCACCGCGCTTCTCGACCAGTTCGACCCGGGCGTACGCGGCGGCGGACAGCGCCTCGGTGATCTCGGCCAGATCGGCGCTCTCCCCCTGCCGCAGGCTGACCGGCTCCAGCTCCCCGAGCCCCTTGACCTGCGGCTGGAGCACGGAGCGCACGGGGGCGACGACGACCTTCACGGGCCCCGCGGACGGGTCGTCGGCCGAGGGATGGGTGAGGCGGCGCAGCACGGCCAGGCGGCGGCCGACGGTGTCGGAGCGGGGCGAGAGCCGCTCGTGCGGCAGCGTCTCCCAGGACGGGTACTCCACGACCTCGTCCGGCGGCAGCAGGCAGCGCAGGGCGGCGGCCAGGTCCTCGGCCTCGCGGCCGGTGGCGGTCACGGCCAGCACGGTGCGCCCGGCGTCCCGGGCGAGGGCCGCCACGGCGAAGGGGCGGGCGGCCGGGGGGCCGACGAGATCGACGTGCGGACGCCGGCCGTCGGAGGCGGACCGCACCGCTTCGGCGAGCGCGGGGTCGCGGACGACGGCGTCGAGCAGACCGTGCAGGCTCATGGGGGCTCTTTCCGTCCCGGGAGGAGATGGGCAACGCGAAGGGCCCGGCACATCGCCGCTGCCGGTTGGGTACGGGCGGGCGGACGGTCCGGGTGAGGCTCTCAGCCTACGTCGCCGCACGGACAGCCGTGGCCGCGCGGTGGCGGGGGCGGGGGCGGGGTGGACACACCGGGCCGCATGGCACCACAATGGCGCCATGAAGCGGATCAATCTCCGGGATGTTCCCGACGAGACGTACCAGACGCTCGTCCGATGCGCCGAGGCCAACCGCCAGTCCCTCAACGCTTTCGTCGTCGACCAGCTGGAGGACCTCGCCAAGACCGCGAACCTGACCACCTTTCTGGACCTCTACGAGCCCCCCGCGGGCACCGGCATCAGCATCGAGGACGCCGTGGACGCCGTGCGCGCCGCGCGGGAGAAGGAGTGAGCCTCGCCATCGTGGACGCCTCCGTCCTCACCTCCTTCTACGCCGCGGACGACCACCGGCACGGAAAAATCAGGTCCCGGCTCGCGGCCGGCGACGCCCTGTACGCACCCGCGCACATCGACGCGGAGGTGGTGTCGGCACTGCGCGGCATGGCCCGGAAGGACAGGGAGCTGGAGACCGCCGTGCCCGCGGCACTGCGCCACCTCGCCGCGTTCCCGATCCGCCGCGTCCCCGTGTCGCGCCTCTTCGAGAGAATCTGGGAACTCCGCGGGAACGTCACCGCCTACGACGCCGCCTACGTCGCCTTGGCGGAGCAACTGGGCGGCCCGTTGATCACCTGCGACGCGAAACTCGCCGGCGCGGGCGGGACGCACTGCGTCTTCGACGTGATCGCCTGATCCTCCCGGAAGCCGGACCACCGTCACGGGCGGGGTGGTGTGCGAAGAGCTCCGGCCCCGGACACCACTGGGGCGTCCGGGGCCGGGGGCCGTGCTCTGCCGGGTCATGACCGCCGCCGGGGCGGCGGAGCGGCCGCCGGCGTGCGCGCGCCGGCCGGGGCCGCGTCAGTAGCGGTGGGCGTAGGCGCAGATCGCGTAGACGCTGATGCCGACGGTGCTGTAGTCGTTCTGCCGGCCCAGGCCGATCCAGCCGCGGCCGTCCTCGGTCGGGAAGCTGCCGACCAGGATCGCGTCCGCGCCCCGGGCCTCGGCACCGCCGCCGAGGACCCGCTTGCCGCGCGGGCACTCGGCGACGCGGCGCTGGAAGTTGGGCACGTTCTCGTTGGGCAGTTCGACGATCTCCCAGCCGCGCACCCCGCGGTACCAGTGCGGGTTCTCCGCTCCGGCCCGGTCCGCCGCGCCGGCCCGTTCTTCCGCGACCTCCGCGCGGTCGTCGGCGCCGGCCTGGCCGGCCGCCCAGCCGCCGCCCGCCAGCAGGGCCAGCGCCAGCGCTCCCGCGCTGAACATCCGCTTCTTGCGCATCCTGTGCTCCCTTCGATGACCGGTGTCCACCGGTGGGGCCGGGCCCTGGTGCGGGGCCGCGGGCGCCCAGTATCAAAACGGGACGATGCTCAACACACGGATGACACGGGGAAGAAGAGACAAAGCACCCATAAGCAACGTTCTTCATAAGAGCTGAGAGCAGGGTGGGCCGGCAGCGCCGGCGGGGGCGGAAACGGCGGAGCCGGAGAGGACGGAGCGGGCCCCGGACCACCCAGGGGTCCGGGGCCCGCTCCGCTCCGGGCGGCCGCGCACACTACTCCGTGGCGATGGCGTTCAGCACGTTCATCCGCCCGGCCCGGAACGCCGGGACCAGGGCCGCGATCAGTCCGACCAGCGCCGAGCCGAAGAACACGGTGATGATCGTCGGCCAGGGGATCTCCAGCACGCCCAGGCCCTCCAGGGACAGCAGCTGCTGGGTCGCCGCACCCCAGGCCATGCCCAGGCCGAGGCCGAGGCCCGCGCCGAAGAGGGCGATGACGACCGACTCCAGGCGGATCATGCGGCGCAGCTGGCGCCGGGAGAGACCGATGGCCCGCAGCAGGCCGATCTCCCGGGTGCGTTCGACGACCGACAGGGCGAGGGTGTTCACCACACCCAGGACGGCCACGATGATCGCCAGGGCGAGAAGCCCGTAGACCATGTTGAGCAGCTGGCCGATCTGGTCCCGCAGGGTCTCCTTGTAGTCGGCCTGGTCCCGCACGTTGTACTGCGGATAGTCCTTCAGGCTGTCCTTGAGGGCGGCGTACGCCTCGTCGGCCTTGCCCTCCTCCGCCTTGCCGAACATGATCATGTTCGCCGGCATCTCCCCCTCGGGGAGGTACCGCTCCACGGTGGCGATGTTGACGTACAGCGCGCCCTGGTCGACCGAGGTGTCCTGGGTGGTGATCGCCGCCACCTCCAGTTCCGCGGTCTTCCCGCCGACGAAGGCCGCGGTGACGGTGTCCCCGAGCCCGATGCCGTGGTCCTTCGCGAAGTCCTCCGGGACGGACAGGGAGTCTTCCCCGTACGCGGCGGAGAGCTCGCCCTCCACGGTCTCGACCCGCAGGTCCTCGGCGTAGGTCGGGTCGGCGGCGGTCAGACCGGTCTCGGTCTTCTTCCCGTCCGGCGTCGACAGTTCGACGCTGACGGACTTGTAGTCCGTGACGTGGGCCAGGCCGGGAGTGGCCTTGACCGCCTTCTCCGCCTCCGGGGTGATCAGCTGGCCGGTGTCGGAGCCGATGATGAAGTCCGCCCCGACCGACTTGTCGAGCTGTTCCTCGGCGGAGGCCACCATCGAGGAGCCGACCACCGACAGGCCCGCCACCAGCGCCAGGCCGATCATCAGCGCGGCGGCCGTGGCGCCCGTACGGCGCGGGTTGCGCAGCGCGTTCCGCTCGGCCATCCGCCCCACCGGCCCGAACACCCGCAGGACGACCGCACCGAGCACCCGCACCACGCCGCCGGCCAGCACCGGTCCGATCACCACGAAACCGACGAGGCTGAACACGATGCCCAGGGAGAGGAACCGCGCCCCCTCGCCCGCCTGGTCCGCCCGCGCGGCGAGCACGAGCCCGGCCGCGCCGATGCCCGTCAGGACCAGCCCCACCACGGCCCGCACCCGGCCCGTGCGGCCGTCGGCGGGGGTGCCCGCGTCCCGCAGGGCGGCCATCGGCGAGACCTTCCCGGCCCGCCGGGCCGGGAGGTAGGCGGCGACGACGGTGACGACGACGCCGAGCGCCAGGCCGACCAGGGGCGTGGCCGGCTTGACGGTCAGGTCGGAGGTGTCGAGGTTCATCCCGACCATGCCCATGAGTTCCATCAGGCCGACGGCGATCCCGATGCCCGCGCCGATCCCCAGCAGCGAGCCGATCAGGCCCAGCAGCAGCGCCTCGATGAGCACGGACCGGTTGACCTGCCTGCGGCTGGCCCCGATGGCGCGCATCAGGCCGATCTCGCGGGTCCGCTGGGCGACCAGCATGGAGAAGGTGTTGACGATCAGGAAGATGCCGACCAGGACGGAGATCCCGGCGAAGCCCAGCAGCGCGTACTTCATGAAGTCGAGGAAGCCGCCGATCTGCTCCGCGGCCGAATCGGCCACCTCGTCCTGCGTCTGCACCTCGAAGCCGCCGCCCAGTTCGGCGACGACGTCCTTCTTGAGCTGCTCGTCGGTCACGCCCTCGGCCGCGGTGAGCAGCACCTGGCTGACCCGGTCGGTGGAGCCGAGGAGTTTCTCCTGGGCGGTGGGGTGGTCGAAGAAGACCAGCGCGGCACCGGGGTTGGTGGCGGTGAACTTCGCGACGCCGCTGATCTCCGCCTCGGTGGTGCCCCGGAAGGAGATGACCTTGACCGCGTCGCCGATCTCCAGCTTCTTCTGGTCGGCGGTGTCGGCGTCGACGAGGATCTCGGCCGGACCGCGCGGCGCGCGGCCGGAGACGAGCTCCATCGCCTTCTCCTCCTCGGGCCCCCAGTCGGTGGCGATGGTGGGGGCGCCGGTGCTCGGCGAGAGGCTGTCGCCCTGGTCGTCGACGAGGGTGACGCGCTCGTCGTAGACGTCCACGAGCGCCTTCTCCACGCCGTCCAGCTTCTCCAGGCGGGCCGCCGTGGCCTCGGGGATGGCGGGCGCCTTACCGGTCTGCTGGGCGTTCTCCTCCGTCTTCGCCGAGACCGTGACGTCCGAGGCGGTCGCGGAGAACAGCTTGTCGAAGGTGGTGTTCATGGTGTCGGTGAAGACGAGGGTGCCGCAGACGAACGCCACCGACAGCAGCACCGCGATGGCGGAGAGCACCATCCGTCCCTTGTGCGCGAGGAAGTTGCGCAGGGAGGTCTTGAGGACGGTCATCACGCGCTCCCGCGGGCGGACGGGGCGTGGCCGGGCACCGCGTGGCCGGGGGCGTCGTCCGCCGAGAGGCTGAGCATCCGCTCCAGGACCCGCTCGGCCGTCGGGTCCGGCATGTCGTCGACGATGCGGCCGTCGGCGAGGTAGAGGACCCGGTCGGCGTAGGCCGCGGCCACCGGGTCGTGGGTGACCATCACGATCGTCTGGCCCAGCTCGTCCACGGAGCGGCGCAGGAAGCCCAGCACCTCGGCGCCGGCCCGGGAGTCGAGGTTGCCGGTCGGCTCGTCACCGAAGATGATCTCCGGGCGGGCGGCCAGGGCCCGCGCCACCGCCACCCGCTGCTGCTGGCCGCCGGACAGCTCGGTCGGCCGGTGCTTCAGCCGGTCTCCCAGGCCGACGGTCTCCACGACCCGCTCCAGCCACCCCCGCTCGGGTTTGCGGCCCGCTATGTCCATGGGGAGGGTGATGTTCTCCAGGGCGTTGAGCGTGGGCAGCAGGTTGAACGCCTGGAAGATGAAACCGACCCGGTCGCGGCGCAGTTGCGTGAGCTTCTTGTCCTTGAGGCCGGTGATCTGCGTGCCGCCGAGGTGGATCTCCCCGGCGGTGACGGTGTCCAGCCCGGCCAGGCAGTGCATCAGCGTCGACTTGCCGGAGCCGGAGGGGCCCATGATCGCGGTGAGGCGGCCGCGGTCGATGTCCACGTCCACCCCGTCCAGCGCCAGCACCCGGGTCTCCCCGGAGCCGTACGCCTTGACGACCTTGCGGGCGCGCGCGGCGACGACCGTATGTCCTCCGCTGCCCCCGGTCCTGGGATTCGATACAGCCGTTGTCACGGTATGTCTCCTCAGTCGTTACGAAGGGTTCCGGGGCCGCCGCGGGTCCTGGACGATCGGCGGTCCGCTGGCCCGGCGCCGCGGTTCCGGTGGTCCCGGCGGCCCCCCGCCGCCGGGCTCGGACGGTGCCGCGCCGGCCGGCCGCCACCAGCCTGCCGCCCCGGTCCGTCCGGCACGATGGGGTGAGGCGCCGTTCCCACGGTGGGGCCGGCCCCACCCCCGGGATCGGGGCCGCCCCCGCACCGCAGCCCACACTAGGCAGGGGGCGGCCCGCCCCTCGTCCTCCGGCGGTACGAAACCGCTCCTCCCGAGCGTACGGATCTCCCCCTAGGGGCCTCCCCCGGGCGGAGGAGCCACCCGCCCGCACCGGCCGCACCCGAGACCGCCGCCCCGGACCCCGGCACCTCCACCACCAGCCGGGATACCGCTTTCCCCGGGCCTGGCGGACATGAAAGTGTGCGTCGTACACGGACTTCGCGGGAGGAGGCACCATGAGCGGCACCGCCGACCGCGTCAGCCGCACCGGGGACGACGCCGAGGGCACCACCGGGGACGGCGTTCCGGGCGGCACGGGGGACGGCGTTCCGGGCGGCACGGGGGACACCACGGGCTTGGGCACCGGCACCGGCACCGGCACCGGCAACAGCACCAGCACCAGCACCAGCACCAGCACCGAGTCCGCCGCACCGGCACCGTCCGCGCGCCGCGGACCCGTCGCCGCCGCGCTGATGCTGGCCATGGCACTGGCCGCGCTGGACGGCACCGTCGTCTCCACCGCCGTCCCGCAGATCGTCGGCGACCTCGGCGGCTTCGCCTTCTTCTCCTGGCTGTTCTCCGGCTACCTCCTCGCCGTCACCGTCACCCTCCCCCTCTACGGCAAGCTCTCCGACACCTTCGGCCGCAAACCCGTCCTCCTCACCGGCATCGCCCTCTTCCTGCTCGGCTCCCTGCTGTGCGCCGGCGCCTGGGACATGGCGAGCCTGGTCGCCTTCCGCGTGGTCCAGGGACTCGGCGGCGGGGCCATCCAGGGCACCGTCCAGACCGTGGCCGCCGACCTTTATCCGCTCGCGCAGCGCCCCCGCATCCAGGCGCGGCTGTCCTCCGTCTGGGCCCTGGCCGCGGTGGCCGGCCCGGCCCTCGGCGGCCTGCTGGCCGGATACGCCCACTGGCGCTGGATCTTCCTGCTCAACCTGCCCGTCGGCGCGATCGCCCTCTGGCTCGTCGCCCGCCACCTGCACGAACCGCCGCGCGCCCGGAGCGGGCCGCCCCGCGTCGACTGGGCCGGGGCGCTGGGGATCTTCCTGAGCGGCGGGCTGCTGCTCACCGCGCTGGTCCGGGGCGGGGTGGCCTGGCCCTGGCTGTCGGCGCCGTCCCTCGGGCTGTTCGCGGGCAGCGCCGTCTGCGCGGCGGCCACCGTCGTGGTGGAACGCCGGGCCGCCGAGCCGGTCATTCCCGGCTGGGTCTGGCGCCGCCGGACCATCGCCTCCGTCAATCTGGCCCTGGGCGCGCTCGGCGTGCTGATGGTCGCCCCGACCGTCTTCCTGCCGACGTACGCGCAGACCGTGCTCGGACTCGGCCCGGTCGCCGCCGGTTTCGTCCTGTCCGTGATGATTCTCAGCTGGCCGGTGTCGGCCGCGCTCAGCAGCCACGTCTACCGGCGCATCGGCTTCCGCCAGACCTCGATGACCGGCATCGCGCTGGCCGGGCTGACGCTGGCCGCCTTCCCGCTCCTGCCCTACCCCGGCGAGCCCTGGCAGCCCGCGCTGCTGATGCTGGCGCTGGGCGCGGCCCTCGGGCTCTTCCAGCTTCCGCTGATCGTCGGGGTCCAGTCGACCGTCCCCTGGGCCGAGCGCGGCACGGCGACGGCGTCCGTGCTGTTCTGCCGCCAGGTCGGCCAGAGTGTGGGCGCCGCCGTCTTCGGCGCCGTCGCCAACGCCACGCTCGCCTCCCGCATCGGCGGCCCGCCGCCGGCCCCCGGGCCCGGGTCCCCCGGCACCTCCGGGGAGGGGGCCCCCGGCGCGCTCGACACCGTCTCCCGCGCCCTGGAGGACCCGGCGTCACTGACCGCCGCGGCGGCCGCCCGGCTGCGGCTGGCCGTGGACGCCGCCGTGGAGCACGTCTACATCGGCGCGGCGGCCGCGGCGGCCCTGGCCCTGCTCGCGCTGCTGCTCGCCCCGCGCCGTTTCCCCGTTCTCCCGGACGGCGAGCGCGACTGAGCGCGGGCGGACGGAGCCTCCCGGCCCGCCCGCTCAGGGGCGGCCGCCCCGGCCGGTGTGGGCGGTCAGCCCCCGCCGGCCACTGTCAGCCGCTCCGGGCGGCCGCCGGTGACGAGCGTGGTGAGGGCCGCCTCCATGCTGTGCCCCAGGAACCAGTCACCGGTGTGGTCGAGGCTGTAGACCCGCCCCTCGCTGTCGACGGCCAGGACCGCCCGGCCGCTGCCGGGGCCCTCCGGGCCCGGGCCCTCCTCGCCCAGCGGGGAGATCTCCGTGCCCAGCGCCCGCCCCAGATCGGAGAGCGTCCGCGCCAGATGCAGCCCGCACATCGGATCGATCAGACAGGACGTGGGCGCCACCTGGTGCCCCGCGGCGGCACCCGCGATCCGCAGGCCGCCGAACTCGGCCCAGGCCTCGACGGCCGCCGGGAACACGGTGTGCCGGTGGCCCGCCGGGGACACATGGGCGCGCAGGCCGTCGGCCCACGCCTCGGCCTGCCGGATGTCCCAGCGGCCCGGCCGCCAGCCCGCCTTCCGCAGGGCGGCGTCCACGGCGACCGGGAACCGGTCGGTGGCCGTACGGTCGAAGGCGCGCACATCAGCTCCTGTCCGGTGCGGACGCCGCCGGGTCGACGTGCCGTACGCCGAAGTGCGCCAGCAGCGCCGTGCACGACCGGCAGGGCGGCGCGTACCGGCCGTGCCGGGGGTCGCCGTCCTCACGGATGTGACGCGCCGTCAACTTGGCCTGCTTCAGGGCCTTCCGGGCCTCGCCCTGGGACAGCGGCCGGCGGGAGGCCCGCTTGCTCCGCGCGCCCTCGACCTCGGCCAGCTGACGGGACAGCAGCAGCGCCTCGGGGCAGCGGCCGGTGAATCGTTCACGCTGGGCGGTGCCGAGCCGGTCGAGGAAGTCCTGGACCAGCGGATGGAGCACCGGCGGCAGGTCACCCCGCCCCGCCGTGGCGGTGAGGGTCCTCCCGCGCACGGACAGCGCCGCGGCGACGGCGGGCAGGATGCCGTCCCGGCGGTGCCGGAGGACCGGCGGCCGTCCGGGGCCGGTGTCACTGCTCCATCTCAGCCGCGGGTCACCCGGCGGGGTTGCCGGGAGGTCCTGGGTGGCGCTCATTCGGTGCTTCCCCTCCTGTGCAATCCCCCTGGTTGCGGGGACAGCCTGCCAAACCGCCGGGGAAATCAGGAAGTCCGGCGGGTACCCTCCGCGCGTCGCACAACCGCAGGTCACCGGTGCGTGACAGCTCGTCACAGGAAAGACGACAGACCCCCCGAAAGGGTTATCCCAGCCCCCCGGGGACGGAAGCGCGGACGCTCCGCGAACACCGGTGCAACCCCCCGGAGGACACCGGGCCCCGCCCCGGGCATCCCCGGGCGGTGCGAACTCCGCCGCGACGGCCGCGCGCCCCCGCGGACCCACGCCGAAGTACCCCCGAACGGCCTAATCCCGCCCCCACCACCGGGCCGCAGCCCGCGCCCCCCGCCACCGCATAGGCTGTGCGCCAACATCGGACGCAGCAGGGGGCAACCGCCATGACGACAGGCCGGCCCGGGCTGGGGGCGCCTCCCAGCCCCCGGGCGGGGGAACACCCCGCGCCACCCAACACCGCCTACGCCGGGCAGACCGTGCACTTCCCGGACCCGGTCCGCGCCGCCCGGTACCCCGGAGGCGTGCGGATCGACGAGCACGGCCGTCCGGACTTCTCCCCCTACGCGCGCGCCGCCGCCGAGATCGCCGACCCCCCCGAGGGCTTCGGCGTCGACGAACTCCGGCTCACCGACTACGTGTCGGCCAACGCCGCCCTGCACGCCGCGGGCCACGAGCTCTGGGGCAGCCTCCCGCCGGTGGCCACCCCCCACGGCTGGACCTGGCACCACGTACCGGACAGCCGCCGCATGGAGCTCGTACCCGCCGAGGTCAAGGCACTGCTGCGGCACCACGGCGGACTGGCCACCGCCCCCGTCGACCAGGAGAAGCGCGGCACCCGCCCCCTGCAGGAGACCCGCCCCACCCACCTCGCGCTGCCCAAGGGCGCCCTGTCGGTCACCGAGGCCCAGGTCCTCGGCGTCGAGGAGGACCTCGGCTACCGGCTGCCCGGCGCCTACCGCTCCTTCCTCAAGGCGGCCGGCGGCTGCGCGCCGGCCGGCGCCGCGCTCGACGCCGGACTGGGCCTCCTCGTCGACCAGCCGTTCTTCACGGTGCGCGACGAGGCCGCCGTCAACGACCTCGTGTACGTCAACAAGTGCCTGCGCGACCACCTCACCAAGGACTACCTGGGCGTCGCCTTCGTCCAGGGCGGCGTCCTCGCGGTCAAGGTGAAGGGGTCGGCCCTCGGCTCGGTGTGGTTCTGCGCCTACGACGACGCCCGCGACCGCGACGGCCTCACCGTCCAGGAGCGCGTCGACCGGCTCCTGCTGCCCTGCGGCGACGACTTCGACGACTTCCTGCGGCGCCTCGCGGGCAGCCCGCCCGAACTGGAGACCGTGGCCAACCTGATGGTGGACGGCGGCTTCGCGTACGCCGTCCCGGTGGAGGGGTGAGCGCGATGGTGACCTTCGCACAGGCGCAGGAGCGCGCCGAGGAGTGGATCAACGGCGACGTCCCCGCGTACCAGCACCGCGAGGTGAAGGTGCGCGAGTTCGACCTGGGCTTCGTGGTCTGGGCCGAGGACCGCGAGGACGGGCCCACCTCGGACGGCGGCCGCTCCCGGCTCGTCATCGCCCGGGACAGCGGCGACACCACCCTGTGGCCCGCCCTCCCGGTCGGCGAGATCATCCGCCACTACGAGGAGCGGTACGGAGCGGTCCCCCAGGACACCGGCACCGCCCCGGCCGAACAGCCGCAGCGGGTCGATCTGGAGGCCACCTCCTTCCTGCTGACGCCGCCGCAGTGGCTGCAGGACGCCGCCGACCAGATCGGCATCCCGGACCGCAGGCGGGACGCAGCGGGGACCTCGGGCGCGGACGCGGGTGAGGGCACGGGGGCAGACGCGGGTGCGGGCACGGGTGCAGGCGCGGGTGTGCGCCCGGTCTCCGCCCCGGTCCCCGGCTCCCCCGCCGCCGGCCCGGGACCGGCCGCGGGCTCCGGCCCGGCCGGCACCGCGGGCCCGCACACCGGCGCGGGCACCGGCGTGGGCACCGGCGCAGGTGCCGCTCCCGGCCCGGGCACCGGCTCCGGCACGCCGTCCGGCGCCGCCCCCGCCACCCCGGTCAGCGGTGCGCCCGCCGGGGGCACCGCCTGGCCCGCGGCCGGCTCGGCGGGCGCCGCGGGCGTCACCGCTTCCGGAAACGACCACGGCCCCTCGGGCCGGGACGGCGCCTCCTCGGCAGCCCCGGAGGCCGTACCCGGCGTACCCGGCCCCGCCGCACCGCCCGGTGGCACCCCGTGGGCCGGCACCGACGTCACCGCAGGGCCCGACGACGCCTCCGTCGACCTCCCCGCCACCGTCTTCGCGCCGCCCCTCGCGAGCACGGCCGACGAGGACGGCACCCGGCAGCCGGGGCAGCGGGCCGACGACCGGACGGAACTCATGTCCGGGGGAAGCCAGTTGCCGCGCACCACGGTCGCTCCGGCCGTCGGTGACCCGGCCGGCCCGGGCGGCACCGGCGGAGGCCCGTCGGACGGTGCGCCCCGCGCCCCGCAAGCCCCGCGGCCCCCCCGGCCCCAGAGCACGGGCACAGCGCCCCCGCCGCCCGGCCCCCCGAGTGCCCCGGGCACGCCCAGCACCCCCGGAGCTCCCCCGCCGTTCCCGGCGCCCGGCGCCCCGGGCGGCGACGCGCACCACGCCCCCACCATGCTCGCCGGACCGGACCCCGGCACCCCCGGAGCACCCCAGCCCCCCGGACCGCCGGCCACGTCGGGAGCAGGCACCCCGCCACCCCCCGGACCACCCGGCGTCCCGGGCGGCGACCCGCACTACCAGGCGACCATGCTCGCCGGGCCCAACCCCGGCACCCCCGCCGCCCCCGGAGCACCCCAGCCCCCCGGACCGCCCGGCATGCCGCCCGGTGCCCAGGCGCCCCCGCCCCCGCCGCCGCCCGCCCCGGGCGCGTACGGCTACCCGCAGGCCCCGGCCGGCCCGCCCATGGTCGGCCCCGGCTACATGGCTGTCCTCCGCTACCGCGCCCAGGACGGTTCGGAGCAGCAGATCATCCGCCGCTCCGCTTACGGAACCCCGCACCCGGAGTGGCAGATCCTGCACGAACTGCGCGCACAGAACGTCCCGCCGCAGCAGGTGCTGGAACTCCACACCGAACTGGAGTCCTGCGATCTGCCCGGCGGTTACTGCGCCCGGATGGTCCGCGAGACCTTCCCGCAGGTGCGCGTCAGCCACACCGCCCCCTACGGCCGTGACCACGCCACACGCCGGCAGGGCGTGCGGCATCTGATCGAGCACCAGGGCGAGTTGCACCAGGTGGCCGACGGCCCGGCGCGCCCGGCGCCCAACCGGGTCCCGCTGCCGCACCCCGGTCAGGTGCCGCCGATCCCGCCGGTGCCCGTCGAGGGCCTCGCGCACGAACTGGCACAGTCCTTCGGCCCGCAGGGGCTGTTCCGGTTCGACCAGCACGCGGTGTCCCGGCAGGGCGTGCCCGATGTCGTCGCGCAGACCCTGGTGTGGGCCGGACTGCCCGTGGACTTCGGCCCGTTCTTCTGGGCCCAGGCCCAGCCCGGCCGCCCCGTGCCGACCCTGGCCGAACTGGCGGCCGAACGCGGCGTGCAGCCCGCCCCGGACGCCGGCTCGTACCTCGTCATGGGCAGCGACTTCGGCCGCCAGCTGTGCGTGCAGTACGGCACGGCCAACATCGTGGCCGTCCCCGTGGAGGCCGGGCCGGGCGGGCAGCCGGTGCCCCCGCAGTTCGTCAACACCGGACTGCCCGAGTTCGTCCGCTGCATGGCCATGCTCGGCCGCATGTGGCGGCTGCGGTACGGGCTGACACCCGAACAGGCGGGCCGCTGGACCGTCGACTTCCAGGCCCAGTTGGTCGCCCTCGACCCCGCCTGCCTGTCCTCACCCGAGAGCTGGTGGTCCGTCATTCTCGAACAGATGTGGGACGGACTGCTCTGACCCCGGCGGCCCACCGCCCTCCGCACCCCGGCACGCCGCCGGACGCCCGGACAACTCCGGGGCGCCCGGCGGCGTTCCGCCGCCCGCGCCCGCCCGCACCCCTCACCGGCCGCCGGACCGCACGGACCCCGTTCCGGCTTCGCGGCGGATGCCGCATCCTTGAACAGGGACGGAAGGGCGGAGTGTCGCGTTATGAGCACCTGACCCGCATCGGAAAGATATGCGCCCGAGCGGATCTCACATTCGGGACGAAAGGGCTCAAAATGAATGCGTCTGTGTCACCCCACGGGATCGCCACCGTACGCGGCCACCGGCGCGGTTACCGGCCCGAACAGGTCAACCGCGCCATCGCCGAACTCACCGGAACACGCGACGAAGCCCTCGACCGGGCCGCACAACTCGCCACCCGCGCCGAGGAGATCGACACCGAACTCACCCGGCTGCGCGAACACGCCGCACAACTCCCCCCGCAGACCTACGAGACCCTCGGCGCCCGCGCCCGCGAACTCCTCCTCACCGTCGAAGCCGAGGCCGCCGAACTCCGCGCCCGCGCCGAGACCACCGCCCAGACGATCCGCGAGGAAGCCGAGCAAACCGCCCGCGCCCTCCGCGACGCCGCCCGCGTCGACGCCACCGCGCTCCGCAAGGAAGCCGACCACTGGGCCGAACAGGCCCTCGCCGCCGCCCGCGAAATCGCCGCCAAGACCCTCACCACCGCCCGCCGCGCCGCTCAGGAACAACGCTCCCAGGCAGCCGCCGCCCTGAAGGAAGCCCGCGAACGGGCCGCCCGCCTCCACGCCGAACAGGAACGCGAACTCGCCGCCCGCCAGGCCGACGCCGACCGGCAACTCTCCGCAGCCAAGGCCGCCACCGAGAAACACGTCACCGAACTGACGGAACGCGCCGAAACCGTCCTCTCCCGCGCCCGCGACACCCACGCCGACGCCGAGGACGCCGCCCGGCGCGAACGCGACGAGGCCGAAGCCCGCGCCGCCGAGATCATCGCCCAGGCCCACGCCCGCCGCGAACGCGTCGAACGCGAAACCGAACGCGCCCTGCGCGACCACGCCACCCGCCGCGACGCCCTGCGCGCACAGATGGAACACATCCGCACCAGCCTGGCCACCATCACCGGCCGCGGCACCCGCCGCGACACCGACCGCACCCAGAGCCCCACCACCGAACACCCCCGGGGCCGGACCGGCACCCCGGCCACCGAACACCCCCAGGCCCGCACCGCAACCCCCGCCCGGGAACGCACCGCGGAGAACACCGCACAACAGACCGGGCACAGCACCGCCGAACGCGACCGGGACCACACCCCGTCCCGCGACAGCCGCCCCCGCACGCCGAACCGCGAAACCGGCCCCGACGCCCGCCCCGACAGCGGATCCGTCCCCGCACCTGCCCCCGCCCCCGCCCCCGCCCCCGGCACCGGCACCGGCACCGGCACCGGGAAGTCAACCTGAGCCGAACCGCCCCCCAAGCACCGGAACCGAGCAGGTACCCCGCCGGCCGCCGGACCGGAACCCGCCCCTGCGCCCCCGCCCTGTGCCGCTGCCCACCCCCGGCCCCGCCGTTCCGGACACCAGCCCCGCGGAACACGTCTCCCCGCCGGCCCTCGCGGAAACGCGGACCCCACCGCAGGACCGCCCGAACAGACCGGCCCCGGCAGCCGGAACCGCCCCGGCCGGCTCTCAGCCGCTCCGGTCCGGAAGCACCGCCGACACCCGGAACCCCCCCGCCTCCGTCGGGCCGAACACGAAACCGCCCCCCAGCGCCGTCACCCGCTCCCGCATCCCCACCAGCCCATTGCCCCCACTGGGCAACCGCACGTCCGAGCCGCCCTCCGCCGCCGGACCGTTCTCCACCAGCACCGCCACCTCGGACTCCCGGTGCGCCAACCGCACCCGGATCTCCGCCCCCGCGGCGTGCTTGTGCACATTGGTCAGCGCCTCCTGCACCACCCGGTACGCCGTCCGCTCCACCCGCGGATCACGCTCCCGGACGGCCTTCCCCTCCACCGAGAACTCCACCGCCATCCCGGCCGCCCGGGACTCCCCCACCAGAACCTCCAGATCACCCAGCCCCGGCCCCTCGGCCGGCTCCCCCGCCACCGACGGCCGCGGCACCGACCCGACCGCCACAGCCGCCCCCGGCCCGGCCCCCCGCGCCTCCACGGACGCCACGGACCCGGCCGCCACGGGCACCCGCCCCGCGCCCCCGGCCCGCCCGGCACTTCCGGCGTCCCCGCCGACTCCACCGCCTCCGTCACCCTCCGGAGCGGCGACCATCCGCCCCGCATCCGGACCGGACGCCCCGTCGGACGAACCCGCGCCGGAACCCCCGCCCCCACCCGGCCCCGCACCATCCGACCCCGCGCCATCCGAACCCGCACCACCCGGCCGCACGCCCGGAGCCTCATCCGGACCCTGCGCCGACGCCGGACCCGACCGCAGTACCCCCAGCATCTCCCGCAGCTCCGTCAGCGCCTGCCGCCCCAGATCGCCCACCAGACCGGCATTCCGCACCGCCCGCTCCGGATCCTTCACCGCCACCGCCTGCAGAGCCGCCGCGTGCACCACCATCAGACTCACCCGGTGCGCCACCACGTCGTGCATCTCCCGCGCGATCCGCCGGCGCTCCTCGTCCCGCGCCCACTCCGCACGCTCCTCCGCCCGCTCCGCCAGCAGCGACAGCTCCCGCTCCAGACCGTCCGCCCGCTCCCGCAGACTCTCCACCAGCCGCCGCCGCGCCCCCACGTACAGCCCCAGGAACACCGGCGGCGCCGTCAACCCCAGCGACATCAGCACCGGCGCCAGCACCACCAGCCAGTCCGGCGCCACATAGTCCTCACGGCTCAGATCCCGCTGGAACTGGATGAACGTCACCAGCAGCGTCCCGGCCATCGACATCCCCGCCAGCACGGCCGTGATCCGCCGCGGCACCTCCGAGGCCGCCAGCGTGTACAGGCCCACCAGCCCCAGCAGCAGCCCCATCTCCGCCGGCGACACCGCCACCGCCACCAGCACCACCGCGATCGGCCAGCGCCGCCGCACCAGCAGCACCGACCCCGCCACCACCCCCAGCAGCACCCCCAGCGCCACCGGAATCCGCGCCTCCCCGGCGAACGCGTACCCCTCCGCCGCGCACTCCGCGACCGATACCACCGTCAGCGCGACGTCCAGCGCCATCCCGCGCCGCCGCTCCCACCACCACGGCCCCGCGGACGCGCCCCGCACGCCGGGTTCCGCGGCTCCTACTACCCCCGATGTGGTCATAACGTCCACCCTAAGGCCGTACCCCCGGGATCCCGGGGCGGGGCATCCACACAATCCGGACTCGAACACGGTCGATTTCCCCGACTTCCACCCGAACTATTGAATCGCCCGGATTTCCGCCCAGCCGCACACACGAACGGCCGACCCTGATCCCATGACCGACGTACGACGCCGCGACGGCGATGGCACCGGCGGGCTCCGGGACGGCTCCGCCACCTTCGAGGAACTGCGGGAACAGGCCGTCGCACTGCGCAGAGAAGGACTGAGCCGCAGGCAGATCCGCGACCGGCTGAAGGTGCACAACAACAACCTGCTCAACCGCCTGCTCGACGGCGAGCCCCCACTGGAGTGGACGAAACGCCCCAACGCCAAGGACGACTTGCGGGCGGCGGCCCGCGAGATGCGCGCGCGAGGGATGACCTACGACGAGATCCAGCTCGAACTGGGCTGCCCAAAGAGCTCGATCTCGCTCTGGGTACGCGACCTGCCGAAGCCGGAACGGCCTCCCAGGACCCCGGTCGAGGCATCCGCAGCCGCGAAGAAGAGCCGAGAGGCCGCACTGCACCAGCGGAACTTCGAGCGTTGGCAGACGAAGCTCTCGGCCGCGAACGAGATCGGAAACCTGTCCCGACGAGAGCTCTTCCTGGTCGGCGTCGGCCTCTACTGGGCCGAGGGCGCGAAGGACAAGCCGTACGACCGGCGCGAGAAGATCGTCTTCGTCAACAGCGATCCGGACATGGTTTCCACATTCCTGGCCTGGCTGGATCTCCTCGGTGTAACGCCCGGGCGACGGCGCTACACCGTCAACATCCACGAGTCGGCCGACGTCGGCCGCGCCGAGCACTTCTGGCTGGAGCGAACGGGCGCCACTCCGGACCAGTTCGGCAAGACGGCCCTGAAGAAGCACAGCCCGAAGACCACCCGGAGGAACACCGGCGCCGATTACCACGGCTGCCTCGCCATCCGCGTGAACGACAGCGCGGACCTATACCGTCGCGTCGAAGGCTGGTGGTACGGCATAGTGGTAGCGGCCGGACGGACAGCCTAGCCAAATGTCCGAATTGGCCGCATGCGCTATCCGCTGTGGTGTAATAGGTAGCACTGCTGGTTTTGGTCCAGTATGTCCGGGTTCGAGTCCTGGCAGCGGAGCTGAGCGCAAGCCCTCACGGGCCCCGGCCGCAAGGTCGGGGCCCGTGCGCGTTCCGGGCGGAAAACGCCCCGGTATCCTGCGGGTGTCCACCATCCGAAGCCGAAGGGCACACCCGTGAGCGCCAATCGCCCGGCAGCCGTCGTCGTCCTCGCCGCGGGTGAGGGCACCCGTATGAAGTCGGCCACTCCCAAGGTCCTGCACAGCATCTGCGGCCGCTCCCTCGTCGGGCACGTCGTCGCCGCCTCCCGCGAACTCGGGCCCGAGCAGCTCGTCGTGGTCGTCGGCCACGCCCGTGAGCAGGTCACCGCGCATCTCGCGGAGATCGACCCGGCCGCGACGACCGCCGTGCAGCACGAGCAGAACGGCACCGGGCACGCCGTGCGGATGGGGCTGGAGTCCCTGGCCGCGGCGGGCCGCGCCGCCGAGGGCACCGTGGTGGTCGTCTGCGGTGACACCCCGCTGCTGACCGGGGCCACGCTGCGGAGCCTCGCCGGCACCCACGCCGCCGACGGCAACGCCGTGACCGTGCTCACCGCGGAGGTGCCGGACTCCACCGGCTACGGCCGGATCGTGCGCGACCCGGCGGACGGCGCGGTCACCGCGATCGTGGAGCACAAGGACGCCACGGACGAGCAGCGCGCGATCACCGAGATCAACTCGGGGGTCTTCGCGTTCGACGGCCGGCTGCTGGCGGACGCGCTGGGCAAGCTCCGCACGGACAACAGCCAGGGTGAGGAGTACCTCACCGATGTCCTGGGGATTCTCCGCGAGGCCGGGCACCGGGTGGGCGCGGCCGTGGCGGCCGACCACCGGGAGATCCTGGGGATCAACAACCGGGTGCAGCTGGCGCAGGCGCGGCGGCTGCTGAACGACCGGCTGCTGGAGGCGGCGATGCTCGCCGGGGTGACGGTGGTCGATCCGGCGACGACATGGCTGGACGCCACGGTGGAGTTCGAGCCGGACGCGGTGGTCCACCCGGGGACGCAGTTGCACGGTGCGACGCGGCTGGCGGCGGGCGCGGAGGTGGGTCCGGACTGCACGCTGACGGACACCTCGGTGGGTGCGGGCGCCCGGGTGGTGCGGACGGTCGCGGACGGGGCGGAGATCGGCCCGGAGGTGTCGGTGGGCCCGTACGCGTATCTGCGGCCGGGGACGCGGCTGGCGCGGCGGGCGAAGGCGGGCACGTTCGTCGAGATGAAGAACTCGCGGATCGGCGAGGGCTCGAAGGTGCCGCATCTGTCGTATGTGGGTGATGCGACGATCGGTGAGTTCACCAATATCGGGGCGGCCAGCGTCTTCGTGAACTACGACGGTGAGAGCAAGCACCGCACGACGGTCGGCTCACATTGCAAGACGGGTTCGGACAACATGTTTGTGGCTCCTGTCACCATCGGGGACGGGGCGTACACGGCCGCGGGGTCGGTCATCACCCGTGATGTGCCACCGGGTTCGCTGGCCGTGGCGCGGGGCCAGCAGCGGAATATCGAGGGCTGGGTGGCGCGGAAGCGTCCCGGGAGCGCTGCCGCGCAGGCGGCTTCCGCAGCTCAGGAGGAGGGTGACGGGGCCAGGCCCTCGTGACCGGGTGCGCCGCGCTGGGCGTACCGTGAGAACTGCACCCAAAGTGCGCCCCCCGTTCCCCCAGAGTTTTATGTCGCTGCCAAGGAGACTGTGCTGTGACCGGGATCAAGACGACCGGCGAGAAGAAGCTGATGCTCTTCTCCGGCCGCGCCCACCCCGAGCTCGCCGAGGAGGTCGCGCACCAGCTCGGTGTCGGCCTGGTCCCGACGAAGGTGTTCGACTTCGCCAACGGTGAGATCTACGTCCGTTATCAGGAGTCGGCGCGTGGCGCGGACTGCTTCCTGATGCAGAGCCACACGGCTCCCATCAATAAGTGGATCATGGAGCAGTTGATCATGGTCGATGCGCTGAAGCGGGCGTCGGCCCGGAGCATCACCGTGATCCTGCCGTTCTTCGGCTATGCCCGGCAGGACAAGAAGCACCGGGGCCGGGAGCCGATCTCGGCGCGGCTGATCGCGGATCTGCTGAAGTGCGCGGGTGCGGACCGGATTCTCACGGTCGATCTGCACACGGACCAGATCCAGGGCTTCTTCGACGGTCCGGTGGACCATCTGTTCGCGCTGCCGGTTCTCGCGGATTACGTGGGGGCGAAGGTGGACCGCTCCAAGCTGACGGTGGTGTCTCCGGACGCGGGCCGGGTGCGGGTGGCCGACCGCTGGTGCGACCGGCTGGGCGCGCCGCTGGCGATCGTGCACAAGCGGCGGGACAAGGACGTGGCGAACCAGGTCACGGTGCACGAGGTGGTCGGTGACGTGAGGGGCCGGATCTGTGTGCTGGTCGACGACATGATCGACACGGGTGGCACGATCACGGCGGCCGCGGACGCGCTGTTCGCGAACGGTGCGGAGGACGTCATCGTGACGGCGACGCACGGGGTGCTGTCGGGCCCGGCGGCGGACCGGCTGAAGAATTCGAAGGTGAGCGAGTTCGTGTTCACGAACACGCTGCCGACGCCGAGCGAGCTGGAGCTGGAGAAGATCACGGTGCTGTCCATGGCGCCGACGATCGCTCGCGCGGTGCGTGAGGTGTTCGAGGACGGTTCGGTGACGAGTCTTTTCGAGGAGCAGGCCTGACAGGGCTTGAGGGGCGGCTGTTGGTGGCGGTGCGGGGCCGCCGCTGAGGGCCGCCGGTGATCGGTTTGGGGGCGGCCTTCCCGCCGGGTAGACTCGTGGAGTTGCTCGGCGAGGGAGGCCGCACTCGTGTGCGGTGTCCGTTATCGACGCGCTCTTCGTAGCAGGTCTGTCGTGGGCCGGGTGACGGCCGTCAGATCAGATCCGTACGGGTGGTGGGCCGGTTTCCGGTGCCGTCCGGTACGCAGTACGAGGAGTGCAGCCATGGCTGAAGTGAAGATTCCCGCCGAGATCCGCTCGGAGTTCGGCAAGGGCGCCGCGCGCCGTCTGCGCCGCGAGGAGAAGGTGCCGGGTGTCGTGTACGGCCACGGCGGCGAGCCGGTGCATGTGGCGCTTCCGGGCCACGACCTGATGATGGCGCTGAAGACGCCGAACGTTCTGATCCGTCTGGCCACGGAGGGCGGCAAGAGCGAGCTGGTCATTCCCAAGGCGGTGCAGCGTGAGGCCATTCGCGGCTTCCTGGTCCACGTCGACCTGCTGGTCGTGAAGAAGGGCGAGACGGTCACGGTCGACGTTCCGGTCCAGACCGAGGGTGAGCTGGCTCCGGGCGGCAACCTTCTGGAGCACATGCTCGACGCGCTGCCGGTGGAGACCGAGGCCACGCACATCCCGGAGGCGTTCACCGTGTCCGTGGAGGGTCTGGGGGCCGGCGCCTCGATCCTGGCGAAGGATGTGACGCTGCCGAAGGGTACGGCGCTCGCGGTGGACGGCGAGACCGTGGTTCTGCAGGTTGTCTCCGCGCAGGCCGAGGCCCCGGCCGAGGGCGAGGGCGAGGAGGGCGAGGGCGGGGAGGCCTGAGCCTCCGTCGCCCGGCCCGCGCGCGGCGCCGCGCTGTGACCGCCGCCCCGCTCCGCTGGAGCGGGGCGGCGGTCGTGTATCCCTGGACCCGAAACCCGAGTAGCGGAAGAGCCCGTGGACCGGCGGGAGCCGGCAGACCCGGCAGGAGAGACGTAGATGAGCGATGTGGACGGTCCGTGGCTGGTCGTGGGCCTGGGCAACCCGGGGCCGCAGTACGCGGGCAACCGGCACAATGTCGGTTTCCTGGTGGCGGATCTGCTCGCCGGGCGGCTGGGCGGGCGGTTCAAGGCGCACAAGGCGCGGGCGCAGGTCGTGGAGGGCCGGCTGGGGGCGCCGGGGCCGGGCAGCCGCCGGGTGGTGGTCGCCAAGCCGATGTCGTACATGAATCTGTCGGGGGGCCCGGTGTCGGCGCTGCGCGATTTCTACAAGGTGCCGGCGGAGCGTGTGGTGGCGGTCCATGACGAGCTGGACATCGACTTCGGGGTGCTGCGGCTGAAGCTGGGCGGGGGCGACAACGGTCACAACGGGCTGAAATCGATCACCAAGGCGATGGGGCCGGGGTATCACCGGGTGCGGTTCGGCATCGGGCGGCCGCCGGGTCGGATGGATGTGGCGGCGTTCGTGCTGAAGGACTTCTCGGCGGCGGAGCGCAAGGAGCTGGACTATTTCGTGGACCGGGCGGCGGATGCGGTGGAGTGCCTGGTCGAGGAGGGTCTGGAACGGGCGCAGAGCACGTACAACGGCTGACGGGGGCACCTTTCGCCGCCTATCGGGACAGTGTCCCGCAACCGGGGAGCGGCGGTTGACCGGGTGGTTTCCCATGGCCAAGGATCGCCCGCATGGCTCCGACGAAGTCCAAGCGCCGTCCCGCCGTCCGCCGGGCGGGTGAGAGTGCCTACGGGCTGCTGCTGGCCGGTAAGCAGGCGTTGATGGCGGCGGTGGCTCTGCTGGTGCTGACGGCGGGGGTGTACACCTCGTGGGACGCGGCGCAGCACGCGATGCTGACCAAGGGGCGGGAGCGCGGCACGGTGACCATAGAGCGCTGTGACGGGGATGTGTGCGAGGGGCGGTTCGAGCCGGCGGAGGCCTCCGGGGCGCCGGCCGAGGGGGAGGCGGAGCAGCGGACGGTGACGGTGGTGGAGGCCGCCGGCCGGAAGCGTGGTGAGCGGTTGCCGGTGGCGGTGAAGCCGGGTACGGACGAGGCGGTGCGGACGGGGCTGGGCGGCGTGCTGCACGCGTGGATCCCGTTCGCGGGGTCGTTGCTGCTGGCGGCGCTGGTCGTGGCGGGCGGGCTGCGGATGCGCCGTACGGCGTGGGGGCTGGGGCTGGCGGGTGCGGCTCTGCTGGGCGGGGCGTTTCTGACCTTGTGACTGTGGCCTTGTGACTGTGGCCTTGTGACTGTGGCCTTGTGACGTCGTGAGCCCGTGGCCGGTGGGTGTGCCGCCGGCGCGTGGTGCGGCCGGGTGGGCCGCCGGGGGGCGGCCGGGGTTGTCAGCCGGTGTTGCGGAGGCCGGCGGCGACGCCGTTGACGGTGAGCAGCAGGGCGCGGGAGAGCAGCGGGTCGGGCTGTTCGCCCGCGGCGGCGGCCTTGCGCTGCCGGTCGAGCAGGGCGACCTGGAGGTAGGAGATCGGGTCGAGGTAGGCGTCGCGGATGCGGAAGGTCTGCTGGAGGACCGGGTTGGAGTCGAGCAGCCGTTCGCCGCCGGTGATGCGGAGGACTTCCCGGACGGTGAGGTCGTGTTCGGCCTCGATGGTGCCGAAGACGTGCCGGAGGTCGTCGGGGACAAGGGTTTCGACGTAGTGCCGGGCGATGCGCAGGTCGGTCTTGGCGAGGGTCATCTCCACGTTGGAGAGGAAGTTCCGGAAGAAGTGCCAGCGCTGGAACATCTCGTCCATGACGGTGTCGAGTCCCGCTTCGCGGGCGGCCTTGAGGCCGGAGCCGACACCGAACCAGCCGGGGACGATCTGCCGGGACTGGGTCCAGCCGAAGACCCACGGGATCGCGCGGAGTCCGTCGAGGCCGGCGCCGCTGTCGGGCCGGCGGGAGGGCCGGGAGCCGAGGTGGAGTTCGGCGAGCTGGTCGACGGGGGTGGAGGCGAAGAAGTAGGCGGGCAGGTCGGGGTCGTCGACGAGGCGGCGGTAGGCGCTGTGGGCGGCGTCGGAGACGGTGTCCATGGCCGCGTCCCAGCGGGCGAGGGCCTCGTCGGACTGGCGGGGGGCCGTGTGCAGGGCGGAGGCCTGGAGGGTGGCGGCGACGGTGAGTTCCAGGTTCTCCCGGGCGAGGGAGGGGACGAGGTACTTGTCGGAGATGACCTCGCCCTGTTCGGTGACCTTGATCTCGCCCTCCAGGGTGCCCCAGGGCTGGGCGAGGATGGCGTCGTGGGAGGGGCCGCCGCCGCGGCCGACCGTGCCGCCGCGGCCGTGGAAGAGGCGGAGCCGTACGCCGTGGCGGTGGGCGACGTCGCGAAGGCGGCGCTGGGCGCGGTGGATCTCCCACTGGCTGGTGGTGATGCCGCCGAACTTGGAGGAGTCGGAGTAGCCGAGCATGACCTCCTGGACGTCGCCGCGGAGGGCGACGAGCCGCCGGTAGGAGGGGTCGGCGAGCATGTCGTCGAGGATGACGTCGGCGGCGCGGAGTTCGTCGGTGGTTTCCAGGAGCGGGACGATGCCGATCTGGGCCCAGCCGGCGTGGAGGTCGACGAGGCCGGCCTCGCGGGCGAGGACGGTGGCGGCGAAGACGTCGTCGGCGCCCTGGCACATCGAGATGATGTACGACTCGATGACCTCGGGCCCGAAGCGTTCCTTGGCGTCGCGGATGGTCTCGAAGACGCCGAGGGTCTTGGCGCCGGCGGCGTCGAGGGGGGCGGGGCTGGGGGCGAGCGGGCGGCGGGAGCGGAGTTCCTTGGCCAGCAGCTTGGCGCGGTAGTCGCGCGGCATGTCGGCGTAGCGCCAGGATTCCTCGCCGAGGCGGTCGAACAGCTGGCCGAGGGTGTGGTGGTGGGCGTCGGCGTGTTCGCGGACGTCCATGGTGGCGAGCTGGAGGCCGAAGGCGGCGAGGGTGCGGATGGTGCGGTCGAGGTGGCCGTCGGCGAACAGGCCGCCGCGGTGGGCCCGGAGCGATTCCTGGATGAGGACGAGGTCGGCCAGGAGTTCGGAGGTGCCGAGGTAGTCGCGGCCCTCCTGGTGGGGGGTGCCGGTGGCGAGCCGCTGCCGGGTGTTGAGGAGCTTCTGGCGGATGGCGGTGGCCTTGAGGCGGTAGGGCTCCTCGGCGTTGAGCCGCTTGTAGCGGGGGCTGATGCCGGGGAGCCGCTCCAGGTCGAGGGAGAGGGAGTCGAGGAGTTCCTGGGTGGCGCCGGTGTAGCGGATGGAGTTGGAGAGGAGGCCGCGGAGTTCGTCGATGAGCCGGAGGGCGTCGGTGATGCCGTGCTCGTGCTGGAGGATCAGCACGTCGCGGGTGACCTCGGGGGTGACGTTGGGGTTGCCGTCGCGGTCGCCGCCGATCCAGGTGCCGAAGGTGAGGGGGCGGGTGCCGGCGGGCAGCTCGACGCCGACCCGCTCCAGCTCGGCGGAGAGGTCCTCCAGGACGTCGCCGACGGCTTCGGCGTGCAGTTCGTCGAGGTAGTAGATGGCGTTGCGGGCCTCGTCGGCGGGTTCGGGGCGGACGACGCGGAGCTCGTCGGTCTGCCAGACGAGGTCGATGTTCTCGGCGAGGCGCAGGTCGTGGCGGCGGCGGTCGCCGCTGCCGCTGCCGACGGACTCCTCCAGGAGGGCGGCGATGCGGCGGAGCTTGTTGAGGACGCTGCGCCGGGCGGCCTCGGTGGGGTGCGCGGTGAAGACGGGCCGCACGTTGAGGTTCTGGACGGTCTGGCGCAGATGCCCGGGGTCGGCGTCCTTCAGCCGGTCGGCGGTACGGGCGAGGAGGCCGCCCTCGGCGGCGCGGCGGGCGCGCAGCTCGCGGCCCCGGTGCACCTGCTCGGTGATGTTCGCCAGGTGGAAGTAGGTGGAGAAGGCCCGTACGAGCTTGCCGGCGGTGGGCAGGTCGGTCTCGCCGAGGAGCTTGGCGGCGGCTTCGCCGTCCGTGCGGGTGAGGGCGCGGACGCGCTCGACGAGCTCCAGGAGCTCGGCCCCCTCCTGGCGGACGAGGGTCTCACCGAGGAGGTCGCCGAGACGCCGGATGTCAGCGCGCAGCGGTGCGTTGTCGTCGGTCTCGGGGGTGAGGTCGGCACTGCTCACAGGTGCGGCTCCTTGCGTGGATGAGCACGATGGGCGGGGTGCGGACCGCGCTGTCCGGCGCCCACCAGGATAGGTGCCCGGCGCACCACGTTATCCACAGGCCATTGACCCCGTGGGGAGCACTGCCATACTTACGATGCCGTAGGTTACGCATCCGTAGCCATGCCCCCAGTTCGGTGAGGGACTCCCCCGCATGACCCCACGTTCCGATGTGATCGACGACGCCCCGCAGTCCGCCGTCACCCCTTCTCCCGTTCCGTCCGCCACCCTCGGTGGTGACAGCAAGAGGTCCATCGAGCAGATCGCGCTGCTCCTGTTCATCACGGTGCCGTTCCTGGCGCTGGTCGCGGCGGTGCCGCTGGCGTGGGGCTGGGGGGTGAGCTGGCTGGATCTGGGCCTGATGGTGTTCATGTACTTCCTCGGCTGCCACGGCATCACCATCGGCTTCCACCGCTATTTCACCCACGGGTCCTTCAAGGCCGCGCGGCCGCTGCGGATCGCCCTGGCCATCGCCGGGTCGATGGCCGTGGAGGGCCCGGTGGTGCGCTGGGTGGCGGACCACCGCAAGCACCACAAGTTCTCCGACGCCGAGGGCGATCCCCACTCGCCGTGGCGGTTCGGTGAGACCGTCCCGGCCCTGATGAAGGGGCTGTGGTGGGCGCACATCGGCTGGATGTTCGACGAGGAGCAGACGTCGCAGCAGAAGTACGCCCCGGATCTGATCAAGGATCCGGCGATCCGCCGGATCTCCCGCCAGTTCATGCTGTGGACGACGGTGTCGCTGGCGATCCCGCCGCTGGTCGGCGGGCTGGTGACCTGGTCCTGGCAGGGCGCGGTGACGGCCTTCTTCTGGGGTTCCCTGGTGCGGGTGGCGCTGCTGCACCACGTCACCTGGTCGATCAACTCCATCTGCCACGCGGTCGGCAAGCGGCCGTTCAAGTCGCGGGACCGCTCGGGCAACGTCTGGTGGCTGGCGGTGCTGTCCTGCGGCGAGTCCTGGCACAACCTGCACCACGCGGACCCGACGTCCGCCCGGCACGGTGTGATGCGCGGCCAGGTGGATTCCAGCGCCCGGCTGATCCGCTGGTTCGAGCTGCTCGGCTGGGCCCACGATGTCCGGTGGCCGAGCAAGGAGCGGGTGGAGTCCCGGCGGAAGACCGGTAACTCCCGTGAAGACGAGGCCGCGAAGGCGGCATGATTGAGCATGTGGCGAGCGATGGAAGCAGTGGCGAGAAGAGCAAGACCCCGGGTCCGGGTGGCCGGCGCGGCCGACGCGTACGGATGACGGGCAAGGAGCGCCGCGAGCAGCTGCTGGACATCGGCCGCACGCTGTTCGCCGAGAGGGGCTTCGAGGGCACGTCGGTGGAGGAGATCGCGGCGAAGGCCGGGGTTTCCAAGCCGGTGGTCTACGAGCACTTCGGCGGCAAGGAGGGGCTCTACGCGGTGGTGGTGGACCGGGAGATGCGCAAGCTCCTGGAGATGGTCACCAACGGCCTGACGGCCGGGCATCCGCGGGAGCTGCTGGAGCAGGCGGCGTTCGCCCTGCTGGACTACATCGAGACCTACACGGACGGCTTCCGGATCCTGGTCCGGGATTCCCCGGTGGCCCAGTCGACGGGCACCTTCGCCTCGCTGATCAGCGATATCGCCACACAGGTGGAGGACATCCTCGGGCTGGAGTTCAAGGCCCGCGGCTTTGATCCGAAGCTGGCCCCGCTGTACGCGCAGGCGCTGGTGGGGATGGTCGCCCTGACGGGCCAGTGGTGGCTGGACGCGCGGAAGCCGAAGAAGGCGGAGGTCGCCGCCCATCTGGTCAATCTCGCCTGGCACGGCCTGGACGGCATGGAGCAGAAGCCCCGGCTGATAGGTCACCGCAAGAGCTGAACGGTTTCCCGCCGGGCCGGGGCCGGGCCGGACGTGCCGCCCCGCCCCGGGGCTGTGCTTGCCCCGGGGCGGGGCGTTTCCTCATGTGTCCCGTTTCCGGGCGACGGCGAAGATCCGCCGGAACGGGAAGACGGTGCCGTGCGGGCCGGGCGGGTAGGCCTTGCGGAGCAGGTCGCGGTACTGGCCGAGGAACGCGGTGCGGGCGTCCTCGTCGTCGGCGAGCGCGGTGAGAACGGGGCGGAGCGCGGTGCCCTTGACCCAGTCGAGTACCGGGTCCTCGCCCTGGAGCAGCTGTATGTAGGTGGTCTCCCAGGCATCGGTCTCGCAGCCGAGGCCGGTGAGCTGGGTGAGGTACTCCCACGGTTCGTAGATGTGGACGTAGCGGCGGCCGTGGCGGCCGATCCGCTCGCGCCATTCCGGGGTGTCGCAGAGATCGCCGAGGATGGCGTGGCTGGGCGAGGTGAAGTTGCCGGGGACCTGTAAGGCGAGGGTGCCGCCGGGGGTGAGGGCGTCGATCCAGGCCGGGAAGGACTTGGCGTGGCCGGGCACCCACTGGAGGGCGGCGCTGCTGACGATCAGGTCGTAGCGCTCCTCCGGTACCCAGTCGGCGGCGTCGGCGTGCCGGAAGGAGAGGCTGCCGCCGCCGGGGGTGGGGCCGGCGTGGCGGGCGGCTTCGGCGAGCATGTCAGGGGAGTTGTCGTAGCCGGTGATGCGGGCGTCGGGCCAGCGGCCGGCGAGGAGCGCGGTGATGTTGCCCGGGCCGCAGCCGAGGTCGGCGATGCGCGCCGGGCGGCCGTGGGCCGGCAGGTCGGGGATGCGGGCGAGGAGGTCGTGGAAGGGCCTGGTGCGGTGGCCGGAGTGGCGGAGGTACTGCTGCGGGTCCCAGGTCGGACTCTGGGGTTTCTGCATCGTGGGAACCTCTCGGTGCCGGTGCGGTGGGTGAACGGGGAAGTGCTGTCGGGCCGATCGATGCCCGTGTCACGTGCCCGCCACGCATTATCCTCGACATCGAGATATTTGACATCAAGAGACTTCATGTCGACAGACCTACTACACTGATCGGTATGGAGGACGAGGTCGATCGGCTGGTCGGGGCCTGGCGCCGGGAGCGCCCGGACCTCGACGTGGAGCCGCTGGAAGTGCTCAGCCGGATCAGCCGGCTCGCGCGCCATCTCGACCGCGCCCGGCGGCTGGCCTTCACCGAGCACGCCCTGGAGTCCTGGGAGTTCGACGTCCTCACCGCGCTGCGCCGCGCCGGGGCGCCGTACCAGCTCTCCCCCGGCCAGCTCCTCACCCAGACCCTGGTGACCTCCGGCACCATGACGAACCGCATCGACCGGCTCGCCAAGAAAGGTCTCGTCGAGCGGCTGCCCGACCCCAGCGACCGGCGCGGAGTCCTCGTCCGGCTCACGCCCGAGGGCCGGGACCGCGCCGACCGGGCGCTCGCCGGACTGCTCACCCAGGAACGGGCCATCCTCGCGGAACTGTCGCGCGAACAGCGCCGCGAACTCGCCGGGCTGCTGCGGCGGTTGACGGCGCCGTTCGACAACGTGCCCGGCTGAGCGGGTAGCCGGGCCCCCGCCGCCGCGACCGGCCGCGGCCTCAGGGGGCGGGCTGCCGCTCCTCGCGGACCGCCAGCTCCCGGAACCAGCTCACCGGCGGAAGGTCCAGGTCCGCCAGGCGCACCGGGCGCGATCCCCGCCGGGCGCCGACCTGGGCCAGCACGAGATCCGCGTGCACCACGGCGACCTCGTCGAGATCCAGCTCGCCCTTCTCCGAATACCAGTAGGCGACGCCCGTGCACATCGCGAGCAGGGCCAGCCGCGTCACCCGGACGTCGGGCACCAGCAGGGTGCCGTCTGCGGTGCCGTCCGCGAGCTGGCGCGCCCACATCGCCTCGTACTCGTCCCGCAGGGCCACGACGGCCTGGCGGGACTCCTCCTTCAGGGCCCGCAGCTCCCGGTCGACCACCAGCGTCTCCGTGCGGCGCAGGCCGTGGGCGAAGACGTGCATGACGGTCAGCCCCGCCAGCCGCTCCACGGGCGAGGCGGCCTCGGCCAGCACGGTGCGCGCATCGGCGTTGAGCCGCCCCAGGGACTCCCGCATCAGGCGGACGAGCAGGTCTTCCTTGCTGTCCATGTAGTGGTAGAGAGTCGCCAGCGATATCCCCGCCCCCGCGGCGAGGTCCCGGATGCCGGTGGCCTGGAACCCGCGGGTCGCGAAGAGCTCCAGGGCACTGGCCCGGAGACGCTGGTACGAAGACATGGCGCCCACCCTAAGTCAGGACCCCGAGGTCGTGAACGGCCCGGCCGCCGACGACGGTCGCCAGCACACCGATCTCCGGCAGCGCGTCCGGGTCCACCCCGGCCGGGTCCGCGTCGAGCACCGCGAAGTCCGCCAGGAAGCCGGGCGCGATCCTGCCGCGGGTCCGCTCGGCGTGCGCCGCGTGGGCGGAGCCGACCGTGTAACTCCGCAGCGCCGTCGCCACGTCGACCCGCTCGCCCGGCGCCAGCACCCGGCCGCCCGCCGTCCGCCGGGTCACCAGGGCGTGGATGCCGGCCAGCGGCGCACCGCCGGCCACCGGCCGGTCGGAGCTCCCGGGCACCTCCACACCCCGGTCGGTGAAACTGCGCACCCGGTAGCACCAGTCGGCGCGCTCCGGCCCGAGGGCCTCCGCCATACCGTCCCCCGCCTCCCGCACCAGCGAGCCCTGCGGCACCGGGATCACGCCCAGCCGGACGACGCGCTCCACCTGTTCCGGGGAGGTGACCGCGCAGTGCTCGATCCGGTGGCGCGGATCGTGCCGCGGGTACCGCCGCTGCGCCTCCTCGTACGCCGACAGCACGACGTCCACGGCCCGGTCGCCGATCGCGTGGGTGGCCACCTGCCAGCCGGCCCGGTGGGCGGCGATGATCGTGGCGGCCAGCTCCTCCTCCCCCGCCTGCAGATAGCCCCGGTTGCCGGGGTCGTCGGCGAAGTCGCAGCACATCGCCGACGTCCGGCCGATGAGCGAACCGTCGGAGAACACCTTGACCGCGCCGAGGCGCAGCCGGTCGTCGCCGAAGCCGGTGCGGATGCCGAGGTCGAGGCCGGAGCGGTACGGGTCGTCGGCGTGCCCCGGAAGCGGGTGCAGCACATCGGAGGCGGGCATGAGCGTCACCCGCTGCAGCAGCGCGTCCTCGTCCCGGGCCTGCTGGTAGGCGGCGATCTCCACCCCGCTGTGCCCGATCCAGCCGCCGCCGATGCCCGCCTCCTGCACCGAGGTGATGCCCTCGGCGGCGTAGCGGCGGGCGGCGGCCCCGAGGGCCCGCGCCAGCACACCGGCGGGGAACGGGACGAGCAGGTTCCGCACCAGTTCCTGGGCGCGTTCCTGGAGCAGTCCGGTGGGTGCCCCGGCGGCGTCGCGCACGATGCGCCCGCCGTCCGGGTCGGGGGCCGTGTCCGCCCCGCAGCGGGTCAGGACCGCGGAGTTGACCGCGCACATGTGCCCGCTGGTGTGCTTCAGCCAGACGGGGTGGTGGGGTGCCGCCCGGTCCAGCCCGGCAGCCGTCGGATGCCCGCCGGCCATCCGGTTCTGGTCGTAGCCCGCCCCGATGATCCACTCACCGGGCGGGCGGCGCGCGGCCTCCCGGGCCACCAGGTCGTAGACGTCCTCCACCCGGGCCACCCGCCCCGGGGAGAGGTCGAGTTCGTCCAGGCTCAGCCCGTACCAGGCCATGTGGTTGTGGGCGTCGTGGAAGCCGGGCAGCACGCACCGCCCGGCGAGATCGACGGTGCGGCGGGCGGACAGCCCCGCGGTCTCCGGTCCGCCGACCGCCACGATCCGGTCCCCGAGGACGGCGAAGGCCCCGGCCCGGGGGCGGTCCGGATCCATGGTGAGGATCCGGGCGTTGCGGTAGACGACGTCTACGTCCATGGCGTGGTCTCCTTCCGGCCCCCGTCGCGGGCCGCTGGCGGTCCGGCGAGCGCGGCGCGCAGCCGGGCGCGGAACTCCTCGCTCCAGGGCCGCGGCCGCCGGGTGGCCCGGTCGATGTGGACGGCGGTGCGGGCCCCTTCGGCGACGGCTCCGGCCGCGGCGCCGTCACCGTCGGCCGCCATGACGGTGAAGCCGGTCGTGAGGCTGGTGCGGCCGAGGGCGGTCACCCGTTGCTCGATGTGGAGCGTGCCGGGCCGGTCGACGGGGCCGGTGAACGTGATGTCGAGCCGGGCCACCACATGGTGGCGCTCGGGGTGGACCGCGGGGTCGGGGTCGTAGGGGTAGCCCATGGTGTCGAGCAGCCGGCTGAAGGCCCGCTCGGCGTGCACGGGGAACCGGGCGTGGTGCAGGACGCCCAGCGCGTCGAGTTCGTCCCAGGCGACCTCGGTCGTGGTGCGGAAGCTGCCGGGGACTCCGGTGGCGGCGGAGCCCGTGCCGGCGCCCGCGTCCCCACCGTGCGCGGGCGCGCCTCCGGAGCCCCCCGTCACGGCCGGCCTCCCGCCGTACCGCCCGCGGGCGGCGGGGGCTCCGCGGGCCGCGCGGCGGCGTCCCAGCAGGGGCCGCGGTCGGCGCGCAGCTCTCCCTTGGCCACCCGTTCCGAGGGGGTGCGGGGCAGCTCGGAGCGCACACACCAGTAGCGCGGGACCTTGAAGGAGGCCAGCCGTTCCCGGCAGAACTCCAGCAGGTCCCGGGGATCCGGCCGCTCTCCGCCGGCCGGCACGACGAACACCTTGACCTCCTCGCCGCGGACGGCGTCCGGTTCCGGAACGACCGCGGCGGTCCGCACCGCGGGGTGGGACTCGACGACCGCCTCCACCTCACGGGCCGAGACGTTCTCCCCGGACCGGCGGACCATGTCCTTGGTGCGGGTCAGGTAGTAGATCCGGCCCTCGGCGTCCGCCCGCACCCGGTCCCCGGTGTGCAGGCGGCCGGCGCGCAGAACCCGGGCGGTGGCCTCGGGCTGCCCCCAGTAGCCGTCCATCAGCCCCTCGCCGGAGATCACCAGTTCGCCCGGCTGCCCCGGCTCCACCGGCCGGCCGGCGTCGTCGACGATGTCGATCCGCTTGCCGGGCTGGGGCCGGCCGATGCACCCGGTGCCGACGGTCTGGTCGTGGTCCTCCGGGGTGACGACGAGGTCGGCGCCGGATTCGGTCATGCCGAACGCCTCGTACCAGGGCACCCCCCAGCGCTCCTCCAGCGCCCGGTGCAGTCCGGTGGGGATGCCGGAGGCCAGGACCGCCCGGACCGCGTGGTTCCGGTCGTCCGGATGCGGCGGCTGGGCCAGCAGCGCGGCCGGCATCATGCCCAGGCAGTAGAAGACCGTCACGCCGTGGGCGCGGATGTCGGCCCACATCCGGCTCGCGCTGAACCGGTCCGCCACCACCAGCCGGGCGCCGGAACGCAGCGCGGCCACCACGTTCCACTGCGGGTCCATGTAGCTGAACGGCTGAGCGGTGTAGAGGACGTCGTCCGCGTCGAGCCGCGGGAAGTTCGTCCGCAGGGCGTGCGCGATGGTGAGCCAGTAGCGGTGGCTGAGCATGCAGCCCTTGGGCAGCCCGGTGGTGCCCGAGGTGTACTGGATGTTCACCGGGCTCCCCGGGGCCGCGGAGTCCGCGGAGTCCCCGGACTCCCCCGGCCGGCCGGCCACCCCGGCCTCCCCCGGCTCCGGGACGCCGGAGGAGTCCGGGCCGGCCGGGCCGGCCGGTAGATCGTCCGCCGGTACGACGGTGAAGCCGGTGAGGCCCGCCTGTCCGGCGGCGGCCGCGAGCACGTCCGCGTACGCGGGCGTGGTGACCGCGAGCCGGGGACCGGCGTCGCGCAGCAGATGTGCCGCGTCGGCGGTGCGGGCCTGGGTGTTGACGGGTACGACGGTCCGTCCGGACCGGGCGGCGGCCAGCCACAGCAGCGGGAACTCCGGCACGTTCGGCAGCATCACCGCCACCCGGTCCCCCGGCGCGGTGGAGCGCCGGAGGAACGCGCTGATCCGGTCCACCGCCGCGTCGATCTCGGCGAAGGTCCAGCGCGGCCGGGTGGCATGGGGGAAGACCCACGCCACCCGGTGCCCGTGCTCCCGGGCCGCGCCGCGGAGCAGTGCCCCGAGGGTGCGGGGTTCCGGTGCGGGGCCGGGTACGGGGCCGGGTACGGGTGCGGAGCCGGGTACGGGTGCGGCCGCCGGCGTGGAGCCCGCCGCGCTGTGCCCGGGGGTGCGGCCGGTCATGGCTGCCTCCGCCCGGGCCGCGGCACCGCGGTGGCACGGCGGGCGTCAGGGCCGGCACCGGAGACGGAGTCGGTGCCGGAGCCCGGGGCCACGCCGGAGTCCGGGGCCGCGCCGGAGCCCGGGGCCGCGCCGGAGCCCGGGGCCGCGCCGCCGGGGCCCGCGCCGGTGTCGACCACCCGCAGGGACAGGTCCACTTCCATGGCGAGTGTCTCCTCCAGTCCGGCGCCAAGCCCCCGGTCGAGGGTCTCCTTGGCGAGGGCGAGCGCCAGGGGCGGCTTGTCGAGCAGCTTCCCGGCCAGTTCCAGCGCGTGCCGGCGGTGTTCTCCCTCCGGCACAACCTCGTTGACCAGGCCCCATCCGTGCGCCTCCGCCGCGGTGAAGCCCGCGCCGGTCATCAGCAGATACTTGGCGCGCTGCGGTCCGAGGACGGCGGCCAGCAGCTGCGAGACGCCATTGGTCACGGTGAGCCCGACGCCCGCCTCCGGGAACATGAAGCGGGTGTTCTCGGCCGCCACCACCAGATCGCAGGCCAGGGCCCATTCGACGCCCGCGCCCACCGCCCAGCCGTGTACGGCGGCGATCACCGGGACCGGGCTGCGCTTGATCGTCCGGGTGACGTCCTGCAACCGCTCCAGCCGCTCCCTGGCCGCCAGCGGCTCCTCGGCCGGGGCGGGTTCCTTGAGGTCGTGCCCGCTGCAGAAGGCCCGCCCTGCGCCGGTGAGGACCACGGCCCGGGCGCCTTCCGCGACGGCGCGCCGCAGCGCGGCGACCAGCTCGCGGCTGACCTCGTCGGTGACCGCGTTGAGACGGTGCGGCCGGTGCAGCTCGATCACGGCCACCGGGCCGTTCCGTTCGTACCGCACCGGGTCCCGCTCCGGGTGCCCCGTCTCCGTCACTGTCGACATGCTGTCCTTTTTCTGACGTGTTGTGTTCTGCGCGGCGTACGCACGCGCCCGCTGCCCGTGGTGCTCCCTGTCCGTCCGGTCAGGCTCGCTCCACCTGGCGGAGGAAGGCCCGGCCCCGCTCACTGGCCGGGTTGTCCAGCACCGCTGCCGGGGGCCCCTGCTCGGCGATCCCCCCGTCGGCCATGAGCACCACCCGGTCGGCGACGTTCCGGGCGAACCGCATCTCGTGGGTGACGACCATCATGGTCATTCCGGAGTCGGCCAGGTCCCGCATCACCGCGAGGACCTCACCGACCAGCTCGGGGTCGAGGGCGCTGGTCGGCTCGTCGAAGAGCATGACCTTCGGCCGCATGGCCAGGGCCCGGGCGATGGCCACCCGCTGCTGCTGGCCGCCGGACAGGCTCATCGGGTAGCGGTCCGCGAACTGCCGCAGCCCGACCTGGTCCAGGAGTCCCAGCGCGGTCTCGCGGACCTCGCCGGGGTTCCGGCCGGCCACCCGGACGGGCGCGGTGGTGACGTTGTCCAGCACCGTCTTGTGCGGCCAGAGGTTGAAGTGCTGGAAGACCATCCCCACGTGGCGGCGCATGAGGTTGAGGGACTTCTCGTCGTGGCGGAGCTCCTGGCCGTCGATGACGATCTCGCCGGAGTCGATCCGCTCCAGGCCGTTGACGCAGCGCAGCAGGGTGCTCTTGCCGGCTCCGGAGGCGCCGATCAGGACGACGACCTCGCCGGTGTCCACGGACAGATCCACTCCGTCCAGCACGGTGTGCGCGCCGAACGCTTTGCGGATCTGCCGCATGACCACCAGGGGAGCGGACCGCGGGCCGTTGTTCGGGCCGCTCTTCGGGGCGCTGTAGGGGTGTGGCATGGAAGGCGCCTCTCAGATCGCGTAACGGGAGTGGCGGCGCTCCAGCCGGCGCAGCAGCGCCGTCAGGAGGAGCACGATCACCAGGTAGTAGACGGCGGATATCAGGTAGTAGGTCAGCGGCTCATAGGTAGCGGCCGCCAGCTTCTGCGCCTGCATGAACAGCTCGGGGACCGTGATGAAGGACGCCACGGCGGTGTCCTTGACGGCGATGATGAACTGGTTGCCGAGTGAGGGCAGGATGGCCCGGAAGGCCTGGGGGGCGACGACGATCCGCAGCGCCTGCGTCCGGCTCATGCCGAGTGAACGCGCCGACTCGGTCTGGCCCTTGGCGACCGACTGCACACCGGAGCGGAAGATCTCCGCCATATAGGCCGCGGTGTGCACGGTCAGGCCGATCACCGCGGACCAGAACGAGGAGATGTCGACGATCGTGACGAGGCCGTAGTAGATGACGAAGAGCTGCGCCACCAGCGGTGTGCCCCGGATCACCGCGAGGTAGCCCTGGGCCAGCCAGCGCAGCACCGCGAAGCGGCTCATCCGCATCCAGGCGACGACCAGCCCGACCGCCAGGGAGAACACCACCGCCAGCGCGGCCAGCGACAGAGTGATCCGCAGCCCTTCGAGCATGAGCGGCAGGGAACGGCTGAAGCCGTCCAGAACAGACATGGCGGGGGTACTCCTCGGGCAGCCGGGCCGGTCGTCGTCAGCGGATGATCAGCAAGTGATCAGGAGGGGGTGGAGGCAGGGGGCGGTGAGTCAGGACTTGCTTTCCGGACTGATGTCGACGCCGAACCACTTCTCGCTGAGCTTCGCGTAGGTTCCGTCGTTCCGGATCTCTTCGAGGGCCTTGTCCACCTCGGCGGTGAGCTTCGGGTTGCCCTTCTGGCTCGCGATGGAGGCCGGGTCCGGGAAGAGGATGGCGCCGGCCGGCCTGATGTCGATGCCGGTCTGCTTGATCTGGTAGAGGCCCAGCAGCTTGGTGGTGATGGCCGCGTCGATCCGGCCGTTGCCCAGCTCGGTCAGCGCCTCGTTGTCGCTGCTGTACGTCTTGACCTCCGCGACCCCGGGCTGCTTCTTGGCGTAGTCCTCGAACGTCGTGCCGAGAACCACGCCGACCTTCGCGTCCTTGAGGTCGTCGATGGACATGACCGAGGAGTCCTTCCCGACGAACAGCTGCGCGCCGGAGAGGTAGTACTCGTCGGTGAAGTCGACCTGCTTCTTGCGCTCGTCGGTCGCCGACATGGATCCCACGATGAGGTCGTACCGCTTGGCCTTCAGACCGGCGACCAGTGAGTTGAACGGGCCCGTGACCGGGTTGGGCTTCAGGTCGAGGCGCTTCGCCAGCTCCTTGCCGAGGTCCACGTCGAAGCCGGCGAGCTTGCCGTCGTCCTCGAAGTAGTTGAACGGACGGTACTGGCCGCTCATGGCGAAGGTGAGCTTCCCGTCCTCGACGAGCCGGTACTCGCGGTCCGCGGCGCTCTCGGAGCCGGAACCGGAGTCGCCGCTGCCGCACCCGGTGGCTGCCAGGGCCACCATGAGGGAGCCGGTGAGCGCCAGCGCCGTACGTCTTGTCACACGTCTTGCAGGTATCCGCATTACCGAGCCTCCGTGATCCGCGAGCCATACCAGTCGATCGATTGATCGATTGCGGGGAACCTACTGACCTGCACAGATGACTGTCAACGGGTTGCACCCCCGGCTGTGGGTCACGTTTTGGGATCAGGCGCCGGACACTAGAGTCCGAAATGCGGACACCTTCCGGCGCGGAGGCGGCACCGCCGGGGTGCGGCCGGGCAGCGCGGCGGGGGGTGGAGGGGTACGTGACGCCCCCTGCCCCGGGTTCCCGCGGAGCAGCCCGGAGCACCGCAGGCACCGCGGGCACCGCGGAAGGACGGATGGGGGAACGAGCGACGGACAAGCCTCGGCGCCGGCTCGGGCCGAGCCGCGCGGTCGTTCCTCGCGTCGGGCGTGTGGCGGAGCCCGCGCGGCGCCGCCCGTGCCGGGCCCGCGCCGGCCCGCTTCAGCCCGTGCTGCCGACGGCGGGCAGGTCCTCCGCCGGGCCCACCCCGGCGCGGCGCGCGAGAGCGACCGCGGCGAGGGTGGAGTGCACGCCGAGCTTGCCCAGGACGTTCTGCATATGGGTGCGGACCGTGTGCGGGGAGAGGAACAGCCGTTCGGCGACGGCCTTGCGGCCCAGGCCCGCCACCATGCACCGCAGCACCTCCCGCTCACGCGGGGTGAGCGACTGCACCAGCCGCTCGCTCTCGGTGCGGTGCTTGCGGGCCGCGGTCAGCTCCCGCAGCACGCCGGTGAGCAGTGCGGGCGGCAGATGGGTCTCCCCGCGGAGCACGCCGCGGATGACGGCGAGCAGCCGGGAGAGCGAGCAGTCCTTGGCGACCCAGCCGGAGGCCCCGGCCTGCAGCGCGGCGGCCGCGCGCGCCGGGTCGTCGCGCTCGGCGAGCACCACCGTACGGACGGCGGGCCGGCGTTCGCGGACTCCGGAGACCAGGGATATGCCGTCCACGGCCCGCTCCGCCCCGCCGGTCCGGGCGGTGCCGATGGCGGTCGGGCCGTTCCTCGCCGCTCCGGGCGCCGGCGGGGCACAGCCCAGATCGGCGTCGACGAGCATGACGTCGATCCGGCGGCCGTCGGCGGCGGCCCGCTCCAGACAGCGCAGCGCCGCCGGCCCACTGCCGGCCGCCGCCACCTCGACGTCCTGTTCGGCGGCGAGAGCGGCGGCGAGCGATTCGGCGAAGATGCGGTGGTCGTCCACCACCAGCACCCTGATGACTGTCACTGAGGAACCCCCTGTATCGGGACGGCACAGCGGGCACGGCGCCCCGAATGCTCGTCCACCCCGAGCGCCGCTCCCGGTCGCTCTGCCCCCTGCATCGGCACCGGCCCCCACCGGTGCTGAGCATCAGCGTACGGATGCACTCCGACAAGTGAAGTGGATTGGCGAAAGTGTTCGCCCGGGACGTTCGACCTGTGTTCGCTGATACTTCTTGTGCAAGAAATCGACTGGGAATGCCGGATGTGCGCCCGGCGCACCCGGCGCCGTCCCCGCGCGCCGGACGGACACGGGCAGCCGCGGCGCGAGGCGGTGCGGCCGGCGGGCCGGCAGGGCTCAGGCCAGCCGGCGCGCACCCGCCGACGGCACGGCCGCGAAGACCCGGGGCTCGCGGTGCCCGGCCGCCGCGAAGGCCGCGGTGACCGCCTTCGTCACGGGCTCCGCCGCCGCCTCCTCGACCAGGGCGATCGCCGAACCGCCGAAGCCGCCGCCGGTCATCCGCGCGCCCAGCGCGCCCGCCGCGCACGCGGACTCCACCACCAGGTCCAGCTCGGGGCAGGACACCTCGAAGTCGTCGCGGAGGGAGGCGTGCCCGGCCGTGAGCAGCGGGCCGACGCCGCGGGCGTCCCCGGCCCCGAGACGGGCGGTGACCTCCTCGACCCGCCGGTTCTCGGTGACGACATGGCGCACCCGGCGGCGCAGCGTCCCGTCACCGAGCCGGGAGAGCGCTGCGTCCAGCTGATCGGCCCCGATGTCCCGCAGGGCGGGTACGTCCAGCAGGACGGCGCCCTCCTCGCAGCTCGCGCGCCGTTCGGCGTAGGCGCTGTCCCCCAGGGCGTGCTGGACGCGGGTGTCCACGACCAGGAGCCGCAGCCCGGCGGCCGCGAGGTCGAAGGGCACCTGCCGCTGGGCCAGGTCGCGGGTGTCGAGGTGCAGGGCGTGGCCCGCGGTGCAGCACGCCGAGGCCGTCTGGTCCATGATGCCGCAGGGCATGCCGACGAAGACGTTCTCGGCGCGCTGCGCCAGCCGCGCCAGTTGCCAGGGCCGCAGCCCCAGTCCGTGGAGGTCGTTGAGCGCGAGCGCGGTGACGATCTCCAGGGCGGCGGAGGAGGACAGCCCGGCACCGACCGGGACGGTCGAACTCACGTGCAGGTCCATACCGTTGACCGGGTGGCCCGCGTCGCGCAGGGCCCACACCACGCCGGCCGGGTACGCGGCCCAGCCGAGGCCGCCCGCGCCCGGCTCCAGGGCGTCGGCCCGCAGCTCCACCACGCCACCGGGCACATCGCCGGAGTGCAGGCGCAGTACGCCGTCGTCGCGGCGGGACACGGCGGCGCGGGCGGTGTGCGGGAGGGCCAGCGGCAGCACGTACCCGTCGTTGTAGTCGGTGTGCTCCCCGATGAGGTTGACGCGGCCGGGGGCCGCCCACAGCCCCTCGGGCTCGGAGCCGTACAGGGAGGCGAAGCTCTCGGTGAGCCGCCCGTCCGGCACGCCGTACGTCCCGTCGGTCGTCTGCTGGTCCGTCACGCCTGCGCCGCTCTCCCGCTGGTGTCCTCCGCCGGCCCGCTGCCCGGCGTACGGCTGCCCGCCGCGTCGCTGTGCCCCCCGCCGTTCCGCCACCGGGCGAACTCCCAGGCGTCCCGGACGATATCGGCGAGCCCCGGGCGGGCGGGCTTCCAGCCCAGGCGGTCGTGGGCCCGCTCCGCGGAGGCGACGAGCACGGAAGGGTCGCCCGGGCGGCGCGGAGCGGCGGTCTCGGGGACCGGGTGCCCGGTGACCTCGCGGACGGTCTCGATCACGTCCCGGACGGAGAAGCCGTTGCCGTTGCCGAGGTTGCAGATCAGGTGCTCGCCCGGGGCCGCGCCGTCGAGGGCGAGGAGGTGCGCCTCGGCGAGGTCGGAGACGTGGATGTAGTCGCGGACGCAGGTGCCGTCCGGGGTCGGGTAGTCGTCGCCGTAGACGGAGACGGACTCCCGCAGGCCCAGCGCGACCCGCAGCACCAGCGGGATGAGGTGCGACTCGGGGTCGTGCAGCTCGCCGTACAGGGCGCCGTCCGCGGCCCGGTGGGCGCCCGCGACGTTGAAGTAGCGCAGCGAGACGGCGGCGAGCCCGTGGGCGGCGCACTCTCCGCCGATCATGTGGTCGACGGCGAGCTTGGAGGCACCGTAGGGGCTGGTGGGCGCGGTGCGGTCGGTCTCGGCGACGGGCACGGACTCCGGGTCGCCGTAGGTGGCGGCGGTGGAGGAGAAGACGAGCCGGCGGACCCCGGCGGCGCGCATCGCGGCGAGCAGTTCCATGGTGCCGCCGACGTTGTTGCGCCAGTATTTCTCCGGGTCGGCCACGGACTCCCCGACCTGGGAGAACGCGGCGAAGTGCAGCACCGCGTCGTACGAGCCGTCGAGCAGGCCCGCACCGGCCGGCGAGGTCAGGTCCTGGACGCGGCCCTCGATGAACCGGGCGCCGGCCGGGACCGCTTCGCGGTGGCCGGTGGACAGGTCGTCCAGCACGGTCACCCGGTGCCCGGCGTCGAGCAGTCGCGCCGCGACGACGCTCCCGACATAACCGGCTCCGCCGGTGACCAGGTAGGTCCGCCGGCCGCGGGGCTCTCCGGCCGCGCTCCCGTCCCTCGTCCCGCTGGTGTGCACGATCCCGCTCCCGTTCACTCGTCCGCCGCCTCACGCAGCCGTGCCGCCGCCGTCTCCGGCGGCACATCGTTGATGAACACCCTCATGCCGGACTCGGAACCCGCGAGGAACTTCAGCTTGCCGGAAGTGCGGCGGATGGTGAAGAGCTCAAGGTGGAGGGCGAAGTCCTCGCGCTGCGCGGAGCGTTCCTCCCAGCCGCGCAGCGGCGCCTGGTGCCAGCCGGAGATGTACGGCGTCGGGGGCTCGTCCGGGCCGAACACGCGGTCGAAGCGGCGCAGCAGGTCCAGATAGATCCGGGGGAACTCGGCGCGGGCCTGCTCACCGAGCGCGGGCAGGTCGGGCACCCGGCGGTTGGGGTAGAGGTGCACCTCGTACGGCCAGTGGGCGGCGTACGGCACGAACGCCGTCCAGTGGTCGCCCTCCACGACGACGCGGCTGCCGTCCTTGCGCTCGTCCGCGACGGTGTCGTCGAACAGGTTGCCGCCCGTGCGCTCACGGTGGGCGGCGAGTGAGCGCAGAACGCGTTCGGTGTGCGGGGTGGTGAAGGGATAGGCGTAGATCTGGCCGTGCGGGTGCCCCAGGGTGACCCCGATCTCGCGGCCCCGGTTCTCGAAGCAGTAGACCTGCTCGACGCCGGGGCGCCGGGACAGTTCGGCGGTGCGGTCCGTCCAGGCGTCCAGGACGAGCCGGGCGCGCTCCTCGGTGAGATCGGCGAAGGAGGCGTCGTGGTCCGCGGTGAAGCAGACGACCTCGCAGCGGCCCGCGTCGCCGGTGAGGGACGGGAAGCGGTTCTCGAACACGGCGACGTCGTAGTCGGCGGCGGGTATCTCCGTGAGCCGGTCCTCGCGGGACGGGCAGAGCGGGCAGGCGTCGGCCGGCGGGTGGTAGGTGCGGCCCTGGCGGTGGGAGGCGATGACGACGGAGTCGCCGAGGAAGGGGTCGCGGCGGATCTCCGAGGCGGTGGCGACGGCGCCGAGCGGCCGCCGGTCGGCGGCATCGCGCGGGGCGCGGGCGCGGCCGGCCGTGGCCGGGCCGGTGGCGGCGCCGGCCGGGTCGCCGTCGTAGTAGATCAGCTCGCGGCCGTCCGCGAGCGTGGTCACCGTCTTCTTCACCGAGGCTCCTAGCGACGTTCTCCCAGCAACGATAACAAACATAATCCAACACAACAGCGCAGAAGGAAACGGTTCGCTCGCGGGAGCGCGCTGAGGTCATGGCTCGGTGCCGTCCGTGGCCGGCAGCCCCCGGACACCCCGGGAACGCCGCGGGCCTGCCGCGGGCCTGCCGCGGGCCTGCCGCGGCCGGGGCGCCACCCGGCGGAGGGACCGCGCCGCCCGGGGCCGCGGTCGGCGCAACAGTCCGACGTCCGAGCGGAGTTGACGCCGTCTGCGGCTCAGGCCCGGCCGGGCCCGCCTCCGTCCGGGGCGTGGGCCGTCGGGAGGTCAGCCCGCCCGGGAGCCGAGTCGCGCACCTGCCTGCCGGGGACCCCGCCCGGGGAAACCACCGGGAGGCGCGCCGCGCCTGCCGGGGCGGGGGCCGACGCACCGGCAGGCCGCCCCGCTCCGCGGCCGCGCCGGGCTCAGTCCCCGTCCGGCCGGGAGGCCACCCGGTCCAGCAGCCCCGTCCGGGCCGCCAGCGCCGCCGCCTCCAGCCGGGAGCCGACCCCCAGTTTCATCAGGACCCGCTGCACGTGGGTGCGGGCCGTACTGGGCGCTATGCCCATACCCGCCGCGATGACCCGGGTGTCCTCGCCGTCCGCGACCCGCATCAGCACCTCGACCTCACGGGGGGTCAGGATGCGCAGCAGCCGCGTCGCCTCGTCGTCCGGCTGGGCCGCCGGGTTGAGGAGTTCCGCGAACGCCCCCTGGAGCAACTGCGGCGCCACCGCCGCCTCACCCGCACGGGCCTTCACCATGGCCCGTTCCACACCCTCGATGCGCTCGTCCTGCCGTACGTAGCCGGAGGCGCCGGCCGCGAAGGCGGCCGCGATGCCGCGCGGATTCGGCACCGGCCCCAGCACGACGACCGCGACCTGCGGCCGCTCCCGCCTGATCCGCACCACCGGGTCGAAGGCGCCGGGCTCCTCCGGAGCCGCGGTGCCCAGCAGGCACACGTCCGGCGCCCTGCTCACCACCAGGTCCGCCGCCCCCGCGCCCGGCGCCGCGGCGGCCAGCACGCGGTGCCCGCGCAGCTTGAGAGCCGAGGCCAACGCCTCGGCGAGCAAACGGTGGTCATCGACCACGATGAGCCGCACGCCCATGAGCTCCTCCCCCATCCCCCGAGCCCCCGGCTCCCTTGCACGGGGAAGCTACACGTTCGTGCGCCATCGCGCGCCCCTTACCTGGGAAAAGCGCCATGGACCGCCGGAATACCAGTCAATTCGGGACTGGATTGCGTCAGGCTCGGTCAGAGGAAGATCGTTCCGCGACGCTGCCGCGGACGGCCCGGCGGCAGCCCCGCAGCATCCCGCAGTACCCCGCGGCACGCCGCGGCACGCCGCGCGGGACGCGGAAAAGGCCCGGCCGACACGCCTTCCGCGCGCCCGCCGGGCCCCTCCGCCGTGGCGGAGGCGGGATCACTCGCCGCCGAAGACCACCAGCAGGTACTCCTTCCGGTCGAGGGAGGAGCTCCGTTCCGACATGAGCGTCTGGCCCATGTAGAGCCGGCCGCCCGCATAGAGCAGACGGACGTTCAGCGACGGCCGGTAGCCGGACTCCGTCTCGATGGAGTCCTTGGGGTTCTTCAGGTAGACCGTGCTCTTGAGCGTCTTCGGGTCGATGGCCATGACCTGGCCGCCCTGGTCGTAGGTGGGTTCCATGTAGGCGAGGAGCATGCCGTCCTCCATCTGAAGCGGCGTCATGACGCGGCGCCCGCCGGCCTCCGCCTTGCCCCTCGCCTTACCGGTGTCCAGGTTGAAGGCGACGATCTCGTTGGTCCGCCCGTAGTCCTCCTCCTGGCTCTCGTGCTCCTCCGTGCCCATGTAGAGGGAGTCCTCGTCGACGGCGGCCATCTTGCAGTCCTCCACCTCGACGGCGCTGCACCGGACCGTGTACTTGCCGTTCTCCGTGGAGATGCGGCTGCGCATCTTGCCCTTGTCGTCGATCGCGATGACGTCGGACGTGCCGACGGCACCGCCCGCGTCGACGCCGATCACGAGAGGGTCGGTGGAGATCACATGCACATAGTCGATGCCCTCGGGCACCTCGTACGAGAACCGCGGCTTGCCGGAGGACGGGTCGAGCTTCTGCACCTCGATCTTCGGGGCGTCATAGCTGCCGCACTTGCGCACGGCGACCAGCCCGGTGCCGCCGCCGTAGCCGACGTCCTTGCAGTCCGAGGTCTGGTCGGGCCGCCACAGTTCCTTGCCGCTGCCGAGCTTCCACGCCGCGCCGCCGTAGAGGCCGCCGACGGCGACCACGTCCGGGCCAACCGTCACCTCGGAGAAGCGGATGTTCTCGTCACCGAGGGAAATCTGCTTCTCCCACAGCTTCTTGCCCGTGTCGATGTCGAAGACGGCGACCCGGCTGCACGGCTGGACACGGCCGTCGCCGCCGATCTTCCCGTCCTGGAAGAGAACCGCCGCCCTGCCGTCCTCGCTCGCGTGCTTGGAGCCCCAGCAGATCTGGCCGGCCAGTTCCAGGGTCCATTTCTCCTTGCCGTCGGACGTGTTGTAGCCGACCACGGAGTTGAGCGAGCCCTTGGCGAACACCTTGTCGGTCACCCAGAGGCCGTCCACCTTCGTGACGTCCGTGAGCTTGGGCTTGGCTACGGAGAAGAGCAGTTCGGCATCGGTCTTCGCGGGCTTCCCGCCGGCACCGCCGGTGCCGCTGCCACCGCTGCCGCTGCCGTCGTCTCCACCGGTGCCGCCGGAGGAACTGCCGGCCTCGTCCTTGCCCTTGCCCTCGTCCCCGCCGGCCGCGAGGAAGATCCCACCCCCGACGATCAGCAGAACGGCGACCGCCGCGGCGATGATGATCATCATGCGCTGCCTGCCGCCCCCGCCGCCGCCCTGGGGCGGCATGCCCGGGGCGGGCATCGGGCCGGTGGGCGGGTACATCGCGTACTGCTGCTGGCCGTACGGCTGCTGGCCCGGGTAACCGTACGGCTGCTGACCCGGATAGCCGTAGCCGGGCTGGGCCGGAGGCTGCTGCGGATACCCGTAACCGGGCTGCGCCCCCGGCGGCTGCTGAGGGTAGCCGTAACCGGGCTGCCCGCCCGGGGGCGGCGGAACCGGTGCGCCGAAGCCCCCGGCGGGCGGCGGCCCGGACGGGGCCGCAGGCGCCTGCGGGGGCTGCCCGGGCGGCGCCTGCGGGGGCTGCCCCGGAGGCTGCGGGGGCTGCCCGGCGGGCTGCGCCGGTTGCGGCGCGCCCATGCCGGGCTCCGGCGGGGCCGGTTCCGCCTCGGGCTCATTCCGCTTGGAGAGATCGGGCTTGGGGGCGTCCGGCGCGGCGGGGCCGGGGCCGGACGGAGGCGCCGGTGGCGGGCCGAAACCGCCGCCCTGGCCCTGCCCATCGGAACCGGAGTGGGAGTCGCCCCCGGGCGAGCCGGAGGGGGGCTGATGGGGCGGTTGAGGCGGCTGCGGCATCAGTTTTCCTCTTCACGCGGGCACATGGCCCGATATCGGTCTCCCCCGCGTCACCGGTGGGCGTGCAGCTCTCCGGAACGGAGCGAATCGGACACGAGGCCCGCCTGCCAACGGCAGGACGAGCAAGGCTCTTTGTATCACCAGGCCCGAACGGCGCAGCGGCTGCTTTCCGGGCTATCGAACAGCTGAGACCGGCCCGTGACGCGCTTGTTGCCGGGCCGCCACCGCCCCCGGCGGCGGTGCCGGTTCAGACCCCGTCGGCCAGTTCCAGCCAGCGGTTCTCCAACTCCTCGCGCTCCGCGACGAGTTCGCGGAGCTCCGCGTCGAGTTCGGCGACCTTCCCGAAGTCCGTGGCATGCTCCGCGATCCGGGCGTGCAGCCCGGACTCCTGCTCGCTGATGCGGTCCAGCCGGCGTTCGATGCGCTGGAGGTCCTTCTTCGCGGCGCGGGCGTCCTTGGTACCGGCTCCGCCCTGCGTCTTCTGCCGGGCCGCGGCGGGCGCCGCGGTGGCCGGGCCGGACGCCCGGTCCTGTTCGAGAACCCGCTGCCGGCGTTCCAGGTACTCGTCGATGCCGCGCGGCAGCATCCGCAGCGTGGCGTCACCGAGCAGGGCCATGACGCGGTCCGTGGTGCGCTCCAGGAAGTAACGGTCGTGGCTGATGACCACCATGGAGCCGGGCCAGCCGTCGAGCAGGTCTTCGAGCTGGGTCAGCGTCTCGATGTCGAGGTCATTGGTTGGCTCGTCGAGGAAGAGGACATTGGGCTCGTCCATCAGCAGCCGCAGGATCTGCAGCCGGCGGCGCTCACCACCGGAGAGGTCGCCGACGGGCGTCCACTGCTTCTCCTTGGTGAAGCCGAACTTCTCGCAGAGCTGCGAGGCGGTCATCTCGCGGCCCTTGCCGAGATCGACCCGCTGCCGGATCCGCTCGACGGCCTCCAGCACCCGCCAGTCGCGGTCGAGTTCGGCGACCTCCTGGGAGAGATGGGCGAGCTTGACCGTCCTGCCGACCTTGATCTTCCCGGCCGCGGGCTGCCGTTCGCCGTCGCTGTACGCGGCCTCCGCCAGCGCGCGCAGCAGCGAGGTCTTGCCGGCTCCGTTCACCCCCACCAGGCCGACGCGGTCGCCCGGGCCGAGCTGCCAGGTGAGGTGCTTCAGCAGTTCCTTGTCACCGGCCCGTACGGTGACGTCCTCCAGCTCGAACACCGTCTTGCCGAGGCGGGAGTTGGCGAACCTCATCAGCTCCGCGGTGTCCCGCGGCGGCGGCACGTCGGCGATCAGCTCGTTGGCCGCCTCGATACGGAACCGCGGCTTGCTGGTGCGGGCCGGGGCACCGCGGCGCAGCCACGCCAGCTCCTTGCGCATCAGGTTCTGCCGCTTGGTCTCCTCGGTGGCGGCGATGCGCTCCCGCTCCGCCCGGGCGAAGACGTAGTCGGAGTAGCCGCCCTCGTACTCGTGGACGGCGCCGCGCTGGACGTCCCACATGCGGGTGGCGACCTGGTCGAGGAACCAGCGGTCGTGGGTGACCACCACCAGGGCGGAACGGCGGGCCCGGAGATGGCCGGCGAGCCAGGAGATCCCCTCGACGTCGAGGTGGTTCGTCGGCTCGTCGAGGACGATCAGATCCTGCTCCGCGATGAGGAGCTTGGCGAGGGCGATCCGGCGGCGCTCGCCGCCGGAGAGGGGACCGATGACCGTGTCGGGGCCCTGCGGGAAGCCCGGCATGTCCAGACCGCCGAAGAGACCGGTGATGATGTCGCGGATCCGCGCGTTGCCCGCCCACTCGTGATCGGCGAGATCACCGATGACCTCCTGGCGGACCGTGGCCGCCGGATCCAGCGAGTCGTGCTGCGTCAGCACACCGAGGCGCAGACCGCCCGCGTGGGTGACCCGGCCGTCGTCGGGGGTCTCCAGCTTGGCGAGGATCCGGATGAGGGTGGTCTTGCCGTCACCGTTGCGGCCGACGACGCCGATCCGGTCGCCCTCGCTGACGCCGAGGGAGACGCCGTCGAGCAGGGCACGCGTGCCGTACACCTTTCCGACGGCTTCCAGATTGACGAGGTTCGTGGCCATTCCGCTCCTGCTTCCACGCCGCTCGGGGCGGCGTCCGTGTGGTCCTGTCCAGGGTAGTCGCCGCGGGCGCGCCCCCCGGACGGGCTGTGGACAACCGCCGTCGCTCCGCGCCCGGGGCGGTCCACAGTCCGTGCGCACGGAGGCTCGCTCACCGGAAGTGCCTGCTCACGCGGGCGGGCCGTGGTGCGCGGCCGGGCCCTTCCCCCGCGGGTTCTCACGGGTTCCGGCGGGTTCCCGCGGCCCGGGCGGCCGGGGGCACGGCTGCCGTACCCGGCTCCGTGTGCGGGATGGGTGCGGCACCGGGCGCGGGCGCGGGTGGCAGCAATGCCGCCCCCGCGGCCGGGGACGCGGCGACCCGGGCGGTGCGGCAGGTGCCGGAGTCGCGCAGGGCCGCGGCCAGGGTCTCCGCTTCGCCCGCCGACCCGGCGAGGAACGCGGTGGTCGGCCCGGAGCCCGAGACGATGCCGGCCAGCGCCCCGGCCCGCGCCCCCGCCGCGAGCGTGTCCGCGAGGGAGGGCCGCAGCGAGAGCGCCGCCGCCTGGAGGTCGTTGCTGGTGCCGCCGGCCATGAGAGCCGCCGCCAGGGCCGCGGCATCCCCGGCGGCCAGGGCGTCGAGGAGCGGCCGGGACGGCTCCGGACCGGGGACGTCCGTCACACGGGCGCCCGCCCCCGAGACCTCGCGCAGCCGGTCGCACTCGCGGTACACCGCGGGGGTGGAGAGGCCGCCGTCCGCGACGGCGAAGACCCAGTGGAAGGTGCCGCCCACGCCGAGCGGGGTGAGCAGTTCGCCCCGGCCCCGGCCCAGTGCCGCCCCGCCGACCAGGCTGAACGGCACGTCGCTGCCCAGCTCGGCGCAGATGCCGAGCAGTTCCTCACGGCTCGCCCCGATGCCCCACAGCGCGTCGCAGGCGAGCAGGGCCCCGGCGGCGTCGGCGCTCCCGCCCGCCATACCGCCCGCGACGGGGATGTCCTTGGCGATGTGGAGCCGCACCCGCGGCTCGATCCCGTGGCGGGCGGCGAGGAGTTCCGCCGCGCGGGCCGCGAGGTTGGTGCGGTCCAGCGGCACCTGTCCGGCGTCCGGGCCGGTGACGGTGACGCTCAGCGCTTCGGCAGGGGCGGCCGTGATCTCGTCGTGGAGGCCGACGGCGAGGAAGACGTTGGCGAGATCGTGGAAGCCGTCCGGGCGGAGCCCGCCGACGGCCAGCTGCACGTTGACCTTCGCCGGTACGCGGACGGTGACGGACGCAGCCGCCTCCGGTTCCGCGGCGACCGCACCCGGACGGCCTCCGCCCGCGGCGCTGCCCGGCCGGGCGCCCGGAGCGCCCTCCGGGGCGCCGGTCCGGTCACCGGTCGCGTCGCTGTCCGGGCGGTCGCTGTCCGGGCCGTCCGCGCCTTGCGCGCCGCCGGGGCCGCTCGGGCCGCTCGGGCCGTGCTGGTCGTGCTGGTCGTGCGCGCCGATGTGGGTCACTGGGTGTGCTCCGTGTCGTTCTTCCGGTCCGCTGCCGCCGCCGCTCACCGCTGCGGACGGCGCCTGGTCTCGTGCCCGCCGGCCCGCCCGCCGCCCGTACGGCCCGCGGCTCCCGCACCGGCACCCGCGACGGTGTCGCCGCCGTCCCCCGGCGCGTGGCCGGGCAAGCCCCCGGGCGCGTGGCCGGGCTTGTGCTCCGCGATCGCCGCGAACTCCTCCACCGTCAGCGACTCGCCGCGTGCCTGCGGTGGCACCCCGGCCGCCACCAGCGCCTGCTCCGCCGCGGCCGCGGAGCCGGCCCAGCCCGCGAGCGCCGCGCGGAGCGTCTTGCGGCGCTGGGCGAAGGCGGCGTCCACGACCGCGAACACGTCCTCCCGGGCGGCCGCCGTCCGCGGCGGCTCGGCACGGCGGACCAGCGAGACCAGCCCGGAGTCGACGTTGGGCGCCGGCCAGAAGACGTTGCGCCCGATGGAGCCGGCGCGCTTCACCGTCGCGTACCAGGCCGCCTTCACCGACGGCACGCCGTAGACCTTGGAGCCCGGTGGCGCGGCGAGCCGGTCGGCGACCTCCGCCTGCACCATGACGAGGGTGCGTTCGATGCTGGGGAAGCGCTCCAGCATGTGCAGCAGGACGGGCACCGCGACGTTGTACGGAAGGTTGGCCACCAGGGCGGTCGGCGGCGGACCGGGAAGTTCGGTGACGCGCATCGCGTCCGAGTGCACCAGCGTGAACCGGCCGGCGCGCTCCGGCAGACGCGTGCCGACCGTGGCCGGGAGCGCGGCCGCCAGCACGTCGTCGATCTCGACCGCCACCACGCGGTCGGCGGCCTCCAGCAGCGCCAGGGTGAGCGACCCCAGCCCCGGGCCGATCTCCACGACCGTGTCCTCGGGCCGCACCCCGGCGGTCCGCACGATACGGCGCACCGTGTTGGCGTCGATGACGAAGTTCTGGCCGCGCTGCTTGGTGGGGCGCACGCCCAGGGCGGCGGCCAGTTCGCGGACGTCGGCGGGGCCCAGGAGGGGGCCGGGCCCGTCGGTGTCGGTGCTCGTGCTCACCCGTGAAGCTTACGGCCGCCGTGGGGACGGGCCGCCGCGCGCCCGTCCGGGCGGGACGGCCGGCCTGCGTCCCGGCGGACCGCTTCCTCCCCGTACGGTGCCGGGTGGGCTCACGAGCGTGTGCGGAGGCGCACCCGGCCGCCTTCGGCCCCGGTGCGGAAGGACCCGGCGGTCCCCGGGCCCTGAACGGCGGACCGGGTCCCTCGCGGAAACCACATGAGGACACCCGGGCCGGCCCGCCGCACCGTGGGGTGCGGCAGCGGTGCCGCGCGGCCGCGCGGTGCCGCGCGGCCGTCCCGCAGGACCCTGATGAGCCCGCGGTCGCGGGGGAAACTGTCCGGCGGCGGGGAGGTGGTGTCCCGGCCGCGCAGCACGGCCCCGGCCTGCTCCACGGCGTCCCGGACGGTGCCCGCGGTGGTGCGCAGGGTGCGCTCGTGGCCGTCGGCGGCCACCGTGACGGTCCGCTCGGTCCGCACTTCCAGGACGAGCCCGGAGCGCGGGATGCCGGCCCAGTGCGGCACGGAGAGATACGCGCCCTCCGCGGGCACCCGGAGTTCGCGCAGCGCGCCCTTGACGGTGTCGGCGGTGGTCCAGTGGGCGCGGCGCTCGGAGTCGACGGTGAGGTCCAGCGGCTTGCCCCGGCGGACGGCGATCCGGTCGCCGTGCGCGAGAGGGCGCCCGGGCACGGGGTTCACGGCATCGTGCGGGCCGAGGCGCACGCCCTCGTCGTCGAGCAGTTCACCGGTGTCACCGGCGAAGGTGTGCAGGGTGCGCTGCCGGCCGTCGACGCTCAGCCGGACGGCCTTGTCGTGGGCCAGGAACGCCCAGGTACCGCCCGCCAGCGCGACCACGACGAGGGCCTGCGGGAGCAGCCTGCGCAGCCGCTCCGGGTGCGCAGGCCGGCGCGCTCGCCGCGCCGCCCGGCGTGCCCCGCCCCGGCCGGTACCTGCCCGGGCCGGCGGCCCCGGCTCTGCGGCGCCGGCCGGCCGGGCCCGCGCGGGGAGGGACGGCGGGACGGGCACGGGCGCGGGCGCGGGGAACGGCGCGGCGGGCGGCGAGCCCGCCGGGGGGAGCGGTGCGTGGTGGACCGGTGACGGCTGCGGCCCCGGCACGGGAACCGGAGCCGCGTGTGCGACCGGCGGGGGGTCCGGTGCCGGGACCGGTGGGAGGGCCGACCAACTCGCGCCGCCGCCGTACGGGTTGGCGGGGGCCCGGCGGGTTCCCGGCGCCGCCCGCAGATCGCGCGGTTCGGTACGGGCGCTGGACGGGTCGTACGGGGGGTGGGTGTACGGGCCGTGCGACTCGGGAAGCGTGTCGCCCTCCCGGCGGGGCACGGGCGGCGGGCCACCGTAACCGTCGCGGGCCGGGGGGTGGGCGCTGATCCCGTGCGGGACGTGGTGAACGCCGTACGGCGCCGGTGTCCGGGGGGGGTACGGCGGCGGAGGTGAAGGCGGCGGGAGGGAGCACGCGGACGGCGCGGAGGGAGAGGACGGCGCGGAGGGAGAGGACGGCGCGGACGGAGAGGACGGCGCGGACGGAGGGGACGGCGGGCGCTGATGCGCGCTCCGGGGCACGGACCGCTCCGGCGGCCGGACCGACGGCGGCTGCCCGGTCGGGTGCGGAGGCGCGCACACGGGCGGAGGCGGGCACACGGGCGGAGGCGGGGCTGCGGGCGGAGGCGGGGTTACGGGCCGGGGCCCGGCCGGGCCCCCCGCCGACGCCGCTCCCGGCCGTACTCCCGGTGCCGCCGCCGGTGCGTCCGCCCGAGCCGGTGCGGCCGCCGCCCGGGGTGTCCCCACAGGTGCTCCGGCGCCGCCGGCCCCGGCCCCGGCCCCGGGTGCGGAGCCGTTCCCCGTCCCACTGCCGTCGGCCGGTCCGCGGCCGGAACGGTGCTCCCCCCGGTGGCCCCTCTGATGTGTGCTCACAACGCTCCACTGTCCGGCGGTCGGAGGCGGACTGTAGCGGAGCGGCTGTCACTCTCCAAAGTCGTATGACTACCCACCGTGCGAAAACGGTGCCCGCGTGGGTCTCCGGACCCGGCCGGGCTCCCGGCGGAGGGGAAACCTCCCCGGCCCGCGCCCGCCTCAGTAGCCGAAGGCGCGCGCCGTGTTGGCCGCGACCGCCTCCGCGAGCACGTCCTCCGTGACCCCCTTGACCTCAGCCATGGCCCGCAGCGTCAGCGGAACGAGGTAGGGGGCGTTGGGCCGTCCGCGGTACGGGGCCGGGGTGAGGAACGGGGCGTCCGTCTCCACGAGCAGCAGCTCGACGGGCGCGACGGCGAGCGCGTCGCGCAGCGGCTGCGCGTTCTTGAACGTGACGTTGCCCGCGAAGGACATCAGGTAGCCCTTGTCCGCGCACACCTTGGCCATCTCCGCGTCACCGGAGAAGCAGTGGAAGACGACCGTGCCGGGCGCGCCCTCCTCGTCGAGCACCCGCAGCACGTCCCGGTGCGCCTCACGGTCGTGGATGACGAGCGCCTTGCCGTGCCGCTTGGCGATGCCGATGTGCCGGCGGAACGACCGCTCCTGCGCCGCCATCCCCTCCGGCCCCGTGCGGAAGTAGTCCAGACCGGTTTCTCCGACACCCCGCACCTGCGGCAGCCCGGCGAGTGCGTCGATCTCCGCGAGGGCGGCGTCGAGCGCCGTCTCACCCCCGGGCTCGCGGGCGCCCTGCCGGGACCAGCCGTCGGGGTCACCGAGGACGATGCGCGGCGCCTCGTTGGGGTGGAGGGCCACGGTCGCCCAGACGTTCTCGTGCGCGGCCGCCGTCTCCGCCGCCCAGCGGGAGCCGGCGATGTCGCAGCCGACCTGCACCACGGTGGTGACGCCCACCGACGCCGCCTTCGCGAGGGCGTCGCCGACCGTGCCGGACTGCATGTCCAGATGCGTGTGCGCGTCGGCGACCGGCACCCGCAGCGGCTCCGGCAGCGGCGGCGGCGCGTTCTTGCCGGCCTTCCCGGAGCTTCCGCCCGCGCTTCCGGCCCCGCCGTCGCCGCTGCTCCTCCGGCTTCCGCCGCCCGCCGGTCCGCCAGGTGATGTCGCTGCCGCCATACCGGCGAGTCTACGGGCCGCGCCGGCGGGGCCCGGGCACGCCCGGTGCCCGCTCAGCCGCCCCGCGCAGCGCCCTCCGCCGCGTTCGTGCCGGCGTCCCTGGCGGCGTTCTTGGCCGCCACCACCGCGTCGAACACCTCGCGCTTGGGCAGACCCGCCTCCGCGGCGACCGCCGCGATGGCCTCCTTGCGCCGCTCACCGGCGTCCTCGCGCACCGCCACCCGGCGCACCAGTTCCGCGGGATCCAGCTCGGCCGGGCCCTTTTCCGGCGCGCCCTCCACGACCACGGTGATCTCGCCCCGGACGCCGTCGGCCGCCCAGGCCGCCAGCTCGGCCAGCGGCCCGCGCCGCACCTCCTCGTAGGTCTTGGTCAGCTCCCGGCAGACGGCCGCACGCCGCTCCCCGCCGAAGACCTCGGCCATCGCGGCCAGGGTGTCGTCCAGCCGGTGCGGTGCCTCGAAGTAGACGAGGGTGCGCCGCTCGTCCGCCACCTCCCGCAGCCTGCCCAGCCGCTCCCCCGCCTTGCGCGGCAGGAAGCCCTCGAAGCAGAAGCGGTCGACCGGCAGCCCCGACAGCGCCAGCGCCGTGAGCACGGCGGACGGCCCCGGCACCGCCGTCACCCCGATCCCCCGTTCCACCGCGGCGGCGACGAGCCGGTAGCCGGGGTCCGACACCGACGGCATCCCGGCATCGGTCACGAGCAGCACCCGCGCGCCCCCGGCCAGCGCCTCCACCAACTCGGGCGTCCGGGCCGCCTCGTTGCCCTCGAAGTACGACACGACCCGCCCGCGGGTCTGCACCCCCAGCGCCTGGGTGAGCCGCCGCAGCCGCCGGGTGTCCTCCGCGGCCACCACGTCGGCCGCGGCCAGTTCCTCCGCCAGCCGCGGCGGCGCGTCCGCGATGGCGCCGATGGGCGTCCCTGCCAGTACGAGCGTTCCAGTCACCCGGCCATCCTCGCAGCTCCGGAAGGTCCGGCCGCCGCCCGCGGGCACGGCTCCCGGCCGGCCGCCGACGGCGGCCGTCACCCGGCCGGCGGCCGCGTTCCCTACGATGGCGCGGTGACCAGTGACACCGCCACCGGCTCCCGGTACGAGCACGAGCTCGGCGAGCAGCCCTCCGGGGCGTCGGTTCCGGGTGCCCGCCCGACCCCCTGGCAGCTGCGGCTGCGCCGCTACGGCCATGTGGAACAGCGGCCCCGGGTCCCGCTGCGCGAACGGCTGGTTCCCCCGTACCGCTCCGCGGGGACCCGGATCTGGACCCTCCTCGGTGTGGACCCGTACACCGCCGAGAAGCTGGTGCGGTGGTCGGCGTGGGCGGGTCCGCTGCTGGTCGCGCTGCTCGCGGGACTGCTGCGCTTCTGGCAACTGGGCAGCCCGCACGGGGTGATATTCGACGAGACGTACTACGCCAAGGACGCCTGGTCGCTCCTCCAGCTCGGCTACGAGGGCAGTTGGCCGAAGAAGGCCGACGCGGCAATCCTGCGCGACCCGCAGAGCATCCTCCTCAACCCCGAACACAGCTATGTCGTGCACCCGCCCATCGGCAAGTGGACGATCGCCCTCGGTGAGGCTCTGTTCGGGCTCCACCCCGTGGGCTGGCGGTTCATGCCGGCCGTTCTCGGCACGCTGTCCGTGCTGATGGTGTGCCGCATCGGACGCCGGCTGTTCCGTTCCACCGCGCTCGGCTGTCTCGCGGGTGCGCTGCTGGCCGTGGACGGGCTGCACTTCGTCATGAGCCGGACGGCGCTGCTCGACCTGGTGGTGATGTTCTGGGTGCTGGCCGCTTTCGGTGCTCTGCTCATCGACCGCGACAAGGCCCGCGCCCGGCTGGCGGACGCCCTCGCGGGCACGAAGGGCAAGAACGCGAAGAGCACGAAGGACACGAACGGCGCGGAAGCCGGCGGAGGGGACGGCGCCGCGGAGGAAGCCGATCCCATCCGGCCGGACGCCCTCGTCGGTGACCGGCTGGGGCTCGGGCCGCGGCCGTGGCGGCTGGCCGCCGGGCTCTTCCTCGGCCTGGCCTGCGCCACGAAGTGGAACGGCCTCTACATCCTGGCGGTCTTCGGCCTGCTGACCGTCCTCTGGGACGCGGCCGCGCGCCGCACGGCCGGCGCCCGCCGCCCGTACCGGTCGATGCTGCGCCGCGACGCGGGCCCGGCGTTCCTGTCGATCGTGCCGGTCGCGGTGGTGACGTACATCGCCTCCTGGGCGGGCTGGTTCCTCACCCGCGGCGGCTACTTCCGCGACTGGGCCGAGGGCCGCCGGGGTCTCTCACCCGACTCCGTCTCCCTGGCGGGCGTGCGGATCCCGCTGCCGCAGACCGACATGACGTGGGTGCCGGAGCCGCTGCGCAGCCTGTGGCACTACCAGTCGGAGGTCTACAACTTCCACGTCGGACTGACCACTCCGCACACCTACGAGTCGAACCCCTGGTCCTGGCTCGTCCTCGGCCGTCCCGTCTCGTTCTTCTACGAGTCGCCGCAGCCCGGCGAGGACGGCTGCCCCGTCGACACGGCCGACAAGTGCGCCCGGGAAGTGCTGGCCCTGGGTACGCCGGTGCTGTGGTGGGCCGCGTGCTTCGCCGTGCTGTACCTGGTCTACCGCTGGGGTTTCCGGCGCGACTGGCGCGCCGGCGCGATCCTCTGCGGCCTCGCGGGCGGCTGGCTGCCCTGGTTCCTCTACCAGGAGCGGACCATCTTCCTCTTCTACGCGGTCGTCTTCGTTCCGTTCCTCTGCCTCGCGGTGGCGATGATGATCGGCGCGCTCCTGGGGCCGCCGGGCTCCTCGGAACAGCGGCGCGTCCTGGGAACCGTGGGCGCCGGAGTGCTCGTCCTGCTCATCGTGTGGAACTTCATCTACTTCTTCCCCCTGCACACGGGACAGCCGATTCCGCTCTCCGACTGGCGGGACCGCATGTGGCTGGACACCTGGGTGTGACGTCGGAGGGATGCCGTAGAGTGCGCCGCACTGTGTCCCGGCACGGAATGCCGAGCCTTGCCCGAAGTACGAACTGCGAAGTGTCTGTGGGGGTTTCTCCGATGCGCAGTGGCGCGAAGGCCGCCGTCATCGGCGGTGTGTTCACCGCGATGGTGGGGGCCGCGGGATACGGCGTGTACGGCCTGACGTCCGGCGACGCCGGCGGGGACGGCGGCACGACGACCACAGCCGCCGGGCCGGAGGTGAAGACCGGCCCGCCCAGCGCGGAGGAGATACGCGAGGCCTCCGAGGGATTCCTCACCGCTTGGGCCGCCGGTGAGCCGGAGAAGGCCGCGGAGTTCACGGACGACAGCACGGCCGCCGCCGCGGCCCTGACCGGCTACCGCGACGACGCGGCCGTCGAGAAGGTCACCCTGCGGTCCGGCGCGGCCACCGGCGCGGAGGTCCCGTTCGGGGTCACGGCGCAGGTGGTGCACGGGAAGGAGCGGGCGACCGTCTCCTACGACTCCTCGCTGACCGTCACACGGGACAAGACCACCGGCAAGGCGCTGGTCCGCTGGGAGCCGTCCGTCGTCCACCCGGAGCTCGGGGAGGGCGACACCCTCGTCACCGGCGAGTCCAAGGCTCCACCGATCAAGGCCCTCGACCGCGACGGCGAGGAGCTGACCAAGGAGGACCACCCCCAGCTCGCCGGGGTGCTGGCCAGCTTGCGCGAACGATACGGCGACAAGGCCGGCGGCAAGCCCGGCGTCGAGCTGGCCGTACAGCGCGAGAAGGGCGACGAGCAGCCCGACAAGACGCTGAAGGTCCTGGCCGAGGGCGTACCGGGCGAGCTGCGGACGACCATCGACGCCGGCCTCCAGAGCGCCGCCGAGAAGGCGGTGGCCAACCGCTCCAAGGCGGCGGCCGTGGCGGTCAAGCCCAGCACCGGTGAGATCCTGGCGATCGCCAACTCCCCGGCGGACGGCTTCAACGTCGCGCTGCGGGGTTCGCTGGCGCCCGGCTCCACGATGAAGGTCGTGACCTCCGCGATGCTGCTGGAGAAGGGCCTGGCGTCCCCGTCGAAGGAACACCCGTGCCCCAAGTACTCCTCGTACGGCGGCTGGAAGTTCCAGAACCTCGACAAGTTCGAGATCAAGGGCGGCACCTTCGCGCAGAGTTTCGCCGCCTCCTGCAACACGGCCTTCATCTCACAGGCCCAGGAACTGTCCGGTGACGACCTCGGCAAGACGGCCCGGGATCTCTTCGGCATCGGTCTCGACTGGCAGACCGGCGTGGTGACCTTCGACGGCGCCGTGCCCACCATGAAGGACGCACCGATGGCCGCCTCTCTCATCGGCCAGGGCGGCGTCCGGATGAACCCGCTGACCATGGCGTCCGTCTCGGCGACGGTGAAGTCGGGGGTCTTCCGGCAGCCGGTGCTCGTCCCGGTGTCGGTCGACAACCGGACGATCGCCAAGGCACCGCGCACCATGTCGGCCGGCACGGCGGACGCGCTGCGCGGCCTGATGCGGCTCACCGCGACCTCCGGCACGGCGGCGGAGGCCATGGCGGGGCTCGGCGGTGACATCGGGGGGAAGACCGGTTCGGCGGAGGTCGACGGCCAGAAGAAGCCCAACGGCTGGTTCACGGCGTACCGGAACGACGTCGCGGCGGCGGCGGTCGTCCCGGCGGCGGGCCACGGCGGCAAGACGGCGGGGCCGATCGTCGCCGAGATCCTCCGCGCCGGCGGCTGACCTCCGGAGCGGACCGCTGGGGGCACCGTCCACGACGGCGTATGCCCTGTGCGGCCGCGGGCCCGACTCGCGCGCCGCTCACAGCCGTAGCGGCCCTGGACCGGGAGATGCCGGGGATGAGAGCTACTGCGGAGTGTGCGTGCTGTCGCGCGCAGACTCGTTCTCGAAATCCGTTGGTCCGGTGACGGGCTGAGGTTACGGCGCCGGGGGGGCGGCGCGGTGGTGGTGGCGGATACGTCGCGGACTGCGGACGTCCTCCTGCCCGGGGTGACGGCATCCGTGTCGGGGGTTGGCCCGGGGTCGGTCGTCTGTCCGGGGCCTGACGTGCCCGGGGACGGTGGGAAAAGATGGCATGGCTGGTGTCGGTGGGGGTGCGCGGAAGCACACGCGCGCCAGTGCTCGTCGGCTGTCCCGCCGTCGTGGCGGGCTGTCGGTGGTGACGCTTGTGGTGGACGGCGGGGCTTCGCTTCTCCGCTCTCGACGGAGGCCGCTCGGAGCACCGGCAGCGGATCGCGCACCATGACACCGTGGCCTGTCCGCCGCCGGTGTCCGTGCCGGCACGGAGGTGCGCACCTGGACTGCATCTCGCACTGCCTCCCGGGTGGGCCATGACCCGGCCTCCATTGAGGCAGCGCCCCACCAGCGTTCCAGTGACACGGACCGAAGGCCGCGCGGCGGTGCCTTGCCCCCCTGCGTCGCCCGGCGGGACACCCGTCCCTGCCGGGGTGGCAGACGAGCGCCCGGGCATGGGTGGGGGGCCCTCCGCGCGGTGACCGGCTGCCGGTTATCCGGTGGGGGTGTGGGGTGGGGTGGTGTAGGTGTGGCCGGTGGGTGCGGTCCAGTGGACCTCGCCGGTGTCGGGGTCGCGGTGGGCTTGCCATCGGGTGCGGTGTTTCAGTAGGTGGTGGCGTCGGCACAGGGGGATGAGGTTGCCGGGCTCGGTGGCTCCGCCCGCCGCCGGGTTGTGGTGGTTGAAGGGCTGGATGTGGTCCAGGTCGC
>NZ_JAGPXX010000028.1 GCF_018070345.1 Streptomyces sp. F63
TCAAGCCCGCTGGACCATGCGCTGGAAAACCGCCCTGAACGCATTCGACATCACCTTCGACGGCCGACTCTCCGCAGCCCGCCAGTAACCCCAACCACCCCGGTTACACCGCTCGTTTGACAGGCCCGGATCTCGACGGGCTGATCGACGAACCGGACATCGCCAATTCAACCTGAGTAGGGGTGAGTTTCTGAGGCGCTCGTTGGGGTACGGCGGGACTCGAACTCGGTGGGACGTGACCGAGCTCGCCGTGGGCGTCGCTGGTTGCCCCAGTCGATGTACTCGGCGACAGCGATCTCGACGTCGTTGATGCCGGTCCAGGGCGCGGTTCAGCGCGCGGGCCGCCCCGGGTCTCCGTCCCCTCCGCCGTCTGCACGGAAGGGGACGGAGACCCGGGGCGGACCGCTACGGGCCCGGGGTCAGCCTCCGGTGCCGGCGGCGGGGCGGTCGGCTCCGCCGGTTCCGGTGGTCCCGTCCGTTCCGGTAACCGCCCCGGAAGCCGCGCCGGAGTCGGCTGCCGTCCGGGCGGCCGGGACGGCCTCCCCCTCGCCGGCGCTGTCCCGCTCCTGAAAATCGATCTTCGTGAACTGCTTGTTCATGTTCTTCATCAGCAGCCAGATGGCCCCGCCGAGAAGAGCGAAGACGATGAAGCCGAGGACGCCGGGCGTCACCTTGTTCTTGTCCAGCTCCTTCGCCAGCGGGACGAGCTGCGTCATGGCCTGGTTGCTCCAGGCGGCGGCCAGGGGGAGGGTGCTGTCGATCGTCATGGGGTCAATTCTCCCGGATGCCCGCGAAGAGGTCGTCCTCGGGGAGGGACGTCTCCACGTGCGACTTCACCAGCTCGTACTCCTCCGTGGGCCAGACCTCCTGCTGGATCTCCATCGGCACCCGGAACCACCCGCCGTCGGGGTCGATCTGCGTGGCGTGGGCGATCAGCGCCTTGTCCCGGACGGGGAAGAACTCCCCGCAGGGCACGTAGGTGGTGAGGGTCCGCTCCTTGCGGGCGAACTCCTCCCAGCGCTTGAGCCACTCCCCGTACGGGGACTCCATGCCGCGGGTCAGCAGCGCCTCGTGCAGCGCCAGGGTGCGGGGCTTGTTGAAGCCCTGGTTGTAGTAGAGCTTCAGCGGCTTCCAGGGCTCCCCGGCCTCCGGGTAGCGCTCGGCGTCCCCCGCGGCGTCGAAGGCCACCATCGAGATCTTGTGGGTCATGATGTGGTCGGGGTGCGGATAGCCGCCGTTCTCGTCGTACGTGGTGATGACGTGCGGGCGGAACTCGCGGATGAGCTTCACCAGCGTCCCCGCCGCCTCGTCCACGTCCTGCAGGGCGAAGCAGCCCTCGGGCAGCGGGGGCAGCGGATCGCCCTCGGGCAGCCCCGAGTCCACATAGCCCAGCCAGGCCTGCTGGACACCCAGGATCTGCCGGGCCTCGTCCATCTCCTTGGCCCGCACCTCGTGGATGTGCTCCTCGATGTAGGGGTCACCCTGGAGCTTGGGGTTGAGGATGGAGCCGCGCTCCCCGCCCGTGCAGGTCGCGACCAGCACGTCCACCCCCTCGGACACGTACTTCGCCATGGTCGCCGCGCCCTTGCTCGACTCGTCGTCGGGGTGGGCGTGCACCGCCATCAAACGCAGTTGCTCGGTCAAGACTCATCCTCGGTCAGTGGTCTCGGCCCCCTCCGCCGCTCGGAGACGGCGCCTTCTATAGTGACCGAAGCGGGAGCCCATTCATTCCACGTTCCCGGGCCCGGAGGAACCACGATGACCGCCACGCGCACCCCCCTCCCCGAGGGCCGGTACGGCCGCTCGGCCGACGAGCGTACCGACCGGGTGCTCAAGGTCACCGGTGCGGTGCTGGGCGCGGGGATGCTCGCCCTGCTCGGCTGGTTCGGTTACTCCTCCGTGACCGGTCAGGAGGTGAGCGGCGAGCTGATCAAGTTCCAGGTGGTCTCGGACGAGTCCGTCGAGGCCCATCTCGAGGTCCGCAAGGACGCCGCCACGCCGGGTCTGTGCACGCTCCGCTCGCTCTCCGAGTCGGGCGCCGAGGTGGGCTGGAAGGACGTCCGCTTCGATGAGCGCGCGGACCGGATCGACAGGGTCGTGACCGTCCGCACCACCGAGCGCGCCACGACCGTGGAGCTCCTCGGGTGCCGGGCCGCACCCCGCGGCTGACCTGCGGCCGGCCTGCGCACACCCGGACGTACGGGTTTTTCTCCCTTCCCTTTTCCGCCGGAATTGTTAGGCTCGTGGTTTCGCCCACCCGTGGAGGCGCAGACCCTTCGGGTAGGGCGTTGCTTTGTATTCCCAGCACGGACGAGGAGCACCTGTGACCCAGACCAGCGACAACGTCACCTGGCTCACCCAGGAGGCGTACAACCAGCTCAAGGCCGAGCTGGAGTACCTGTCGGGTCCCGCACGCACTGAGATCGCCAAGAAGATCGAGGCGGCTCGGGAAGAGGGTGACCTGCGGGAGAACGGCGGTTACCACGCGGCCAAGGAGGAGCAGGGAAAGCAGGAGCTTCGCATTCGCCAGCTCACCCAGCTGCTGCAGCACGCCAAGGTCGGTGAGACGCCGCCGGACGACGGGGTGGTCGAGCCCGGCATGGTGGTGACGATCGCCTTCGACGGCGACCCGGACGACACCACCACGTTCCTGCTCGCCTCCCGCGAGTACGCCAGCTCGGACGTGGAGACGTTCTCCCCGCAGTCGCCGCTGGGCCAGGGAGTGAACGGCAAGCGGGTCGGGGACGAGGCGCAGTACGAGCTGCCGAACGGCAAGATGGCCTCGGTGAAGATCCTGGAGGCCAAGCCGTACAAGGGCTGAGCCGCCGCCCCGCCGCACCCCGTCCCGGCACGTGGAGCCGGAGTGACGCGAGCGGCCGGAAACCGGGCGCACACCCCGGAACGGCGGCACCCGCGCGGCCACACCCGCACAGGGCGGAACCCCCGCCACGGACGACACGTACCGGGGGTTCCGCCTTGCTCGGGCCGCGTCAGACGGCCGCGGAGCGGTACTTCCGCACGGCGAGCGTGCGGAAGACCGCGATGATCAGCACCGACCAGAGGACGGACGCCAGCACCGGGTGCTGCATGGGCCAGGCGTCCGCCACCGGATAGCCGGCCGGAAGGTTGCCGAACAGTTCCCGGCACGCCTGCACGGTCGCGCTGAAGGGATTCCACTCGGCGATGTGCCTCAGGAAGGTCGGCATGTTGTCGGAGGGCACGAAGGCGTTCGAGATGAACGTGAGCGGGAAGAGCCAGATCAGGCCGCCGGAGGTGGCCGCCTCCGGGGTCCGGACGGAGAGCCCGATCAGCGCGCCGATCCAGGAGAAGGCGTATCCCAGGAACAGCAGCAGGGCGAAGCCCGCCAGCATCTTGAGCACGCCCTCGTGGATCCGCCAGCCGACGAGCAGGGCGACCACGGCCAGCACGACGACGGTCAGCGTCGTCTGCACCAGGTCGGCGAGGGTACGGCCGGTGAGCACCGCGCCGCGCGCCATGGGCAGCGACCGGAAGCGGTCGATGAGGCCCTTGTGCATGTCGTCCGCGATGCCGGCGCCGGCCCCCGCCGTGGCGAAGGTGACGGTCTGGGCGAAGATGCCCGCCATCAGGAACTCCCGGTACAGCTCCGGGCTGAGGCTGCCGCCGACGCTGATGGAGCCACCGAACACGTAGCTGAACAGCACCACGAACATGATGGGCTGGATCAGCCCGAAGACGATCATCTCCGGGATGCGCATCATCCGGATCAGGTTGCGCTTGGCGACGACCAGGGAGTCCTTCGCGGACTGGACGATCCCGCCGCGCGGGCGCGGGGCGGCCGTCGCGGTCCTCGTCTCGGTCACGGCGCTCACGTGGCGGCCTCCTCGGGCTGGGCGTTCTCCTCGCCGTGGCTCTCCGCCGCGTGGCCGGTGAGGGAGATGAAGACGTCGTCGAGGGTGGGGCGGCGCAGACCGATGTCGTCGATCTCGACGCCGCGGGCGTCGAGCTCGCGGATGACCTCGGCCAGGAGCTTGGCACCGCCGGTGACCGGGACGGTGATCCTGCGGGTGTGGTTGTCGACGCTGGGCTCGCCCTTGGCGAAGCCGCTGAGCACCTCGCCGGCGGTGGGCACGTGTTCCCGGTCGTGCACGACGACCTCGACGCGTTCCCCGCCCGTGCGGGCCTTGAGCTGGTCGGAGGTGCCGCGCGCTATGACCTTGCCGTGGTCGATCACGCAGATGTCGTGGGCGAGCTGATCGGCCTCCTCCAGATACTGCGTGGTGAGCAGCAGGGTGGTGCCGCCGGCGACGAGCTCCTGGATGATCGACCAGAGCTGCTGCCGGTTGCGGGGGTCGAGGCCGGTGGTGGGCTCGTCCATGAACATCACGGGCGGGCTGACGACGAGGGCTGCGGCGAGGTCGAGACGGCGCCGCATACCGCCGGAGTACGTCTTCGCGGGCCGGTCGGCCGCCTCGGTGAGATGGAAGCGTTCGAGCAGCTCCGCGGCGCGCGCCTTCGCGTCGCGCCCCGTCATCTGGTAGAGCTGGCCGACCATCCGGAGGTTCTCGCGGCCGGTGAGGTATTCGTCGACGGCGGCGAACTGGCCGGACAGGCCGATGGAACGGCGGACTTCGTTGGGGTGCTTGAGCACGTCGATGCCCGCCACGACCGCGGATCCGCTGTCGGGCCGCAGCAGGGTCGTGAGGACCCGTACGGCGGTGGTTTTCCCGGCGCCGTTCGGGCCGAGCAGCCCGAGCACCGTACCTTCGGGGACATCGAGATCAACGCCGTCCAGTGCCCGCACAGCGCCGAAGGTCTTCACCAGACCTTCGGCGTAAATGGCGCCTGGCATGGGACTCTCCTGGTGTTATTGACTTTTTGCGATGAATCGTTCGTTGTGTCGCGTTTCCGCGCCGGGCAGCGGTCAGCCTCCGCGGCCCGGCGCCGGGGAGGGGAGCGGCGAGGTGGCGCGGGGGCCATCACTCTAGCGCACTCACGATATATCGCGTTAGCCGCACCCCCGTGGGTCCATCGGCCTCTCCGTCCCTCCCGTTCGCGACCGTCCCGCCGCCCGCGTCATGGGCACCGCACCGCCCGTCCCTCTCACGGCAGGACCGTGTAACCCGCCTCCCGGATCGCCTCCCGCACCTCGGCGCAATGTTCCGGCCCCTGGGTCTCCAGCCGCAGCTCCACCTCCGCCTCCGAGAGCCCGAGCCGCGGATCCGTCCGGGCGTGGCTCACGTCGAGGACGTTAGCGTCCGCCTCTGACAACACCCCCAGAAGCGTCGCGAGCGACCCCGGACGGTCCGTGAGCCGCAGCCGCAGTGACAGATACCGGCCCGCCGCCGCCATGCCGTGCCGCAGGACGTGCTGCAGCAGCAGCGGATCCACGTTCCCCCCGGAGAGCACCGCCACGACCGGGCCCTCGAAGGAGTCCGGCTCCGACAGCAACGCCGCGACCGGACTCGCACCCGCCGGTTCCACGACGAGCTTGGCCCGCTCCAGGCACAGCAGCAGCGCCCGGGACAGCGCGTCCTCGGTGACCGTACGGACTTCGTCCACCAGTTCGCCAATGATTTTGAAGGGCACGTCCCCCGGCCGCCCCACCTTGATGCCGTCCGCCATCGTGGACGGCGACGCCAGCGCCACCGGATGCCCGGCCGCCAGCGAGGGCGGATAGGCGGCCGCACCGGCCGCCTGCACCCCGACCACCTTCACCCGCGGCCGCAGCGCCTTGACCGCCAGCGCGATCCCCGCCGCCAGCCCACCGCCGCCCATCCCCACCACGATGGTGCCGACCTCCGGGCACTGCTCCAGGATCTCCAGTCCCACCGTGCCCTGCCCGGCGACGATGTCCCGGTGGTCGAAGGGGTGGATGAACACCGCGCCCGTCTCCCGCGCGTACTCCTGGGCGGCCCGCAGCGTCTCGTCCACGACCTGCCCGTGCGTCCGCACCTCGGCCCCGTACTCGCGGGTCGCGGCCACCTTCGGCAGCGGGGCGCCGACGGGCATGAAGACCGTCGACCGCACACCGAGCAGAGAGGCCGCCAGCGCAACCCCCTGGGCGTGGTTCCCCGCACTCGCCGCCACGACCCCGGCCGCGCGTTCCTCCTCCGTCAGGCCCGCGATCCGCACATAGGCGCCGCGCAGCTTGAAGGAACCGGTGCGCTGGAGGTTCTCGCACTTCAGATGGACCGGAGCGCCCACCAGCCGGGACAGATGCCGGCTGCCCTCCATCGCCGTCACCCGGGCGACCCCGGACAGCATCTTGTGCGCGGCGCGCACATCCTCCACGGTGAGCACGGACGGGGCGGCGGACTTGTGGTCCGCGTCACAGCCATTGGTTGCAGCCATGCCGCCAGTCTCGCAGGACCCCCCGGTCACGCGCGCCCCGCTGATCAGCGCACGGGACCGGCGCCCGGTTCGCCCGGCACCCGTACGGCCTCCGTCCCGGCCGCGTAACCTGTGGCCATCCCATCGCCCCTTCACGAAGTGAGCCCAGGCCATGCCCCCCACTCCGGATGTGACGACTCCCCCCGACCGCGGCCTTCTCGACGACCTCCAGCACCAGGTCGCGGTCTTCGCCCGGCGCGCGGAGCAGACCCGGCTCGGCGGCGTCGGACAGGTGCGGAACTCGATGGACCGCGCCGCCTACCTGCTGCTCAACCGGCTCGACCGGGAAGGCCCCATGGGGGTCAAGGCCCTCGCCGCCGGCATGGGCATCGACTCCTCGACCGTCACCCGCCAGGTCGCCCCGCTCGTGGACACCGGCCTGGTCAAACGGGCCTCGCACCCCGAGGACGGCCGCGCCGTCGTCCTCGAACTCTCCCCGCGCGGCCAGGCCCGGCTCGACGAGGTGCGCTCCTCCCGCCGGCAGCTGATGGAGCTGCTCACCGAGGACTGGACGGAAGAGGAACGCACGCTCTTCTGCGAACTGCTCACCCGCTTCAACACCGCGCTCTCCGCCCGCCACCACGCGGTCGCGCCCACCGGGCAGCAGGACGTACCCCGCACCCCGGCCCCGGACGCCCGCTGACGTCCACCGGCGCTCCGCCCGCACCGCGGTACCGGCTTCACCGCGGCACTCCTGCCCCGGCGAGCCGCGGCCGGTGCCCCGGTCCCCGCCGTGGACATGCTCTGCCGACAGCCTCTTGACCGCGCCCCCGGGCTGCCGTCCCATGGAGGGCGGGAGGCGCTGTGCGAGAGCGTTGGGCGGAGCAGGACCGCCGCCGGGCCCGGGAGTTCCACGCGTTCGTCGCGGGCGCGGCCGGCCGGCTGCTGCACACCGCGACGCTCCTGACCGGTGACCGGGCCGCTGCCGAGCGGCTGTTGACCGCCGCCCTGGCCCGCACCTACGCCGGATGGGACAAGCTGCGCGGCGACGACCCGTACGACCTCGCACGCCAGGAGCTCGCCGCCCGCTACGCGAACACCGCCTGGCGCCGGCGCAGGCCGCGCGGCGGGGTCCTCGACGGACTCACCGCGCAGGAGCGGCTGGTCGTCGTCCTGCGTCTGCGCGAAGGAGTTCCCGAGGAGCAGGCCGCGGCGCAACTGGGGCTGCCCGCCGACCGGGTGCGCGCGACCTGCCTGCGCGCCGTCTCCCGGCTGCGCTCCTCGTCGCGCGCGGGGCCCACGACCGGGGCGGACGGGCCGGAGTGGTCCGGGGCGAACCCCGCGCACGGCGCACGGCGCCGGATCGGCGGCACAGGCCGGGCCGACGGAGCAGGCCGGGCCGACGGAGCAGGCCGGGCCGACGGAGCAGGCCGGGCCGACGGAGCAGGCGGAGAAGGCGACGCAGGCCGGGCCGACGGCACCGGCAGGGAAGGCGGCACCGGCGGAGTGGACGGCGCAGGCGGAGCAGGCCGCACAGGCCGGGCCTCCCCCCGCCCCCGCCCGCCCGTGGCCGGGGAGAGCGGGCCGTGAACCGGCCCGGCCCGCCCGGCTTCCCCGGCCCGCCCGGCTTCCCCGGTCCGCCCGGCCCTCCCGAACCGTACGGACTCCCCGATCTCTCCGGCATACCGGACCACAAGGAGGAGATGGTCCGGCGGATGCTCGACGGACCGCACCCACCGGTTCCCCCGGGCCTGGGCGCACGGGCCGCGGCCCGCGGAAGGCGCGCGGTGGCGCGCCGCCGGATGCTGCACGTGCTGGTGCTCGTCCTCGCGGGCGCGGTCGTCGGCGCTCTTCTGGTCTGGGCGGCCGTCAGCCAGCCCTGGTCCCCGCCCGAGATCACCACCCCGCCGGTCGAAGGCCTGTGAGGGCGAACCGCGCTGCCCGCGCACCGAGCGCGTACGCCCGGCGCGCGAGCAGCGCGGAACTCGGCCCGGCCGCCCCGGCCGCCCCGGTCAGCCCAGCGCCTGCGCCAGGTCCGCCAGCAGATCGTCGGCCGCCTCGATCCCGACGGAGAGCCGGACGAGATCGGAGGGCACCTCCAGCGCCGAGCCGGCCGCCGAGGCGTGCGTCATCCGTCCCGGGTGCTCGATCAGCGATTCGACGCCGCCCAGCGACTCCCCGAGGGTGAAGAGCCGGGCCCGGTCGCAGACGTCCACCGCCGCCTGCTCTCCGCCCGCCACCCGGAACGACACCATGCCGCCGAAGCCCCGCATCTGCTTGGCGGCGGTCTCGTGTCCGGGGTGGCCGGGGAGGCCCGGGTAGAGCACCCGCGTCACCTTGGGGTGCGCGATCAGCATCTCGGCGACGCGCTCGGCGTTGGCGGTGTGCCGGTCCATGCGGACGGCGAGGGTCTTGATGCCGCGCAGCACCAGCCAGGCGTCGAACGGCCCGGCGATGGCGCCCATCGCGTTCTGGTGGAACGCCAGTTCCTCGCCGAGTGTGTCGTCCCCCACCACCAGGGCGCCGCCGACCACGTCGGAGTGCCCGCCCATGTACTTCGTGGTCGAGTGGACGACGGCGTCCGCGCCCAGGGCGAGCGGCTGCTGCAGATACGGGCTGGCGAACGTGTTGTCGACGACCAGCCGGGCACCGGCGCCGTGCGCGACCTCGGCGACGGCGGCGATGTCGGTGATGCCGAGCAGCGGGTTCGACGGGGTCTCCACCCACACCACCCGGGTGCGGGGGGTGAGCGCGGCCCGCACGGCCGCCGGGTCGGAGGAGTCGGCGACCGACCACTCGACGCCCCAGCGCTCGACCACCTTGGCGAACAGCCGGAAGGTGCCGCCGTAGGCGTCGTTCGGGATGACCACGTGGTCCCCGGGCTTCAGCAGCGTCCGGAGCAGGCAGTCCTCGGCGGCCAGCCCGGAGGCGAAGGCCAGCCCGCGGCGGCCGCCCTCCAGTGCCGCGAGGTTCTCCTCCAGGGCTGTACGCGTCGGGTTGGCCGAACGGCTGTACTCGTAGCCGCCGCGCAGCCCGCCCACGCCGTCCTGCTTGTACGTGGAGACCTGGTAGATCGGCGGGACCACGGCACCGGTGGCCGTGTCGGCCTCCTGGCCCGCGTGGATGGCAAGGGTCTCGAAGCTCGTGGCTCCGTGCTGCTGGTGCTGGTCGCTCATGGGCCCGAGAGTAGTACCCGGGAGGGCCGCGCCCGGAACTTGAGCGCACCACCCGCGAGTAGAGAGAGTGGGGGCGCGACACTGGTAGTGCGCCCCGCCGCCCGAGCCCGCGCGCGGGCGGCCCGATCCGCCACCGTGACGGCACAGGACACCGACAGGACCTCCATGGACATGCTTTTCCTCCTCCTCGCCCTGACCATGATCGGCGCTGTCCTGGTCGTCTTCCTGCGGCGCATGCGCGGCGGCGCGCAGGCCACGGGGGCTTACGGCGCCGCCACCGACCCGGAGCGCTACGGCTTCGCCCCGGTGGAGCGGCTCGACGTCAGGCTGCCCGGCCCCGACCAGGAGCTGAGCGAGACGCTGAACGAACTGGTGCGCACCCAGGACTGGCGCCCGGCCCAGCGGCTGCTCGCCGCCACCGCGGACCCCGAACTGCGCTGGCAACGGGTGCAGAGCCTGGCCGGGGCGGCCTCCCACGAGCTGGCGGAGCGGCCCGGCGAGGGCGGCCGGTGGCTGCGGACCTGGCGGGTCGAGGCCCCGAAGGACGCCGGGGCCGCGGTGGTGCACGCGGAGTTCCTGGTCCACCAGGCCCGGCAGACGGCGGCCGTCTCCGGCACCGGCTCGGACGAACACCGGATCATCCTGGAGGAGGCGCGCTCCGTGTGCGCCGACGCCGCCCTGCTCGCGCCGGGCGACCCCACCCCGTACATCGTCGAACTGGCGATCGCCCGCGGCCTCGGCTACCGGCAGGCCGACTTCGAGGAGCTGTGGAGCACCGTCACCGCGCGCGCCCCGCACCACATGGGCGCGCATCTGGCCGCTCTGCACTACTGGTGCGCGAAGTGGCACGGCTCGAAGGAACTCGCCGACGCCTTCGCCCAGCGCGCGGCGGCCGCGGCCCCCGAGCGCAGCCTGCTGCCCGCGCTGCCGCTGTTCGCGGTCTTCGAACACCTGCCGGAGGTCAACACCGTCCGCAGCCTCTACCAGAGCGATGTGGTCACCAAGGCGATCGAGGGCGCCCTGTACGCCGTCCGCGGCGCGCCCGCCGACCACCCGGTGCTGCCGCACGTCCGGCACCTGCTGCTGTGGTTCCTGGTGCGCGCCGAGCGCTGGGCGGACGCGATGGAACAACTGGCGCACGTGGACGGCCATGTGGGCGCGGTCCCGTGGTCGTACGGCGCGAACCCGGCGGCGGAGTACGCGGCCCACCGCGCCCTGGCCGTCGCCGGCTGGGAAGCCGCGGGCGGCACCCCGGCGACGATGCCGCGCTGACCCGGGCCGGGCCCCGCACGGGCGTCCCGCTCCCCGAACGGAAGGCGGGAACGGCGCGGCCCTATGATGCTCCCTCCCGGGCGGCGAAAATCCGTTCGCCCCCCGGTGAATCCGGGGGGACACCGTCCATGGAAACAGCGCGCATCGTCACCTTCGTCGTGGTCGGCCTGATCGTTGCCGCCTGGCTGAGAAGGACCAGGGACAAGCACGGTCTCGACTTCGCCGCAACCGGTACCGCCGCCCCGCTGTCGCCGCGGGAAGCAGAGCTCGGGCTGCTGCCGGCCGAACGGCAGGACACCGAGCGTCCCGGGCCCCGCCCGGAGCTGACCCCCGTCCTCGACGCGGCGGCCAAGGGCGACTGGCAGCCCGCCGCCGCTCTCCTCGCCGGCACCCACGGAGACTGGGAGCGGCGCATGGTCTGCGTGGACGGGCTGGCCCAGGCGGCGATTCGCGACGACGCCTGGCTCAGAGCGTGGCGGGCCGCGCGGCCCGAGGACCCGGCAGCCGCTCTCGTCCAGGCGAACACCACCACGAAACTCGCGTGGAAGGTCCGCGGGCCCCGTATCGCTCAGCACACGACCGCGCAGCAGTTCGAGGGTTTCCACGACCTGCTGGTGCGGTCCCGTGAGCAGATCGCGTACGCGGCGTCACTGGCCCCCGAGGACCCGTCGCCGCACGTGGTGGAACTCTGGACGGCTCTGGGCCTCGGCTACTCGCACGACCAACTGCGCTCTCTGTGGTCCCTCATCACGGAGCGGGCCCCCCACCACTACGCCGCCCACTACGCCGCCCTGCAGTACTGGTGCGCGAAATGGCGCGGATCCGAGGATCTGGCGCGCGAGTTCGCGGCCCGCGCCGCCGCCTCGGCGCCCCGCGGCAGCCTGCTGACGCTGCTGCCGCTGATCTGGTGGTACGAGCACAAGGACGACACCGCACGCAGCGGGGACTACCGGACCGCCGCCCTCACCACGCAGGTGAACGCCGCGCTGGAGGACGTCGCGGCGGCACCGGCCGACCACCCTCGTCTCCCGGAGGCCCGGCACCTCCTGGCCTGGTTCCTGGTGAAGCAGAAGCGCCACACCGCCGCCCTGGAACAGTTCCTCCTGGTGGACGGCTACGTGGACGCCCTGCCCTGGCGCTACCACACAAATCCGGCAGCGGTCTACTGCGCGGCCCGTGAGATCGCGGTCCGCCGCAGCCGCAAGGAGACCCCCAGGACCCGCCGCGCCCAGGACTGACCTCACGGGGCACCACACCAAGCGAAGCCCTGCCGGCCCCTGCGTGCCTGCTGCGAACCGCGAAGGAGCCCGGTCCGCCCGCCCCCCTTCCGCACCGCCGGCGGGCCCCGGACAGGCACAGGCACAGGCACAGGTACAGGTACAGGCACCGGATGCGGCACCGGATGCGGAATCCCCGGCCCGCGCCGTACGTTCTCCGGAGCGGACACCACAGCCGAGGAGCGCACCTGATGTTCTGGACCCGCACGCCGCAGCTGCCCACCCCCGAACAGGCCCTCGAAGGCCGCCCCGAACCGGGGTACACGGTCCCCGACCGCCACACGGTCCTCGGCAACCCCCTCCTCGGCCCGTACCCGGAGGGGCTGGAGATCGCCGACTTCGGCCTCGGCTGCTTCTGGGGTGCCGAACGCAAGTTCTGGCAGACCCCGGGCGTCTGGACCACGCTCGCCGGCTACCAGGGCGGCTACACGCGCAACCCCGCGTACGAAGAGGTGTGCAGCGGCCTGACCGGCCACACCGAGGCCGTCCGCGTCGTCCACGACCCGCGGGCCGTCTCCTACGACGCCCTGCTCAAGCTCTTCTGGGAATCCCACGACCCCACGCAGGGCTTCCGCCAGGGCAACGACGTCGGCACCCAGTACCGCTCGGCGATCTACACCCACTCCCCCGCCCAGCAGGCGGCCGCGGAGGCCTCGCGCGACGCGTACCAGGCCGTCCTGACGGCCCGCGGCTACGGCACGATCACCACGGAGATCCTCCCGGCCGACACCCGCCCCTTCTACCCGGCGGAGCCGTACCACCAGCAGTACCTCGACAAGAACCCGAACGGCTACTGCGGCATCGGCGGCACGGGCGTCAAGCTGGGTGACCCTTCGGAAACCAACTGGGGCCGCTCCTGCCCGACGGGGATCGCACCTACGGAGGAGTGATCCGCCACACCTGAGCCCCGCGGCCGACCGTCCCCCCGCGAGCCGCGCTGGGCCCTTTTTCAGTCGAAGTCGCAGTTCATAACACTCCGCGGCCGTGCGCTCACTACGATCCGTCGCATGGCGACTTCGGGGGTAAGAAGCAAGAAGCTCGGTGGACTGGGCCAGTGGTGGGGAGTTCTGGTCGGCTCCTTGTTGATCGCGGCCTGGATCAACAAGGCGGCCGGACCGGTCGTGATTGTTCTGCTATCCTCCGGCGTCCTGCTCTGGTGCTTCTTCCAGGCACCAGTGACATGCCAGGCTGAGGTACGAGGACGTACAGACGGCTGCCGCAACAACGCGTCTGGTCTCCTCTTGGGCTGTCACATTCGGCAACACCGTTGGCAGAAGCTCAAGATGCTCGTCGTTCGCCGCCAAGTGCGGGCGTTCTGCTCAGGGTTGTTCTCCGACGGCAAGGCAACGGTCGTCACACTGGCCGGACTCGGCAGTTTTGCCTCCGGCCTTGCTGCGTTCATCCCTGGACTCGCCGACTGACGAGCGTTGACTGCCCCCGAGACGCTGCCCCGAGGATCACCCCAGGTACGGCCTCTCCCGGTGCTCCAGGAAGTGCCGGACGCGGAGCCGCTGCGTGTGGTGCATCGGGAGGGCGTCGATCTCGTCGGGGCTGACGAACCGAAGCTCCGTGGACTCGTCCGAGATGGCCAGCTCCCCGCCAACGATGCGCGCGGTGAAGCACACGTTGAACTGCCTCCGCACCTCCCCGTCCGTGTAGGCGATCACGTGGCGGGGATCGGTGTAGGTGCCCACCAACCCTGTGATCTCCACGTCAAGGCCGGTCTCCTCCTTCACCTCCCGGACGGCCGTGCCCGGCAGGGAGTCGGCCATCTCCATGCCGCCGCCCGGAAGTGCCCACAGATCGTTGTCGCGGCGACGCTGGAGCAGGATGCGCCCCTGGTCGTCGGTCACCACGGCAGAAGCGGCGACAACAAGGCTGTTCGGCTCGGGTGCGTCTGGGGCGTCGTAGTACTCGGTACGCGACAGAGGTCAGTCCTCCTGTACGGGCTTCGCCGTCTTCCATACCGCGTCGAAGCTCTGGGCGTAGGTGTCGAAGATCCCGCCGTCACCATTGCGACGCAGATGCCAGACAGGTGCTCCGTAGGCGTTCACTCCCCACACATGCGCATTGGCCAAGAGCTGATCGTCTGCCCGGTAGACGGAGTTGTAAAGCGTCGTCTCGTGAGTTCGGATCTCGATGCCCGGCACTCCGATCAACGACCGGTAGTGCATCAGAGCCAGCTCACATCGGGACTCGATGCCGTGGCCGAACCGTTCCTCCGCGCCACGCTGCCGGACGTTGTCACTCTCGGGATCCCCCAGTGCGATCCGCACGGAGCATCCTTCGGCGGCGCGCTCGCGGAGCAACTCGTTGAGCCGGGGGTACGCCTCGTGCAGGAAGATCGCCGCGTAGACGAGGACGTCGATGTTCTCGCGGGCCTGGGCGAACATGTCGGTGAACGCCGACACCGGGACGTCGGCTCGCTGGTCGTACAGAGCGACCAACTCAGGACTGACAGCCCGGGCAGCACGAGCCTGCCGGAGCGCCGGCCAAAGAGCTTGCACGTCTTCTCCTAACGTCTCCGCCGCCAGCAGGGCCGTTGCCCGTCGAGGTGTTCGTCCCAGATTGACCCATCGCTCAACGGACTTGGGATCCACCTCGGCCTTCGCTGCGAGGGTGGCGTAGGTCCACCCTCCGGCTGCCATCGCGGCTCGAAGCCTCTCGTTCGGCATCGCAGTCTCTCCCCAGAACTCAGGACTTTGCTAGGGACGTTCTACCGCTACTGGGACGTCCCCAAATGGGTTTTGGAGGAGGTTTCCACGTCCTGGTCACCGGCGTGATCCTCCCTGCATGAGCGACAAGGGAGCCCCGGAAGTGGGCACGCTGACGCTGGATGTCAAGAGCGGCCGCGTCGGGCGGGTGATGGATCACTTGGGGTCACGGGTGCAACTACGGCCGCCAAGCGGCGGGATGGAATGGGACGCGCGACCGGAGGACTTGCGCCCGATCGATACCTCGGAACTCCTGGCCGCTCGGGTGGCTGAGCGCAACGCCAACAGTGGAGGCAGGCTGTGACCCGCGCGATCTTCCGCCACATCAGGTGGACGATGGCACGGGAGACGGCCCGGGAAGCACCCGAGATGGTGCACGAGCTGGAATGCACGACGTGCCACGCGGAGTCCAGCCCTGCGGATGACTTCGAGACCGTCCGCAACTGGGCCTTTGCCCACACGAGCGGCAACCCGGCACACCGCGGATATCGCGAGACTGTGACGCGGTTCTGGCGCATGACGCCGACGGACGGTGAGCGCCCGTGAGACAGCGAATACTCAGCGTCCTGATCGTCGCCTTCTGGACAGCGGCCGTGGTGCCGCTCGCCGTGATCAGCACACCCTGCAACGGCTGACCCAAGACATGTGAGACCGGACCACCCCTGGCCTGGACAGCATCCGGGGTGGTCCGGCCCGGAGCCCTCGCGGACCCCGGTGCCGGGGGTACTGGGGCCGCTGTCATGCCCGTGACCGGCGGGCGGGGCGGCCCAGGTGCTCAACGACAGCTTCTGGGAATGAAGTTCTGTGCAGCACGATCCGATGGACCCGGACTTCAGCGGTGAAGGTCTGGACCCGGACGGCTGGGTGTGGGTGCAGGGTGTGGACTACGTGGCCGGCTGGCGGAGTGCCACGGACGCAGCGGCAGAACTGATGGCCGCCGTGGCTGAGGCGGGCGTTGACATATCCGGGTTCGAGTCTCGGGCGGACACGGCACCTGACGGCTCGGGCATCGTCCGGCTGGCGATTCCCGTAGAGGCGGCACGCGCGATTGCAGCCGTTGCGCGCAGGGGGAACACCGAGTTGGCGCCAGGCAGGCTGACCGGCCTGCGGCAACCAAGTCGTACGGCCTGGAAACAGCTTGGGAATCACCGGCCACTTGGGCTGCAAAATGGCCCCTGACCTGCTGGAACGATCCGATTCGGTGACCGTGACACAACTCGTTGCTGACCGTGGTTGACCGCAGTTCGCTCCCCAATCAGGCACGCATCGGGCACGGCTGCTCCAGCCGGGGAGAGAACTGCACAACCCACACGCTTTCCAACTGTGTTGGAGCGCTTGGAGCCCGCGTACGGGGGCGTTCACCTGCGTTCATGGGCGGTCGGATGGTGTGGCAGCCAGGGTACGCGGTCCGTGCTGAACGTCCGTGAACGGGACTGAATGAGACGGAAACTGAGACGGCGCCGCGGATCGGCACGCTACCGTGTCGGGCGTGTGCCACCCAGCAGGGACCAGCTCGTATGACCTGGGAGAGAGTGCGCCGACCGCCCCGGATCTACGGTCTGGACATGGCCCGGAACATGGTCCGCTCGCGAACCATCCCGTGGCTCGGCACCGGTTCGAGCGTTCGCTCCTTTCGCACGAGGACTGCGCAGCCGCAAGTGTGGGGACAAACCTGGCGGACGTGCTACGGCCGGGTTCTTGCCAGATGGAGGCGGGCGAGTATGGCATTCATGCAAGAAATTCTGGTGTCACTTGTGGCCAGTTCTGTGTTCGTAGCCCTGGCCTGGACGTTGTCGAAAACCGCACGCCGGGTTCTGCGTGGTGTGGCGGCTCATCTGCTGCGTCTGGACGTGGAGGAGGTTTTTGCGGGTGGTAGTGACGTGGCCGCCGATCTCACGCGGGAGTTGAGCAAGTCCCGAGAAGTGGCAATCCTGACGAGCCGGGGCATGGACTTGCAGCGCGGCCCGTTCCAAGAATTGTGGAGGCGTTGTCAGGCAGGCAGGTGCCGCTGCCGGATACTCCTGCCGCGTCTAGACGTGCCGACTGGCGAACGGGACTGGATCAATGACCGGGAGGAGGAGCTGCAGGCGTTCGATACATCATTCAGTGCGGGGCAGTTGCGCCGCCAGATTACCTCTACTCACGATTACCTGGCGCCGCTCGCGGCGGGAAGAGTTGAGGTGCGTGGCTACAACTTCCCGCATTTGGCCCGCGTTGTTCTGACCGAACGGGCCGTGTATGTGACGCGCTACCGAGCAGACGAGCACGGTTGGAACACACCTGTGTACAAGTATCGCCGGGGAGAGACGTACGACCTGTGGACCCGCGTGTTCACGAAGCTCTGGCAGGAGAACCCGACCGGCTGACTGCCACTCGCGGGACAATCGGAATGCAGCCGTGCCATGGACGTTTGTCAACCTGCGCACCCAGCTTGGGAAGCCTGGGTCATGGACGGACGGTTGCTCAGCTGGCCTGCGGCGGATCCGGAACGGGGGCCAGGTGGTTGCCGACTGGTTCCCCGCCGTTCCCCGTGGTTCTCCGCGAGACCTGGCACTCATCTGGCACGTCTGTCCGGTGCCTCGCCAGCAGTTGGCAGGGCGCGAGAGTGCTTCTCGTACGCCTCTACGATGCGAGCCATGGGGACCTCCGATTCCGCACCGCTCATACGCGCCTGTCGGCTCGCGGTCGCGACCGTCGATCAGGCGGAGGTGGCGAAGGCCCTCGGCTTGGCGGACATACGGGAGACCACCTGGGCCGACGGGGCGGAACTGATCGACGGGGTGGCACACGACGAGGAGGAGCGGTTCTCTGCAGTCGTCGTCATCCCACCCACGCGGGGGTGGACCGTGGTCGTCACGCGGACCCGGGCAATGGCACGTCGGGTCGGAGGTACCGTCAGACCAGCGGCGGCTTGCGTCACTTGAACGTCTTGCGCCGTGCGGCGGGCGGTACCGGCTGAACGCCGAACTCCCCCGGCGGTATCCGCAGCGCTGCTCCACGCAAGAATGCTGTCGCCATACCGTGTCTCCGCTCGGGCGATCGCCACACGGGCGGTGGCCTGAGCCCGGTGGAGGATGACGATCGTGTCCCTGACGGCAGCACATGACCGGCTTGTCGAGGTGTTCGGCGCCGACGGCGTGGTCCGGGCGCCTGATGCCCCGGTCCTCCATGAGGAGTCCCGGCGCTGGCTGGCCGAAGTCGGCGTGCCGCGGCAAGCAGGTTCCATGCGGCTCGACCCGGACCCGCCGGGTGGACTGCGCACTGTCGCGTCACACTTCACTCCCGGTGCCGAACTGCCGCCGGGCGTCGCCGAGATGCTGGTGATCGGGGAAGTGGTGGACCCCGAGGAGCAGGGCGCGGTGGCGTACGACCCGGACACAGCGCAGCGCAAGGTGCTGCTCGACCCGGTGAGCGGACGAGTGCACCTCGTGTGCTTCTTCGTCGAGGAGAATTCGGCCGGCTTGCTGGAGCTGCTGGCACCGGGCCTGTCGATGCTGGTCGCTTTGTCCTCCGATGTCGAGGAGTTGCGCACCGAGCGCGGCGAGTTCGCCCGCTTCGCCGGCCGTTTCGGGCCGGAGGTGGTTGCCGAACTCACCCGGCTCATGCTGGACCGGGTGCGGAGCCGCGGTCCGGAGCTGCTGCGATGCGTCCGCGATGTCTCCCGGCTCTGGCATATCGAGGCACGGATACGGCCGCTCGCCAAGATCGCCGGGCCTGGCGAGGGTTTGCTGCTCGACCTGCCGGACGGCTTCCTGGCCGGGGCTTTCGGCGCGGACGACGTGGTGTGCTTCCCGGACGAGGATGTTCCGGCGGTGCTCACTCACGAGCCGACCAGGCGCTTCCTCCGTGAACAGGGGCTGCCACGGGACGCCGGGTGGTTCACGGCCCGGGACGAGGAACGTCCCCTGAGGTCGCTGTGGGACCACTGGTTCGCGGATGACGACGCGGATCCGGATGAGGCCCCGGCGAACGTCCACGAGCTGGTGGTGCTCGGATACCTGATCGACGACATCGATCTGGTGGTCGAGGGACCGACCGGCCGCATCCTGGGCTGGTACGGGCCGGAGGCAACACTGCGGGTGGTCAACACCGATGTGTCCGGACTCGCCTTCACCACCTGGCTGTGGCACCAGGAGCAGGCACTCGACCGGGACGAGCGTCTCACCGATTCCTACGAGGAGCTGGCCACCACGATGACGGAGGTCCTTGCCCGCGTCGACCCGGCGGCGTGCGAACCCACGGGCGCCGAAGACGACTTCAGGTACTGGTCGGAAGTCTTTGCCGACGAGGGCGGAGGCGGACTCAGCGCGGGCTGAGGCCATCCGCGTGATCTGGCGTCACGCCCTCACGTTGCCGCGCCGTCTCGCCGAAGCCGGCGTGCCGGGCCGGAGGCCTCGTCCGTCGTCTTCCACGGGCTGACACCCGGCTTCCCGGTGGGGTGCCCGGACCCGGGTCCGGGTCCGGGTCCGGGTGCGGGTGCGGGTCCGGGTCCGGGTCCGGGTCCGGGTGCGGGTCCGGGTGCGGGTCCGGCTACGGATACGGCCCGTTGCATGCCTGTCGAGGGGGTGCATGGGCGGCGAGTGCCGGAGCCCGGCGGGCCCGGGCGCGGTCCCGTTCCGCGGTGGCCGGGTGGGCCGGACGGAGCAGTCCGGCGGGGTCCCGCCCCGCGCAGCGTGCACGCTGGTCCGGGAAGGACACGGCGTCACGGGCCGGGCCCCGGCCCCGGGTGGCTTCGAGCCGCCCCCGGATCCCGGTGTGCCGGCGGCGCACGCCGTGCGGAAACGAACCGGACGCTGGGCGGAGCGTGAGACGACTGGGCGGAGCGTGAGACGGCTGAGCGGATCTGAGGCGGCCGGGCGGAGCGTGAGACGGCTGACCGGAGCGCGACGAGCCGGCGGACGGGCCGGGGACGCAGGCGCGGCCGGTCCCGGGTCCGGTGACCGCGCCCTGCTCGTCCCCCTCGCCCTGCAGAACTTCCTGATGACGTACAACGCGACCGCCATGAACGTGGCCCTGTCGGCCGTGGTCAGGGATCTGCACACCTCGCTGACCGGCGTGCAGTCGGCGATCTCGCTCTACGGCCTGGTGGTGGCCGCGTTTCTGATCACCGGGAGCAAACTCGGTGCGCGCCACGGGTACCGGCGCACCTTCGTCCTCGGCGCGGAGATCTTCGTCCTGGGGACGCTGGTCACCGCCGTCGCGCCGAGTCTGGTGTTCCTGCTGGTCGGCTGGTCGCTGCTGCAGGGGGTGGGTGTGGCGCTGATGATCCCGGCGGTGCTGTCCCTGCTCACCCACGCCTCCAGCGGGGCCTCCCGTACCAAGGCCTTCTCCGCGGTCGGGACGGCGGGCGGTATGGGCGCGGCGGCCGGTCCGATCCTGAGCGGGGTGATCACCAGTTATGCGAGCTGGCGGGTGTCGTTCATCCTGGGTGCAGTGATCACGGGGACCGTCGTCCTGCTCCTGCGCCGGGCGCGGGCTCCCGAACCGCCCCCGGTGTGCGACCGGCGTTTCGACGTCCCGGGTGCGGTGCTGTCCGCCGTGGGCTGCGGACTGCTCGTCATCGCGACGCTCCTGGCGGGGCGGTACGGCCTGTTCGAGGCCCGGCAGGATTTCGAGGTGCTGGGCCGCACGCTGCTGCCCCGTGGCGGCCTGTCCCCCGTGGTCGTGCTGGCCGGCCTCGGGCTGCTGGTCCTCGTCGCGTTCGCCGGCTGGGAACTCCGTGTCGTCAGGAGGGGCAAGGATCCGGTGGTGCGTGTCTCCGTGCTGCGCGACCGGACGATCCGGACCGGTTCGGCGGCCCAGGCGATGCAGTTTCTGGTGCCCGTCGGTGCCCTCTTCCTGGTCCCGGTCTTTCTGCAGACCACGCTCGGACTGGACGCGCTGTGGAGCGGGCTCGTCCTCCTCCCGACGGCCGGGGGCCTGCTGGTGGCCGCCTCGCTGGCGGCCAAGGCGATCGCGGGAGGACGGATGCGGCATCGCACCGCCCAGATGTGGTCGTTCCTGTGCATGCTCGCCGGCTGCCTGGTGATCGGTGCCCTCTTCGTTCCCCGTGAGCAGAACGCGCTGGTCATCGGGCTGGCATTCGCACCGGGGCTCTTCCTCATCGGGCTGGGCCAGGGGCTGGCCACGACGACGGCCGACCTGATCCAGTCGGTTCCGCCGGAGCGGGAGGTGAGCGACGTGACCGGGCTCTCCCGCAGTGGCAGCTATCTCGGCAGTTCCCTCGGGGTCGCCCTGGCCGGCGCCTTCCTGACCACGGCCCTGGTCCATTCCTTCGAGGCCGAGACGGAGAAGAGCTCGGTGCTGACCGCCCGCCAGAAGCAACTGGTCGTGAAGACGCTGGAAGAGCAGGTGCACGTCACGGCGGCGAGTGACAGCAAGGTGCGGGCGAAGCTCCGTTCCCAGGGCGTCACCGGTGATGCGGCGGACGAAATCGTCCGCATCAACGTCCGGGCCCGGGAACAGGCACTGACCTTCGCCGTCGCCGGTATGGCCGTGCTGGCCGTCGGCGGTCATCTGGTGACACGGCGCCTGCCGCGGGTGCGCGCCCGCGGCGGGCGTCCGGAATGACCCGCGGCGGGCGCCTGCCGCGGGCTGTCCCCGGGCGGCGCGGACGGCGGCCTGGAGGAACCCCGCCGGACGGTGCGTGCGTCCGGCGGGGCCCCTGGCTCGGCGGCCCGGTCAGCGGAAGTTCACGTCGCTGCAGATGTAGTACGACTGATCGGCGTGCGAGGCCTGCCAGATCGTGTAGACGACGTGGTGGCCGCTGCGGCCCGGGGCGCGGACGTCGACCGGCATGGTCCCGCTGGGCGCGATCCTGCCCGTCTCCGCCACCAGTTCGAGATCGCCCCAGCCCAGCCGCTGCCTGGCCGGGTCGAAGCCCTGCTTGGTGACGTAGACCCGGAGGTAGTCCGCGCCGTGGTGGGCCTGGTCCGTCAGGGTCACCGTGAATGCGGCACCGACGTCCTTGGTCTTCCACGGCCCGGGCGTGTCCATCGAGGCGTACCGGCCGTCACCGGTCAGGCCGGCGCTGCACAGCTGCCCGTCCGGGATCGCCGCCCGGTGGTTGCCGCCCACGTTCTCCCGGTACAGGCCGTTCCAGTTCCACATCGCGTTGGTGTCGTCCTGCCACGCCTGCCAGCACATGGGGTCCTGCTGGGCCATGGCCGGGTTCTGGAAGTCGCTGCCCCAGCGTTCCCAGCAGCCGTAGTTGCGGGACGGCGGGTCGGTGACCGACCCGTGGGCCACGGCCGTGCCCGACCAGGGGATCAGGCAGAGCAGTGCCGCGGACAGCAGCGTGAGGACGCGGAGCGGCCACGAGGACAGCCCGCCGCGTTGATGCCAATGCATGGGAGATCTCCGCCTTCCGGCTGTGGGCTTCGGAAATGGGAGCGCTCCCATACTGCCCCCTTGGATGAACCCCGAAACACTTCATCCGGGGACGGGGACTGCGAGGCACCGGCCGGCACCAGGAGCCCCGCACTCCCCAACCGTCACAGACTGCCACCGCTGGGGGGCGACGGAACGGCGGGTGGGCCATGCTGGTGTGATGACTCAGGTGCGCGCCGAGATTCTGGTGAATGGCACATGGCTTCCGGTGTATTCCATCCACTCCGCCCCCCACCTGGAACACGAGCCCACCGTTCTCGAACCCGTTTCGGCCGACGAGACCATGGTCGATCTCGTTCTCCGGCCCCGGCTGGAGAAATGCCTGCAATGGCAGCGGCCGGTCTGGGTGACCTGTACGGACGGCACCACGGTCTTCTACGCGGCCGGCGCGGCGGGCCCTTTCCGTATCGCGCCCGTCCGGCCCGGCCCCGCCACCGGCTGGCGATGACACACCCCGCCGGCCCCGCGGCGCTCCCGTCCGCCGGGGCCGCCGCACCGCCGGACCGCCGCCCCGCCGGGCCGCCCGGCGCCCGATCCGCCTGATCCGCGGGGGCCGCCCGATCCGCGGGGGCCGCGAGGGCCGCTGAGCCCGCCTCCTGCCGTCCGCTCCGCCGTCGCGCGGCGGACGCGCGTACTCCGTCTGCCGCGGTCCGCGATGCGGAGGCCGGAACTCCCTCGTAAATTCTCAGCCATCGCGATTCCGGTATCGCCCCGGCGCATCCGGACCGCTTTCGCCACCGGCCGGCGCGTGAGCCGGCCGTCTCGGAAAGTCTCGGCACTGGGGAAATCCATGCAGCGATGCGCAGCGTTCCTGTCCCGTCGTATGTCCGGCTTCGTCATCACCCTGGTGATCGCCCTCGCGGCCGCCGTCCTCCCGTCCTCCTTCGGCACCGCCCGGGCCGATGAGAGGACGGGACCGAAGCGATTCGCCGTCGGCGTGCTGGTGATCACCGCGTTCGACGTCGAAACCCGTCCGTGGCTGGAGCGCGAGCACCTGCCCGTCCGGATCGACGTGCCCGGGGCGTACCGCCCCCTCCACTGCGACCGGCGGGGGCTCTGCGTCGCCGAGACCGGCCGGGGGAAGACACGTGTCGCCACCAGCATGACGGCCATCCTGAGCAGCCCCCGGCTCGACTTCCGTGACGCCCACTTCATGAGCGCCGGGATCGCGGGGACACCGCCGGACGCCGGAACCCTGGGATTCGCGGCCTGGGCCCGGTGGGTCGTCGACTGGGACCTCGGACACCACGTGCTCCCGAAGACCGCGCCCGACATCCCCTACGGCTACCTCCCCGTCGACACCGGGACCAACGCGTTCCGGCTCAACGACGAACTGGTCACCCGCGCCTACGAGCTGACGAAGGACGTCGAGCTGGCCGACAGCCGGGAGGCCAGGGAGCTGCGCCGGCGGTACCCCGGCCAGGCCGGCCGGCGCCCGTACGTCGACATCTGCGACACCATCGCGGGTGACGACTACTGGGCCGGAAGGAAGCTGTCCGAGACCGCCCAGTACATCACCGACATCTGGACCCACGGCCAGGGCGAGTACTGCACCACCCAGAGCACGGACACGGCCGTGGCGGCACCCCTCGCCGCGTACGGCCACCTCGACCGCTACCTCAGCCTCCGCACCGCCAGCAACTTCGACCAGCCGTACCCGGGCCAGACCATCCGTGAGCTGCTGACGGCGCCCTGGCAGGACATCGCGGTCGAGAACGCGTACCGCGTCGGGTCCGTCATGGCGGACGACCTCCTCGCCCGTTCGGCGGAGGGCTGAGCCGCGACCGGCGCCGCTTCGCACAACGGGAGACCGGCCGCGCGCAGCAAGCCGGCCGGGGCCCCCGCCCCGCCGCGGGGAGACGGAAGGCAGGCTGTCCTTCCGGCTCCCCGCGGAAGCGGGCGGGCGGCTCCTCCCGCGGCGGGTCAGACCTCCAGACCCGCCTCGATCCGCTTGAGCTGGTGGCGGGCCATGGCCAGGTTCGCGCGGCCGCGGTCCAGGGCCAGGTAGAGGAAGAGACCGGTCTTGCCGCGGCCCTTCATCAGCCGGATCAGGTGGTACTGGCCGCCCAGCGTGATGAGGATGTCCTCGATCTCGTCCTTCAGCCCCAGGTGCTCCATGGTGCGCACCTTCGCCCGCACCACGTCGGTGTTGCCCGCGGCGGCCACACCCAGGTCGAGATCCTTGCCGCCGCCGAGGGTTCCGAGGGCCATACCGCTGTTGAAGTCGACGAGCGCGACGCCGACGGTGCCCTCGATGGACGTCATCGCTTCCTTGAGGGCGGTTTCCGTGTTGCTCATATCGGTTCCTGCTTCCCTTTCCTGATGGGTGTTCTGTTCAGTGGTGGTCTGTCGGCCGGAGACGGACGGACAAGGGGACGAGGGCGGACGGCACGGACGGCACGGACGGCACGCGGGGAACGGTCCGGGTGAACCCGGACGTCCGCGCTCCCCGCGCCACCACCCGCCGCCGCCCCCCGTCGCGCCCCGCCCGCCGGGACGGCGGCGGCCGCCCTCCACTGCGCGAGGCAGCGCCCGCGGCACCCCCGGCCCTTCCGCTCAGCCCTGCTGCTCCGGCCGTTCGAGTGCGCCGTCGACCATCTCTCCGATGCGGGCGCCGGACCGCCGCGCCTCCAGATGGAGCCGCCCCACGTTGGTGCGCGGCCCTGCCAGCACGGTGACGACGGTCGCCGTTCCGGCCGCGTAGGTGGCGACGTAGCCCCGGTCGCCCCGCGTCAGCAGCTCACGGAAGCCGCCGCGGCCGGTCGCGTCCGTCAGCCGCAGGGCGACCCCGAGGGCGGCCGCGGTCAGTGCGGCGACCCCCTCGGCGCCCTCCCCGGCCCCGTCCTGCGCCAGGACGAGCCCGTCGGCACTGGCCGCCAGGGCGCCGGTCACCCCCGGCACGCGGGCTCTCAACCGGGCCAGCTCCTCCAGGATTTCCGGTTCTGCCTTCATCAGCTGCCTCCTCTCGGCGCGCTGTCGGAGTGCTCGCCTCATGACACCGCTGAGGGAGCCTCATGAGCGGACGGGGAATTCACATGGCCTCCAGTGCGGCTCGGAGCCGGCGCAGCAGGTCGACGTCCGGGTCCTCGGAGATGTCCGCGACCCAGGCGGGCAGGGCGGGCCGGGGCGGTTGCTCCCCCGGACGGGGCGTTTCGATGTGGCCCGCCGCCGCGAGCCTGCGGATGTCCAGCAGGGCGTGGAAGGCCGGGCGTCCCAGCAGCCGGGCGATGTCCGCGGGGGTGCGCACCCCGTCCGCGAGGTCGAGGACGGCCCGCTGCCGGCGGGTGACCGCCGGCGCCCGTATCGGGGCGCGCCGCACCACGGGGGCGGTGTCGACCTGCGGATGCGGCCACACCGCCTCCAGCAGGGCCCTGCGCCGCCGCGTCTCCCGCTCGACGGCCTCGACGCGCACGGGGCGTACGGGCCCGAGCCAGTGTGCCGCCCCGTGGCGGAAGCGGACCGGGCCGCGGCCCGGGGCCAGCGCGAAGTAGGCCGCGTCGAACAGGGCGCCGAGATGGCAGATCTCCAGTTCGCCGCCGGCGAGCCGCCCGCTCTCCACCAGGAAGCGGCCGACCTCCCGGCGGGCACCGGCTGCCGCGATCGCCTCCCGCCAGCCCTCGGCCGGCAGCCTGCCGCCCGCGGCCAGCAGGATCTCCAGTCCGGGAGCCACCGGGCTCTCCGCGTGCACGATGCGCCCGTCGACCAGGTAGAGCGTGCCGGACTCCCCGAACAGCGCTCCGGTGGCCCGCCGGGCGGCCATGCGGGCCAGCAGCGGGGAGAGCGCCGGCCGTGGCGCGGTCCCGGCCCTCATACCAGGGCCAGCCGTTCGACCAGGTCGCGCAGCCGCAGCCGGGCCAGGGCCAGGTTTCCCTCGTCGCGTCCGAGCCACAGGTAGACGAAGACACTGTCGTCCAGGGTGTTCTCGACGAAGCGCAGCAGGTGGTAGCCGGTACGGGTGGTGAGCAGGAGGTCCTCCACGGGGACCGGGCCGGCGCCGGTCCCGGCCTCCCCGCCGTCGGCCCCGTCGTCCTCGGCCGATCCAAAAGCGGTGTGCTCGGCCGCGAGCCGGGCGAGTTCCGCCATCTCCGCCGCGGTGACCTCGTGGTCACCGTTGGGTGCGTCGCCCGCCGTCCCCAGGGCCAGCCCGCTCGTCCACTCGATCACGGCGGCACCCCGCGCCCCGGGCAGCACCATGGCTTCCATCAGGCACTCGTCGATTCCGGGCACGCCGGTGTCCTCCCCATCCCCCAAACGTGCTGAGACGGCTGTCACCCCGCATCAGTGACCAGGAGGTTACGCAACGTGCCCCACTCGCACGAGAATTCGGGCATTCTCCTGCGGCATATCCAACCGGTCGCATAGGGTGACGGCGCCCTCGCTGCGTGCCCGCTCGGCGGTGCTCCGCGCCGGCGCCCGCCGCGCGGGTGTCGGCCCAGGTCGGACGGGGTCCGCCATGACATCCCGCCGTGCGGCCGTCAACCGGGCCGGCGGACGGCCGGCGGACAGACGGCGGACAGACGGACGACGGACAGACGGACAGCAGGCAACAGCCAACCGGCGCGGCGGACGGCGGCGCGGCGGCCCCGGCCGGCACGGAGGTGGCGCCCAGTGGGCGGCTGTGAACAGCGGGTATACGGAAGCCGGCGAAAGTGGAGCCGGAGCCCGTGCCTGTGCTAGCCCTTGTCGGTGACATCCGGCAGTTGAAGGAAGCGGTGCAGCGTGAGCGGTACGTCGATGATCGTCCTGGGGATCGGCTTCTGCATTGCCCTCTACCTCCTGTTCATGACCCCGAAGGGCGGCGAGAAGGGGGACCTCTGAGCGCACCGGCCACGGCCCGTGGGGAGGCCGGACGGCGCATCGCGCGAACGCCACAGGCTCCGCCCCCGCACCGCGGAGCCCTCGGATGTCAGTGCCCGGACCTGCGGTCCCGCCATGGGCCACGGAAACCCGCAGCACATCGGCGCACCCCTACGGCGCGACGGCCCTCGGCGCCGGAGCGGCGAGCGGCCGCCGCCCCGGGACAGCCGAGACGCCACGGACCGCGACGGACCGCGACGGACCGTGGCGTCTCCGCGCCTCTCACCGGCGGGGAGCGCGCCCGGCCCGGCCGGGATCGTCCCCGGCCGGACGACCGGCTCGGAGCGACCGGCGCAGCGCCTCCCCCCTCCGGGCCGGGTCGTAGTCCGGCCCGACCCCCTCGACCAGGAAGGCCTCCCCGTCGACGTGCCGGGTGCGCAGCGGCAGGATCTTCTGGTAGCCGGGCGAGCCGTACCAGGCCCGGGCCTCCTCCACCCCCGGGAACTCGATGACGACCAGCTGCACCGCGCACTCTCCTTCGAGCGACTCGGTCCGCCCTCCGTGAACGAGGAACCGGCCGGAGTACGGATCGAGCGTGGCCTGGATGCGCTCCACGTAGTCGATGAGGTCGAGGTGCGGACGGACGCCGGTGAAGTGTCCGATGGCGTAGGCGGGCATGGCCCCTCCCGGGATCGTTCGATGGCGGATCGTCGGTACGGCCCCGCGGCGGACCGGCGGCGGGGGGCCGGCCGGTCGGCCGGCGGTATCCGATATGCCCTCAGGAATCGGCACAGTCGGCACCGGGCGTGCAGGCGGCGGCCACGGCGAGGCTGTCCTCGTACACGTGATGCCGGGTGATCAGACCGTCCTCGACGGTCAGGCGCAGGGCGAAGGGACTCCGGAAGGTCTTGCCCGTGGCGCCGGCCGTCCCGCCGAGTTCCCCGGTGACCACGGCCTCGGCCCCGTCGACGACGACGGCGTCCACCGTCGCCCACCCCTCCCCGCTCACGGTGTGTGCGGCGAGGTCGGTCCAGTGCCCGGCCACATCGGCACGGGTCCTGCGCGGCCGGATCCAGGGGACCGCCGGGTTCGCGGCGACCATCCAGTCGACCTCCTCGGCGTAGAGGGAGGCGATGGCGTCCGGATCGGCCTCCGTCACCCGCCGCAGAAACTCCCGCACGACCTGCCGGGTGCGGGTCTCCCCGGAGCCCTTCCCGGGGCTGCCGGTGATGCCGGCGGGCGCTGACCCGCCGGGGGCCGTGCGCGTTCCGCATGCGCCGGAGAGGTTCACCATGCCGGTCATATCGAGCCTTTCCCTGGTTCGGGGGGATTCCTTGCTCCTGTGACGATCCTGCCGCCGGAGCCGGCCGGGGTCGATTACCTCCCGGGTCATGGGCTGCCTCCCACGTCAGGGGCACAGGCGGGGGCGGGTTCCCGCACGGAGGGGCGGACAGAAGAAACGTCCATGCGACATACCACCCACTTGGCCCAACGAACGGCGTCTGGAGGGTTACCCGATCATCCGGCGGTGCGTTGTCGCGGTCATGGAGCCGCGGCAGTGGTGGGAACGGAACACGGTGCTGGCAGAAGCGTTCTGCCGGAGTGACGAACAGGTGCGCTCGGCGCAGGCGATTCTGGACGAGGCCCAGGTGCACAGGTCGCGCCTGCTGGCGGCGTTCGCCGTCACGGTCGGCAGTGACGGCGCGGTGGCCGGCGTGCTGGGGCTGAACGAACGCGAAGTGCGCGTCGCACGGCGGACGGTGGGCAAGGAGGACGCCCGCGGGGTGGCGGACGAGCTGCTGACCGCGGCGATGATGCCGGACGAGGCGCGGCTGCCACCGGAGGGGGTGCCGGCGCCCGAGGCGGTCGCCGCACCGCCCGCGGGGGCGGCCGCCGTGCAGGGGGCCCCCGGCATGGCGGGAACCGCGGCGCCGGCCGGGGTGACGGGGCCCGGGTACGAGGCCGTCGGCCCGGCGCCCGAGGTGTACGCGGACCCGACGGCGTATCAGCACTACGCCCACGCACACCCGCAGTACCGGCATCAGCAACCGAACCACTCGTACCACCAGGAGAACCAGACCCAACCGCCGCCGCAGTCCCAGACGCACGCGTATCCCCAGCAGTCGTATCCCCAGCAGCAGCCGTACCGTGAACCGCGCTGGACCGGTGCCATGGACGCGTTGCTCGTCGGCAGCTGGCAGACCGGAGTCGATCTCCAGGTCCTGGCCGCCGAGTTCGGTCTCGACCTGGCCCGGCTGGTCTCGCGGGCCCAGCAGTTGTCGGCCGAGGGACGGCTCTCGCCGCCCTGGGCGGGCACCGGCCCGGGCGGCGAGCCGCGGTCGGGGCGGCACCGCCGCAGCAGCACCGACCTGGACGACGCCTACGACTTCTACGACGCCTACGGCCACCCGGTCCACCCGGGCGCCTGGGAGGTGCCGTCCACCGTGCCCGACGACATGGTCGCCAGCGTGGGCCAGCAGAGCGGTGTGCCGCACTACACGCACGGTGCCGTCGCGTAACGGCCCGTGCCGGGCTCCCGCCGGAACTGATCGCATTCCGACGGGAGCTGATCGAATTGACGTACGGGCCGGCCGGGTGTCCGCTGGAAGAGCGGGGGCAGCGGGAGAGAGGAGCCGCGCCATGCAGACCCATGCGGAGCGCCACGGCACGGCGGCGCACGCCCGGCCCCGTGGGCGCAACATCTGGCGGACACCGGTCGTCACGAGCGCCGTCTTCGGCTTCTACGCCGGCTTCCTCGACCAGGAGGGCGGCGCCTCACTCGGCAGGGCCTGGCTGCTCGGCATCGTGGCGGGTGTCGCGTTGCTGGCGCTCTGGCTGGCCGTCCACAGCATGCGCGGAAGGATGATCCGCGAGGTGCGCTCCCTGCTCTACGGGGCGCTGGCGGGGAGCGCCGTCGGCTTCCTGGTGGGGCTCAGCGGCGCCGCCGTGCTGAAGGCCTCGGCCATCGGGTTCTTCGTCGGCCTGGGCATGATGATCGCGGTGAACTACCGGCTGTACGGCAGGGTTCGCTGAGGCGAAGCCGTCCCGGCCGGCCGCTGCTCCGCGCCGCTCCCCGCTTCTCCGCCCCTCGCCCAGCGCCTCCCGTACCGGCCTCCTGCCATCCGCGCGGCCGGGTGCCCGGGCACCCGCGCACCCGCGCACCCGCGCGCCCGGGGCCACGGCACCGCCGCCGGTGTCCGGCCGCGGCTCCGGCCGGCCGGACACCGATGGGACTGCGGCGGGACGCGGACCGCCGGCCGGCCCCGTCCCCGGTGACCTGGAGGTCAGGAGGCCGGAGCGGCCCGTTCCGCGATCGTCAGCCTCCCCGCCTCGATGGTCGCGAGGCGGGGAGCGCGCCGGGCGACGGCGCTGTCGTGGGTGACCATCACGAAGGTCAGGGAGTGCTCCTTCCAGAGCCCTTCCAGCAGATCGACGATGTCGTCCCGGGTCCCCTCGTCGAGGTTGCCGGTCGGCTCGTCGGCGAGCAGCACCCCGGGGTGCTTCACGAGGGCCCGGGCGATCGCCACCCGCTGCTGCTGGCCGCCCGACAGCTCGCCCGGCAGATGCCCGAGCCGCTCCGCCAGCCCCACGGAGGCGAGGGCCTCGGCCGCGCGCTCACGCCGTTCCGCCGCCTTCACCCGTAGTGGGACGAGAGCGGCCTCGACGTTCTCCAGCGCGGTGAGCGTGGGAATCAGGTTGAAGCTCTGGAAGACGAAGCCGATCTTCTCGGCGCGTACGGCGGTGAGCCGGGACTCGCTCAGCCGGGCGAGGTCCACGCCGTCGAGGACGACGCTGCCGGCGGTCGGGCGGTCGAGGCCGCCGAGCATCTGCAGCAGGGTCGACTTGCCGCCGCCGGTGGGGCCCTGGATGACGAGCCGGTCGCCGTCGTCGATCGTGAGATCGACACCGGCGAGGGCGTCGACGCTCTCCTTGCCGCGGGCATAGCGCTTGGTGACAGCCGTGAGCTGGTACATGTCGCTCCTGATCCTGAGGGGAGTGGATGGCGGGGATCGCGCGGGTCCCGGGGCCCGTCCCGTCCCCCCGGGCGGCGGACAGCCGGACCGGCCGCGGTGGGCGGAAGGCCGAGGCATGGCCTCCGCGTCCGGCGGAACGGGGGCGGGGCCGGGGACACGGCCGCCGGGACGGAACCGGGCCCCACGCGGACGGTCACCGGGACGCGACGTGATCCGAGGAGGCCGGGACCGGGTGGTCCGAGCGGCCCGGACCGGGTCCGGGTGGTCCGGGCGGGCCGGGACCGGGTGGTCCGGGCGGGCCGGGGCCGGTGGTCAGGTGACGCGGCGGAGGGCGTCGGCCGGGCGCAGCCGGGCGGCGCGCCAGCCGCCGAAGGCTCCGGCGACCAGTCCGCCGGCCACCGCGAGCCCGACCGCGAGCCCGATGGTGCCGAGGGCGACGGGCGCGGTCAGGGCGATGTCGATGCTCTGCGCCGCGAGCCCGGCGCCGCCGCCCGGTCCGCCGCCGGGCCCGGCGGCCATCCGGCCGCCGCCGGACAGCCCCGCCCCGCGGGCGAGTTCGGCGGTGAGCCCGGGACTGAGCGCGGTGATGAGGTAGGCGCCGCCGAGGCCGAGGGCGATGCCGAGGGCCCCGCCGAGAAGTCCGTTGGCCACCGCCTCGCCGACCACCTGCCGGGTCACCCGTCCGCTCTTCCAGCCCAGTGCCTTGAGGGTGCCGAACTCCCGTACCCGGCGGCTCACCGCGGAGGAGGTCAGCAGCCCGGCCACCAGGAAGGCGGCGGCCAGGACGACGGCGGACAGCCACTTCCCGACGCCCGACGCGAGGTCGGAGGCGGTGCTGAGGGAGCCGGCGACGGTCGCGGCCAGATCCTCGGAGGTCGTGACGGTCGTTCCGGCCACGTTCTTCTGGATGGCGGCCTTCACCGCGCCGATCGCCTGGGAGTCCTCGGCCCGCACGTAGACCGTGGTGATCTCGTCCTTCGCGTCGGACAGGGTCTGGGCCCGCCGCAGCGGGATGTAGACGTCGGCGGCGGCCGAACCGCTGTCGGCGGTCGCGATGCCGACGATCTCGAACTCCGTGCCCTTGACGGAGATCTCGTCGCCGACGGCGAGGTCCTCCCGCTGGGCGTAGGCGTGGTCGACGACGGCGACCTCGGCGTTCGTCTCGCCGCCGGTGAAGGCGCGCCCCTCGGTGAGGGCGGAGGAGGTCAGCGGTCCGAGGGCGGGCTCGGTGACGTCGGTGCCGTAGACGGTGAAGGATTCGATGCCGAAGTCGGCGCCCCCGCCGCGGACTTCGCCCCCGCCCCGGCCGCTGCCGCCGCCCCCGGGCCCGGTGCCCGGCGCGGCGCCGATCTCGCCGCGCTCGAAGCTGCCGCTGATCTTCAGGTTCACCAGGCTGAGGCCGCCCACCGCGTCGGCGACGCCCTCCTGCCCGGCCACCTTCCCCACGGTGTCCGCGTCGAGCGTCTCGAAGCCCTGCACCATCAGCCGGCCGTCGCTCTGCTCCTCGCCCTCCTCGCCGGCGTCGAAGCGGAAACGGGGGCGCTGCGGGGCCTCGCCCTCCTCGGGCTGCTCCTGTGCCTTGGTGACGGTCATGTCGGTGCCGAGTCCGTACAGCGACTCCAGGACCCGGGCCTGGGCCTGCTTCATCCCCGCGGAGACGGACGTGACGACGATGACGAGGGCGATGCCCAGCGCGAGGCCGGAGGCGACGACGAGCGCCGCTTTCCTGCGGCGGCGCAGCTCGCGCCGTAGGTAGGTGAGGAACATGCGGTGACGGTAGGAAGCCGCGGTGAGGGAGGTCTGAGGCCCCGATGAGAGCCGGGTGAGAATCCACGGCGGTGGCGCGCGGCCCGCCCGGGAAACGGTGCGGGACGGCACGCAGGCGGGGGACGCCGGGAAGCGGGTGCGGGGGAGGGCACGGGGGCACGGGGGCACGGGAACACGAACGCCGGGCGGTGGCCGACGTTTCCTGTCGGCCACCGCCCGGCGGTGGTGTGGTGCCTTCCGCCCGCCGCGCTCCGCGCCCGCGCGCGGGCCCGTGCGGCCGGACCGCTCCGGCGTGAGATCAGATCGCGCTACCGGCGACCCACTCGTTCCAGTCCATGTTCCAGCCGTTGAGGCCGTTGTCCGGGGAGATCTCCTTGTCGGGGGAGTTCTTCACGGTCACGACATCGCCGATGAGCGACTGGTTGTAGAACCAGGCGCCGTCCTGGCCGGGGTCGTCCGCGCCCTTGACGTCGTTCAGACCGACGCAGCCGTGGCTGGTGTTGGTCTGGCCGAAGATGGAGTCGGCGCCCCAGTAGTTGCCGTGGATGAAGGTGCCGGAGGTGGAGAGCCGCATGGCGTGCGGCACGTCCTTGATGTCGTACTCGCCCTTGCCGTCGTCGTCCGTGAAGCCGACGGTGGCGCCGTTCATCCGGGTCTCCTTGAACTTCTCGGAGATCACCATCTGGCCGTTGTACGTCGGGTTCTCGGAGCTGCCCGCGGAGATCTTGAACTTCTTGATCTCCTCGCCGTCCCGCACCACCGACATCGTCTTGCTCTTGACGTCGACGGTGGAGACCTGGCTGCGGCCGATCGTGAAGCTGAACGACTTGCTCTGGACGCCCTTCACCCCGGGCGACCCCTCGACACCGTCGAGGTTGAGCTTGACGGTGACCGTGGAGCCGGCCTTCCAGTACTCCCTGGGCCGGAAGTCGAGCCGCTGGGTGCCGAACCAGTGACCGACGACCTCCTGGCCGCTGGTGGTGTTGACCTCGATCGCGGACTGCACGGCCTTCTTGTTCTGGATGCTCTTGTCGAAGTTGATCGACACGGGCATCCCGACGCCCACGGTGGAGTCGGCCTCGGGCGTGTAGTAGCCCAGGAAGCTGTTGTCCGGCGAGACGGTGGTGAAGGAGGAGTGCTCGGTGGCCTTGCGGCCCTCCGCGTCCTCCGCGGTGGCGGTGATCTTGTACTTGGTCGACCGCTCCAGGGCGCCGTCCGGCTTCCAGCTCTTGCCGTCGGCGGACAGGGTTCCGGGGACCTCCGCGCCGGACGCGACGGCCGTCATCGACACCGCGGAGAGCTTGCCCTTGGTGACGGTGACCTTGACGTCGTTGTTGATGCCGGCGTTGTCGGTGCCGTTCTTGGGGGTGATCCTTATTCGGGCGTCCGAGGCGTCCTTGGCAGCCGCCCGGTCGACCTGCGACTGCTTTGCGCCGTCGCCGCTGTCCCCGCCCTTGCCGTCGGAGTCAGCGCTGCCGCCACCCCCGCAGGCGGTGAGCGTCAGCACGCCGCTGAGCAGCGCGGCGGCGGCGACGACCGCTTTCCGCCGCTTACCTGTCGTCATCACACGCTTCTCCATCACTACTGTCCCCGGGTCGCGTGCCGGACGCCGCAAGCGACTCCCGGCCAGTGCCTAAAAAGAACACCTGGACCCGCCGACCCGTTCCACGGGCCTCGGAAGTGTGGCGCACGCCACGTGCTCCGCCGGTCCGGACACGACCCTCCGAAGAGTGACCGGTTGTCCCGGCGCCGTTCCTCACTCCTTCGTGTCGTAGGGCGCCTGCCGTGTGGGGCGCCTGCCCGCGTCCGCGGGTTTCCATCCATCCCGGACCGCCCGCTTCCGCGGTTCCGGATGCCCGGCCCCGCGGCGGCCGGACATCCCAACTGCCGCGAAACACACCAGGAGCGGACGATCCACGGCAGGCGGGGCACTGGTGAGAGTACCGCTCGGCTCCCGGACTTTCCCATGACCCGCGCCCTTCACTACTATCGGACCGGCCGCTCAACCAACCTGCATTGCAAGGGGTCCATGACGTGTCCGCACGCCGACCACTGCTGACCGCCTCCGCCGCCGGGGCCGTGCTGCTCGCTCTGTGGTTCGTGCCGTCCGCGAACGCGACCGTCGAAGAGGGCAGAGCTCCGGCCGCCGGACAGGTCGAGAGCCGGGCGCAGAGCCAGATCTCCGCGGAGGAGGCGGATCCCGCCGCGGGCTCCGACCCCGCTGCGGGGGAGGCCGTCACGGACGCCGACGAGCTCGCGCTGGCCGACACCGGCAGTGTCGACACCACCCCGTATCTGCTGGGCGGCACGCTCTTCCTGGGCCTGGGCGCCGCTCTGGTCTCCTCCGCCGGGCGCCGCTCGCGGACCGTCGCCTGACCGCCGCCCGGTCCCGGGGGTCCGCCCCGGCCGTCGTTCCCGCGGGCGGGGTGCCGCCCCGGGCGGAGCGGCACCTTCCGGCCGTCAGGCCAGCGGCCCCGTGACCGCCTCCGCCGCCGCGACCAGCGCTCCCGAGGCCACGAAGGCGTCCGCAGCGGCCAGGTCGGGAGCCAGGTAGCGGTCCCCGCCCGGACCTGCGACGCCCGCCGCGCGCACCGCCTCCAGCACGGCACGGGTCGCGGGAGCCGGGGTGAGCCCTTCGCGCAGTTCGACGGCGCGCGTGGCGGCTACGAGTTCCACCGCGACGACCCGGGTCACGTTGCCGAGCGCCGTGCGCAGTTTGCGCGCGGCGGACCAGCCCATCGAGACGTGGTCCTCCTGCATGGCGGAGGACGGGATCGAGTCGACCGAGGCCGGGACGGCCAGCCGCTTCAGCTCACCGACCAGCGCCGCCTGCGTGTACTGGGCGATCATCAGCCCGGAGTCGACTCCCGGGTCGCCGGCGAGGAAGGCCGGCAGCCCGTAGGAGCGGTTCTTGTCGAGCAGCCGGTCCGTGCGGCGCTCGGCGATGGACGCCAGGTCGGCGGCGGCCACGGCCAGGAAGTCCAGGACGTAGGCCACGGGCGCGCCGTGGAAGTTGCCGTTGGACTCGACGCGCCCATCGGGCAGTACCACCGGGTTGTCCACGGCGGCCGCGAGCTCCCGCTCGGCGACGAGACGGGCGTGCGCGAGGGTGTCACGGCCCGCTCCGGCGACCTGCGGCGCGCAGCGCACGGAGTAGGCGTCCTGGACGCGGGGAGCGGCCCGGAGGCCGTCGTAGCCGGTCTGGTGGTGGCCGGTGAGCCCGGAGCCGGCGAGCACCCGCAGCATGTTGTCCGCGCTGGCGGCCTGGCCCGGGTGCGGCCGGATGGCGTGCAGCTCCGGGGCGAGGACCCGCTCGGTGCCGAGCAGCGCCTCCAGGGTCAGGGCGGCGGTGATGTCGGCGGAGGTGAGGAGACGGCCGAGGTCGGCGTTGGCCATGACGAGCATGCCCAGCATCCCGTCGGTGCCGTTGAGCAGGGCCAGCCCTTCCTTCTCGCGCAGGTCGAGCGGGGTGATGCCGTGCTCGGCGAGCAGCCCGGCCACCGGGCGCACGGTGCCGTCGGGGCCCTCCGCGTCACCCTCCCCCAGGAGGGCCAGGGCGCAGTGGGAGAGCGGCGCCAGGTCGCCGGAACAGCCGAGGGAGCCGTACTCGTGGACGACCGGGGTGATGCCGGCGTTGAGCAGGGCCGCCATGGTCTCGGCGACGAGCGGGCGCACCCCCGTGCGTCCCGAGGCGAGGGTCTTGAGGCGCAGGAACATCAGGGCCCGGACGACCTCGCGCTCGATGCGGGGGCCCATGCCCGCGGCGTGCGAGCGGACGATGTTCTGCTGGAGGCGGCCGCGCAGCTCGGGGCTGATGTGGCGGACGGCGAGGGCGCCGAAGCCGGTGGAGACCCCGTACACGGGCTCCGGGCGGGCGGCGAGGGCGTCGATGACCTCGCGGGAGGCGGCGAGCGCCTCGCGGGCCCCGGCGGAGAGCTCGACCCGGGCCCCGCCGCGGGCCACGGCGATGACGTCGTCCGCGCTGACACCGGAGGTTCCCAGCACCACAGTGTGCATATCCATATTCAGGAACCCTAAGTTCTGAATCATGTTCTGTCACGACGCGGACCGCACGGCCGCGAACAGCACCCCTCTGGCCCGGCCGCCCCTTCCCTGACATGATCGGATGAACGATCGTTAACACGGTGCGGGACGACCACGGCAGCGGGACCAGGAGGCGGCGATGAGCAGCACGGCGGACGAGGTGCGGTACGGCGAGTGGATCGCCGTCCGGCGGCACGGCACCCATGTGGCGGAGCTCGTCCTGGACCGCCCCCGGGCCATGAACGCCGTCTCCACCGAGCTCGCCCGCCGCCTCGCCGAGGCGTGCGGCGCCCTCGCCGCCGACCCCTCGGCGCGGGCCGTGGTGCTGACCTCCAGCCACGAGCGTGCCTTCTGCGTCGGCGCCGACCTCAAGGAGCGCAACTCCTTCACGGACGCCGAACTGCTGCGCCAGCGGCCGGTCAACCGGGCCGCCTACACCGGCGTCCTGGAACTGCCGATGCCCACGATCGCCGCCGTGCACGGCTTCGCCCTCGGCGGCGGCTTCGAGATCGCCCTCTCCTGCGATCTGATCGTCGCCGACCCCACCGCCGTGGTGGGGCTCCCGGAGGTGTCCGTCGGCGTGATCCCCGGCGGCGGCGGCACCCAGCTGCTGCCGCGCCGGGCCGGTGCCGCGCGGGCCGCCGAACTGATCTTCACCGGGCGGCGGGTGGCCGCCGCCGAGGCACTGTCCCTGGGCCTCGTCGACCAGCTCGCGGACGAGGGCCGGGACCGCGAGGAGGCCCTCGCCCTCGCCGCCCGCATCGCAGCCAACTCCCCCGTCGGTCTGCGGGCGGCCAAGCGCGCCCTCCGCCTGGGACACGGACTGGACCTGCGCACCGGCCTGGAGGTGGAGGACGGCGCCTGGCGGACGGTGGCCTTCTCCGGCGACCGCGCGGAGGGTGTCGCGGCCTTCAACGAGAAGCGGACACCGGACTGGCCCGGGGAGTGAGCCGGGGACGGACGCCGGGCGCCGGGGCCGCCCCCGGCGCCGGGGCGCGCCCGGTGCGGGGCCGCGCCGGGTGCGGGGCGCGCGCCGGGTGCGGGGCGCGCGCCGGGTGCGGGGCGCGCGCCGGGTGCGGGGACGGACACGGGGCACCGGGGGCCGGAGGCGGGGCCCCGGAGCGTGCGCCGGGCGCGGGACCGGGCACCGGAAGCGGCCCCGCGGACTGCGCGGAAGCACGCCACGGCGGCCCCGGCCACCGCGGCAGGCACCCCGGGTCCGGGCGGCGAGACACCCTGCGGGCACCCTCCCGCACGTCCGCGTCGGCCCGGTGGCGGCCCCCGGCGCCGGCCCGGCCCCGGACTCCCGGCCGGGCCCGGCGCCCGGCCCGGCCGCGGTTCGGCAACGGCTCCCCGGCGCCCGGACGCGGAGCGGCGACGGCCGGATCTCGGACCGGAGAAGAAGCCTTCCCCAGGAGGGCGCTCACCGGGAAATGTTCCTAGTCTGGGGTGAAGGGTGTGCCCACAGTGACGGAACGCGAGGTGCCGGGTGGCTGGTGACGGCGGGGGCGACGCACGGCTGGCCGCCGTGGTGGCGCTGGCCCAGGCGATGGCCGCCGCCCAGACGCCCCGCGAGACGGCACGTGCCGCGGCCCTCGGCGCGTGCGGCGCCCTCGGCGGCTGCTTCGCCGCGATCTCCGCGTGGGAGCGGGAGAAGGGCCGGCTCCGGGTCCTGGTGAACGTCGGTGAACTCGCCCCGGGTGAAGAGGAGTTCCCGGAGGACGAGTCGTACCCCGTCCGGGACTTCCCCGAGATCGCCGAGTTCCTGCACGACCGGTGGGCGGGAGGCGGCGAGCCCGACGCCTGGGTCGAGACGGCGGACGGCCCGCCCTGCGACCGCGGCCCCGGCTCGTACTGCCACCAGCGCGTCACGGCTCTCCGGCGGCGCGGCCGGGGCTGCTGCGTGGTCGCGCCGATCGTGCTCCACGGCCGTGCCTGGGGCGAGCTGTACGTGGCCCGGCCCGTCGGCGCGCCCGTCTTCGACCGGGACGACGCGCGCTTCGCCACGGTCCTCGCCGCGGTGGCCGCCTCCGGCATCGCCCAGACCGAACGGCTGGCGGAGGCCCGCCGGCTCGCCTTCACCGACCCGCTGACCGGCCTGGCCAACCGCAGGGCCGTGGACGTACGGCTGGAGGAGGCGCTGGAGCGGCACCGGGCGGACGGCACCGTGGTGAGTCTCGTGGTCTGCGACATCAACGGGCTCAAGCAGGTCAACGACACCCTGGGGCACGCCGTCGGCGACCGGCTGCTGGAGCGTTTCGGCTCCGTGCTCTCGGTGTGCGGGGCCATGCTCCCGGGAGCGCTGGCGGCACGGCTGGGCGGGGACGAGTTCTGCCTCGTCGCCGTCGGACCGCCCACCGAGGAGGTGGTGCGGGCGGCCACGGAGCTGTGCCACCGCGCGGCCAAGCTGGACCTCGGCGAGGGCGTCGCCTGCGGGGTGGCCTCGACGGGGCAGCCGGTCGGGCCCGTGGCGTCCGCGCGCCGGCTGTTCCGGCTGGCCGACGCGGCGCAGTACCGGGCGAAGGCGGCCCGGGCGGAGGGGCCGGTCGTGGCCGGGGACGAGGGGCCCGACGACCCGGTGGTACGGATGGCCGACGCCTCTCCGACGGCTCCGGCTCCCGGCCCGGAGCGGCGGCGGTTCCGCGGCCGGTGACACCCCCGGTGCGGACCCGCCGCCCGGGACGGGCTTCCCGGGAGGCGGGCTCGCCGGGTGAGGTGTCTCGGAGGTGTCTCGGAGGTGTCTCGGAGGTGTCTCGGAGGTGTCTCGGAGGTGTCTCGCCGGATGCGGTGCCCGGCCCGGATGCGGTGCCCGGCCCGGCGCGGTGTCCGACCCGGCGCGGTGTCCGACCCGACGCAGTGTCCGACCCGACGCAGTGTCCGGCCCGGCGCAGTGTCCGGCCCGGCGCAGTGTCCGGCCCGGCGCCGTGTCCGACCCGGCGCCGTGTCCGACCCGGATGCGGGCCTGCCGGGCGCGGCCTCTGCGGGCGGCTCGCCCCGGGCCGGGGGAAGGCCCGCCCCCGCCCGTTCCGCGGGGGCCCGGCGCGGCACCCGCGCCGTCAGGCCCGTACTGGTCGTACTGGTCGCACTGGTCGTACCGCCCCTACCGCCCGTGCCGGCCGGGCGGCGACCGTCACCCCGGGCGGCGGGTGAGGAGCCAGGGCTCGACGACGCCCAGACCGCGGACCGGGCGCTGCCACATCGGCTGGAGCGCGAAGCGGTACGGGTGGGACGGCTCGGCGCCCTCCTTCTCCGCCGCGGCCGCCTCCGCCTCCGACTCCGGCGCGTCGCCGGACCGCATCAGCTCGGCCGCGAACGCCTCGTCCACCAGGACCGCGTCCTTCGGGGCTATCGACGTGAGGCGGCTGGCGAGGTTGACCGTCGTGCCGAAGACGTCTCCCATGCGCGTGGTGACGGTGCCGAAGGCGATACCGACCCGCAGCTCCGGCATGGTCTCGTCGCTGGCCAGCGTCTCGATCATCCGCAGTCCGATCTCGGCGGCCGTGCCCGCGTCGTCCGCCGCGTACAGCACTTCGTCACCGAGGGTCTTGATGAGCCGCCCGCCGCGGGCCGCGACCAGATCGGCCGCCGTCGTCTCGAACGCCTCGACGAGCTCGCCGAGTTCCTCCTCCTCCAGCCGCCGGGTGAGCCGGGTGAAGCCCACGAGGTCCGCGAAGCCGACGGCCAGCCGGCGGTCCACCATCTCCTCGTCGTCCTGGGTCTGGATGACACGCCCGGCCGCCGCCGCGAGCTGCCGCCGCCACACATAGACCAGGAACTCCTGGAGCTCCGGCAGCAGCAGCTGGACCAGCGGGTACGCGACCTCGGTGCGGGTCATCCCCGGCTCGGGGGGCTCGGTGAGGCCCTCCAGGAAGCCCTCGATCTGCCAGTCGGCCAGCCGGGCCGTGGTCTGGCCGGTGGAGCGGGCGACCTGGACGGCCATCGGCTCACTGAGCAGGCCCGCCTCGACGAGGCCCGCCAGCCGCCGCAGCGCCAGGACGTCGGCCTCCGTCAGCGCCCGGGCCTGGCCGATGTCGGCGAAGCCCATGGCCCGCCAGAAGCGGGAGGCCAGCTCCATCGAGACCCCGGCACTGCGGGCCGCCTGGAAGGGGGTGTACTGCCGCTCGGCGCCCAGGATCAGCTGCTCCAGGCGGATCGCGAGGGGGTTGTCCTCGGTCTCCTCCACCTCGTCGGAGTCGTGGGAGCCCGCGAAGGCGTTCGCGGTGTACGGCGCCCCGGCCCCGGGCGGCACCGGGGGCGGGGCGCCGGTGCCGGGCCCCTCCTCCCCGGGCGGGGCCTCGCCCGGGCCCTCGTCCGAACCCTCTGGGCCCTCCGGCCCGTCGGAGCTCTCGGCGGTCCGCCCGCCGCCCGCCGCGGCCGCGCCGCGGCCGGGGGTCCCGCCGGCATCCGGTCCTTCCGAGCCCTCGCCGGCGCCCGCGTCGTCGACGATCACTGCCCGCCCCCTGTCCGATCCCTGCGCACAGGCCTTCCGATCACATCTCGCCGCGCCGTCCGGGTCCGCCACCCGGACGGGCCCGGGACGCTGTCCCCGGCCGCCTCAACGATACGTCAGGTGTGTGCTGGCTCACTCTCTCCGGCGGCCCGCTCACCCGCGGGGCCGCAGGTGGACGATGTCGCCCGCGCCGACGGCCTCCCGGCCGCCCGCCGCGGTCCGCAGCACCAGCCGCCCGTCCTCGTCCAGGGCGACCGCCTCGCCGCTGATCTCCCGGTCGCCCGGGAGCTCGGCGCGGACCGTCCGGCCGAGGGTGGCACAGCCGGCGGTGTACGCCGCCAGGAGTCCGCTGCGCACCGGGTCGCCGCCGGCCGCGCGCCAGTCGCCGTACCACTGTTCGAGTGAGCGGAGGACGGCCCGCAGGATCGGGTCCCGGTCCGTGGAGACCGCCCCGGCCAGGGCCAGCGACCCCGCGCCGGGAACGGGGAGTTCGGCGGCGGCCAGCGACACGTTGAGCCCGATGCCGAGGACGACGGCCCCCTCGCCGACGCGTTCGGAGAGCACGCCGCCGGCCTTGCGCTCCTCCCCGTCCACCGTCACCAGCAGGTCGTTGGGCCACTTCAGCGCGGTGTCGGTGCCCGCGGTGCGGGACACGGCGGTCGCGGTCGCCACCCCGGCGAGCAGCGGCAGCCAGCCCCAGCGGGTCACCGGGACGGCGGGGCCCGGCCGCAGCAGTACGGAGACGAAGAGCCCCGAGCGGGCCGGTGCGACCCAGTGGCGGTCGAGCCGGCCGCGGCCCGCCGACTGCTCCTCCGAGAGGAGCACCGCTCCCTCGGCGGCGTTCCCGGCCGCCGCCCGTTCGGCCAGATCGGTGTTGGTGGAGCCGGTGACCTCGACGACGTCCAGCGAGGTCCACAGCCCGCCGGGGCGGACGAGGGCGCGGCGCAGCGCGGTGGCGTTCAGCGGTGGCCGCTCCAGATCGGACCAGCGGCCGGACGGTTCCGGCGCGGATCCGCCGGGCGGTGTGGCAGTCATGGGGCCAGCGTAGGCAGGGAACGAGCGGCCGGCGTGCCGGCGGGCGGGGGGTACGCCCCTCGGGCCCGCCTCCCCGGCCCTGTGCGATCGCCCACATCCCGCCGCTCCGCCGCGTCCCTCCGCGCACAGGAAGCGTGCGCCCACCACCGCCCGCACCGCGCGCCCCTCCGCGCGCGGTGGCCGGCCTGCGGAGATGTGGCCAACGCCGCACTCCCGGGACACAGCGTCGCCGATACCCTACGAGGCGGTAACCCAGGTAACCCCCACCAGGACGAGCAGGAGCCGCATCCCGATGTCCGAGCCGGAAATCGACCTTCACACCACCGCGGGAAAGATCGCGGACCTGCAGCGGCGCATCGGCGAGGCCACGCACGCCGGCTCGCAGCGCGCAGTCGAGAAACAGCACGCGAAGGGCAAGTTGACGGCTCGTGAGCGGATCGATCTGCTGCTCGACGAGGGCTCCTTCGTGGAGCTGGACGAGTTCGCCCGGCACCGCTCCACCAACTTCGGCCTGGAGCAGAACCGCCCGTACGGTGACGGCGTGGTGACCGGCTACGGCACCGTCGACGGCCGCCCGGTGGCCGTCTTCTCCCAGGACTTCACCGTCTTCGGCGGCGCCCTCGGTGAGGTGTTCGGCCAGAAGATCGTCAAGGTGATGGACTTCGCACTGAAGAACGGCTGCCCCGTCATCGGCATCAACGACTCCGGTGGCGCCCGCATCCAGGAGGGCGTCAGCGCCCTCGGCCTCTACGGCGAGATCTTCCGCCGCAACACCCACGCCTCCGGGGTGATCCCGCAGATCTCCCTGGTCGTCGGCCCCTGCGCGGGCGGCGCGGTCTACTCCCCGGCGATCACCGACTTCACGGTGATGGTCGACCAGACCTCGCACATGTTCATCACCGGCCCGGACGTCATCAAGACCGTCACCGGCGAGGACGTCGGCTTCGACGAGCTGGGCGGCGCCCGCACCCACAACTCCACTTCGGGTGTGGCCCACCACATGGCGGGCGACGAGAAGGACGCCATCGAGTACGTCAAGGCGCTCCTCTCCTACCTCCCCTCCAACAACCTCAGCGAGCCCCCGGCCTTCCCCGAGGAGGCCGACCTGGAGACCTCCGACGAGGACCGGGAGCTGGACACGATCATCCCGGACTCCGCGAACCAGCCGTACGACATGCGTTCCATCGTCGAACACGTCCTGGACGACGGTGAGTTCCTGGAGACCCAGGCGCTCTTCGCGCCGAACATCATCACCGGCTTCGGCCGGGTCGAGGGCCACCCCGTCGGCATCGTCGGCAACCAGCCGATGCAGTTCGCCGGCACCCTGGACATCGACGCCTCCGAGAAGGCAGCGCGCTTCGTGCGCACCTGTGACGCCTTCAACGTGCCGGTCATCACCTTCGTCGACGTCCCCGGCTTCCTGCCCGGCGTCGAGCAGGAGTACGGCGGCATCATCCGCCGCGGCGCCAAGCTGATCTACGCCTACGCGGAGGCGACCGTCCCGCTGATCACGGTCATCACCCGCAAGGCGTTCGGCGGCGCGTACGACGTCATGGGCTCCAAGCACCTCGGCGCCGACCTCAACCTCGCCTGGCCCACCGCTCAGATCGCGGTCATGGGTGCCCAGGGCGCGGTGAACATCCTGCACCGCAGGACGCTCGCCGCCGCCGAGACGCCCGAGGCGCAGGAGGAGCTGCGGCAGCGGCTCATCACCGAGTACGAGGACACGCTGCTCAACCCCTATGTCGCGGCCGAGCGGGGCTACGTGGACGCGGTGATCATCCCGTCCGAGACCCGCCGCCACATCACCCGGGGTCTGCGCACCCTGCGCTCCAAGCGCGAGTCCCTGCCGCCGAAGAAGCACGGCAACATCCCGCTGTAGCCGCCCGCCCCGCCGCCCGCCGGGACGGCCCGGGGACGGCGGGGACGGCAGCGGGTACACGGAAGAACGGGCAGGGGAACGGGACCGACGGAAAGGAAGGCCGGCGATGTTCAAGGTGGTACGGGGCAATCCGACCCCGGAGGAGCTGGCCGCCGCACTGGCGGTGGTCCGGGCACGCGCCTCGGCGGCCTCGTCCGCCGCGGAGGCGCCGGAGCAGCTGGACGAATGGGCCGACCCGGCACGCAACGTGCCGGGCCGCGGGCTGCCGCACCCCGGCCCCACGGCCTGGCGGAGCTCGTACTGGCCGCGCTGAGGCGCGGTCCGGCCGTGCCGCACGGCGGTGCCGCCTGAGTATCCGTACTCAGGCGGCACCGCCGTTTCCGCCGGATCATCGGACGTATGCTCTGGTCCGACCCCTCCGACGAACCGTCCCGGGACCTCCGCGACACCGAGGCGATGCTGCGGCGTGCCGGAGGCGTGCTCGCGGTCGCGGTCGTCGTGGTCCTGCTGCTCGTCCTGGGCTTCCAGGGCTGAGGCCGTCTCCCCCCGCGCCGCCGCTTCTATACGCTGTGCCGCATGCAGAACACCGCATCCGCCGCCCGCCGCACGCTCGTCCTCGCCTCCCGTTCCCCGGCCCGTCTGGCCCTGCTCCGGCAGGCCGGCCTGGCGCCCGCGGTCATCGTGAGCGGAGTGGACGAGGACGCGCTGACCGCGCAGTCCCCGGGGGAACTCGCACGGCTCCTGGCGGAGGCCAAGGCCACCGCGGTGGCGTCCCGGGCGGAGGCCGCGGGCGCGCTGATCGTCGGCTGCGACTCGGTCCTGGACCTGGACGGGCAGGCCCTCGGCAAGCCGGACGGCCCGGAGGACGCGACGGCCCGCTGGAAGTCCATGCGGGGCCGCTCGGGCGTGCTGCGCACCGGCCACTGCGTCATCGACACGCGGAGCGGACGGCAGGTGTCGGCGACCGCGTCCACGACCGTGCGGTTCGGCGAGCCGTCGGACGAGGAGATCGCCGCCTACGTCGCCAGCGGTGAACCCCTCCATGTGGCGGGCGCGTTCACGCTCGACGGGCGGTCGGCGCCGTTCATCGACGGTGTCGACGGCGACCCGGGCAACGTCATAGGGCTGTCCCTGCCCACCCTGCGCGCCCTCCTCGCCGACCTGGACCTGCGGATCACGGACCTGTGGGTGCGGGAGGAGGAGCGGCCGGCCGTCTGAGTCCCGGGAGCGCGGCGCCGGACTCCCGGCCCGCTCAGACCGGTTCGGCGTCTCCCGGCACGACCGGAGGCCGGGGCCCCGGAACCGTGCCGACCGGTCCGGTGAGCCCGGCGGGCCCTGCGGGTCCGCCGCCGGCGGCGCCCGCGGCCCCGGCTTCGGGGGCCGGGCCGCGGCCGGGCTCCCCGTAAGCGATCAGCGAGAGCACGACCAGCCCGAACACGAGCATCATGAAGGCGAACGCGCCCCAGCCCACCAGGCCGACCGTCAGGGCACCCAGCAGCGCGTGCACCACCGCGCAGGCGATCAGCAGGACGCGCGGGAAGCGGCCCGGTGCCCGGTCGGTCAGCGCGCTGCGCAGCAACACCGCCCCGCAGGCGAACAGATAGAGCCCGAAGCCGATGCCCAGCGCCAGGGTGCCGGACGACATGTGGTCCGGGTCGAGGCCCGCCAGCGACATGCGCTGGCCCGCCACGACCTTTCCCAGGAACCAGTGCAGCCAGACGATGCCCAGCGCCTCCGCCATCAGCACCACCGCCGCCACGAGCGCCACCGGTCTGCGAGCCACCGAACCCACCCCTCTTCCCACCGCTCTGCCTGTTACTTCGAGTATCAGACGACGTGCGGCACGCTACTAACGGGTAACGCCGTAGGACAAGGGGTCTGCGGCGGCAGCGGGGAGGAAAGGATCACCCGGCAAAGTTTCCCCCCGGGCTTCGTAGGGAGTCCACAAAAAAACCCACCCGGCCACCTGCGGCACCGACAGAGACCTTGCCCACACCGGCGCTCGACCACGCCCCCGGCAAGGGCCGCTTATCCTTGCACGACAAGGACTTTCAGCACTTCGACACCGGCAGCCTGACCCTGCGTGTGGGGAAGGTCACCCCCTGGGGCGCCTCGGCATGGCGTGTCGGCAGTCCCTAAACTCGCCTTGTTTCAAGGAGGGAGCCATCGTGCGCAAGGTGCTCATCGCCAACCGTGGCGAAATCGCTGTCCGCGTTGCCCGCGCCTGCCGGGACGCCGGGATCGCGAGCGTAGCCGTCTACGCCGATCCGGACCGGGACGCTCTGCACGTCCGCGCGGCCGACGAGGCCTACGCGCTGGGTGGCGACACCCCGGCGGCCAGCTATCTGGACATGTCCAAAGTACTCAAGGCCGCCGCCGAGTCCGGCGCCGACGCCATCCACCCCGGCTACGGCTTCCTCTCGGAGAACGCCGAGTTCGCCCAGGCCGTCATCGACGCCGGCCTGACCTGGATCGGCCCGCCCCCGCAGGCCATCCGCGACCTCGGCGACAAGGTCGCCGCCCGCCACATCGCCCAGCGCGCCGGCGCACCCCTGGTCGCCGGCACCCCCGACCCCGTCTCCGGCGCGGACGAGGTCGTCGCCTTCGCCGAGCAGCACGGCCTGCCCATCGCCATCAAGGCCGCCTTCGGCGGCGGCGGCCGCGGCCTGAAGGTCGCCCGTACCCTCGACGAGGTCCCCGAACTCTACGACTCCGCCGTCCGCGAGGCCGTCGCCGCCTTCGGCCGCGGCGAATGCTTCGTCGAGCGCTACCTCGACAAACCCCGGCACGTGGAAACCCAGTGCCTGGCCGACACCCACGGCAATGTCGTGGTCGTCTCCACCCGCGACTGCTCCCTCCAGCGCCGCCACCAGAAACTGGTGGAGGAGGCCCCGGCGCCGTTCCTCTCCCCGGAACAGAACGCCGAGCTGTACCGCGCCTCCAAGGCCATCCTCAAGGAAGCCGGCTACGTCGGCGCCGGCACCGTGGAATTCCTCGTCGGCGCCGACGGCACCATCTCCTTCCTGGAAGTCAACACCCGCCTCCAGGTCGAACACCCCGTCACCGAGGAAGTCACCGGCATCGACCTCGTCCGCGAGATGTTCCGCATCGCCGACGGCGAGGAACTCGGCTACGACGACCCGCCGGTGCGCGGCCACGCCGTCGAGTTCCGCATCAACGGCGAGGACCCGGGGCGCAACTTCCTCCCCGCCCCCGGCACCGTGACCACCTTCGCCCCGCCCTCCGGCCCCGGTGTCCGCCTCGACGCCGGCGTCGAATCCGGCTCGGTCATCGGCCCCGCCTGGGACTCCCTCCTCGCCAAACTCATCGTCACCGGCGCCACCCGCCGCCAGGCCCTGCAACGCGCCGCCCGCGCCCTGGCCGAGTTCACCGTCGAGGGCATGGCCACCGCCATCCCCTTCCACCGCGCCGTGGTCACCGATCCCGCCTTCGCCCCCGAACTCGACGGCTCCCAGGAGCCGTTCACCGTCCACACCCGCTGGATCGAAACCGGGTTCACCAACGACATCCCGCCGTTCGCCGCCCCCGGCGCCGACGACACCGAGACCGAGTCCCGCGAAACCGTCGTGGTCGAAGTCGGCGGCAAGCGCCTGGAAGTCTCCCTCCCCGCCTCCCTCGGCATGGCCTCCGCCCCCGCCACCGCACAGAAGAAGCCCAAGCGGAAAGCCGGGAAGAAGGCCGGCGCGGCCGCCTCCGGCGACACCCTCGCCTCCCCCATGCAGGGCACCGTCGTCAAAGTCGCCGTCGAAGAGGGCCAGCAGGTCGCCGAAGGCGACCTCATCGTCGTCCTGGAAGCCATGAAAATGGAACAGCCCCTCAACGCACACCGCTCCGGCACCATCAAGGGCCTCGCCGCCGAAGTCGGCACAGCCCTCACCTCCGGCGCCCCCATCTGCGAGATCAAGGACTGAACCCGCTCGCACGGCGGATTCTTCGCGCACGGCAGCCCCGGCCCGACGGCCGGGGCTGCCGCGTTCCCGGGGCCCCGGACCACCGGGCGGACCGGGCGGACCGGGCCGGCCGGGCCGGAGCCCGGGCACCGGGCCGGGATTACGAGCCGGGGCGTTCGGCGGTCACCCATCCGTCCGGCGGTGGCATCCTGGGACGCACACAGCCGGCAGAGCGAGGGGAGAACCGGCGGCGATGACGGCGGAGACGGCGCGGACGGCGGCGCGTCCCATGCGCGCGGACGCGCGGCGGAACCACGAGCGGCTGCTGACCGTGGCCCGGTCCGCCTTCACCGAACACGGCACGGACACCTCCCTGGAGGACGTGGCGCGCCGTGCGGGTGTCGGCGTGGGCACCCTCTACCGGCACTTCCCCAGCCGCCGCGCGCTGATCAGCGCCGTCTTCCAGAGCGAGGCCGACGCCCTGGTGACCCGGGGGCGGGAACTGCTGGACGCCGAGGAGCCGTGTGCCGCACTCCTCGACTGGCTGCGGGCCCTCATCGGCCACGCCGTCACGTACCGCGGGCTCTCCCGCACCCTGATGACCGCCTCGCCGGACGGCAGTTGCGAACTGTCCTCCTGCAGCGTGCCCGTACGGGCCGCGGGCGGCGCCCTGCTGGCCCGGGCCCAGCGGGCCGGGAGCGTGCGCCCCGAGGTGGCGATCGGTGATCTGCTGCAGCTGACCAACGCCATCGCGCTCGCCGCCGAGGAGAGCCCCGGCGACGCCGGGCTCGCGGACCGGCTGCTCACCCTCACCCTCCACGGCCTCCGCCCGGCCGCCTGACCCGCGCGCCGCGGCGGTCCGGGCCGCGCCCTGCGGCGGGCACCGTACGGCGTCGGCGCCCGCCGCTCAGCGGCGGCGCAGGTCCGCCACCCGGCCGTTCCCCGGCGGCTGTTCAACCAGGGAGGCGGCGCCGCGCAGCTGGGGCGGCGGACCGCCCGCCGGGTGGGCCCGCCGCTGCCCGGGAAGGGGCAGTTCGTCGCTCTTCGCGGCGGGGGGCGGCGAGGCCATCCGGCGCGGTCTTCGGCCGGCCCGGCCGCCACCGCTCTCCGCGCCGCCGCCTCCGGCTCCGGCCACCGCGATCTGCACGCCCTGATCGGCCAGGGCCTGGAGTTCGGTGGCGGCCCGGTCGTCTGCCGCGGGCGGCTCGTCCGTGACCAGCCGGGTGATCACCTCGGTGGGCACGGTCTGGAACATGGTGTCGGTCCCGAGCTTGGTGTGGTCGGCCAGGACCACGACCTCGCCGGCGGCCTGGACCAGGGCCCGGTCCACACTCGCCGACAGCATGTTGGAGGTGGAGAGTCCGCGCTCGGCGGTCAGCCCGCTGCCGGACAGGAAGGCGCGGGAGACCCGCAGTCCCTGCAGGGACTGCTCGGCTCCGCTGCCGACCAGGGCGTAGTTCGAGCCACGCAGGGTGCCGCCCGTCATGACGACTTCGACCCGGTTGGCGTGTGCCAGGGCCTGGGCGACGAGCAGGGAGTTGGTGACGACGGTCAGACCCGGGACGCGGGCGAGCCTGCGGGCCAGTTCCTGGGTGGTGGTACCCGCACCGACGACGATCGCCTCCCCCTCCGTGACGAGGCTCGCCGCGAGATCGGCGATGGCGGTCTTCTCGGCACTGGCGAGATGGGACTTCTGGGGGAAGCCGGACTCCCGGCTGAGGCCCCCGGGCAGGACCGCACCACCATGGCGGCGGTCGAGCAGTCCTTCTGCCTCCAGCGCCCGCACGTCCCGCCGTACGGTCACTTCGGAGGTCTGGACGACGCGGGCGAGCTCCCGGAGCGACACCGCTCCGTTGGCACGCACCATTTCAAGGATCAATTGGCGACGTTCTGCAGCGAACACGAAACTGACAGTAACGCCATCGACCAACTGCTTTCAGCAGTTTTCACCGAATAGCAGAAGTTGCCCGCAGGCAGCCCCCGCACCTGCTATGCGGGACCGCGGCCGGACCTCGCCCGGTGCGGCACTAGACCTCGCCCGCGCTCTTCCGGGTGTGCAACTGCCGCGCCACCTCGGCGATCGAGCCGGACAGCGAGGGATAGACCGTGAAGGTGTTGGCGATCTGCTCCACGGTGAGGTTGTTGTCGACCGCGAGCGATATCGGGTGGATCAGCTCGCTGGCGCGCGGGGCGACCACCACACCGCCGACGACGATCCCCGTACCCGGGCGGCAGAACAACTTGACGAAGCCGTCCCGGATGCCCTGCATCTTGGCCCGCGGGTTGCGCATCAGCGGCAGCTTGACGGAGCGGGCCTCGATGCGGCCGCTGTCGATGTCGGCCTGCGAGTAGCCGACCGTGGCGATCTCGGGGTCCGTGAAGATGTTCGCCGAGACGGTCTTGAGGTCCAGCGGCGCGACCGCGCCGCCGAGGATGTGGTACATCGCGATCCGGCCCTGCATCGCCGCCACCGAGGCCAGCGCGAAGACGCCCGTGCAGTCGCCCGCGGCGTACACGCCCGGCGCGCTGGTACGGGAGACCCGGTCGGTGCGGATGTGCCCCGAGTCCCTGAGGGCGACCCCGGCCTCCTCCAGACCGATGCCGCTGGTGTTGGGCACCGCGCCGACGGCCATCAGGCAGTGCGAGCCGGTGATCGTCCGCCCGTCGGCCAGCCGCACCTCGACCCCGTCGTCCGTGCGCTTCACCGCCGCCGCGCGGGAGCGGCCCATGACGTTCATCCCGCGCCGCCGGAAGACGTCCTCCAGGACCGCCGCGGCGTCCGGGTCCTCGCCGGGCAGCACCCGGTCCCGGCTGGAGACCAGGGTGACCCGGGAGCCCAGCGCCTGGTAGGCACCGGCGAACTCCGCACCGGTCACACCCGAGCCGACCACGATCAGCTCTTCGGGCAGTTCCTCCAGGTCGTACACCTGGGTCCAGTTGAGGATGCGCTCGCCGTCCGGGCGGGCGTCGGGAAGTTCGCGCGGGTGCGCGCCGGTGGCCACCAGCACGGCGTCCGCGACCAGGGACTCCTCGCTGCCGTCGGCGAACCGCACGGTCACCGTGCGGGAGCCGTCCGCGGCCCGCGTGGGCTCCAGCCGGCCCCGGCCGCGCAGCACCCGGCCGCCGGCGCGGGTGACGGACGCGGTGATGTCGTGGGACTGGGCCAGCGCGAGGCGCTTCACCCGGCGGTTGACCTTGCCCAGGTCCACACCGACGACGCGGGCCGCCTGCTCCACGTGCGGGGTGTCGTCGGCGACGATGATGCCCAGTTCCTCGTAGGAGGAGTCGAAGGTCGTCATCACCTCGGCCGTGGCGATCAGCGTCTTCGACGGCACGCAGTCGGTCAGCACCGACGCCCCGCCGAGGCCGTCGGTGTCGACGACGGTCACTTCCGCGCCGAGCTGTGCGGCCACCAGGGCCGCCTCGTAGCCGCCCGGTCCACCACCGATGATCACAATCCGAGTCACGTACTCCATTGTCACCCACCCGTCCGCAGACCTCCCGGCCGGGGGTCGGGGGGCGGGGCATCCGGGTGGGCCGCGGAGAGTGCGGACGAAGCCGCGAGCCCGCGGCCCGGCTCCCGTACCCTCGTGGTCATGTCGCTCTACGCCGCGTACGCCGGCAACCTCGACGCGCGGCTGATGTCCCGCCGCGCCCCGCACTCACCGCTGCGCGGCACCGGCTGGCTCTCGGGCTGGCGGCTGACGTTCGGCGGCGAGCAGATGGGCTGGGAAGGCGCCCTGGCGACGATCGTCGAGGCGCCGCGCGCGCAGACCTTCGTCGCGCTCTACGACATCGCCCCCATGGACGAGGACTCCATGGACCGCTGGGAGGGCGTCGGCCTCGACATCTACCGCCGGATGCGGGTGCGGGTGCACACGCTCGACGGCGAGGAGGCGGCCTGGCTGTACGTCCTCAACGGCTACGAGGGCGGGCTGCCCTCCGCGCGCTACCTCGGGGAGCTCGCGGACGCGGCGGAGTCGGCGGGGGCGCCGCACGACTATGTGATGGAGCTGCGGAAACGGCCCTGCTGAACGCCGTCCGCCGGGGCCGGGCCGGTCCTGGTTCGGCCGGGGGCCGGGAGCCCGGGGCCGGGAGTCCGGGGCCGGGGCCGGGGCCGGGGCCGGGGCCGGGGCCGGGGCCGGGGCCGGGGCCGGGGCCGGGGCAAGAGTTCCGGATCCCGCGCCGGCGTCCTCCCGCGCCGGGGCCGGTCGGGCGCCGGGCCGGTGGGCCTCCGGGAAGCGCGGGCAGGGCCGGAGGGCCGGCTCCGAGGGCCGGGAGCCCGCAACGGCCGGGCACGCGGCCGGGGCCGGCTCCGTCCCGGCGTCCTCCTCCGGGAGGCTGTTCCGCGTTCCGTGAGCCCTCACCGGATGGCCGAGTTTCGCCGGGTCACCCCCCTACGTCTACGCGCGTAGGCGAAACCGGGTTACCCTCGTCCGCGTGAACGCTTCAGAGACTTCCCCGCAGCCCTCCGGCGCACCCGGCGCACCCGGCGCACCCGGCGCAGCCGACGCCACCGCCGCCGCCGAACGCCTGCGCGAGCTGACCGGTGCCGAGAGCCACGACGTGGCCCTGGTGATGGGCTCCGGCTGGGTCCCCGCCGCGGACGCGCTGGGAACACCGGAGTACGAACTCCCGGTCACCGAGCTGCCCGGTTTCGCGCCGCCCGCCGTCGAGGGGCACGCGGGGAAGATCCGTTCGTACCGGATCGGGGAGAAGCGCGCACTGGTCTTCCTCGGCCGCACCCACTACTACGAGGGCCGCGGCGTCGCCGCCGTCTCCCACGGGGTGCGGACCGCCGTGGCGGCCGGCTGCAAGATCGTCGTGCTGACCAACGGCTGCGGCGGCCTCCGCTCCGGTATGCGCCCCGGCCAGCCGGTCCTCATCAGCGACCACATCAACCTCACGGCGGTCTCGCCGATCGTGGGCCCCAACTTCGTCGACCTCACCGACCTGTACTCGTCCCGTCTCCGCACCCTGTGCCGGGAGATCGACAGCACCCTCGAAGAGGGCGTGTACGCGCAGTTCCCCGGCCCGCACTACGAGACCCCGGCGGAGATCAACATGATCCGCACCCTGGGCGCCGACCTCGTGGGCATGTCGACGGCGCTGGAGGCCATAGCGGCGCGTGAGGCGGGTGCCGAGGTGCTGGGCATCTCCCTGGTGACGAACCTGGCCGCCGGTATGACCGGCGAGCCGCTCAACCACGAAGAGGTGCTCCAGGCGGGTCGCGATTCGGCCACCCGCATGGGCAGTCTGCTCGCCCAGGTCCTCGGCCGTCTCTGAACGCTCCGCGCACAGGAGGCCGAGAGGACGGCGTGGGGCCCGGAGCCGGTGAGATCCACGGAGCCGCGTTGCGGGCCGGGCGTGCGTCCGCGGCCCGGCGGTGGCCGGAGCCGGACGGCCGCCCGCACGGGTCCCGCGGCGCGGATCCCCGGGGAGGGACCGCGAGGACGGGAGGGGAGGACGGGGGCTCCGGGCAGGCGCTCTCCGCGGCGGTGCACTCCGTGGCGCGCTCCCCCGGAGCGAGGCCGGCCGGGCCCCTTACCGGCCCGCGGACCGGTAAGGAGCGATCAAGCCGGGTACTGGTCCCGGCGGGCGTGGTTCCGAGGGCCGTCCGAGTGCGGTCCCCGGCTCCGGGCCCGGCACATCCGCTGCCGGGGCGCCCGGCCGCCGGCCCCTCCGGTGCCCCGCCCGCACACCCGCCGATCCGTACCGTCACAGCACCGCAGGCCGTGCCCCGGAGCCGGACCACAGGTCCCGGCCCGTTCCGCGGGACACGGAACCCGCAACCTCACAAGCAACCCCTGACCCCGCACCCCGCACCCCCAGCACAGATCAGCACAGATCAACACAGACCAGAACACCGAGCGCGTACACCGCAGATCCGTACACCGGCCCCGCCGCGCCGAACCGGCGCGCAGTGGCCGAAGCCCCGGGCGAACGGCCCGCCTCCCACCGGGCCGGCCCGCCCACGACACAGCAGGAGCGTCACGTGGCAGTGGCAAGCGACACAGCGGAGCTGATCCAGCAGGCCCGAGCCTGGCTGGCCGAGGACCCCGACCCCGAGACCCGCGAGGAGCTGAGCGCGCTCATCGACGCGGAGGACACCGCGGCCCTCGCCGACCGCTTCGGCGGCATGCTGCAGTTCGGCACCGCCGGCCTCCGCGGCGAGCTGGGCCCCGGTCCGCTGCGGATGAACCGCGCGGTGGTGATCCGCGCCGCCGCCGGCCTCGCCGCGTATCTCCGCAAGCGGGCCGCGTCCTCGGACGGCGGTCCCGGCCTCGTCGTCATCGGCTACGACGCCCGCTACAAGAGCGCCGACTTCGCCCGGGACACCGCCGCCGTCGTGACCGGCGCCGGGCTGCGCGCCGCGCTGCTGCCCCGTCCGCTGCCCACGCCCGTCCTGGCCTTCGCCGTACGGCACCTGGGGGCGGTCGCCGGCGTCACCGTCACGGCGAGCCACAACCCGCCGCGCGACAACGGCTACAAGGTGTATCTCGGCGGCGATTCCGGCGGCGGCTCGCAGATCGTGCCCCCGGCGGACGCGGAGATCGCCGCCGAGATCGCGGCGGTGCGGAGCCTGGCGGACGTGCCCCGCGCGGAGACCGGCTGGGAGACGCTCGGCGACGAGATCGTCGAGGCCTACCTGGCCCGTACGGACGCGGTGCTCACCGGCGGCTCCCCCCGGGACGCCCGCGCCGTCTACACCCCGCTGCACGGCGTGGGCCGCGACACTCTGCTCGCCGCCTTCGACCGGGCCGGTTTCCCGGCACCCGTCGTCGTGGCCGAACAGGGCGATCCCGATCCGGCGTTCCCCACCGTGGCCTTCCCCAACCCGGAGGAGCCGGGGGCCATGGACCTGGCCTTCGCCACCGCCCGCGCCGCCTCCCCGGCCCCGGACCTGATCATCGCCAACGACCCGGACGCGGACCGCTGCGCCGTGGCCGTCCCCGCGCCCGGCACCCCGGCCGGCTGGCGGATGCTGCGCGGCGACGAGGTCGGCGCCCTGCTGGCCGAACACCTGGTGCACAAGCGGGCGGCCGGCTCCTTCGCCACCACGATCGTCTCCTCCTCCCTGCTCTCCCGGATCGCCGCGGCGGCCGAACTGCCGTACGCCGAGACGCTGACCGGCTTCAAGTGGCTGGCCCGCGTCGAGGGGCTGCGCTACGCCTACGAGGAGGCGCTCGGCTACTGCGTCGACCCGGACGGCGTCCGCGACAAGGACGGCATCACCGCCGCCCTGCTCATCGCCGAACTGGCCGCCGAGCTGAAGGCGACCGGCCGCGACCTCACCGAGCTCCTGGACGACCTCGCCCTGGAGTACGGCCTGCACGCCACCGACCAGTTGTCGGTGCGGGTCACCGACCTGTCGCTGATCTCCGACGCCATGGAGCGGCTGCGGGCGCAGCCGCCCGGGACGCTGGCCGGGCTCCCCGTCGCCCGGGCCGAGGACCTGACCGGGGGCAGCGCGGAACTGCCGCCCACCGACGGGCTGCGCTACACCCTCGCGGGCGGCCCCGTGACGGCCGGGCGCTGCCGGGTCGAGGGGGCCCGGGTCGTGGTCCGGCCGAGCGGTACGGAACCCAAGCTGAAGTGTTATCTGGAGGTCGTCGTACCGGTGGACGCCCCGGACGCGCTGAGCGATGCCCGGATCACCGCGGAGGCGGTCCTGGCCGGGCTCAAGGTGGACCTCTCGGCGGCCGCCGGGCTGTGACCCCGCCCGCGCGGCCGGCTCCCGTCCCGCCGCCCGGCTCCGGTCCGCCACCCGGCTCCGGTCCGCCACCCGGCTCCCGTCCCGCCACCCGTCTCCCGTCCCGCCGCCCGGCTCCGGTCCGCCGCCCGGCTCCCGTCCGCCACCCGGCTCCGTCTGCGGACGGCGGCAGGCGGGCCCGGCCGGCTGAGCGTGCCGCAGCACCGCGAGGCCGCCGCCGGACCGCAGCGGCCCCGGGCCGGTGCGGATGCCCCGAGTGGGCGGTGCACGGGCCGGGGGACGGGGGCGCCATCGCTCCGCACCGGCGCTTCTCGGAACGGCCGCGCACCCCGCGCGGGGTCCGGCAGCCACAGTGCCGTTCCGCGCGCGGTCCGGCCCGGGCTCCCGCCCCGTGCCGGCGTCCCCCGCTCGCCGGTCCTGAACGTGGCAGAACGGCCCCGGGCAGCCCGGCAGCCGCGTACTCGCCCGCCCGGAGGCCGGCGACGTCCCGCGTCACCCCAGCAGGGCGAGGACCGCCACCAGGACGGCACCGGCCGCCGCCGGGGCCAGCACCTCGTACGCCCAGCGCACCTCGGCCGGCCCCTGCGCCGTCTCCCGGCGCGCGTGCCGCTCGGCCAGTTCCGCGAGTTCGGCCACGGCCGCGTCGGCGGGGGCGCGGTCCGGTCCCGCCCCGGCGGGCGTGGCTCCGCGGACGTCGGCGGCGGCGGCGCCCCGGGGGCCGCGCCGGGCCGTCTTCTTCCGCGCCCGCAGCGAGACCGGGATCGCCCAGAGCTGGAACGTCCGCCCCTCCGCGAAGACTTCGCTGGAGTAGCCGGCGCGCAGGCCCTCGACCGCGCCCCAGGGCAGCGTGATGGTGCGGAACGGGTTGCGCACCCGCATCCGGTCCTCGCCCGCGAACACGGCGGGCCGGAAGGTGAAGGCGATGATGAGCGGCACCGCGAGCAGCAGTCCGGCCAGCGCGAACCAGGGGACGCGCCCCTCACCGCGGATCATCGCGTCCAGGCCGAGCCAGCCGGCCAGGCCGAGCAGCAGCACGCCGCCGGCCAGCGCGGCTCCGGAGCGGTAGACGCGGTCGGCGTACCCGGGGCCGGTCTCGGGCTGTGGGGAGGAGGGGGTGTCCGGGCTCGTCATGGGGGCGATTGTGCCCGACGGGCCGGGCTGGACACACGTCCCGGTCGGCGGGCGTCCGCCGGGACGGCCGGGCGGGCCGCCCCGCGCCCCTGCGCATCGCGGCCGGGGCACCGCCGTGGCACCACGGGCATCACATCGCCGACGGCACCTTCCGCCCCGGCGGCACGCCGGCCCGGCCCCGCCCGTGCCCTCGCGGTGCCGGACGCCGGAGCCCTGCGATACGCGGCAGGACCGGGCCGGACCGGGGCCGGAGCCGGCGGGACCGCGGCGGCGTGCCCCCGGCCCGTGAGGGAGGGCCGCCGCCTGCCCGTCCCGGCGGGGCGGGGCGTCCGGGGAGGTGTCCGGAACCACCCTCCCCGGGGGTGACAGTCGCTACGCGCGTAGATATGCTCACCTGGTGACCATGCTTCCCAAGCCCGCAGTACCCGCGTACGGCAGCGAGGCCGCGGAGCGCCTGGCCTCGATGGCGGACGTGACCGCCTCCGACGCCGCGCTGCGCCGCTTCCTGCACGGCCTGCCGGGTGTCGACGCCGTCGGCCTGCAGGCCCGCGCGGCGGCCCTCGGCACCCGCTCGATCAAGACCACGGCGAAGGCGTACGCCATCGACCTGGCCATCTCGATGATTGACCTGACCACCCTGGAGGGCGCGGACACCCCGGGCAAGGTCCGGGCGCTCTGCGCCAAGGGGGCCCGCCCCGACCCGCTGGACCGCACCGTTCCCAGGGTGGCGGCGATCTGCGTCTACCCGGACATGGCGGGCACCGCCAAGGCGGCGCTGCGCGACGCCGGGGCCCCGGAGATCAGCGTGGCCTCCGTCGCCACCGCCTTCCCGGCGGGCCGGGCCGCACTGCCCGTGAAGCTGGCCGACACCCGGGACGCGGTGGCGGCCGGCGCCGACGAGATCGACATGGTGATCGACCGCGGCGCCTTTCTCACCGGCCGCTATCTCCAGGTGTTCGAGGAGATCCGGCAGGTCAAGGAGGTCTGCCGACGTGATGACGGCACCGCCGCCCATCTCAAGGTGATCTTCGAGACGGGCGAGTTGCAGACGTACGACAACGTGCGCCGGGCCTCCTGGCTCGCGATGCTCGCGGGCGCCGACTTCATCAAGACCTCCACCGGCAAGGTGGCCGTGAACGCCACCCCGCCCGTCACCCTGCTCATGCTGGAAGCCGTGCGCGACTTCCGGTCCGCCGTCGGGGTGCGGGTCGGGGTGAAGCCCGCGGGCGGCATCCGGACCACCAAGGACGCGGTCAAGTACCTCGTGATGGTCAACGAGACGCTCGGCGAGGAGTGGCTGACCGCGGACTGGTTCCGCTTCGGCGCCTCCAGCCTCCTCAACGACCTGCTGATGCAGCGCCAGAAGCTGAGCACCGGGCGTTACTCCGGTCCCGACTACGTGACGGTGGACTGAGCCCCATGACGGATCCCACGACCCGGGACATCCCCCGGGAAACCCCCCAGACGACCGAGGACACCCAGCCCGTGGACAAGCAGCCGGCGCGGCAGGCGCCCCGGGGCACGTTCGCCTACGCGCCGGCGCCCGAGTCGCGCTCGGTCGTCGCCATCGCGCCCGCGTACGGCCACTTCATCGACGGCGAGTTCCGCGAGGCGGCCGGCGGCAAGGTCTTCACGACCGTCTCCCCCTCCTCCGAGGAGGTGCTTTCCGAGGTCGCCCTCGGCGGCCCGGAGGACGTGGACGCGGCCGTGGCCGCCGCCCGCCGGGCCTTCGGGCCCTGGTCGGCACTGCCCGGCGCGGAGCGGGCCAAGTACCTGTTCCGGATCGCCCGGATCATCCAGGAGCGCTCGCGCGAACTGGCCGTGCTGGAGTCCCTCGACAACGGCAAACCGATCCGCGAGTCGCGCGACACCGACCTCCCGCTGGCGGCCGCGCACTTCTTCTACTACGCGGGCTGGGCCGACAAGCTGGCGTACGCGGGCTACGGCGCCGACCCGAAGCCGCTGGGCGTGGCCGGGCAGGTCATCCCGTGGAACTTCCCGCTGCTGATGCTCGCGTGGAAGATCGCCCCGGCGCTGGCCACCGGCAACACGGTCGTCCTCAAGCCCGCCGAGACGACCCCGCTGTCCGCGCTGTTCTTCGCGGACATCTGCCGGCAGGCCGGGCTGCCGCGGGGCGTCGTCAACATCGTCACGGGCGACGGCACGGCCGGTGCCGCGCTGGTGGCCCACGAGGGCGTCGACAAGGTGGCCTTCACGGGCTCCACCGAGGTCGGCAAGGCCATCGCCCGCACGGTCGCCGGGACGGACAAGAAGCTCACCCTGGAGCTGGGCGGCAAGGCCGCCAACATCGTCTACGACGACGCGCCCGTGGACCAGGCCGTCGAGGGCATCGTGAACGGCATCTTCTTCAACCAGGGCCACGTGTGCTGCGCGGGCTCCCGGCTGCTGGTGCAGGAGTCGGTGGCGGAGGAGGTGCTGGACGCCCTCAAGCGGCGGATGGCCACCCTCCGGGTCGGCGACCCGCTCGACAAGAACACCGACATCGGCGCGATCAACTCCGCCGAGCAGCTGGCCCGCATCCGGGCGCTGGCCGACGCGGGGGAGCAGGAGGGCGCCGAGCGCTGGTCCCCGTCCTGCGAACTGCCGTCCTCCGGCTACTGGTTCGCGCCGACCCTCTTCACGGGCGTCACCCAGGCGCACCGCATCGCCCGCGAGGAGATCTTCGGCCCGGTGCTGTCGGTGCTGACCTTCCGCACCCCGGCGGAGGCCGTGGAGAAGGCCAACAACACCCCGTACGGGCTCTCCGCCGGCATCTGGACGGAGAAGGGCTCGCGCATCCTGTGGACGGCCGAGAAGCTCCGCGCGGGCGTCGTCTGGGCCAATACGTTCAACAAGTTCGACCCCGCCTCGCCGTTCGGCGGCTACAAGGAGTCCGGCTACGGCCGCGAGGGCGGACGCCACGGCCTGGAGGCATATCTCGATGTCTGATGCGACCGACGCGACCGAGGCGACCGGGGTATCCGGGGCTTCCCGGAACTCCGGCAGGGGCGGCGGAGAGCGCGCCGCGCGGCTGAGCGTTCTCAAGACCTACAAGCTGTTCGTCGGGGGGAGGTTCCCCCGCTCCGAGAGCGGACGGGTGTACGAGGTGACCGACGGCAAGGGCAACTGGCTGGCGAACGCGCCCCTGTCCTCCCGCAAGGACGCGCGGGACGCGGTCGTCGCGGCCCGAAAGGCGTTCCCCGGCTGGTCCGGCGCCACGGCCTACAACCGGGGCCAGATCCTCTACCGGATCGCCGAGATGCTGGAGGGGCGGCGCGACCAGTTCACCGCCGAAGTGGCCGCCGCGGAAGGCCTGTCGAAGACGAAGGCGGCGGCGCGGGTGGACGCGGCGGTCGACCGCTGGGTCTGGTACGCGGGCTGGTCCGACAAGGTCGCCCAGATCGCCGGCGCGGCCAACCCCGTCGCCGGCCCGTACTTCAACCTCTCCACGCCGGGGCCGACCGGGGTCGTGGCGGTGCTGGCGCCGGGCGAGTCGTCGTTCCTCGGGCTGGTGTCGGTGCTCGCCCCGGTGATCGTCACCGGCAACACGGCCGTGGTCGTGGCGTCCGAACGGGCTCCGCTCCCGGCGCTCTCCCTGGGCGAGGTACTGGCCACGTCCGATCTGCCGGGCGGGGTCGTCAACCTCCTCTCCGGCCGCACCGCGGAGATCGCCGCGCCACTCGCCGCCCACCAGGACGTCAACGCGATCGACCTGGCCGGCGCGGACACCGGCCTGGCGAAGGAGCTGGAGACGGCCGCGGCCGACAACCTCAAGCGGGTGCTCCGCCCAGCGGCCGGTACGGACTGGGCGGCCGACCCGGGCACGGACCGGCTGCTGACCTTCGTGGAGACGAAGACGGTCTGGCATCCGATGGGCGTCTGACCGGGCGGGGTCCCGCGCCCCGCCCGCCCCGCCCGTCGTGCACGGGCGCCGGTCCACGGGTGCACGGGTGCCCCACCCGCCGCGGGCCCGGAGGCCCGGCAGGTCAACAGGCCCCGGCGGAACCGCTGTTACGGTTCCGCCGGGGCCTGCCGCGCGTGGCCGCCGGTCTTCGCGATGCCATCGCCCCGTACCCTGCCGTCCGGCTGTCCCGCCGTCACCCCGCCCGAGGCCGTCCTGCCGCCGCGCCGTCCTGGTCCCGCCGCTGCGCCGCACCATGCCGTCCCGCCCGGGGCCGTCGTCCCGTGCGATCCCTGCCGTGCCGCCCGGAACGCACCCCGCCGCGGTTCCGCTTCCCGCTCCCCCGGCACGCCGGGTGGCCCGCGCGCCACGGAAAGTCGCCGTCCCGTCCCCCTGCCCGCGGGGCCGCGCCATGCGGGAGAATGGCGTTCCGTGAACCGCCAACCGCGCCTCCTCGCCCGTGTCGTCCTCCTGACCGGGCCCTCCGGTTCCGGCAAGTCCTCCCTCGCCGCCCGCACCGGCCTGCCCGTCCTGCGTCTCGACGACTTCTACCGTGAGACCGGCGACCCGGCCCTGCCCCGGCTCCCGGACGGCAGCGGCACCGACTGGGACTCACCGCTCTCCTGGGACGCGGACGCGGCGGTCGCCGCGGTGACGGCGCTGTGCCGCACCGGCCGGGCGGCCGTCCCGGTGTACGACATCGCGACGAGTTCGCGGACGGGCGAGGAGACCCTCGGCATCGGTGACGCGCCCCTGTTCGTCGCGGAGGGCATCTTCGCCGCCGACATCATCGGACGCTGCCGCGTGGAAGGGGTGCTGGCGGACGCCCTGTGCCTGCACGGCCGGCCGTCCACCACCTTCCGTCGGCGGCTGCTGCGGGATCTGCGGGAGGGCCGCAAATCCGCTGCCGTCCTGCTGCGGCGGGGTTGGCGGCTGATGCGGGCCGAACGCGGCATCGTGGCCCGGCAGTCGGCGCTGGGCGCCCACCCCTGCGGCCGGGACGAGGCCCTGGCCCGGATCACGGCGGCCGCGGCGGACCGCGTCCCGGCCGCCGGGCGTGCCGTCTCCCCCGGGACCGCCACCGTTCCCGCCCCGCGTCCGGCACCGGCCCGTTCCGTGGCCCCGGCGGGCCCGGCCGGCCCGGGAGCATAGGGGCGTTCACCCTGCGGGCGTCCGCCGGAGCGCGGTGACGGCACCGGCGGGAGCGGGCACGGCCTCACGCGCCCGGCGATGCCGGGCAGCGGAGCGCAGGCGGGCACCGGACGGCGGGGCCGTCGGCCGATCGCGCCCCGGCGCCACGGAAACACCGAGCACGGAGGCACAGAGGCACAGGACGCAGGGACACGGGGACACGGGAACACGGGAACACGGGAACACGGGGACATGACGAAGCGGGACCGAACAGACCCCCCGGCCGCTCGGTCCCGCCTCTTCCACCACTCCCCCGAGTGGTGGCCCCCGTCGCCCTGCCCGTCCCCCGAGGGGCAGGCCCCCCTTGCTCCCCCGTGCTGTTCCCCCGTGTCCCCCGCTCCCCCGCGTCCCGCCGGCGGCACCCCCGCCGCCGGGGGTTCTCAGGCGACCAGTTCGCCGAAGGACTCCTCCTCGTCCCGGCCGAAGCTGAGCGCCTCGTCCTCGCGCAGCCGGCGCAGCGAGCGCCAGATGCTGCTCTTGACCGTCCCGACGCTGATACCGAGGATGTCCGCGATCTCCGGGTCGGTGCGGCCCTCGTAGTAGCGCAGCACCAGCATCGTGCGCTGGAGTTCGGGCAGCCGGGCCAGCGCCTGCCACAGCACGGCGCGCAGTTCGGTGCCGCGCATCGCGTCGTGGTCGCCCGCCGTCTCCGGCAGTTCCTCGGTCGGGTATTCGCTGAGCTTGCGCCGGCGCCAGGCACTGATGTGCAGGTTCGTCATGGTGCGCCGCAGATATCCGCCCACGGCGGCCTTGTCGGTGATCCGTTCCCAGGCGCGGTAGGTGGAGAACAGGGCGCTCTGCAGCAGATCCTCCGCCTCGTACCGGTCGCCGGTGAGGTGGTAGGCCGTCGCGTACAGGGAGGCGCGGCGCTCCCGGACGTAGGCGGTGAACTCCGCCTCGGGCACGTCGTGCCGTTCCCCCGGCGCCGCCCCGTACGGGCCGGCGCCGTGCCGGGGGCCACCCCCGCCGCTTCCCGTGACCGCGCCGGTCACCGGCGTGTGTTTCTGCTGCCGGCTCTGGCGCCCGGTGCCGCGAGCGCACCCCCGCCCGCTCACGGCACCGGACTTCTCTCCCCCGGGCTCCGCCCGGTCCCGTCCGAGGACCCGGCCGGCGGCGTGCAGGCGCGTGACAACTGCGCTGGTGGATCCGGTGTGCAGTGTGTTCATCCCGCGCCCCCCGTCGGTGGAGCCTGCTGACGTCCGTTGGCTGTCCGGGCCGTTCTCCCCCGCCCGGTGCACACAAGATTGCAGGCGCAGTTTCATCGCCCTGTCCGCCGCCTGTCACAGCCGTGTCACAGGGATCCACGGGGCAGTAACCCCGGGGCCGGACCGAGTCGGGATCGTTCGGCCCTCGAACTATCGGCCCTCCGTGGGACAGAATGACCAACGTGCCTTTTCTGTTGCTGATCGAGGACGATGACGCCATCCGTACGGCCCTCGAACTCTCCCTGTCACGCCAGGGCCACCGTGTGGTGGCCGCGGCGACGGGCGAGGACGGGCTGAAACTGCTGCGCGAGCAGCGGCCGGATCTGATCGTGCTGGACGTGATGCTGCCGGGGATCGACGGCTTCGAGGTGTGCCGCCGGATCCGCCGCACCGACCAGCTCCCGATCATCCTGCTGACCGCGCGCAGCGATGACATCGACGTGGTGGTGGGCCTGGAGTCCGGGGCGGACGACTACGTCGTCAAGCCCATCCAGCCGCGGGTCCTCGACGCCCGGATCCGGGCCGTGCTGCGGCGCGGGGAGCGGGAGAGCAACGACGCGGCGGTGTTCGGCAGCCTGGTCATCGACCGGTCGGCGATGACGGTCACCAAGAACGGCGAGGACCTGCAGCTCACCCCCACCGAGCTGAGGCTGCTGCTGGAGCTGAGCCGCCGGCCCGGACAGGCGCTGTCCCGGCAGCAGTTGCTGCGGCTGGTGTGGGAACACGACTACCTGGGCGACTCCCGGCTGGTGGACGCCTGTGTGCAGCGGCTGCGCGCCAAGGTCGAGGACGTGCCGTCCTCGCCGACCCTGATCCGCACGGTGCGGGGCGTGGGCTACCGGCTGGATTCCCCGCAGTGACCCGACCCTCCGGCCGGGTGCGCGGCTGGGCCTCCGGCCTGCTCCGGCTGACCAGCCTGCGGCTGCGGCTCGTGGTCGTCTTCGCGCTGGTCGCGCTCACCGCCGCCGTGTCCGCCTCCGGCATCGCGTACTGGCTGAACCGGGACGCCGTGCTCACCCGCACCCAGAACGCCGCCCTCAACGACTTCCGCCAGTCGCTCGCCGACAACACCGGCTCGCTGCCGCTGCGCCCCCGGTGCGACCAACTGCGGGACGCCGCGGAGCGCATGGCGGACAGCACCCAGCGCTACGAGGTCGTCCTGGTCGACCGGGACCGGGACGACAGGTCCTGCGCCGCGGTGTCCCACGCGGGCGGTTTCACACTGCGGACGGTGCCGGGGCCGCTGCGGACGGCGGTCAACGAGGAGCGCCCGGCCGATGTGGGCGACGGGCTGCCGTACCACCTGTACTGGCAGCGGATCACCCTGGACGGCGATCCGTATCTGGTCGGCGGGGCCAAGGTCATCGGCGGCGGGCCCACCGGCTACATGCTGAAGTCGCTCTCCACGGAGCGGGACGACCTCAACTCACTGGCCTGGTCCCTGGGTATCGCCACCGCGCTGGCGCTGGTCGGCTCGGCGCTGCTCGCGCAGGCGGCGGCCGGCACCGTGCTGCGGCCCGTGCAGCGGCTCGGGGACGCGGCGCGCCGGCTCGGCGAGGGCAAGCTCGACACCCGGCTGCAGGTTTCCGGGACGGACGAACTGGCCGACCTCTCCCGGACGTTCAACGGCGCCGCCGCCTCCCTGGAGAAACGGGTGGCGGAATTGAGCGCGCGGGAGGCGGCGAGCCGCCGCTTCGTCGCCGACATGTCGCACGAGCTGCGCACACCGCTGACCGCCATCACCGCCGTCACGGAGGTGCTGGAGGACGAGACCGACAACCTCGACCCGATGATCGCCCCCGCCGTACGGCTGGTGGTGGACGAGACCCGGCGCCTCGGCGACCTCGTGGAGAACCTCATGGAGGTCACCCGCTTCGACGCCGGCACCGCGCGGCTGGTCCTCGACGACGTGGACGTCGCCGACATGATCACCGCCTGCATCGACGCCCGCGCCTGGCTCGACGCCGTCGAACTCGACGCCGAGCGCGGCATCGTGGCGCGCCTCGACCCGCGCCGGCTGGACGTCATCCTGGCCAACCTCATCGGCAACGCCCTCAAGCACGGCGGGTCGCCGGTGCGGGTCACGGTCCGCCCCGAGGACTCCTGGCTGACCGTCGAGGTGCGGGACCACGGGCCGGGCATCCCCGAGGACGTCCTGCCGCACGTCTTCGACCGCTTCTACAAGGCGAGCGCGTCCCGGCCGCGTTCCGAGGGCAGCGGCCTGGGGCTTTCCATCGCCCTGGAGAACGCCCACATCCACGGCGGCGACATCGCGGTCGCCAACCACCCCGACGGCGGCGCCGTCTTCCGGCTGCGCCTCCCGATGGACGCCGCCGGCACCGGAACGGACGAGCACGAGCACGGACACGAGCACGAGCACGGACAGGACAGCGCGTGATACCCGCCACCCCGACACCGGCCCCGGCGGCCGGAGCCCGCCGCCCGCGCGGCCCGCTGGCCGCCGCTCTGGCGGCCCTCGTCCTCGTGGGCGGCACGGGCTGCGGCATCCGCGGCACCTCCGTCCCCGTGGACGCGGGACCCGCCCCCTCCCGGGTGTCCTGCCGGGTCTCGGGCGACCCCACCTCCGTACCGGACTCCGGCAAGGACGCACGGACCGGCGTCTACCTGGTGTGCAGCGCCCAGCTCGTGCCGGTGCAGCGGGTCGTGCCCCGCACCGGCGGGCGGACGGAGGAGGACCGGCTGCGCTGGGCCCGGGCCCTGCTCACGGAGCTCCAGACCCCGCCCTCCCGCGCCGAGGACGAGGGCGGGTTCTCCAGCGAGGTGCCCGACGGCCTGGAGGTCGGGACGCCGCGGGACGGGGACCCCGGCACCGCGCTCCGCCTGAGCCGCATCCCGGACGAGCTCCCGGCCTACGCGCTCGCGCAGCTCGTCTGCACCTTCGCGGGCACCGCGGCCGTCGCGGGGGACGAGTCCGTCGTCCTCGGCGGACCGGGCGACGACCCGCTGAAGCGTTTCCGGTGCACGGAGGAACTGCGCGCCCGGCCGGAGGCGGCACAGACGACGGGCGTGCCGGTGACGTGAGCGCGGTCCCGGCCCGGCCCCGGGCGGACGCCCGGCCACCGCGGCGGCGCACGGTGCGCCGGCGCAGGGAGGCGGACGGCGTGACGGGACACGGGCCGCGGGACGGAGCGCACCGTGCCGGAACGGGCCGTGCCGGAAAGGGGCCCGGTGACGGAGCAGGCCGTGTGACGGGCGCAACAAGACGCCCCGGTCCGGCCGCCGGAACCGCGCGGGCCCGCCGCCGCGTCCTCCCCCGCGTGCAGCGTCATGGCTGCGGCGCCCGTGCCGCCTTCCGCTTCCGCGCGACGGGACTCGTCCTCCTGCTCGCCCATCTGCTGTACGTGGCGTGGACCGCGCTGCGCCCGCCGACGCTGCCCTGGGTGACCGCCGCGCATCTGCGGCCGCTCGCGACGATCCGTGCCGAACTGGCCCTCGGTCTCTGGCCCGCCGTCCAGCATCTCGGCGGAGCCCTGCTGCTGCTGGCGCCGCTGGGCGTCCTGCTGCCCTGGGCGGCCGGGCGGCTGGAGGCACCGCTGCTGGCCTCACTCACCCGCACCGTCTTCACCGGCGTCATGGTGTCGCTCGGCCTCGCCCTGCTCCAGACCAATTTGTCGGGCCGCACCCTGGACGTGGACTCCCTGGCGCTGCACACCCTGGGCATCGCCCTGACCCACCTGGCCCTGGTGCCGGTGCTCCGGGGAGGGCTGCGGCGGCTGTGCGAACAGGCCCGCCGGTCGTCACCGGGCGTGCCCGCCTCATCGCGGGATCCCCGCGGTCCGGGCCTCCCCCCGGCGGAGGAGGCGTCTCAGGGGGCGGCCCTGAGGATTCCCGGGGTCGGTACGGCCCCCTGGGCGGATGTTTCATCCCCTTCATGGGCATACGGTCGGGATATCGCACGACATCCTCGACGGCTCACGAAGGAGTCCTCATGAGCGCCTTGGTCCGCCCCCGTGACGACCGCATGATCGGTGGGGTGTGCGCCGCACTGGCGCGGCGCTTCGGCACCACCCCGACCACGATGCGGGTGATCTTCCTGGCCTCGTGCCTGCTGCCGGGCCCGCAGTTCCTGCTCTACCTGGCGCTGTGGGTGTTCCTGCCGTCCGAGGGGAGCCACGACCGGAAGGCCTGGTGACTCACCCCGGCGGGGCGGCACCGGCGGCACCGCCGCAGGGCCGCCGCGCCGCCGGGCCGCCGGGCATGGGGCACACGAACACGTCGAGGAGGGGGCGCCCACCCGTGAACCCGGGTGTGCGCCCCCTCCTCGCCGTGTCGCTGTTGTTCCGCCCGCTCGCCGCCTCGCTGCCGTCCGGCCCCGGGTGTGCGGGCCGGCCGCCCGGGCGTGCGGGCCGGCGGGTCAGAGCGACAGGCCCCCGAGCAGCCGGCCGAGCATGCCACCCGCCGCGTTGTGGCCCGGAGCGTCCTGCGCGGGCAGGGTGCGGGCCGGCGCGGCCTGACCCCGCGCGGGAGCCATCGGCATGGTCCGGCCCTGCGCGGGACGGGCCGGGGCGGCCTGACCCCGCGCGGGAGCCATCGGCATGGTCCGGCCCTGCGCGGGACGGGCCGGGGCGGCCTGACCCTGCGCGGGGCGGGCCGGCGCGGCCTGACCCTGCGCGGGAGCCGCGGGCGCGTTCATGCCGGGAGCCGCCTCAGGGCTCCGAGCACTTCCGTGCTCGCCGTGGGAGGCGAGGCGCGCGGTGTCGGAGCTGTCGTTCCTCCACTGGTCGCCGCCGTGACGGCCGTGGTGGTGGCCACTCTTGTGACCGTGGTGGTGGCCGCCCTTGTGGTGCTCGCCCTTGTGCCCCTTGCGGTGCTCGCCCTTGTGACCGTGGTGGTGGCCACCCTTGCGGTGCTCGCCCTTGTGGCTCTTGCGGTGCTCGCCCTTGTGACCGTGGTGGTGGCCGCCCTTGCGGTGCTCGCCCTTGTGCCCCTTGCGGTGCTCGCCCTTGTCGTGGTGGCAGCCACCGCACTCCCCGTCGTTGCGGTCACGCGCGGTGCGGTCGGCTCCTGCGGTGTCGTCCGCCATGAGGCCACCGCTCTGCTGCGGGGCCTGGCGGGTGGTGGGCGCCATGGGGTCGGTCGGCGTGGCCGCGGCGGCGCCGGCAGCGGCGACGGCGAAGCCGACACCGAGCACGGCGGCCCGGAAGATCCGGGAGGTTACCTGCTTCATCGACATACATCCTCTGCTGGGGGGAGGTGGTGCGATTCGGCGGACGCACAGAGCCCTGTTCACACGCTCCGCCACCGAATGCATGCGCAAAGTAGCCACCCGCAGGGACGGCCGCAATCAACGGCCGGGCGCGTCGGCCGGGCGACCCCCGCATGTCCTCCGCCCGGCGGGGCGGGGCCGCACGCCCCGTCCCCGGGCCGGACCCCCGGGCCGGACCGGCGGACCCACCACCCGACGCCCCGTCGGACTCAGGCGCTGCCGCCCGTTTCACGGAAGAGCCACTCGGACTTCAGCTCGGCGTAACCGGGCTTGATCACATCGTTGATCATGGCGAGCCGTTCGTCGAACGGGATGAAGGCGGACTTCATGGCGTTCACCGTGAACCACTGCATGTCGTCGAGGGTGTAGCCGAACGCCTCCACCAGCCGCTCGAACTCGGTGCTCATGCTCGTCCCGCTCATGAGCCGGTTGTCGGTGTTGACCGTGGCGCGGAAGCACAGTTCCCGCAGCAGCCCGATGGGGTGTTCGCGGTACGACTCGGCAGCGCCCGTCTGGAGGTTGGAGGTCGGGCACAGCTCCAGCGGGACGCGCTTGTCGCGGACGTATGACGCGAGCCGCCCGAGCTTGACCGTGCCGTCCCCGGCGACCTGGATGTCGTCGATGATGCGGACGCCGTGACCGAGCCGGTCGGCCCCGCACCACTGGAGCGCCTGCCAGATCGACGGCAGGCCGAACGCCTCGCCCGCGTGGATGGTGAAGTGGTTGTTCTCGCGCTTGAGGTACTCGAACGCGTCGAGGTGGCGGGTGGGCGGGAAGCCGGCCTCGGCGCCCGCGATGTCGAAGCCGACGACGCCCAGGTCGCGGTAGCGGTTGGCGAGTTCGGCGATCTCCAGGGAGCGGGCGGCGTGCCGCATGGCCGTCAGCAGGGCGCCGACGCGGATGCGGTGCCCGTTCTCCCGGGCCCGGCGCTCGCCCTCACGGAAGCCCTCGTTGACGGCCTCGACGACCTGCTCCAGGCTGAGCCCGCCGGTGAGGTGCTGCTCGGGCGCGTAGCGGACCTCGGCGTAGACGACGCCGTCGGCGGCGAGGTCCTCGGCGCACTCCGCGGCCACCCGGAAGAGCGCCTCACGGGTCTGCATGACGGCGCAGGTGTGGGCGAAGGTCTCCAGGTAGCGCTCCAGGGAGCCGGAGTCCGCGGCCTCGCGGAACCAGCGGCCGAGCGCGGCGGGGTCGGTCTCCGGCAGGCCGTCGTAGCCCTGCTCGGCGGCGAGTTCGACGACGGTGGCGGGGCGGAGGCCGCCGTCGAGATGGTCGTGGAGCAGGGCCTTCGGGGCACGGCGGATCTGGTCCGCGTCGGGGGTCCTGCCTCGGGTCTGGTTCGTCGTCTCCGTCATCTCCGTACTCTAACTCCTACGCGCGTAGATCACTCCGCCGCGCCCGCCGGCGGGGCCGCACCCGGGGGGCGCGGTGATGGATGCCGAACGGTGACCTTTCCGTGCGGTGGAGTACACCCGGACGTCTGCCAAGGTTCTGTCATGGCTCAGCAAGCAGTGCCGGCGCGGGGCGCCCGGTTGGGACGGGCGGTGGGGACGACCGGGCGGAGAACGGCGGTGAGCGGGGCCGTACTGATGCTCGCGGACGGTCCGCCGGAGGGCACGGGGCGGCCGTCCCCGGTAATGACCGCGGCCGTGCTGCCGCTCGCCCGCCACCTCGCCCGGGCCGGGCACGACGACGGGCTCGTCGTCCACGGCGTCCGCTACCGCTGTCGGGGCTGGAACGGTTCCGCGGCCGATCCGGCGGAGGACGCCGCCTGGGCCGTCGACGAAGTCGTCCGGCGCTACGGCGACATACCCGTCTGCCTCGCCGGGACGGGCATGGGCGCCCGCGCCGCGCTGCTCGCCGCGGGCCGGCCGGGGGTCAACTGTGTGCTGGCGCTTGCCCCATGGCTGCCGGCGGAGGCAAAGAACGCCCCGGACCCCGACCCCGTGAAGCAACTCGCGGGGCGCCGGGTGCTGTTGGTGCACGGGACGAACGACGAGCGGGCCGACCCCGAGCAGTCCTACCGCTACGCGCAGCGCGTCAAGAAGGCCAACCGCGACGTCTGCCGCTTCGAAGTCCACTCGGACGGGCACCGGCTGCAGCAGCACCGCTCCGAAGTCCGTGCTCTGGCAGCGGACTTCACCCTGGGGTCGCTCTTCGAGCGTGGTTTCTCCCGGCCGGTGGAGGACGCACTGGCTGCCCCGCCGCCGCTGGGGCTGCGGATGCCTCTCGCGGTGGGGTTCAGGGCGGTGCCGACCGGGTCGCGGACGGGGCGCCTCGGGCGGGGGTGAGGCCGGGCCCTCGTTCCCCCCGGACGGGCTCGTTCCCGCGGACGGGAACGCGGTTCCCCTGGCGGGACGGGCGGTCCCCGGCGGGACGGGCGATCCCCGCCCGGGCAAGACCCAAGACCCCACGGCGGGGCGCGCATTCCCGTCGGCCGGGGCGGGACGGGGTGAGGTCCGGCGGGGTGGGGCCCGGCAAGGTGAAGCCCGGCGAGGCGGGGCCCGGCAAGGTGAAGCCCGGCGAGGCGGGGCCCGGCAAGGTGAAGCCCGGCGAGGCGGGGCCCGGCAAGATGAGGCCCGGCGAGGCGGGGCCTGACCAGGCGGGGCCCGGCGGGGATGCCACCGTGCTCCGCCCCGACGGCCCGGGGTGCCCTCGTCGTCCACCCCGTCCACCCCGTCCACCCCGTCCACCCCGTCCTGCTGCCCCTCCCCCGCGGCCACCGCAGCCCTCCTGCCGCCGCGGCTCCCGCGGCCGCCGCGGCTTTCACGCCCGCCCCCGCGGGGACCGCCGCCCGCGCAGGCCCCGCCCACGCATACGGAGGAGCACACCTCAGCGGGGCAGGAGACGACCGCGGCGGGAGAGGAGGAACCGTTTGAAGGCCGCGACCGGGGGTGTGTCCGGATGGCCGTCGAGCCAGGCCACTCCGATCTCCCGGACCGCCCGCGGCGCCGTGACCGCCAGCTCCGCCACCCCCGGCCTCGGTACCGCCGGTGGCGGCAGCAGCGCCACGCCCAGGCCCGCGGCCACCAGCCCCCGCAGGGTCTCCGCCTCCTCCCCCTCGAACGCCACCCGCGGTCTGAAGCCCGCCTCCGCGCACAGCGCGTCGGTGATGAGGCGCAGCCCGTACCCCGGTTCCAGCGTGACGAAGACCTCCTCGGCCGCCTCCGCGAGCCGCACCCGCTTGCGGCGGGCCAGCCGGTGGCCGTCCGGGACCACCAGCCGCAGCCGCTGCTCGTCCAGCCGCCGGGCCACCAGGTCCGGGGCGTCCGGTACGGGCGCGGTGAGGCAGAGGTCCAGTTCGCCCGCGCGGAGCCGTTCGAGCATCGCCTCCCCGTAGTTCTGGACGAGCTGGAAGCGGACCCGGGGATGGTCGGCGCGGAAGGCCCGGATGAGGCCCGGCACGGTCTCCGGGCCGAGCGTGTGGAGGAAACCGAAGGCGACCTTGCCGGCGGCCGGATCGGCGTCGGCCCGTACCGACTCGGCGGCGCGCTCCACCTCGGCGAGGGCCCGTTCGACGGAGCGGAGGAACGTGCGGCCCGCGGGGGTGAGCGACACGGTGCGGCCGTGCCGGGCGAGGAGCGCGACCCCGAGGTCCCGCTCCAGCCGGACCATGGCGCGGCTGAGCGTGGACTGCGGTACGGCGAGCTCCTCCGCCGCCCGCGTCACATGCTCGTACCGGGCGACGCCCGCGAACTGGGCGAGCCGGGGGGCGAGCAGCGCCGGCCAGGAGCCGGCCTCCAGCCCGGCGGCGGCTGCGATCTCCCCGGCGGAAGTGCCTCCGGCTGTCACCGGCATGTCTTTTTCGTTCCTGTTCGGTGACACGCGCGCCTCTCAGCTCCCGTCATGCTGCAGTGCATCGCTTTTCCAGATTCCATGCATTGGACGCATTAAAGCGCGCGTGCCTACGGTCCCGGTATGTCTCCTGCCGATACCGGGGCGTCCGCCGTGATCCGCGCGGGCGCCGCCGACCCGACGTCCCCGACGTCCCCGACGTCCCCGTCCTCCCCGTCCTCCGCGGGCTCCCCGTCCTCCCCGGGCTCCTCCGCGGCGCGCGCCGCTGCCGGGGCCGGCGGCGATGCCGGGGCCTCCTCCGATGCGGACGCCACCCGGCTCCGCCCCGGCGGCCCCGGTTACCGGCGGCTCAGCCTCGCCCTGTTCGCCGCCGGTGTGGCCACCTTCGCCCTGCTCTACTCCACGCAGGCGCTGCTCCCCGCCATCTCGGCCGATCTGCGGGTCACGCCCGACGCGGCGAGCTGGACCGTCTCCGGCGCCACGCTCGGGCTGGCGCTGGCGGTGCTGCCGCTGAGCGCCCTCTCCGAGCGCTTCGGGCGGCGGGCGCTGATGACGGGTTCGCTGACGGTCGCCGCGCTCCTCGCGCTGGCGGTGCCGTTCGCCCCGGATCTCGGCACGCTCGTGGTGCTCCGCACCCTCCAGGGCGTGGCCCTCGCCGGGCTGCCCGCCTCCGCGATGGCCTTCCTGGCCGAGGAGGTCCGGGCGAAGGCGCTGGTCGGGGCGGTCGGGCTGTTCGTCGCGGGCAACAGCATCGGCGGCATGTCCGGCCGGATCGTCACCGGCTGGGTCGCCCAGCTGTGGGGCTGGCGGGCGGCACTGGGCGCGCTCGCCCTGCTGGCGGTGGTCTGCACGGCCGTCTTCCGGCTGCTGGTGCCGCGGGCCCGGCACTTCACCCCCGTCAAGGCCGGTCCGCGGGCCCTGCTGCGGACCGTCGGCGGGCATCTCTCCGATCCGCTGCTGCGCCGGCTGTACGCGATCGGCGCCCTCTTCATGACCGTCTTCGGCGCGGTCTACACGGTGATCGGCTACCGGCTGGCCGACGAGCCGTTCGGACTGCCCCAGGGCGTCGCGGGCTCGGTGTTCCTGGTCTACCTGGTGGGCACGGTGGCATCCACCGCGGCGGGCCGTCTCGTGGCCCGGCTCGGGCGGCGCGGCGCGCTCTACGCCGCGGTGGTGACGACGGCGGCGGGGCTCCTGGTGAGCCTGGCCGACGCGATCGCGGCGGTGCTCGCCGGGCTGGTGCTCGTCACGGCGGGCTTCTTCACCGGCCACGCGGTGGCCTCGTCCTCCGTCAGCCGGTCGGCGCGCACGGGCCGGGCGCAGGCCTCGGCGCTGTACCAGGCGGCGTACTACGTGGGCTCCAGCGCGGGCGGAGCGGTGGGCGCCCTGGCGTACCACGCGGCGGGCTGGCCGGGCACGGTGGCCCTCGGGCTGCTGGCCGTCGTCGCGGCGGCGGGCATCACGGTGTACGCGACCCGCAGGGCCCTGGCGGAGCGCCGCTGCCGGGCGGCGCACCCGGCGGTGTACGCGCGGTCCTGAGGGTGGGGAGGCGCAGGGGACTCCTCGCCTGCCTCCCCTTGGAGGTGGCGGCGAGGAGGCCCCTGCTCGTGCCGCGGATATGAGAGCCGCGCTCAGTCCACCGGGAAGACACCCGTGTCGATGGTGAGGCCGAACGGCTCGGGCAGCCCGATCTCCTCGCCGTACTCGACCGACGCCAGCAGACGGTACGTTCCGCTCTCCGGCCGCCCGTACAGCGTCGCCGTCGGCGTCCCGGAGTGCCACGGGTCCAGCAGCAGGTACAGCGGGACGCCCGCCCGCGCATAGCCGTGCACCTTGCTGATTCTGTCGTGGTTGGCATTGCCGCTGGAGGTGATCTCCACGACCAGCTCCGCCTCGTCGGCCGGTACGGCGTGGCCGGGGCGCTTCATGGACTCCAGAGGGATCACGGCCAGATCGGGAATGTACAGTCCCGACCGCTCGGGCACGGACAGTCCCTGGGTCTGGAAGATCTCCCAGTTCTCCGGGAGCACTTGGTAGAGCATGCGCTGCAGCTTGGCGGCGGTGGCGTTGTGCATGTTGCCCGGCGGCGGTGACACGGTGATGATCCCCTCGATGATCTCCACCCTGCAGCCCTCGGGGGCGTCCGTCTCCTTCCAGAAGCGGACGAGGTCGTCCCACTCGTAGCCGTTGCCGGACTGGTGGTCGACGGTGAGTGCGCTCACGGCGGTCTCCTCAATCGGTGCGTCACCGATCCCAGCATGCCGAAAGGGACCGGTGCGGGTCCACCGGTCCCCTTCACCCGTACGGGGCGGGGTGGGGCCCAGCCCCTGTACGGGCGGTCTTGCCGGGCCGGGAGGCGACCGGCGGCGTGTCCCGCGCGCCGGGCCTCCCGGGGCCGTGTCAGGCGTCTGAGGCGTCCGCGGCGATGCGCTCCAGCACGATCGGCGACGGCTCGTGCGGCGGGCCCGGGGGCCGCACGGCCACCGCGTCCTCCAGGGCCTCGACGGCGTAGCCGAAGCGCTCGGGGGTGTCGGTGTGCAGGGTCAGCAGCGGCTGCCCCGCCGTGACCTCCGCGCCCGGCTTGGCGTGGATCTCGATGCCCGCCGCGTCCTGCACCTGGTCCTCCTTGCGGGCGCGGCCCGCGCCCAGGCGCCAGGCGGCGACGCCGACCGCGTAGGCGTCGAGAGCGGTGAGCACGCCCGAGGCGGGGGCGGTCACGACGTGCTGCTCGCGGGAGACGGGCAGCGGCGCGTCCGGGTCGCCGCCCTGGGCCGTGATCATGCGGCGCCAGTGGTCCATGGCGGAGCCGTTGGCCAGCGCCGCGGCCGGGTCGGCGTCCGGCAGTCCGGCCGCGTCGAGCATCTCGCGGGCCAGCGCCAGGGTCAGCTCGACCACGTCCGCCGGGCCGCCGCCCGCCAGCACCTCCACCGACTCCCGGACTTCGAGGGCGTTGCCCGCCGTCAGTCCGAGGGGCACCGACATGTCCGTGAGCAGGGCGGTGGTCCGTACGCCGTGGTCGGTGCCGAGGCCGACCATGGTGGTGGCCAGCTCGCGGGCGTCGGCGAGGTTCTTCATGAACGCGCCGGAGCCCACCTTCACGTCCAGCACCAGGGAGCCCGTGCCCTCGGCGATCTTCTTGGACATGATCGAGGCGGCGATCAGCGGGATCGCCTCCACGGTGCCGGTGACGTCGCGCAGCGCGTACAGCTTCTTGTCGGCCGGGGCGAGCCCGTCGCCCGCCGCGCAGATGACGGCGCCGACGTCCCGGAGCACGGCCATCATCTCGGCGTTGGACAGCGACGCCCGCCAGCCGGGAACCGACTCCAGCTTGTCGAGCGTGCCGCCGGTGTGGCCGAGGCCGCGGCCGGAGAGCTGCGGCACGGCGGCGCCGCAGGCGGCGACCAGCGGCGCGAGCGGGAGCGTGATCTTGTCGCCCACGCCGCCGGTGGAGTGCTTGTCGGCGGTCGGGCGGGGCAGCGCGGAGAAGTCCATCCGCTCACCGGAGGCGATCATCGCGGCGGTCCAGCGGGCGGTCTCCGCGCGGTCCATGCCGTTGAGCAGGATCGCCATGGCGAGCGCGGACATCTGCTCGTCCGCGACGGTGCCGCGGGTGTAGGCGTCGATGACCCAGTCGATCTGGGCGTCGGTCAGCCGGCCCTTGTCGCGCTTGGTCCGGATGACGGAGACGGCGTCCATGGGTTCCATCACTGCGCACCTTCCGCTGTGCCGTGCTGTTCGGCGCCGGTGGCCTGCTGTTCGGCGCCGTTGGCGTGCTGTTCGGCGCCGTTGGCGTGCTGTTCGGCGCCGTTGGCCTGCTGTTCGGCGCCGTTGGCGTGCTGTGCCCCGCCGGAGCCGTTCCGTCGCCCGTCCGGGCGGCTGCCGTGGCGGGCGAGGTCGTCCGCGCCGAAGGCGTCGGGCAGCACCTCGCTCATCGGGCGGACACCGGACGGGGTGTCCACGAGCAGCTCCGGGCCGCCGTGCTCCCACAGCAGCTGCCGGCAGCGGCCGCACGGCATCAGCCGTTCGCCGTCGCGGCCGCAGCAGGTGAAGGCCGTGAGCCGGCCGCCGCCGCCCGCGACGAGGTCCGAGATCAGGCCGCACTCGGCGCACAGCGCCACCCCGTAGGCGGCGTTCTCCACATTGCAGCCGGTCACCGTGCGGCCGTCGGCCACGAGGGCGGCGGCACCCACGGGGAAGCCGGAGTACGGGGCGTAGGCCCGGGACATGACGTCCCGGGCCGCGCCGCGCAGGGCTTCCCAGTCGGTTTCCCGAGCGGGGGCAGCGGTCACTTACTTGCCCTGGCCTTTCTGGTAGGTCTTGCCGATGGCCTTGGGGACCCGCAGCCGCTGGGCGGCGAGCGCGAGCACCAGCAGGGTGGCGACGTACGGGGTGGCCTCGACGAACTCGCGCGGCACCGTCTCCGTGAAGGCGTACCAGAGGACGAGCAGCACCGCGAACACCGCGCTGATCGCGGCGGTGCGGCGGCTGGTGGCCCGCAGCTTCCACAGCGTGACGGCGACCAGCAGCACCACGGCCAGCAGCAGCAGCGCGTGGACGGTGTCGCCGCCGCCGCGGAGCTGGAGGCTGTCCATGAAGCCGAACAGGCCCGCGCCCATCGCGACACCGCCCGGCCGCCAGTTGCCGAAGATCATCGTGGCGAGACCGATGTAGCCGCGCCCGCCGGTCTGGCCGTCGGAGTACATGTGCACCTCGATGGCCATGAAGGCCCCGCCGAGGCCCGCGAGTCCGCCGGAAACCAGCAGCGCCGCGTACTTGTACGTGTAGACGTTGACGCCCAGCGACTCCGCGGCGGTCGGGTTCTCACCGCAGGAGCGCAGCCGCAGGCCGAAGGAGGAGCGCCACAGGACGAAAAAGGTGCCGACGAAGAGCCCCGCGGCGACCAGGGTCAGCCAGGAGACGTTCGTGGTCAGGCCGCGGAGGATGCCCGCGGCGTCGGAGAGCAGGAACCAGTCCTTCTTCTCCAGCGTGCCCAGCCAGTCCGAGAGCAGGGGGACCGAGAACCGCGACATGTTCTCCATCGGCGGCGACTGCTTGTCGTTGCCGCCCGCGGCGGCCGCCGCGGAACCCTCGGCGCCGAACAGCAGCTTGGCGAGGTACTGGGTGACGCCCAGCGCCAGGATGTTGATCGCCACACCGGAGATGATGTGGTCCACCCCGAAGGTGACGGTGGCGACGGCGTGGATCAGACCGCCGAGGAGACCGCCGATGACGCCGGCCAGCGCGGCGGCCCACGGCCCGTACTGGTAGCCGGCCCAGCCGGCGCAGAAGGTGCCGAGCATCATCATGCCTTCGAGGCCGATGTTGATGACGCCCGAGCGCTCGGCCCAGAGCCCGCCGAGACCGGCCAGGCCGATCGGCACCGCGGCGATCAGCGCGCCCCCGTACTGGCCGGAGGAGGTGAGGTCGCCCGCGCCGGTCCAGGCGCGCAGGACGGAGAGGAGCAGCAGCACCCCGGAGATGACCAGCAGGACCACCGGGTACGACAGCCTGCGGCGCTCCGGTTTGCCGTCCTGCTTCCCGTTCCGGCTCCCGTTGCCGCCGCCGCGTCCCTTCGCGACCGCGGCTGTGAGGTTCGTGCTCACGCGGACACCTCCGCCTTCTCGGTCTTCCCGTTGTCCCGGGCCTCGGCGGCGAGGCGTTCGCCGACCTTGCGCTGCTGGGTCCGCAGTCCGTAGCGGCGGACGACTTCATAGGCGATGACGACGCAGAGGACGATCACGCCCTGCATCACGCCGACGATCTCCTGGGCGTAGCCCTCGAATTCGAGCCGGCCGCCGGTGCGCTCCAGGAAGCCCCAGAGCAGCGCGCCGAGTCCGATGCCGACGGGGTGGTTCCGGCCGAGCAGGGCGATGGCGATACCGGTGAAACCGATGCCGTTGGGGAAGTCGGTGCCGTAGTTGTACGACTCGCCCAGCAGCGTCGGCATGCCGACCAGGCCCGCCACGAGGCCGGAGAGCAGCATGCTGGTGACGACCATGCGGCCGACGCTGACGCCGCCGGCCTGCGCGGCCGACTCGGAGCGGCCGACGGTGCGCAGGTCGAAGCCGAACCGGGTGCGGTTCAGCAGGAACCAGTACAGGGCTCCGGCGATCACCGCGACGACGATGAACCCGTTGACCGGGGCCTGCCCGGTCGGGATCTCGAAGAAGCGCGCGGACTCGGGGATCGGCTCGGTGTGGATGATGTTGCCGTCGCGGACCGCGAGCCGGCCGTCCTGGAGGAAGTAGCCGATGATCGCGCCGGCGATGGCGTTCAGCATGATGGTGCTGATGACCTCGCTGACACCGCGGGTGGTCTTCAGCAAGCCGGCGATGCCCGACCAGAGCGCGCCGACCATCATCGCGACGATCATGATCACCGGGATCTGGACGATGCCCGGCAGCGCCAGCGCCCCGCCGACGACCGCGGCGAAGAAGGCGGCGATGCGGTACTGGCCGTCCACACCGATGTTGAAGAGGTTCATCCGGAAGCCGATGGCGACGGCCAGCGCGGACAGGAAGTACGGGATCGCCTTGTTGATGATGACGATCTGGCTGTCGCTCTTGGAGCCGTAGTCGACCATGATCGAGAAGGCCCGGAACGGGTTGTCCCCGGTCGTCAGGAAGATCAGCGAGGTGATGACCAGGGCCGCGACGATGGCCAGCAGCGGGGCGGCGACGCCGAGGCCCACCCGGTGCCAGTCGACGGCCGCCCGCGGCCCGGCCGCCGGGGCGGCGGTCCCTCCGGACCCCTGGGGGGCGGGGGTGATGGTGCTCATGCCTTGTCCTCCCCACGGGTCTCGCGCGGGTCGCCGTCACGGTCGGAACGGTCGGCGGACGGCTGCAGGGTGCCGCTGGCGGCGCCGGTCATGGCCGAACCCAACTCCTCGGGGGTGATGGTCGCGGGGTCGGCGTCGGCGACCAGGCGGCCGCGGAACATCACCCGCAGGGTGTCGGAGAGGCCGATCAGCTCGTCGAGGTCGGCGGAGACCAGGAGCACGGCCAGGCCTTCGCGGCGCGCCGCCCGGATCGCGTCCCAGATCTGCGCCTGGGCACCGACGTCCACGCCCCGGGTGGGGTGCGCGGCGATCAGCAGCTTGGGGCCGTGGCTCATCTCGCGGCCGACGATCAGCTTCTGCTGGTTGCCGCCGGAGAGGCTGGCCGCGGTGACGTCGATGCCGGGGGTGCGGACGTCGTACTCCTGGACGATCCGCTGGGTGTCGGCGCGGGCGGCCTTGATGTCGAGCAGACCGCCCCTGCTGTTGGGGCGTTCGGTCACATGGCCGAGGATGCGGTTCTCCCAGAGCGGGGCCTCCAGCAGCAGGCCGTGCCGCTGCCGGTCCTCGGGGATGTAGCCGATGCCGTCCTCGCGGCGCCTGCGGGTGGGGGCGTGGGTGAGGTCGTCGCCGTCCAGCACGACGGTGCCGCCGTCGGGTATCCGCATGCCCATGACGGCCTCGACCAGTTCGGCCTGGCCGTTGCCCTCCACCCCGGCGATGCCCAGCACCTCGCCCCGGTGGATGGTGAAGGAGACGTCGTCGAGCACCGCCCGCACCACGCCGTCGGGGTCGGTGGCCGACAGGCTGAGGGAGTCCACCGTCAGCATCGGGACGCCGGTGACCGTGGACTCGCGGGTCTCCGGCGAGGGGAGTTCGCTGCCGACCATCAGCTCGGCGAGCTGCTTCCGCGTCACGTCCGCCGGCTTGACCGAGGCGACGGTGGTGCCGCGCCGGATGACGGTGATGTCGTCGGCGACGGACAGCACCTCGCCCAGCTTGTGGGAGATGAAGATGACGGTGAGGCCCTCGGCCTTGAGCTCGCGCAGGTTGTCGAACAGCGCGTCGACCTCCTGCGGGACGAGGACGGCCGTGGGCTCGTCGAGGATGAGCGTGCGGGCGCCGCGGTAGAGGACCTTGAGGATCTCCACGCGCTGACGGTCGGCGACGCCGAGGTCCTCGACGAGGACGTCGGGGCGGATGCCCAGGCCGTAGGCGTCCGAGATCTCCATGATCCGGGCGCGGGCCCGGCCGGAGATGCCGTGCAGCTTCTCGGCGCCGAGGACGACGTTCTCCAGGACCGTGAGGTTGTCGGCCAGCATGAAGTGCTGGTGCACCATGCCGATGCCGCGGGCGATGGCGTCGCCGGGGCTGTGGAAGGCGACCTGCTCGCCGTCGACGGAGATGGTCCCCTCGTCCGGCTTCTGCATGCCGTAGAGGATCTTCATCAGGGTGGACTTGCCGGCGCCGTTCTCACCGACGAGTGCGTGGACGGTGCCGCGGCGGACGGTGATGTCGACGTCGTGGTTCGCGACGACGCCGGGGAATCGCTTGGTGATGCCGTGCAGTTCGACCGCGGGGGCGCCGGCGGGGGCGCTCTCCGCCCGTGAACTGCTGCTGGACGCTTTGATGGCGCACTCTCCTCGGTGAAGGGAGCGGGACGGGGGCGCCGGCCGGGACCGGCAGGACGGGACGGGAGGGACACACGCGTTCGGGGGGACAGTAGCGAAGCTACCCCGCCCCACCATGCTACGCGCGTAGCATCCGGTCCGTACCCGGGCCCGGAGAAGGTTCGGACCTTCTCCGGGCCCGGGGTCCCGGGGCGGGACCGGGTGTCAGCGCTTGGGCTGCTCGTCGACCTTGACCTCGCCGCTGACGATCTTCTCCTTGGCGGCGTCGATCTTCGGCTGGATGTCGTCGATGAAGCCGCCGGAGGTGGCGAGGCTGACGCCGTCCTCCTTCAGCGTGTAGGCGTTGACGCCGGTCAGCGGCTTGCCGTCCTCAACGCTCTTGATGAGGTCGAAGACCGCCACGTCGACGTTCTTCACCACGGACGTCATGATCGAGTCCTTGTACTTCGCCAGACCCGGCTGCTGGTACTGGTCGGAGTCGACGCCGATCGCCCAGGTGCCCTTCTTGCCCGAGATGGCCTCGATCGAGCCCGCGCCGGACTGGCCGGCCGCAGTGTAGATCACGTCGATGCCACGGTCGAGCATGCCCTTGGCCTTCGCCTTGGCGGCGGCCGGGTCGTTGAAGCCCTTGTCGTTGTTCGGGTAGAGGTACTCCGGGAAGACCTCGATGTCCTTCTTGGTGTCCTGCGCGCCCTGGACGAAGCCGGCCTCGAACTTCTGGATGAGCGCGTTGTTCACGCCGCCGATGAAACCGACCTTGCCGGTCTTGGACTTGAGCGCGGCCGCGACTCCGGCGAGGTAGGAGCCCTCGTGCTCGGAGAAGACCATGCTGTCGATGTTCTTGCCCTCGGACACGGAGTCGACGACGCCGAACGTGGTGTCCGGGAACTGCTTGGCGACCTTCTCGATCGACTTGCCGTAGTTGAACCCGACGCCGATGACCGGGTTGTAGCCCGCCTCCGCGAGAGAGGACAGCCGCTGCTCGCGGTCGGCCTCGGTCTCGTTGTTCTTGGCCGTCATCATCTTGGCGTCGACGCCCAGCTCGTCCTTGGCCTTGTCGACACCGCGGGCCGCCGACTCGTTGAACGAGTGGTCGTCGCGGCCGCCCACGTCGAAGGCGAGGCCGACGCCCTTCTCCTTGCCGCCCGACTCCGTCGAGGACTCACCGCAGGCGGCGGTGGTGAGTATGAGGGCCGCGGAGGCCATACCCGCGGCAGCGATCTTGGTTACCCGGCGCACGAGGACTTCCCCTTAGGACGAGCGCTGTTGTGCGGCGCTGTGTAGGACGAGCGCCTGGCAACGGCGCTGGTTTTTCGCATCGTAACGCGCGTAGATGCCGGGAAAACACCTCTTCCGCAGCCGTTATCGGATCGACGCGAAGCGGTGCCGGCCGGCAGGTGGACGGCGCGTTGCGCGGCTACGGACGGTGCCCGTCCAGCAACGCGGCGGCGGTGAACAGCTCGACGCCGACCCGGATCGCCTCCTCGTCGACGTCGAAGTCCCCGCAGTGCAGATCGCGCCGCGAGGTGTCCCCGATCCGGCGCACGCCGAGCCGGGCCATGGCCCCCGGGACCCGCTCCAGATACCAGGAGAAGTCCTCCCCGCCCAGGCTCTGTTCGGTGTCCTCCACCGCGTCCGCCCCCCGGCGCGCGGTCATCGCGTCGGCCAGCAGTTCGGTGGCGCCGTGCTCGTTGACCACCGGCGGCACCCCGCGGACGTAGTTGATCTCCGACTTGGCCCCGCCGAGGGTGGCGATCTCGTCGATCGCGGCGTGCACCAGGTCGGGCGCCGCCCGCCAGGCCGGCAGGTCGAGGCAGCGGACCGTGCCGGACAGCTCGGCGTGCTGCGGGATGACGTTGCAGGCGTGCCCCGTCTCCAGCCGGCCCCAGGTCACGACGAGCCCGGAGCGGGTGTCGACCCGGCGGGAGAGCAGAGCGGGCACCTCGGTGGCCACCTTCGCGGCCGCCGTCACCAGATCGGTGGTCAGATGCGGGCGCGCGGTGTGCCCGCCCGGGCCGTCGAGGGAGATCTCCAGCCGGTCGCAGGCCGAGGTGATCGGGCCCGTGCGCAGACCGATCCGGCCCACATCGACCCGCGGGTCGCAGTGCACCGCCAGGATGCGGCCGACCCCCTCCAGAACACCCGCCTCGATGGCGTCGGGGGCGCCTCCGGGCAGCACCTCCTCCGCGGGCTGGAAGATCAGCCGCACCGGATGCGGCAGCCGGCCCTCCCGGGCCAGCCCGGCGAGGACCAGGCCGGCACCGAGGACGACCGTGGTGTGCACGTCGTGGCCGCAGGCATGGGCGCGGTGCGGGATCGTCGAACGGTAGGGCACCGTCTTGGTGTCCGGGATCGGCAAGGCGTCGATGTCCGCCCGGAACGCCAGGACGGGGCGGTGCGGAGCCGGCGCGGGAGCGGCCGCGAGCGGGCCCGGGCCGGTGTCCGGGGCCGGAGCCCCGCCGGGGGCCGGGGTGCCGTCCGGGGCCGGGGCGCCGTCCGGGAGCGGGGCGCCGTCCGGGAGCGGGAGGGAACCGATGTCGCAGACGAGCCCGGTGCCGGCCGGAAGCACTCTCGGGGCGAGACCGGCGTGCTCCAGCCGCGCCTTGATCGCGGCCGTGGTGCGGAACTCCTGGTTGCCGAGCTCCGGGTGCATGTGGAGATCCCGGCGGAACGCGACGAGCTCGGCGAAGAGGGAGTCGGACAGGGTGCCGGGCATCCGGGGGCCGCCGGCGGCGATCCGGGCGGACACGGCCGCCGCCGTGGGTACCGCTCCGGATCCCGGAGCGGGGGGTTCCGCGGTGCCGTCCGCGGACAGCTCGGCGTCGGGCTGGGGGGACATCACATGGTTCACCCTGTGCAGGGTACGGCCGTTGCGGCTGCCGACGCCTCTCGATCACCAAAAGTTCAACCCGTCAGGGGAAGAAAAAACGACCCCGGGCCGCATAACCGCAGCGTCCGGGGGGTAGCCAGCTCTGATGCCCACGCGCGAGTCCCTGCCCGGCATATGAGATCGCCGGGTGGCCGGTGGCGTTTCCGCACCGGGACCACCGCGTTTCCGCACCGGGCACGGTGTTTCCGCACGGGGACCCCCGCCGCCGTCCCCCCGGATTCCCGTCGTCGCGCGGTCGACGGCCGCCGCCCGGCCCGGCTCACTGCCCCGCCGACGGAGCCGATCGCAGCCGGTGCACATCGCGGGCCGTGCCGGTGACCACCGCGAGAAAGCCCTCGGCCCGGGGTGAGGCACCCTCCGTCAGCCATGCGGGGTCGATGTCGCAGGCCGACACCCGCACCTCCGTACCCGCGAGCGCGAGCGGCAGCGTGTGGAGCACCGTGGAGGGGAAGCTGACGACGCTGCGCCCGATGGGGCCCCGGCGTGCTATCAGCTCCAGCGGCAGCTCGGGCCGGACGATCTCCAGCCCCGCCTCCTCCGCCAGCCGGTGCAGTTTCTCCGTGCTCTCCCGGCGGTGGGCGAAATAGCGGGTGGCGCCGTGCTCGCGGGCCAGGGCCGTGACGGCGCGGAGATAGTGCTCCGTGTCGACCACACCCGTCTCGGCCAGGTTGGTGCCGACGAGGTCGGCGCCCCGGGTGAGCGCGGGCGGGCCGAAGCGGCGCCGCGTCCAGGCGAAGTCGTTCGCGCGGAGGGTCATGCCGTCCGGCGCCTCGACGGGCATCGAGCTGAACACCTCGACGGACCGGCCCGCGCCCGGGGTGAACCGTCGGCGGGCGGCGGCCGAGACCGGCGCGTACACGGCATCGCGTACTCCTCCGATGCCGCCGCTGCCGCTGCGGTGCCAGCGCACCAGGCGTTCGCCACGGGCCAGTTGGGCGACGAACTCCATGGTGGCCGTCCCGTCGTCCACGACGACGAGTTCCGGCGCGCGGCTGAGCGCCAGCAGCAGTTGTACGTAGCGCGAGAACGGATCGCCGATGACGACCCGGCGCGCGCGCCGGAGCGCGCCGGAGAGCGACGCCACGGTGCGCAGTGGAGCCGACGCGCCGCCGCGCGCGTCCTCCCAGCGCACGCCGACCCCTTCCTCGCGGGCAAGTTCGGCCATCCGCCGCAGCTGGCCGCGGGTCATGGGGTCGTTGTTGGACAGCACCACCACGGTGACCCCGGCCGGCCCGCCCGCACCCCGGCCGATGTGCGCGTGCAGCCACTCCAGGACGTTCAGCAGCTGAACGGGGCTTTCGACGAAGGCGAGCGTGTCCCCGCTGCCGGGCCCGGCCGGTTCCGTGGCGGCACGCCGGCCGGTCCGGCGGCGGAGTGCGCGGGGGCGCTCCGCCACCGGACCCGGCCGGCCGTCACGGGAGCCGCGGCCGGCACCGCCCGCGAGACCGCCCGCCACGCCGTCCGCCGCCCCGTCCGTCCCGCCGTCCGTCCCGCCGTCCGTACGGGATCTGCTCACCGCGGATGACCTCTCCGTCTCAGACCGCTGCGGGCTCGCGGTCGGCGCCCTCGGCGACGACCCCGGCGACCCGGCGCAGCTTCTTCATGGGGCCGAGCTCGCTCTCGTAGACCTTCTTGACGCCGTCACCGAGGGCCTCCTCCACGACGCGGATGTCGCGGACCAGCCGCTGCAGGCCCTGCGGCTCCACGGAGGCTGCCTGGTCGGAGCCCCACATGGCCCGGTCGAGGGTGATGTGCCGCTCGACGAAGCAGGCGCCGAGGGCGACGGCGGCGAGGGTGGTCTGCAGACCCGTCTCGTGGCCGGAGTAGCCGATCGGCACGTTCGGGTACTCGGCCTGGAGCGTGTTGATCACGCGCAGGTTGAGCTCCTCGGCCTTCGCCGGGTAGGTGCTGGTGGCGTGGCAGAGCAGGATGTTGTCGCTGCCGAGCACCTCCACCGCGTGCCGGATCTGCTTCGGGGTGGACATGCCCGTGGAGAGGATGACGGTACGGCCGGTGGCGCGCATGGCGCGCAGCAGGTCGTCGTCGGTCAGCGAGGCGGAGGCCACCTTGTAGCAGGGGACGTCGAACTTCTCCAGGAACGCGACGGACTCCTCGTCCCACGGGGAGGCGAACCAGGCGATGTTGCGCTTCTTGCAGTGCTCGTCGATCTGCCGGTAGCCGTCCTCGTCGAACTCGACGCGGTGCCGGTAGTCGATGTACGTCATGCGGCCCCAGGGGGTGTCGCGCTCGATCTCCCACTGATCGCGCGGGGTGCAGACCTCGGGGGTCCGCTTCTGGAACTTGACGGCGTCGCAGCCGGCGTCGGCGGCGGCGTCGATCAGCGCGAACGCGTTCTCCAGGTCACCGTTGTGGTTGATGCCGATCTCGCCGGTGACGTACACGGGCTGGCCCGGTCCGGCGAGGCGGTCACCGAGGGTGCGAAGACGGGACGTGGTGCTCATCAGGAAGATCCTCTTTTTCGGGGTTCTCGGGGTTCTCGGGGTTCTCGGGGCTCTGGGGGTGCTGCGGAACGTTCCGGAGCGCCGTGGGGCGTCGCGGGCGTTCCGCGGGTACGGGCCCCGAGCGGGCGGGCGGGCGGCCGGTCCGGTGCGGATCGGCCGGACGGGATCTGTGGGGACGTCGGGTCGGGTCGGGTCAGTCGGGTCGGGTCTGTTCGTGCGGTCCTGTGCCAGGTGGTGCCGGTCTCGCGGCGGTGCCGGTCTCGCGGCGGTGCCGGTCTCGCGGGTGGTCCGTGGGGTGCTGCCGGGTGGTCGGTGGGGCGGGCGGCGGTGGGGCGTGGACGGGGGCGGTGC
>NZ_JAGPXX010000029.1 GCF_018070345.1 Streptomyces sp. F63
GCTGGTCGTCCACCGCCCGGGACGGCTGCGGCTCAGGCGTCTCGACGGACTGGGTCTCGGTCACGTTCTTACTGGTCATCGATGCATCTTCCTTGATCAGGAGTTACACCGAACGTCTTACAGTCCCTCACCTTCCCTGCAAGGAAGGAATCCGTGAGGTGTGCGGCACGGGGCCGTCCCTCTACATGTTCGCGTCGCCATCGACGGACGTGGCCCCGGAGAACACCGAGTCGAAGCTGAATGATTCGGTCAACGACGGTGAAACGGTCGCTGAGATCCAGGATCTGGCGGATGAGCTCATCGACAACGGTGGCGCCAGCAACATGGCGGCCAAGGAGATCTATGAAGCCTTGGTCAAGTACACTGGTGGGGTCAAGACTGTGGGTCTGTGCGCCGGTGGCGGCGGCGGGTTCGTGGTCGGCGGGAACGCCTCGACCTGCCTGATCGTCACGCAGCTGCCGAACGGGGAATTCGTCCTCGACCGGACTGAGTCGGTCGGCGTCGACTTCCCCACCATCGGCGGCAGCGCGGAAATCAATCTGCTGGCCAGTAACGCCGATAACCCTTCGAACCTTCACGGTCACGGCATCGACTTCGGGGCGAGCGCGGCCTGGGGCGTGGGCGCGAACGTGGGCATTGAGTTCGGGTACGGTGCGGAAAATTCCAAGGGGAAGCAAGTCTGGGCGGCGTACGGAGGGATTCAATACGGTGCAGAAGCGGAAATCTCCATCGGATACAATTTCACCGGCGGCGGTGGAATGATCAAGGACGCTATCGGCGACTTGTTCAGTTGATCTCTGATCTCTGATCTCTGAACCCTGATTCCGGGTGGCCTGCCGCATCCTATGGGTGCGGCGGGCCACCCGGTGATTTACGGCCTCATGGACGGATGAAAATGAACCTTGCTGCGAAATTTAGTGACGACACCATCGTCAGGCTGGGCTTTGCCCCATTCATGCTGATGCTTGGCCTTCTGGTCCTGACCAACTACAAGGGGATTATCGAGAAGTTTTATTTCAAGAGTCAGGGAAGGGAAGCCACCCCTTTCTGGATCATCCTTTTTCGTATAGGCGGATCCTTTTGGGTGATCGCTGCAGTCACCTTGCTCATCGGGATCTGGTGACGGCTGCACGGCTTCGAGGCCACCCCGCGTATACGGGTCACCCTGCCCGGCGCCGCGATCAGCGGGTTGACCTCGGCTTCGTGAGCCCTCGGCAGTTTGCTGTTGAGGGTTCCCTGCTTGTCGCAGTCGGCGGAGCGGCTCGCCCCTGTCGACCGCGTCCCAGCGGTAGTGCACGCATAGTGCCGTAGCAGCGAACATTTGCCCTGTTGTGACGTGACGGGCTGTCTGGGCGCTGTGCCTGTCGGCTCGTCTCCGGCACCCTGTCGGGGTGGCGGAACGAGTGCGCGTGCGCGAGATCGATGACGACGAGGGGCAACGGCTGCTGCGGATCATTCGCAGGGTACCGGGTCGGTGGTGACCTGGCGCCGGGCGCAGTTGGTGTTGCTTTTCGCGCAGGGGATGCCGGTCGGAAGAATTACAGAGGCAGCCAGTACGGAACCGTCGTGGCACCCAGGGCCGGAAAGCCCTGGCGGGAGAGACCGAATGCCGCCGGTGATCGGCGTCGGTGAGCCGTGTGCGGGAGAACCGCATGCACGGTTCGAAGCGGCGGGGGCTGGAAACGGAGCGGAAGCACTCCGCCACCGCGCCAGCCCCCGACCTTACAACCTGCTTCGGGAGTGCGGAGGTTGGGCTGACAACGTGGTGAAGCCCCTGGTAGACGGGTTTTCGACCAAGAGAACCGTCTCCACCAGAGGCTTCACGTGCTTGTCTACCCGTCGGGCGTCGACGTGTCCAGCTCTGCCCTCCGCTTCCTCACGCAGCAGCTGCGGCGCCACCGCCGTGCGATCGGCTCCCGTTGGCGCCTGAGCGCCGGCCGCCAGGCCCTGCTCACCCTTCGCGGGCCTCCGCTTCTGCAGTGGAGAACCCAGGCCTTGCGGAGGCTGCTGTGGCAAGGATCGTGGAGGGGAAACACCGGTCGCCGATCGGGGACGACGGGCACCAGCCGAATCGGCCCGTACCGCCGCCCCCTCCTCCCCCTTTGCTTCCGCCCCTCCGCCTGCCTGGTCATCGACGGGAAGGTGGTCGCCTTCGCCGAGGAGGAGCGCTTCTCCCGCCGCAAGCGCCACAAGGACTCCCGCTCCTGCGCAGTGGCCGCGGCCTACCGCCTGTCCGAGGCCGGCATCACCCTGGCCGACGTTGACAGATCGCCATCCCTTCAACCCGGCCTGGCCTACGCCGAGCGACATCTGCACGGACGCCGAGCTGATCGCCGAACTCCTCGCCCCCGCCCTGTTCGGCCACCACCGGCCCCGGCAGGTCACCGTGGTCGAGCACCACCTCGCGCACGCCGCCTCCGCCTTCCACCCCAGCGGCTTCGACGAGGCCGCCGTCCTGGTGGTCGACGGCTCCGGCGACGGTGTCTCCGCCACCCTCGCCCACGGCACCGCCGACGGACTGAAGGCCCTGCGCCAGTTCCCGTTCATCCAGTCGCTGGGCTGGTTCTACGAGACCATCGCCGAAGACCTCGGACTCGGCAACTGGACCAGCTCCGGCAAGCTCATGGGCCTGGCCGGCTACGGCAACCCCGACCGCTACACCCTCGACTTCCCCACCGCCCGCGCTGGCGGCTCGTCGAGAAGGAGCTGAACGACGTCATCGTGACGGCCGCAGTGGCACTTGCCACCATCAGCCCGGACCCGGAGAAGGCGCTCGCCGGCTGTGTCCAGGGCCTGCTGGCGCGCCTCAGCCTCGCCTGACCCGGGCCGGCCGCCACGCAGCAGGGGCCGCACAGCTGCTGCTAGTGCCGCGGAATGCAACGTTTGCCTCGTAGTTGGGGCCGCGATTCACGCCGTGGGTCTGCCTGGGTCTGGGAGAATCGGCGGATGCTGAACATCGGAACGATCGTGATGGGGGCCACCGATGTGCGGCGGGCCGCGGAGTTCTGGAGCCGGGCACTGGGCTACGTCCCTCGCGATGGTGAGGTGAAGGATGACTGGGTGGTGCTGGTGCCGGCCGACGGCTCCGGCGCCGCACTGGCTCTCGACCTCAGTACGACGCCCGTGCAGGAACACCCGAGAGTCCACCTCGACCTTTATGCCGACGACGCCGCCGATCAGGAAGCCGAAGTGGCACGACTGATCTCCCTGGGCGCTGAACGCGTCGACTGGGACTTCTATCCGGACGACGCCGACTTTGTCGTGCTCGCCGATCCGGAGGGCAACCGCTTCTGCGTCATCGACACCAGTCACGGCTGACGCACACGGGGCTCAGGTGGCGGAGCGGGTGCGAGTGCGTGAGATCGACGATGACGAAGGCAGAGGCTGCTTCGGATCATCCGCCGGGGCACCGGGTCGGTGGTGACCTGGCGGCGGGCCCAAATGGTCCTGCTGTCCGCGCAGGGCATGCCGGTGGCGAAGATCGCCGAGGTGTCGTTCACCAGCGACGACCGGGTCCGGGACGTGATCCACGACTTCAACACCGACGGCTTCGACTCCCTCTACCCGAAGTACAAAGGCGGTCGGCCGAAGACCTTCACCCTGCCCGAGCGGCGCGAGATCAAGAAGATCGCCAAATCCAAGCCGACCGAGCACGACCTGCCGTTTTCCACCTGGAGCCTGACCAAGCTGGCGGACTTTCTGGTCGCCGAGGGGGTGGTCGACGACATCAGCCACGAGGGCCTGCGCATCCTGCTCCGCGAGGAAGGCGTCTCCTTTCAACGCATAAAGACCTGGAAGACCTCCCGCGATCCCGACTACGCGGCCAAGAAGGCACGGGTCGAGCACCTCTACGCGATCGCCGACGGCGAGGTGATACCCGAGGACGACGAGCCCGAAGTGGTCTTCTGTGTGGACGAGTTCGGGCCGCTCAACCTGGTGCCCCACACCCCGGACGCCAGTGGGCCGAGCGCGGTGGCAGGCACAAGGAGCCCGACCGCGAACCTCGTCGCAGGCGCCGGGCCACCTACAACCGCTACGGCGGAGTACGGCACCTGTTCGCCGCACTCGACCTGGCCAAAGACAAGCTCTACGGACACATCAAGCCGATCAAGAGGAGGACGCAGTTCCTGGAGTTCTGCCGCTACCTGCGCAGTCTCTACCCGCCCGAGACCCGCATCGCGATCGTCTGCGACAACTTCTCCCCGCACTTGACCACGAAGAAGTGCCAGCGGGTCGGCTCGTGGGCGGCGGCGAACAACGTCGAGCTCGCCTACACCCCGACGAACTCCTCCTGGCTCAACCGCATCGAGGCCCAGTTCACCGCTCTGCGCTACCGGGACTATTCGCAGTGCACCGGGCTTCAGCCCGGTGGTGAAGCGATTCTGAGAGCTGCTCTGACCACCGTGACGACCAGTACGAACGTTGGCGTCGATGTCCATAAACCCCATTGTGTAGCGTGATCCGCGTGCAGCTTCGGTACAGCTTCCGCTTGTACCCGGGCGCCGGTCAGCGCAGCGCGCTGGCGCGGGCGTTCGGGTGTGTGCGGGTGGTCTACAACGACGCGCTCCGCGCTCGGGAGGCCGCCCGCAGCGAAGGCATGCCGTTCCCGAGGACCGGGGACCTGTCCAAGCAGCTCATCACCGAGGCGAAGAAGACCCCGGAACGGGCCTGGCTCGGCGAGGTCTCGGCGGTCGTCCTCCAGCAGTCCCTCCGCGATCTGGACGCCGCGTACCGGAACTTCTTCGACGGGCTCAAGGGCAGGCGCCCCCGCATGGGCGCACCCCGGTACAAGTCGAAACGGGACACCCGGCAGTCGGTCCGGTTCACCGCGAACGCCCGCTGGTCGATCACGACCGGCGGGAAGCTGCGCCTGCCGAGGGTCGGCGATGTCAAGGTGAAGTGGTCGCGGACGCTGCCTTCCGTGCCGTCGACGGTGACGGTGGTCAAGGACAGTGCGGGCAGGTACTTCGCGAGCTTCGTCGTGGAGACCGGTCCGGAGGAAGTCCTTCCCGGGGTCACGCCCGAGCTGGGCATCGATCTCGGGCTCGGGCACTTCGCGGTCCTCTCCGACGGGACGAAGGTCGACAGCCCGCGCTTCCTGCGCCGCGCCGAGAAGCGTCTGAGGAAAGCACAGCGTTCCCTGTCCCGCAAAGAGAAGGGCTCCAGCAACCGGAACAGGGCCCGGATCAAAGTCGCCCGCGCACACGCGAAGGTGGCCGACGCACGCCGCGAGTTCCACCACCAGCTCTCCACCCGGCTGATCCGCGAGAACCAAGCGGTCGCCGTGGAGGACCTGGCGGTGAAGGGACTCGCCCGCACGCGCCTGGCCAAGTCCGTCCACGACGCCGGATGGTCGGCGTTCGTGAACATGCTGGAGTACAAGGCCGCCCGGTACGGGCGCACCTTCGTGAAGATCGGCCGCTTCGAGCCGACCTCCCAGGTGTGCTCGCAGTGCGGCGTCAAGGACGGCCCCAAGTCCCTGCACGTCCGTGTGTGGACGTGCAGGGCGTGCGGGGCGGTCCTGGACCGGGACATCAACGCGGCGGTCAACGTCGCCAAGGCGGCCGGACTGGCCGTGACAGCCTGTCGAGCGCAGGTAAGACCGGGACTCGTCCCGGCACCGCGCAGCGAAGCAGGAACCCACCCGACACCGCAACCTTCAACAGCGCAGTAGGCGGGAATCGCCGTCCTTCAGGGCGGCGAGGATGTCAATTCACCCTGGATGGCACCGACCACGCCAGTCACAAGGAGCAGGGCAGCATGATCCGCCGCTACATCATCTGGCGAAACCGCCCTGTCGACGACCGGCGGCTACGCGCCGTCGTCGACAGGGCGAACGTTGCCTGATGCGGCACTAGCTGCTGCTGTGCGGGCCCTCCTTTCTGCTCCCGACTTTGCGGTGCGCACTTCTGGCTGATCGTCTCCCGGTCTCCTGGGTGGGAGACGAGTGGGAGATGATCATGGCGTGATGCTGCAATCAGGCGCTGGGAAATGCTGGGTAGCGCTGCCTGTGCGGCCCTGGTTCAGCCGCCGGATTCGCCCGCGTGTGGGCTCAGCACACCGGCCCCGACCAGCACGAACAGCAGGATGCCGAGCGCGATCCGGTACCAGACGAACGGCATGAAGCTCTTGGTGGTGATGAACTTCATGAACCAGGCGATGACGACATACCCGACCGCGAAGGCGACGACGGTGGCCAGGATCGTCGGCCCCCAGGAGACGTGGCTGTCACCGCCGATCTCCTTCAGCTCGTAGGCGCCCGAGGCCAGCACCGCCGGGATGGCGAGCAGGAACGAGTAGCGGGCCGCGGCCTCGCGGGTGTAGCCCATGAAGAGGCCGCCGCTGATCGTCGCGCCGGACCGGGAGACGCCGGGGATCAGGGCCATGGCCTGGCAGAAACCGAAGATCAGGCCGTCGCGGACACCGAGGTCGCCGAGGGTCTTCCGCTCCTTGGCGACCCGGTGCCGGCCGCCGGTCTCGTCGCGGGCCGCCAGCCGGTCGGCGACGCCCAGGACGACGCCCAGCACGATGAGGGTGGTGGCGATCAGCCGCAGATCGCGGAACGGGCCCTCGATCTGGTCCTTGAAGGTCAGGCCGAGCACACCGATCGGGATCGAGCCGACGATCACCAGCCAGCCCATCCTGGCGTCCTGGTCCGAGCGTATCTCCCGGTCGGTCAGCGACCGGGTCCAGGCGGAGAGGATGCGCCCGATGTCCTTCCGGAAGTAGATGAGCACCGCGGACTCGGTGCCGATCTGGGTGATCGCCGTGAAGGCCGCTCCGGGATCCTGCCAGTCGGCGAAGGCCGCGGTGAGCCGCAGATGGGCGCTGGAGGAGATCGGAAGGAACTCGGTCAACCCCTGGACGAGCCCGAGGATGAGTGATTCGAACCAGGACATGGAGCTTGTGCCACCCAAGGAAGGATCATGTGCTGACCGCTGGAGCCGCGGCTCGGGTCAGGAAGACGGAATGCCGGACAGGATGCGTTGCTCGATAGGCGCGGGAAAGGACGGTGGCGACCACTGATCGCACACCGACCCGGGGCAGCGTAGCGTCCCCGGGTGAACGTCCGACGGGCGGCCGGGACCGGGGAGGGCGGACCCTTCCGCCGGGCGGCGCCCGCGGCTCAAGCGGAGCGCAGCCGTCCGCGTTTGCGCCAGGCGACGGCCAGGGCGGTGAGCCCGCTCAGTGCGATGAAGCCCATCGCGACCAGGAAGGCGGGTGAGGTCGGGGTGGCGGCACGGCTGCCGGCGATCACGTACGCGGCGGTGTTGGGGATGCTGCCCAGACCGGTGGCGAGCAGGAACGGCAGCAGCCGCATGCGGGACACCGCCGCGCAGTAGTTGGCCGCGGCGAAGGGCACCCCGGGGAAGAGGCGCACCGCGAGGACGGAGCGGAAGCCGTGGTCGCTGAGCTGCCGGTCGGCCGCGGCCAGCCAGCGCCCGCGCAGCAGCGGCCGCAGGGCGTCCTGGCCCAGGGCGCGGCCGAGGACGAAGGCGATGCCCGCGCCGATCACCGTGCCCGCGATGGTGGCCACCAGCCCGAACTGCGAGCCGAACAGGGCGCCCCCGGCCAGGTTCAGCACCGGACGGGGCAGCAGCGCGGCCGTGCACAGCCCGTAGGCGGCGGCGAAGAGCACCACGGCGCCCCCGCCGGAGATCCGCGGCGGCCAGCCGGCGGTGAGGAGCCGGTGCGGTTCCAGCAGGGCGACGGCCGTCGCCCCGCAGCCGACGATGAGCACGAGCAGGACGAGCCGCGACCACGGGGAGAGCAGGATCCCGGCCGTACGGGCGGCGAGGCCGAGAGGCTGCGGGGCAGGGTGGTGCATGCGGGGAGCCTAGCCGACCGCTCGCGGTGATCGCCGCACACGTGTGCTCCCGCGCTGGGGAGGACGGGAGCCGTCGCCGCCAAATCCGGTGGACGGCGCACGGTTCGGCGGCGATGCTTGGCGCATGGTCCGGCACACCTTCCTCCTGGTCGGGTCCGCGCTCGCGGACCCTCCGAAGGCTGCCGCCGGCCACCTCCCGGCAGGGGCCGGGGCCCCGCCGGCCGCGGCGGCCCCCGCTGCCGTCGGCGCCGCCGCCGCGGCCTGCGCCGCTCCGGCTCCCGGCGGCGCCCGAAGCTGACCCTCCCCGGATCGTCCGGCGGACCCCGCAGGGGGAGGGTCGGCCGGCTCCAGGGGTCCCGCCTCCACTCCTCACATCCGGGGATGAACCATGCCCAAGCAGGCATTTGTCCGCACCAAGCCGCACCTCAACATCGGCACCATGGGGCACGTCGACCACGGCAAGACCACCCTGACCGCCGCGATCACCAAAGTGCTCAGCGAGCACGGCACCGGCTCCTTCGTGCCGCTCGACCGCATCGACCGGGCGCCCGAGGAGGCGGCGCGCGGCATCACCATCAACGTCGCGCACGTCGAGTACGAGACCGGCACCCGGCACTACGCCCACGTCGACATGCCCGGCCACGCCGACTACGTCAAGAACATGGTCACCGGCGCGACCCAGCTCGACGGGGCGATCCTCGTCGTCTCGGCACTCGATGGGATCATGCCGCAGACCGCGGAGCACGTACTGCTCGCCCGCCAGGTCGGGGTCCGGCACATCGTCGTCGCGCTCAACAAGGCGGACGCCGGTGAGCCGGAGCTGACCGACCTGGTGGAGCTGGAGGTGCGCGAACTGCTGTCCGCGCACGGCTTCCCCGGCGAGACCACCCCCGTCGTCCGGGTCTCCGGACTGCGGGCGCTGGAGGGCGACCCGCGGTGGACCGCCGCGATCGAGGCCCTGCTCGACGCGGTCGACACCTGGGTGCCGACGCCGGTCCGCTTCACCGAGGCGCCGTTCCTGCTGCCGGTGGAGAACGTCCTGACCATCACCGGGCGCGGAACGGTCGTCACCGGCGCCGTCGAGCGCGGCCGGGTGCGGCTCGGCGACCGGGTCGAGGTGCTCGGGGCCGGGCTGGAGACCACCGTGACCGGGGTCGAGACGTTCGGCAAGCCGATGGAGTCGGCCGAGGCGGGCGACAACATCGCGCTGCTGCTGCGCGGCGTCCAGCGCGACGCGGTCCGCCGCGGACACGTCGTCGCCGCGCCCGGCAGCATCACCCCGCGGCGGCGGTTCACGGCGACCGTGCGCCTGCTGTCCGCCGCCGAGGGCGGCCGCAGCACGCCCGTGAGCGGCGGCTACCGTCCGCAGTTCCACCTCCGCACGGCGGATGTGGTCGGCGAGCTGGGCCTCGGCGGCGCGGCCGTGGCCCTGCCGGGTGAGACGGTCACCGTCACCGTGGAGTTGGGGCGTGAGGTGCCGCTGGAGCCGGGCCTCGGCTTCGCGATCCGCGAGGGCGGCCGCACGGTCGGCGCCGGAACGGTGACGGCCGTGGCGGAGTAGGCCCGGGTCACCGGCCGGCGGGCGGACGGGCGACGGGCGGCCCGTCCGCCCGTGCCGGGGGCGGGGGTCCGCCCGCCCGTGCCCGGCGGCGGCCCGCCCCCCGGGGGTGCGGGCCGCCGCCGTGTCCCCGGGACGCGGACCCGGTTCCGCGCGGCCGTCACGCGGTGCCAGACTGCTCGCACGGGAGACCGACCGGACGGTAGGAGGGGTGGGGCATGGCGGAGACGGCACTGGTGCTCGGCGGCGGAGGGCTCACCGGGATCGGCTGGGAGGCCGGTGTCCTGGCCGGGCTGGCCGAGGCCGGCGCCGACCCGGGCGCGGCGGACGTGGTGATCGGCACCTCCGCCGGATCCGTCGTCGGCGCGCAGCTCACCTCCGGCAGCATCACCCCCGAGCAGCTCTACGAACGTCAACTCGCCGAACCCCGGGGCGAGGTGGCCGGACGGGTGGGGCCAGCGGTGATGTCGCGCTACGCTTTGGCGGCCCTCCGCTCCCGCGACAGCCGCGCCTTCGGCCGGCGCATGGGCCGGCTGGCCCTCGCCACCCGGACGACGGCCGGCGAGGCGGACCGGCGGGCGGTCATCGGACGGCGGCTGCTCTCCCACACCTGGCCGGAACGGCGGCTTCTGATCACCGCCGTCGACGCCGCCACCGGGGAGTTCCGTGTGTTCGACGCGGCGAGCGGTGTGGGGATCGTGGACGCGGTCGCCGCGAGCTGCGCGGTCCCGGGCGTCTGGCCGCCCGTCACCATCGGCGGCCGGCACTGGATCGACGGCGGGGTCCGGTCGAGTGCCAATGCCGACGTGGCCGACGGCTGCCGCCGCGTCCTGGTCCTCGCCCCGATGGCCGGCGGCGGCGGGCCCGTTCCGACGGTGCGCGCCCAGGCGGAACGGCTCGCGGCGGGCGGTGCCCGGGTCGAGCTCATCACCCCGGACCGGGCCGCCCGTGCCGCCTTCGGCCGCAACCCGCTGGACCCGGCGCGCCGGGCGGCCGCCGCCCGGGCGGGCCGTGCCCAGGCGGCGGCCCACGCGACCGCGGTCAAGGCCCTCTGGCGGGACTGAACGGGTCCCGCGCGGCGGCCCGTCACTCCGCCGCGCACCCGTCCGCCCGGCCAACCGCGCCCCGGCCGCCGCACGAGCCCCGCCGGCGGCCGGAGCGCCACCGCCGGAAGCGGCACAATGGGCGGGTGGACGAGCCGATACCGGTGACCCGTGCCGTGGACCACGGCACGGCGAAACTCATGCCCGACACCGACCGGCCGCGCGCCTGGCTGCTCACCGTGGACGGCGCGCCGCAGTCGTATGTCGACCTCGACGCGCCCGCGCACCTGGAGTTCGAGTACGCGCGGCGGATCGCGCACGTCCTCGACACCGCCGCCGCGAGCGCGGAGAGCGTCCGGACCGGAGCGGGGCCGGACGTGCTGCACCTCGGCGGCGGCGCGCTGTCGCTGCCCCGCCATGTCGCCGCGGTCCGCCCCGGCGCCCGCCAGACCGTCGTCGACGCCGACCGCGCCCTGCTCCGCCTCGTCACCGACCACCTCCCGCTGCCCCCGGGCAACGGCATCGAACTGCACGCCGCCGACGCCCGCGCCTGGCTGGAGAGCGCGCCCCCGGCGGCGTACGACGTGCTGGTCGCCGACGTGTTCGGCGGCTCACGGGTGCCCGCGCACCTCACCTCCGTCGAGTACGCCCGCGCGGCCGCCCGGGTGCTGCGCCCCGGCGGGGTCTACACGGCCAACCTCGCCGACGCGGCCCCGTTCGAGTTCCTCCGCTCCCAACTGGCCAATTTCGCAGCCGTGTTCGAGCACCTCTGTGTGATCGCCGAACCCGCCGTGCTGCGCGGCCGGCGCTTCGGCAACACCGTCCTGGCCGCCTCCCGGGAGGAGCTGCCGGTGGCGGAGCTCGCCCGGCGCTGCGCCGCCGATCCCTTCCCGGCCCGGGTGGAGCACGGCGGCGCCCTGGCCCGGCTGACGGCCGGCGCGGCCGTGGTGCGGGACGGGGAGGCCGCGCCGTCCCCCGTTCCGCCGGAAGGCGCCTTCAGCATCGGCTGACCGCGTCCTCGCCGCCCGCCCGCCGGCCGGCAGCCCGTCAGCCCGGCCGGCGCCCGCCGTGCGGCGTGAGAAGTGGGTCAGCGGCATGGCCGGATCCTCGGCGTGACGCCGCCCGCCCCGCCAGCGGTTTTCGGCGGCGGGGCGGGCGGGGTGCCGGAGCGCCGCGGCGACGGCTCGGAACAGCGGACCCGGGGCGGCTCAGGAGGACGTGAGCGGCCGCAGCGTGTTCATGATCTTCCTGATGGTCGCGTCCGCGAGCTCTTCCTCGACGCCCTTGGCGGCGTAGAGGCACCAGACCGCGTAGTCACCGTTCTCCGTCTTGTAGGCGACGGTGTACGCCTTGCCGTCCGAGGAGCACTTGTTCTCCTTCTTCACCCCGGTGACCGTGGCGGAGGAGGAGTAGCCCTCGATCCCGTGCTCGCTCGTGAAGGCCTTGGCCTTCGTCACCTTGCGGGTGCCGGTCTCGTCCTGGTCGAAGGCGGCGAAGACCCAGACCTCGGCGGCCGTCTCGGCGGCGTTCTGCAGGCTCTTGGCACCCTGGGCGCCCTTGGTGCCGACACCCGCCAGGTCGGAGGTGTCGTCCCCGACCGTGCACCAGTCCTCCCCGTAGAAGGCCGGCGCGCTCATCATGATGACGGGCTTGGGGATGTCTTCCTCGCTGTTGGCGTCCTCGAAGCCGATGGAGAGCGTCGGGGACTCCACCTTCCAGTCCGAGGGGACGTCGAAGGCGTTCTGGCGCTTGGCGCTGACGACGGTCTGCCAGCCGTCGATCACGGGCTCGACCGCCGGATTGCCGCCGCGCGGGTTGTCGAGATCGCCGCTGTCCTCGCTCTCGGTGGGAGAGGGCGGGGCGGACACCGACTTCTCCGGCCCCGGCTTGCCGCCGGCCTCCGGCTTGTCGTCGTCACCGCCGATGAGCAGGAAACCGGTGACACCACCGGCGACCAGGACCGCGAGCGCCGCCCCGATGGCGACGAGCTTCGTCTTCCTGCCGTCGTCCGGCGCCTGGGGCGCGCCGGGTGTCCCGGGCGCGGCCCACTGGCCGGTCGGCTGCTGGTACGGATTCGGCTGCTGGAACCCCGGCTGCTGATAGGGGTTCGGCTGCTGGAACCCCGGCTGCTGGTAGGGATTCGGCTGCGGTTGCCCCGGCCGCTGGTACGGATTCGCGTTCGGGTCCTGCGGGTTCTGCTCGCCCCCGGGCGGCTGCTGTCCTGGCCACATGGCGTAACCATAGAGCCGCCCGGCCCCGGCCTGCCACGCCGGGCCGGACTGCCGCACGAGCGGCGATCCGCGCCTCCGCGCGGGGCCGGTGCCCCGGGGCGCCCGTCCGCCGTACGGTACGCGGGACCACGCGGGCACGGAGCCCGCCGCGGTGCGCCGGAGCGGAGCGATGCGCCGCGGACGGCGCGCATGGCGCGGACGGTGCGGACGAGAATGGAGAAACCCATGGCGGAACGGGCGTTGATCGGGGCGGTGGCGGGCCGGGAACCGGTCGTCCACGAGCGGGCGTTCACCGCGCCCACCTCGGTCGTGCTGGGCGAGGTCAGCCTGGCCGCGGGGTCGAGCGTCTGGTACCACACCGTGCTGCGCGCCGACTGCGGCCCGGTCGTCATCGGCGCGGACAGCAACATCCAGGACAACTGCACGGTCCATGTCGACCCCGGCTTCCCGGTGACCGTCGGCGAGCGGGTCTCCGTCGGCCACAACGCCGTTCTGCACGGCTGCACCGTCGAGGACGGCTGCCTGATCGGCATGGGGGCCACGGTTCTCAACGGCGCGCACATCGGCGCCGGTTCGCTGGTCGCCGCGCAGGCCCTGGTGCCGCAGGGGATGCGGGTGCCGCCGGGCTCGCTGGTGGCGGGGGTGCCCGCCAAGGTGCGCCGGGAGCTGACCGGGGAGGAGCGGGAGGCCCTGCGGCTCAACGCGGCGATGTACCTGGAGCTGGCGGAGGCCCACCGCGAGGCGGCGGACGCGGGGCGCGGCGGGGACGAGAAGGCCGAGGAGAACGGCGAGAACGGCGAGGACGGCGAGGGGGAGCACGGCGGGGGCGGTTCCCGCTGAGGTGCCGCCGGGGACCGGCCGTTGACCGCCCCGCCGGTGCGCCGTGGGGTGAAGGTCACAGCCGGTTCCCGGTCCCGGCGGGGCTACCGCTGAGTACCGTGGCCGGGTGCCGAAGAAGCAGAAGCTGTTCCCCGCCCTCGCGGCCTGGCGCCGCCGGACGCTCTCGCGGGCCGTGCACCGCGGCGCGCGCTGGGTGCGGGAGACCGGAGCCGTCACCGCGGACCGCCCGGGCCCGTACCGCTTCGGCCGGATCGGCGAGGGCACCCGGCTCGCGTACCCCCAGGGCACGGTGTTCGGGGAGGAGTGGATACGCCTCGGTGAGCACTGCGTGATAGGCGAACAGGTCACGCTCACCGCCGGGATGATGCCCGGGCTGGACCTCGGCCCCGACCCCGTGCTGACCCTGGGCAACGGCGTGGTGCTGGGCCGGGGGAGCCATGTGGTGGCCTCGCGGCCGGTGGTCTTCGGCGACGACGTCTTCTGCGGCCCGTATGTCTACGTCACCAGCGACAACCACTCCTACGACGACCCCGGCACCCCCGTGGGCCGCCAGTGGCCGCGCACCGCGCCGGTCGAGATCGGCTCCGGCAGCTGGCTCGGCGCGGGCGCGGTGATACTGCCCGGGGCGCGGCTCGGCCGCAATGTGGTGGTGGCCGCCGGTTCGGTGGTGCGCGGCACGGTCCCCGACCACGCGGTGGTGGCCGGGGCGCCGGCCCGGGTGGTCCGCCGCTGGGAGCCGGGGGCGGGCTGGCAGCCGCCGCTGCGGACGCCGGCGCCGGTCCCGCCGCCCGGGGACGCCACGCCGGAGCAGCTGCGCGCGCTGGAGGGGGCCACGCCGGAGCAGCTGCGGGCACTGGCCGCGCTCGGCTCCCTCACGGAGGACCTCCCGCCGGGGGAAGCGGACGCGGACCGGGCACCGGCCGGCCGCTGACCGCCCGGGCGCGGACGGCGGACGGCGGGGTACCGTCACGGGCACGGGACGAGGAGGGGAGACCCGGCATGAGCAACCGCGGACTGCGGATCCTGCTGGCCGTGGCGGTCGCCGTCCAGGGGATCGCGCTGCTGATGTACGCGCTCCGGCGTCACTGACCGGTGCGGTACCCGAACACGCCCGCGCACCCCGGCCCGAGGACGTCGGGGACGGCCCGCGGCCCGGGGACGTCCGTGGTGGACGGGACGCCGGAGCCGGACCGGGCGTCCGCCGTGGCCGGGAGGAGGCCCGGGGCGGCGGGCCCGTTCCCCGGGCCGTCAGCCCGCCGTGAGCAGGGTGGTGCCGAGCAGAGCCAGCCCCGCGCCGACCGCCTGCACCCCCAGCAGCCGCTCCTTGAGCAGGCCGCGCGCCGCGAGCGCGGTGACGACCGGATAGAGCGAGGCGAGCACCGCGGCGACGGTGACCGGCCCGTGCTGGGCGGCGAGCGCGTAGGTGCCGTTCGCCGCGACGTCGGCGAGGCCCACGAAGGCCAGGGAGGGCAGCGCGGCGCGGAGCGCGTCCGGTCCGCCCCCCGCCCCCGGCGGCAGGGCCGCGCCGCCGCGCCGCACGGACACCAGCAGCGAGGCGCCGCCGACCGCGATGTTCGCCAGCCGCTGGACGAAGAGGGCGAGGAACAGGCCGTTCAGCGTCGAGGACGCCTCCGCGATGAGGGCCATCACCGTGCCGAAGCCGAACGCCGCCACCAGGGTGTAGAGGACCGCGCGCCGCTGGACCGGCGCACCGCGCAGTTCGGGACCGCCCGCCAGCAGCACCCCGGCCACGGCGACCAGGATGCCCACGGCCTGCAGGAGCCCCGGGCGCTCGCCGAGCACCAGCCCCACCCCGACCGGCACGGCGACCCCGATAGACCCCAGGGGCGAGACGACGCCCATCGGGCCGAGGGCCAGGGCCTTGTAGAAGGCGAACATGGCGGCGGGCCCGGCCACACCGGCGGCCACCGCGAACCACAGCTGCGGTCCGGCCTCCCGCCAGGCGCCGGTGAGCAGCACGATCACTCCCAGCACCGCCGCCGCGATGGTCTGGGAGACCACGACCACGGTGAGCGCGGGGATACGGCGGGTCAGCAGCCCGCCGCCGAAGTCGGCAAGCCCCCAGAGGAGACTGGAGGCGAGGGCGAGGACCGCGGTCATGTGTTCCCCCGAAGTACTGGAAGTGCAGTGCGATGGACGTTCCGGTGCATCACACAGTAGTACAGGATACTGAACCGATACATCAAAAAGATTGGACCCCGGACTCGCTGTGACGGACCTCGACCACCTCACCCAGTCCCTGGCGCGCAACCTCAGACGCTGGCGGGGCGAACGCGGCTTCACCCTGGACACCCTCGCCGCCCGCGCCGGAGTCAGCCGCGGCATGATCATCCAGATCGAGCAGGCCCGGACCAATCCGAGCGTCGGCACCACGGTGAAGCTCGCCGACGCCCTCGGCGTCAGCGTCACCGCCCTCCTCGACTACGACCAGGAGCCCCGGGTCCGGGTCGTGCAGCCCGAGGAGGCGGTGCGCATGTGGTCCACGGAGGCCGGCAGCGCCACCGTGCTGCTCGCCGGCGTCCAGGCCCCGGGGCCGCTGGAACTGTGGGGCTGGACGCTGGTGTCCGGCGAGGGCAGCACGTCCGACGCGCACCCCGCCGGCACCCAGGAACTCCTGCACGTCCGGGCGGGGGAGCTGACGCTGGTGCTGGACGGGGAGGAGTACCGGGTCCCGGCCGGGTCGTCCGCCTCCTTCGAGGCCGACGTGCCGCACGGCTACCGCAACGACGGGACGGAGACCGTCGAGATGAGCATGGTGGTGTCGGTCCCGCCCGTCCGCTGAGGCGCCCGCGCACGGTGGAGCCCGGCCGCGGGCGTCCCGGGGGCGGCCCCGGTCAGCCGAGCCGCGGGATCTCGATGGCCGGGCAGCGGTCCATCACCATGTCCAGACCGGCGGCGCGGACCCGCGCGTACGCCTGTTCGTCCACCACGCCGAGCTGGAACCAGACCGCTTTCGCGCCGATCGCCACCGCCTGGTCGGCGATCCGCCCCGCCAGCGCGCTGTTGACGAAGACGTCCACCACGTCCACCGGGAACGGGATCTCCGCCAGGGAGGCGTAGCCCCGCTCGCCGTGCACCGGCTCGGCCCTGGGGTGCACCGGCACGATGCGCTTGCCGAAGCGCTGCAGTACCGCCGCCACGCCGTGGGCGGCCCGCGCCCTGTTCGAGGACAGGCCCACCACCGCCCAGGTGTCGCCGGTGCCGGTCAGGATCCGCCGGATCGTCTCCGTGTCCGCGTCTGTGTGCATGCCGGCACGAACAGGCCGCGTTCCCGCGGCATTCCCGCAGCCCTTAGGCTGACGGGATGGAGTCGCAGCGGTGATGGAGGACCAGCGGTACCGCACGGTGGCGCACGAGGGCGAACACGAGATCGAGATCAAGAAGTCCCGTTTCCTCACCACGCTCGCTCCCGCGGCCACCGAGGGAGACGCGCAGGCGGTGATCCGCCGCGTCCGGGAGCGGCACCCGGGCGCCACCCACCACTGCTGGGCCTATGTCCTGGGCGCCTCCGGCGGCGTGCAGAAGTCGAGTGACGACGGTGAGCCCGGCGGTACCGCCGGCGTTCCCATGCTCCAGATGCTCCTCCGCCGCGAGGTGCGTGACACCGTCGCCGTCGTCACCCGCTGGTTCGGCGGGGTGCAGCTCGGCGCGGGCGGCCTGATCCGGGCCTACGGGGGCGCGGTCGGGCGGACCCTGGACGTGCTCGGCACCGTCACCCGCCGGCCGCTGCGGCTGGCCACCGTGACGGTCGACCACCGGCGCGCCGGAAAGCTGGAGAACGACCTGCGGGCGACCGGCCGCAGGGTGCGCGGGGTGCGCTACGGCGACCGGGTCCGCATCGAGATCGGCGTGGCCGAGGCGGACCTCGACCGGTTCCGCGGCTGGCTCGCCGACGCCACGGCCGGGACCGCCGGGCTGGAACTCGGCGCCGTGACGTACGTGGAGGGCTGATCTCCCGCGGGCGCAGCCCCCGCCCGCATTTTCCCTTTCCGGCGGAGTGGTAATCGGACCGTTATTCGTGTATTCCGCTGCGGATATCCATATCACTTAACCCTATTTAGCCGGGGCCAATTGACGTGGTCGCCGGGGGGAATTTACCGTAGTTTTTGCGATGTCCCCTCAATTTCCTGGGTGACACGACAGAGGCGTGGCTGCCCCGTTCCGGGGCGTCATTTCCCCCGAACGCGGTGGCGGCCGACCGTGTGGAAAATCCTTTCTGTTGACCGGGAAAGGTGACGGGGGGACCGGCCGCAGTCCACACCGGACCCACTCGAAGAAGGTCGGAAAAGTGACAGCAGACCGGATTTTCACCTGGACCCCGAAGGCCGTCGTCTTCGACTGCGACGGCACCCTGATGGACACCGAACGCCACTGGCAGGAGGCCCGGCGACACGTGCTCCGGGAGTACGGAGCCACCCCCGGGCCGGAATTCGACGAGCGTGCCAAGGGAATTCACTACACCGACTGCGGCCGTTTGCTGGCGGAGACGGCGGGGCGCCCGGAACTGACCGGAAAAATGACCGAGGAGTTGCTGGACAGTTTCCGCTCGCTCGTCGCCGGGGATCCCGTTACGGCGCCCGGGGCCGTGGAAATGGTGGCTCTGGCCCATGACTTCGCCCCGCTCGCGGTGGCCAGCAACTGCCCGCGCGATGTCGTCGAGACCTGTCTGGACACGGCGGGCCTGCTGCTCTATTTCGACCATATCGTCGTGCCGGGCGAGGGGATGGCGCCCAAACCCGACCCGGACGTCTACCTCGCCGCCGCCGACGCCTGCGGCACCGATCCGGCGGAGTGCCTGGCGGTCGAGGACTCGCTCTGCGGCATCCGGTCCGCCGTCCGTGCGGGCATGCGGGTCATCGGCGTCGGTCCGCGGCCCGACGAGGAGTCCACCGCCCTGGTGGATCTCTGGGTGCCCTCGCTCGGGGAGCCCCGGCTCGTCGCCTGGGCGGAGAGCCGTCCGGCGATCGCCGAGGGGCCGTCCGGCGGCACCGAGCCGCGCGTCGTGCCGCCGCGCCCCGCGCCCTCCGGGTCCGTGGCTCCCCGGACGGTCCGGCGGGGGAGGTCCTCCCCCGGCCGGGGGACCCCCGGGACCGCCTCCTGACGGACCGGGCCCGTCGCCGCCGGCCGCCCCCGGCCGGCGGCCGGGACCTCCGCCGTCCCGCGCGCGGGCGGCCGGAGGCGGGGCGGCCGGCGCGCGTCACGGCCGGCAGTCCCCGAGGAACGGGGTGAGTGTCCTGACACCGCCGCCCGCCGAGGCGTAGAGCAGGCCGATGCCCACCGCACCCGGGTCCGGCACTCCGGACACCCGGTCGCCGAGGTAGCTGGCGCGCCCGCGCCGGGCCCGGAGCAGCGCGCTGTTCCGCACGCCTTCCCAGGCGCCCTCGGCGGCGCGCGCCAGGGCCGTGTCGGGAGGCGTGTCCGGCGGGCAGGCACCGAGCGCGCGGGCGGCCGGGGCCAGGGCGTCGACCAGCGTCTTGTCCCCGGCCCGGGCCTCGCCGACCCGCTGGATCACGGCCAGCCCCTCCCGGGTGCCGGCCGCGAGACCGGACGTGGTGAGGCCGGGCCCGGTATCGCGGACGGCACCGGCGAGCCGCTGGAAGAGCAGGCCGAACAGCGGGCCGCTCGTCCCGCCGACACTGTCGAGGAAGGCCGTCGCCGTGGTGAGCAGGGGGGCGGAGGCGTCCCGCGGCTCCCCGCCGGCGGCGGCCCCGTCCAGCATCCGCAGCGCGGTCGTCAGCCCGGTGGTGAGGTTGACGCCGAAGTCGCCGTCCCCCGCCCGCTGGTCCAGAGCGGTGAGCTCCGGTTCCGTGGCCCGCACCGACTCGGCGAACCGCCGTATCCACCCGCCGGTGAAGGCGGCATCGAAGGTCGTCATGGCATCAGTCCCTGGGGTCGTGACTACCGGCGCCACGCCGGAGTGTGCGCGGGCGCGTCGTACCAGTCCGTGACCGCGTCGTCGGCGACGAGCAGCGTCAGGGAGAAGCCCCGCATGTCGAGCGCGGTCACGAAGTGCCCCACGAGGCTGCGCCGCAGTTCGACACCCTGGCGGTCCAGCAGGCGGCCGAGTTCCCGCGCGATGGCGTACAGCTCCAGGCCGGTCACCGAGCCCAGGCCGTTGACGAGGGCGATCACGGACTCGCCGCGGTCCGGCGCCAGGGAGCCCAGCAGGGTGCCCGTCATCATCTCCAGCAGGCTGTCCAGCGGCTCGTGGACCACCGTGCGGTCCGCCCGTTCCCCGTGGATGCCGACGCCGAACTCCAGGCGGCCGCCGGGGATGTCGAAGGCCGGGGCACCGTCCGCCGGCGCGGTGTGGGCCGCCGAGGCGACGGCCAGGCTGCGGCAGCGGCCCGCCAGCGAGGCGCCGAGGTCGGCCAGGTCCGCCAGACCGGCCCCCGAGTCGGCGGCCGCGCCCAGGATCTTCTCCAGGAGGACGGTCGCCCCCGTACCGCGCCGGCCCACGGCGATGTCCTCGGACTCCGACGCGATGTCGTCGTCGATCAGCACCCGGGCGACGGGAATGCCCTCGTCCGCCAGCCGCTCGGCGGCGATACCGAAATTGATCTTGTCTCCGGTGTAGTTCTTCACCAGGTGCAGCACCCCGTCCCGGCGGGCGACGGCCCGCGAGGCGGCGAACACCTGCCGGTTGTGCGGCGAGGTGAAGATCATCCCGGGGGTGGCGGCGTCCAGCATGCCGGCCCCGACGAACCCGATGTGCAGCGGTTCGTGCCCGGAACCGCCGCCCGACAGCAGACCGACCCTGCGGTCCGGCGAACGGCGCAGGGCGCGGACGAACCCGCCCTCGGCGTCGTGTTCGATCAGATCCCGGTGCGCCCGGGCGAAGCCCTCGAGGGCGTCCGACACCAGTGATTCGGGTGCTCTCGCGAAGTACGGGGCCATGGCGACTCCTGTGGTGATCACGGCCAGGATGTCCTGACGGTGCCTCCGACTTCCGCTGTCCGACCATCGTGCGGCGGCGGGTGGGCCACGGCAACTCGTGGCCGCCTCCGCGGCACCCCTTACCACAGCGCAGGCGGTTCCGCCCGCCGGCGGCCGCGGTGCGGGTGGGGCCACTAGAGTGTCCGGTGCCAGGGAGCCGGCTGTGGCGGCCGGCCCGACCGACGAGGACGCGGGGGACGGACGGTGCGCGTGGGGGCCCCGCTGTGAGATTCCTGCACACCTCCGACTGGCATCTCGGCCGGTCGTTCCACCGGGTGGGCCTGCTGGACGCCCAGGCCGCCTTCCTCGATCACCTCGTCGGCACGGTACGGGAGCAGCGGATCGGCGCCGTCCTCGTCGCGGGCGACGTCTACGACCGGGCCGTACCGCCGCTCGCCGCCGTCGAGTTGTACGACGACGCGCTGCACCGGCTGGCCGCGCTCGGCGTCCCCGTGGTGATGATCTCCGGCAACCACGACTCCGCCCGCCGGCTGGGCGTCGGCGCCGGGCTCATGGAGCGCGCCGGAATCCACCTCCGCACCGATCCGGGCCGTATCGGCACCCCCGTCCTCCTGGCCGACGAGCACGGCGAGATCGCCTGCTACGGGCTGCCCTACCTCGAACCCGCCCTGGTCCGCGAGCGGCTGGACGCGGAGAGGGCCGGCCACGCCGCCGTCCTCGGCGCCGCCATGGACCGGGTGCGGGCCGACCTCGCGGCCCGTCCCGCCGGAACCCGGTCCGTCGTCCTCGCCCACGCCTTCGTCTCCGGCGGCGCGGCCAGCGACAGCGAGCGCGACATCACCGTGGGCGGTGCCGCCGCCGTCCCCGCCGGGGTGTTCGACGGCGTCGACTACGCCGCGCTCGGCCACCTCCACGGCTGCCAGACCATCACGGAGCGGGTCCGCTACTCCGGTTCCCCGCTGGCCTACTCCTTCTCCGAGGCTGGGCACCGCAAGAGCATGTGGCTCGTCGACCTCGGAGCCGGCGGCGCTCTCACCGCCGAGCGCGTCGACTGCCCCGTGCCCCGCCCGCTCGCCCGGATCCGCGGCCGGCTGGACGAACTCCTGGCCGATCCGCGGCTGGAGGCGGCGGAGGACGCCTGGGTCGAGGCCACCCTCACCGACCCGGTCCGCCCGCACGAGCCGATGGCCCGGCTCGGCCGGCGCTTCCCGCACCTCCTCACCCTGGTCTTCGAGCCCGACCGCGCGCCCGGCGACCCGCGCGCCTCGTACGCCGAACGGATCGGCGGGCGCACCGACCAGCAGATCGCGGAGGACTTCGTCGGCCACGTCCGCGGCGGCGGCCCGGACGAACGCGAACGCGCCGTGCTCCGCGACGCCTTCGACACCGCCCGTGCCGCCGACCCCCGTCACGAGGCGGCCCGATGAGGCTCCACCGGCTGCGCGTCAGCGCCTTCGGCCCCTTCGGCGGCACGCACGAGATCGACTTCGACGAGCTGTCCGCCGCCGGGCTCTTCCTGCTGCACGGCCCGACCGGGGCCGGCAAGACCTCGGTGCTCGACGCGGTCTGCTACGCCCTGTACGGCGGTGTGCCCGGCGCCCGCCAGGCGAGCCTCCCGGCACTCCGCAGCGACCACGCCGAACCGGGCACCCGGACCGAGGTGCAGCTCGAACTGACGGCCGGCGGGCGCCGGCTGGAGATCACCCGCGGCCCCGAGCAGCTCCGGCCGAAGAAGCGCGGTACCGGCTCCACCACGGAGAAGGCCTGGACGTGGCTGCGGCAACACGGCCCGGACGGCTGGAAGGGGCTGAGCCGGTCCCACCAGGAGGCCGGCGAGGAGATCCACCAGCTGCTGGGGATGAACAAGGAGCAGTTCTGCCAGGTCGTCCTGCTTCCGCAGGGCGACTTCGCGCGCTTCCTCCGCGCCGACGCCGAGGCGCGCGGCAAGCTCCTCGGCCGCCTCTTCGACACCCGGCGCTTCGCCGCCGTCGAGGAACGCCTCGCCGAGCTGCGGCGCGCCGCCGAGCGGAGGGTGACCGCCGCGGACGAGCAACTCCTCGCCCTGGCCCACCGGATGGCCCAGGCCGCGGGCGAGGCCGCCGACCCGGCGGAGCACCCGCTGCCGGACGCCGCTCCCGGCCGGCCCGGCCTGGCGGAGGCCGTCCTGGAATGGGCCGCCGTCGCCCGGACGCATGTCCGGGAACGGTACGAGATCGCCGCCTCGGCGGTCCGCGCGGCCGAGGCCGCCCACCGGGACGCGGAGCGGGACAGTGAGGCCGCCGCCGAACGCGCCCGGCTGCAGCGGCGGCACGCCGAGGCCCGGCGCCGGGCCTCGGCCCTGGAGGAGGCGGCGGCGGAGCGCGCGGAGGTACGGGACCGGCTCGACCGCGCGCGGGCTGCCGCCCGGGTCGTCCCCGCGCTGGAGCTGCGCGACGCGGCAGGGCGGGACCACCGCGCGGCGAGCGATACGGAGCGGCGGCTGCGGCGGGAACTGCCCGCCGCCCTGGCGGAGGCCGGCGCCGGCCGGCTCGCCGCCCTCGAACGCGAACGCCGGGAGGACCTCGGCCGGCTCGCCGCCGCACGGCACGCCGAGGACCGGGCCGCGGCGATCAGCCGGGAGCAGCGGACCCTCGACCGCGAGGCGGAGGCCGACGAGGAGGCCCTGGCCGAGACCGAGCGCTGGCTCTGCGCCTGGGAGAGCACGAGGGACGCCCACCGCGAGCGGATCGCCGGTGCACGGGAGGCCCTCACCCGGGCCGAGACGCTGCGCGCCGAGACCGGACCGGCCGAACACCGGCTCGAAGCCGCCCGCCGCCGCGACGACCTCACCGGCCGGACCGAGGCCGCCGAGGAGCGGCTCCGCGTGCTCCGCGACCGCGCCGGCGACGCCCGGCAGCGGTGGCTCGACCTCCGGGAGCGCCGGCTGCTCGGCATCGCGGCGGAGCTCGCCGCCGGGCTCGTGCCGGGCACGGAGTGCGCCGTCTGCGGCTCCACCGAACACCCCCGGCCCGCGGCCAGGACGGCGGACCACGTCGGCCGGGCCGAGGAGGAGACGGCACACACCGCGTACCGCGCGGCCGAGGACCGCCGGGAGGACGCCGAGCGGGAGCTGCGGTCCCTCGCCGACGCGCTCGCCGCCGCCACCGGCGAGGCGGACGGGGCCGGCACCGCAGCGCTCCGGGAGACCGTCGAGCGGCTCCGCCGCGAGCACGCGCAGGCCCGGACCGCGGCCGCGGGTCTTTCCGCGGCGGAGGAGGCCCTCGACCGGGCGGAGCGGGAACGGGAACGCCGGCTGGCCGAGCAGCGGGAGACCGAGCGGCGCGCCGCCGCGCGGACCTCCCGGCGGGAATCGCTCGCCGCCGAACTCGCCTCCCTCCAGGAGGAGTTGGCGCGGGCACGGGGCAGTGCCGGGAGCGTCGCCGAGCGCGCCGCGGCCCTGGAGCGGGAGACCGCCGCGCTCGCCGGTGCCGCCGCGGCCGTCCGCGCCGCGGGGGAGGCGGCGCGCCGGCTGAAGGAGGCCGACGCCCGCCTCGCCGACGCCGCCTACGCCGCCGGCTTCGACACGCCCGCCGCGGCCGCCGGGGCCGCACTCGGCGACGACCGGCGGCGGGAACTCCAGGGCCGGCTGGACGCCTGGCAGGCCGAGACCGTCGCCGTCGCCGCCGAACTGGCCGACCCGGACGTCGCCGAGGCCGCCGGCCGGCCGCCCGCCGACCCCGGTGCCGCGCGCGCCGTCCTGGAGGCCGCCACCGCGCGGCTCCGCGCGGCCTCCGCCGCCGAGGCCGGGGCGGATCGCCGCCGTGCCGAGCTGGACCGGCTCTCCACGCAGGCCCTCGACGGCGCGCGCCGGCTCGCACCGCTCCGCCGGGACCACGAACGGGTGGCGCGGCTCGCCGGGCTCGCCGCGGGCACCTCCGCCGAGAACGCCCGCAAGATGCGCCTGGAGTCCTACGTACTGGCCGCCCGGCTGGAGCAGGTGGCCGCGGCGGCGAGCCTCCGGCTCCAGCGGATGTCCGCCGGGCGCTACACCCTCGTCCACTCCGACGCCCGCGCCCCGGGCCGCGGCCGCTCCGGACTCGGCCTGCACGTGATCGACGCCTGGACGGGCCGCGAACGCGACACCGCCACCCTCTCCGGGGGCGAGACCTTCTTCGCCTCCCTCGCCCTCGCGCTGGGGCTCGCCGACGTCGTCACGGACGAGGCGGGCGGGGCGCGCCTCGACACGCTCTTCATCGACGAGGGGTTCGGCAGCCTCGACGAGCAGACCCTCGACGAGGTGCTCGACGTCCTCGACTCCCTCCGGGAGCGGGACCGCGCGGTCGGCATCGTCAGCCACGTGCCCGACCTGCGCCGCCGCGTGCCGGCCCGGCTGGAGGTCGTCAAGACCCGCACCGGCTCGGCGGTACGGCACCACACCGTCGCCGCGGGCGGCTGAGGCGCCCCGGGTGCCCGGCGGGGCCCGCACCGCGCCGCGGTCACCGCGGGCGGCGGCCGGACGGGTTCAGATCCGCCAGGAACGGATGAGCTCGGCCGCGCCGTAGACCGTGGCGTCGGCCGACTGGAGGTCCTTGACCAGCTCGATCAGCGCACCGTACGGCGGGTCGATGCCCTCGTGCGAGGCGTGCATGTACGCGACCGCGATACCGCAGGCGAACAGCGCGTTGCGGGACGGCAGCGGCTTCAGCTGGACGATGGTGTGGAGCAGCGCGGCGGCGCGCCAGGCGGCGTCGGCGTGCTCGCCCAGACGGGGCGTGTTGACCCGGTGGCGGGCGACGGCCGCCGCGAGCGCGGAGTAGTCGTCGACGCCGGGATCGGTGGGGAGGATTTCCGTCTGGCGGGCGAGGAGCCAGCGGACGTCGATGAGGAGATCCACGCTCAGGCGGCTCCCCGCCCGCTGCCCGCGGCCCCCGCCGGAGCGTCCTCCGGAAAGGCCTCGTCGAAGGCGTCGGCGTTGTCCACGACGAAGGACCGGAAGATCTGGCTCGCCTCCGACATGGCGCGCCGCCGCGCCAGGTCGTCGGTCACGGCCTCGCGCACCAGGGCCTTGAGCGTGACGCCTCTCTCCCGGGCGGCCTCGCGGAGCTCGGCGAGCTCCTCGTCGCTGAAGTCAATGTTGAGTGCGGGCATGCCGCCACGGTACTGCGCGGGTACCCCATTGCACAGAGGGGCAGGTCAGCACGGTGTGGATCAGGTACCCGGGGCTTGGCGGGGGCGGCGGCGCGGGCGCGGCACAGCCGCTCGCCGCCGGCGGTCCCGGGCGGCCGGGTGAGCGACCTGCCGCCCGGGACCGCCACGACGCGCGGGAGCGGCCCCGCCCGGCGCCGCCCCGCCGTGCCGTCACAGCCGGGCCAGTTCCTCCTCCAGGTCGTCCAGGCCGAGCGAGCCCAGGGAGAGGGCGGCCATGTGCCACCGCTTGGCGTCGAACGCCTCTCCGCGCGCCGTCCGGGCCGCCTCGCGGCCGCGCAGCCAGGCGCGCTCGCCGAGCTTGTAGCCGATGGCCTGGCCGGGCATGCCGAGGTAGCGGGTCAGCTCGCTCTCCACGAAGTCCGCCGGGCGTCCGGAGTGGAGCCCGAAGAACTCCCCGGCCAGTTCCGGGGTCCAGCGCTCGCCCGGGTGGAACGGGGAGTCCGCGGGGATCTCCAGCTCCAGGTGCATCCCGACGTCGATGATCACACGTACGGCCCGCATCATCTGCGCGTCCAGATAGCCGATGCGGCGCTCCGGGTCGGTGAGGAAGCCCAGTTCGTCCATGAGCCGCTCCGCGTAGAGCGCCCAGCCCTCCGCGTTGGCGCTGACGGTGCCGACGGACGCCTGGTACCGGGACAGCCGGTCGGCCACGTGGGTCCACTGCGCGAGCTGGAGGTGGTGGCCGGGCACGCCCTCGTGGTACCAGGTGGAGACCAGGTCGTAGACGGGGTAGCGGTCCTCGGCCGTGGCCGGGAGCCAGGTGAAACCGGGCCGGGAGAAGTCGGCCGAGGGCTGGGTGTAGTAGGGGGCCGCGGCGCTGCCGGCGGGGGCGATCCGGGACTCCACCCGCTTGACCCGCTCCGCGAGGTCGAAGTGGGTGCCGTCCAGGGCCTCGATGGCCTCGTCCATCAGCTCCTGGAGCCAGTCGCGGGCCGCGTCCACACCCTCCAGGTGGTGCCCGTGCTCGTCGAGGTGGGCGATGGCCCTCCACGGGTCCTCCGCCGTGCCGGGCAGGATCCTCTCCGCCTCGGCGCGCATCTCGCCGAGCAGCCGGTGGAACTCCGACCAGCCGTAGGCGTACGCCTCGTCCAGGTCGAGATCGGTGCCGTTGTAGTAGCGGACCCAGCGGGCGTACCGCTCGCGGCCCACGATGTCCGGGGCCCCCTCGACGGCCGGGGCGTAATGGTCGCGCAGCCAGTCGCGCAGGTCCTCGAAGGCGGCCGTGGCGTGGGCCGCCGCCGTGTCCAGCTCACCGCGCAGCTCCGCCGGGCCGTCGGAGACGAACGCGGCGAACCAGCTGCGGTCGGTGCCCACCCACGCGTCGAGCTGCCCGATGACGGTGGCCACCTGGCGCGGCCCGGCCGGCAGCTGCCGCTTGAGGCCCTCGGCCAGCGCGGTGCGGTAGCCCTCCAGGCAGCCGGGCACGGCCCGCAGCCGCTCGGCGATCCTCGACCAGTCCTCGGCCGTGTCGTTCGGTGTGACGGTGAAGATGGCCCGGACCGCCTGCGGCGGCGAGAAGAGGTTGTTGAGGGCGCGCAGTCCTTCGCCGGCGTCGTGGACGGCGAGTTCGGCGGTGAGCCGTTCCCGGAGCAGGCGGGCGCAGCGGCGTTCCGCCTCGTCGTCCGCGCCCGGCCGGGCCTCCGCCTCGGCCAGCCGGTCCAGGGTGGCGCGTGCCAGGGCGGCGACGGCGTCCTGGCCGGCGGGGGAGAGGTCCGGCAGGCGGGAGTGGCTCCCGGTGACACCGAGATAGGTGCCCTCGAGGGGATCCAGTTCGACGAGGGCGTCGACGTGGGCGTCGGCGATCTGGCGGGGCAGGGGGCTGCTGGTGGTATCGGACATGCGGCCATCCTCATATGCCGGCGGCCGCTCCGTCACCACCATCCGGCGGCATGATCCTGTCGAAGGGTGTCCGATATCCGATACGTCAACTGCGGTAGACGGTGTCTGTCGGTGTCGAAAGGGCTTTCCCCCGCGGTGCTGACACGGGCGCGGAACCCGGCGTCAGCCCGGGGGCAGCAGGGGCCCGCACTCCCACTGCTGGAAGATCAGCCGGGTCTCGACGCGCGCCACCTCCCGGCGGGAGGTGAACTCGTCCAGCACGAGCCGCTGCAGATCCGCCGTGCCCGTCACCGCCACATGGACCAGATAGTCGTCCGGCCCGGTCAGGTGGAACAGCGCCCGCGACTCCGGCAGCGCCCGTACCCGTTCGACGAACGGCCCGATCAGCTCCCGGCGGTGCGGCCGCACCTGGACGAGCAGCAGCGCCTCCAGACCCCGGCCCAGCTTCGCCGGGTCCAGCCGCAGCGCGTTGCCGAGGATCACACCGCTGCGGCGCAGCCGCGCCACCCGGTCCAGGCAGGTCGAGGGGGCCACGCCCACCTCGGCCGCGAGGTCCCGGTACGTGGTCCGGGCATCGTTTTGCAGCAGCCGCAGAATCTGGAGATCCACCGGATCCAGAACCACCGAATCGGACATCGGCCGAACGTAGCACGGGATCCGCCCCCCAGAGCCCGGCAGGTGTTCACCATGCGGTCCATGGAGACACCCTCCGGGCCCACCCCGCCCGTCCGCCGGTCCCTGTCCACCGAGGCCGTCCACGCCGGCCGCGAAGACCTCGCGGAACTCGGTCTGCACGCGCCGCCGCTCGATCTGTCCACCACCTACCCCTCGTACGACAGCCGGGCCGAGGCGGCCCGGATCGACGACTTCGCCACCACCGGCGCCCGGCCCGAGGGCCCGCCGGTCTACGCCCGCCTGGACAACCCGACCACGGCCCGGTTCGAGGCGGCCCTCGCCCGGCTGGAGGGCACCGAGAGCGCCGTCGCCTTCGCCAGCGGCATGGCCGCGCTGACCGCCTGCCTGATGGTGCGGAACAGCATGGGCCTGCGCCATGTCGTCGCCGTCCGCCCGCTGTACGGATGCAGCGACCACCTGCTGACCGCCGGGCTCCTCGGCAACGAGGTGACCTGGGTCGACCCGGCCGGCATCGCCGACGCCATCCGCCCGGACACCGGCCTGGTCCTGGTCGAGACCCCGGCCAACCCCACCCTCGCCGAACTCGACCTGGCGGCGGTCGCCCACTCCTGCGGGGCGGTGCCGCTGCTGGCGGACAACACCTTCGCCACCCCCGTGCTCCAGCGGCCCGCCGAGCAGGGTGCGCGGATCGTGCTGCACAGCGCCACCAAGTACCTGGGCGGGCACGGCGACGTGCTCGGCGGTGTGGTCGCCTGCGACGAGGAGTTCGCCCGGAAGCTGCGGCAGGTGCGCTTCGCCACCGGCGGGGTGCTCCACCCGCTCGCCGGATACCTGCTGCTGCGCGGCCTGTCCACGCTCCCGGTACGCGTCCGGGCGGCGTCGGCGACGGCCGCCGAGCTGGCGCGGCGGCTGGCGGACGACCCGCGCGTGACCCGGGTGCGCTACCCGAAGCTCGGCGGCGCGATGGTGGCGTTCGAGACCGCGGGCGACCCGCACGAGGTGATCGCCGGAGTCCGGCTGATCACCCCGGCGGTCAGCCTCGGCAGTGTGGACACCCTCATCCAGCACCCCGCGTCGATCAGCCACCGCATCGTCGACGCGGACGACCGGCACGCCTCGGGCGTGAGCGACCGGCTGCTGCGGATGTCGGTCGGCCTGGAGGACGCCGACGACCTCTGGGCCGACCTCGACCAGGCCCTCGACCGCGCGACGCGGGCGGGCGGCCTGGTCTCCGGCCGCAGCGGCGACACGGCCACCGGATAGCCCGGCGCGCCCGCCGGACGGGTTCAGCGCCCGGCCGGCGCGTACGGGCCGTGCGGCGGGCGGGAGCCCGGGGACTGCGGACGGTCCGCGGTCCGGGCGAGGCGGGCGGTGATGACGAGCGTGCCCTCCTCGACCTGGTAGTCGAGGGGGAGACCCAGACCGCGCATGGCGGCGACCATCCCGGTGTTGCCGGACTGGGTGACGGCGTAGACGCTCTCGCAACCCGCCTCGCCCGCCAGGGCGGCCAGCCGCCGCAGCAGCTCACCGCCGATGCCCCGGCGCTGCCAGGCGTCCTCGACGAGCAGCGCGACCTCGGTCTCGTCCCCGTCCCACATCAGATGGCCGAGCGCCACCAGACGGCCGGACGCCGTCTGCACCGCCAGCGTGCGGCCGAAGCGCGGGCTGAGCAGATGGGCCAGATAGCGGTCGGCGTCCTTGACCGGGCCGTGGTACCGCTTCCGGAGGGTCTCGGGGGAGCAGCGCTCGTGCATCTCCCGGGCGGCCGGGATGTCGGCGGTGTCCGCCCGGCGCACCGTGATCTCGCTGCCGCCCGGCAGTGTCCACACGTCGCGGCCGCGCGGCATCCGGGGTCCGAGGCGCGCGTCGAGCCCCACGAGCGCGCGGGCGCGGGCGAACTCGGCCGGGGTGAACGGCAGATACGGGCGCTCGATGCTGATCGTGCCGCCGGAGGGGTCCCGCAGCCGCATGACGGTCTCCTCCAGGGCGCCCTCGCGCGGTACCTCCCGCTCCCCGGTCCCCGCGGCCCGCGGGGTGCCCGGGCGGGCCTGCCGGGGCTGCGAACGGATGGTGCAGCGTCCCAGCAACTCTCGCAGGGCGAGCGGGAGTTCGGCGGCGTCCAGGGCGGTGCGGGTGGCGAGGTTCAGCACCCGGGTGGGGGTGTCGACCAGATCGTGGGCGTCGGCGCGCTCCGTCCAGGTGTGCCGGCCGCCGGCCGCTGAGATCTCCCGGCCGAGGTCCGCGGGGGCCAGGCCGGCGGGTGCGCGGAGCAGGAACTCGTCGACGGTGCCGTCGGAGAGCGGGTGCGTCTGCAGGGCCAGGATGTCCACCCGGCGGCGGGCCAGCGCGGTGCACAGGGCGGCGAGGCTGCCCGGGGTGTCCCGCACCGTCGTCCGCACCCGCCACAGGGCGGTGCCGTGCGGGGCCGTGCCGTCACCGGTGCCCTCCGCGCCGTCCCCGCCCTCGTCCGCGTGGCCGTCACCGGGCACGGCTCCGGTGGTGGCCCGGCCGGCGGGGCCGCTCTCCGCGCCGTCCGGCCCGCCGCCGGCCGTCGCCTCCGGGGGTGAGTGGCCGTGGCGGTGGGACCACCAGCTGTGGAAGGCGGCCGTGGCGGCGAGGGCGACCGCCGAGGCGACGAGCAGCACCGGGCCGTCGGGACCGTGGGCGATCATGTTCGCGATCGCGTCGGCGACCGCGACGGCGGTGAAGAGCGCGGCCAGTTCGACGAGGTCCCGCCGCCAGTGATGGCGGCGGCGGGCGGGCTTCGCGGGTGTCACATCGGTCATGGTCCCACCGTGACCCATCGCTGTTGCGTGATCACGAACGAACTGTGACCGCCTGGTTAAGCCGCCTTCCGGGCTCCGTACGCCGATGGCGAGGAAAGCGGCCAACGCGGCGGAACGCGCCATTCGCCGGGATGGCGTGCCGGGCGGCGGGGGGAGACGCCGGCCGCCCGGCAGCCGGGCGAGCCCCGGCGGACGCGCCGCCCGGACCGTCCCGGCGCCCGGCGCCGCGGCGTTCCGGCACCGTTGGGGGTCCGCGTCCCGCCCTGCCGCGCGTACGGCCCGGTGCTTCCCGGCCGGGGCCGCGCCGGGGGGTGCCCCCGCCTCCGTCCGGCACCCGCGGGCGGGGCGGAAACGCGGCGGGGGCAGGGGATCCGGTACCGGCGGTGAGCCGCGCCGCCCGCCCTGCTCCCGGCCCGGTCCGCGGACCGGGAGCAGGGCGGGCGGGGAGCACGGCGCCGGGACCACCAGCCGGCGGGGACCGCGCCAACGAGCTCGTGCATGGCCGGCGGTGAGGCGTCGCCCCGTGCCCGGGCCGGCGGGCCGAGCAGACCGCCGTCCCGGCCCGGCGCCACGGATGACGGGCGGAGACGACAGAAATCGTGCACTGATCGCGTCATGGCCGGGACGCTGGACCGGGGCACTCGCATCGACTCCGCTACCCGGGTTCCGGTGACCGCGGGCCGGGCACGCAACGACGTTCCGCCGGGCCGGCCGCGGGGCGTTCCGTCCGGCCGCCGGGACCGTGTCCTCACGGCTCCGGAACGACGGCACGACGGGACGCGGCCCGCCTCCGGGGAGCGGGCACGCCGGTGCCGGTGCCGGTGGTCGTCCGGGCGCCGGGTGCGCGGACCGGGGCGGTGACCGCGTCCCCGCGTCCGGCGTGCCCGCCGCCCCGGGCCCGTACGCCCGGGGCGGGGAGGAGCAGCGCCGGATTGGCGGCTACTGCCCCACCAGTCCCGGCTGGAGGACCTTGGTGAAGTGCACCGTGCCGCCCTCCTCGATCAGCCGCACCGTCAGTTCACCGCTTGAGCCGTCGATCTCCACCTCGCCGTAGTGCTGACCGCCCTCGAGCGGCGACACGTTGGCCCGGTCGGGGGCCTTCACGAAGACCTGGTCCGGGCCGAAGGTGCCGTCCAGGCCGACCGCCGGGAAGCCGCCCGCGTTGAGCGGTCCCGACACGAACTCCCAGAAGGGGGCGAAGTCCTGGAAGGCGGCCCGCGACGGCTCGTAGTGGTGCGCGGCGGTGTAGTGCACGTCGGCGGTCAGCCAGACCGTGCCGGTGATCCGGTGGTGCCTGATGTGCCGCAGCAGTTCGGCGATCTGCAGTTCGCGGCCCAGCGGCGCGCCCGGGTCGCCCTGCGCCACGGCCTCGTAGTCGGCCTTGCCGTCGGCCACGACCAGCCCGAGCGGCATGTCGGAGGCGATCACCTTCCACACCGCCCGGGAGCGGGACAGCTCCCGCTTGAGCCAGGCGAGCTGCTCCGCCCCGAGGATGCCCTCCTCCTCCCGCGGCTGCCGGCCGGGCGAGTTGGCGTTGCGGTACGTGCGCATGTCGATCACGAAGACATCGAGGAGCGGCCCGTGGTGCACCACCCGGTGCAGCCGGCCGTCGCCGTCGGGGCGCAGCGTGCGCACGGGGAAGTACTCCGCGAACGCCCGCCGGGAGCGGGCCGCGAGCACGTCCACGCGCTTCTCGGTGTAGCGGTCGTCGGCGAGGATCTCGCCCGGGTACCAGTTGTTGACCACCTCGTGGTCGTCCCACTGGACGATGCCCGGGACACGGGCGTTGAAGCGGCGCAGGTTCTCCGCCAGCAGGTTGTAGCGGAAGGCGCCGCGGTACTCGTCCAGGGTCTCGGCGACCTTGGACTTCTCCTCGGTGGTGACGTTCCGCCAGACCCGGCCGTCGGGCAGGGTGACCGACGGCTGGATCGGGCCGTCCGCGTAGACCGTGTCGCCACTGTTGAGGAAGAAGTCCGGGTCGCGGCGCAGCATCTCGTCGAAGACGGGAAAACCGCCGCGGTCGGGGTTGATGCCCCAGCCCTGCCCCGCGAGATCGCCCGACCACAGGAACCGCACCCCCTGGCGGCGGCGGGCCGGTGCCGTGCGGAAGCTGCCGTGGACCGGCTCGCCGGTGCGCCGCGGGTCGTGCGGGTCGGCGAGCAGCACCCGGTAGTGGATCTCCTCGCCGGCCGGCAGCCCCTGCAGCGGTGTGGTCCCGGTGAAGTCCGTGCCCGGGCCCAGCAGGGGCCCCATCCGCCGCCGGACGTTCCGGAACGACTCCGTCGCCGAGGTCTCGACGATCATCCGGGCCGGCCGGTCCGAGCGGACCCACACCAGCCCGGACGAGGCGGTCACATCACCGGTCTGCACCCCCCACCGCGCGGCCGGCCGCCCCGACCGCGCCTGGGCGGGGGCTGCCGCGAGCCCGGCCGCGCCGGGTAGTGCGAGCGCGGCCGAGGCGGCCGCACCCCCTCGCAGAACCGACCGCCGCCCGACGAATCCCCTGGGTTCCCGCGCCATGTGGTGCCTCCTGTCGTACCGGTCCGCCCCGGCCTCGGGTCTCCGCGGCGCACGGGGCGGTGTCTGCTGTGCAAGGGATTGCTATCGGCGCCGGATGCCGCACGCCCGAACGGACAGTGAACAACCGGGTGGGGCCCGGAGGAAGGAGGCCGCACGGCGGGGGCGCCGGACACGGGGAACCGGGCGGCCCCGGCCGTTCCCCCGGCCGGCTCAGAGGCCGCCCGAGACGCGCAGCACGGCGCCCGTCGTGTAGGACGCCTCGGGGGAGAGCAGCCAGGCGACGGCGCCCGCGATCTCCTCCGGCTCACCGGGGCGCCGCATCGGCACCCGCTCCGGGTCCCGCCAGGGACGCTCCGGATCCCCCATCGCGGCGTGCATACCGGTGAGGATCATCCCGGGCTGTACGGAGTTGACGCGGATGCCCTCGGCCGCCACCTCCTTGGCGAGCCCGTTCGTCATCGCGTCCACGGCGGCCTTGGTCGCCGCGTAGTGGACGTACTCGCCGGGGCTGCCGGTGGTGGAGGCGCCCGAGGAGATGTTGACGATCGCGCCGCCCGCGCCGCCGTAGCGGGTCGACATGTCCCGCACCGCCCGGCGCGCGCAGAGCAGGGTGCCCATGACGTTGACGTCGACGACCCGCCGCATCACCTCGGGGCCGGTCTCGGCGAACCGGCCGAGCGGCCCGGTGATCCCGGCGTTGTTGACGAGGCCGGTGACCGGGCCCAGTTCGGCGCCCACCGTGTCGAACAGCGACTCGACCTGTTCCGCCACGCTGGTGTCCACCCGCACCGTCACACAGGCGACGCCCCGGGCGCGCACCGCCGCGGCCGTCTCCTCCGCCGCCTCCCGCGCCTTCTCGTAGCCGATGCCGATCGCGTGTCCGGCGCGCGCGAGACGGACGGCGACCGCCGCTCCGATACCGCGCCCGCCGCCCGTGACGACGGTGACCTGACCCATGTCCCACCTCCGTGTGCCGGCTGCCGGAAGCCTGCCACACCGGCCCGGGAGCCCGACTCCGTTGCCCCGGGGGCGCGTTGTCGGTGCGGGGAGGTTCACTGGAACCATGAGCACAGCGGAACAGCTCGCGGTGATCGACCAGTTGTGCGCCCGTCCTCTCCCGGCGGCGCCCGGCGGCCCCTTCCGTGCCGGGGAGGGCGGGCCGGCCTTCCACCTGGCCGATCTGCGGGTGGGCGCGGAGTGCCGGGAGGACGACGGCTTCGGGACGCGGGAGGCGGAGGAGCAGTTGGAGGCCGAGTGCGAGGCGCTGGTCTTCGTGCTGTCCCGGCGCTGGGGCGAGCCGCAGCGGCTGGACCTCATCGAGTACCTCGTACGGTCGGCCGGGGGCGAGCCGGTTCCCGAGCCGCTGGCGACCCTCTGCGGCTGTGTCGGTGTGCTGTACGCCTGGCGGGCCGGCGACCGCTGGCTCGCCGTCGGACTCGGCCGGCAGGACCGCGAGTTACCGCTCCGGCTGCTGGCGGTCGCGGCGGCGGAGGACCCGGAGGGTACGGCCCGGGAACGCCCCGGCCGCCCGGAGGGCGGGGGTGACGCGGGCGCCGGACCGCCACCGGCCGCCGCCGATGTGTCTCATTCGAGCGGATGTACGTCGAACGGGCGGCCTAGGCCGAATCGTTACCGCTGATCAACCCGTGACCAAAGGGGCATCGGAGGGGTAAAGGGGCCGGATTCCCGGCCACGTGGCTTGACCGATACGAACAGATGGCTGGAAGCTGTGGCGTCACCCCCCGCTTCCGGCGCTTTCTCGAAAATCTGGTGATCCATGCGCAGCCTCACTTCGGCGTGTGCGGTGGCAGCGGCCGCGGCGGTCCTCCTGCTGCCGGCCTCCGCCGCGTACGCCACCCCGCCCGGTGACAACGGGACCGTCAAGATCCACGACGCCGAGACCGGCGAGGCGCTCGTCAAGAACGAGCCGCACGTCTGCGTCTTCTACCTCGACGCGTTCAAGTTCGACGCCGGCCAGCGGATCGAGTGGACGATCGTCGAGATGCCGCCCACGGGCACCCGGGGCACGGAGGCCGAGTCCGGCGTCCTGACCCTCGACGCCGCGGGGCACGGCCGCACGGACGATCTGGAGCTTCCCGACGGCCACTACAAGCTGCTCTGGAACTTCGCGGGCGAGAACGGCAAGGCCAAGCAGAAGGTCTTCCGGACGGACTGCGAGGACGGGGACGACGAGGAGAACGAGGGAGGTGACGGCGGGACGTCCGGTGGCCGGCCCTCCGGCGAGCCGTCGCAGGAGCCCTCGGAGGAGCCCGCCGGCGGGACGGGCGGAGAGACCGGCGAGCCGTCGAACGAGCCGACGGCCGCGGACACGGCCGGCCGCAATCCGTCGGACGGCGGCAAGGAGGACCTCGCCGAGACCGGTGCCTCCGCGGTCATCGGCACCTCCGCGGCCGCCCTGGTGCTGCTGGGCGCGGGCGGCGTGCTGCTGATGCGCCGCCGGGCGGCCCGCGGCGAGAACTGACGGAGCACCGCCGGCGCACCGGTGCCGCCGGTTCCGGGGCCGGCCGGGCTCACCGCTCCGGTGACGCGGGCCGGCCGACCCGCCCGGCGGCCTCCCGCAGACGGGCGAACTCCTCCGCCATGGTCGCCGCCGTCCAGTGGGCGTTGAGGCCGCTCGGATTGGGGAGGGCCCAGATCCGCGTGCGGCCGATCACCCGGTCCTGCGGACCGATCACCGCCGCCCTGTCCCGGAACGCCACCCGGTAGGCCGTGATCCCCAGCACCGCCAGCCAGCGCGGCTCGTACCGCAGGACCTTCTCCGCCAGCAGGCGGCCGCCCTCGCGCATCTCCTCGTCGCTCAGCTCGTCCGCCCGCGCCGAGGCGCGGGCGGCGACGTTGGTGATGCCGAGCCCGTGGTCGAGCAGTTCCCGCTCCTCGTCCGGCCGCAGCAGCCGCGGTGTGAAGCCGGAGGCGTGCAGCACCGGCCAGAAGCGGTTGCCCGGCCGGGCGAAGTGATGCCCGGTCGCCGCCGACATGAGTCCGGGGTTGATGCCGCAGAACAGCACCCGCAGGCCGCCGCCCCGCCCGGGGCTCACCGCGCGTCAGAGGATCGCTCCCGGGACGTAGGCGGCGGCCTCCGGACGCGCGGCCGTGATGTCCTCGATCCGGGTGACGACCGCTGCCACCTGGTCCGCCGCCGCACCGGTGAAGGCGAGGCGGTCCGCCATCAGCGCGTCCAGCCGGGCGCGGTCCAGGGGGATGCGCTCGTCGCCCGCGAGCCGGTCGAGCAGTTCATTGCGCTCGGCGCCCTTCTCCCGCATCGCCAGTGCCGAGGCCACGGCGTGCTCCTTGATGACCTCGTGCGCGGCCTCCCGGCCGACTCCGGCCCGCACGGCGCCCATGAGCACCTTGGTGGTGGCGAGGAAGGGCAGGTAGCGGTCGAGCTCGCGGGAGACGACGGCGGGGAAGGCGCCGAACTCGTCGAGCACCGTGAGGAACGTCTCCAGCAGGCCGTCGAAGGCGAAGAAGGCGTCCGGGAGGGCCACCCGGCGCACGACGGAGCAGGACACGTCGCCCTCGTTCCACTGGTCGCCCGCGAGCTCTCCCGTCATCGAGGCGTAGCCGCGCAGGATCACCATGAGGCCGTTGACGCGCTCGCAGGAACGGGTGTTCATCTTGTGCGGCATGGCGGAGGAGCCGACCTGGCCGGGTTTGAAGCCCTCCGTGACCAGCTCGTGCCCGGCCATCAGCCGGATCGTCTTGGCGAGCGAGGAGGGCGCGGCGGCCAGCTGCACCAGCGCGGTCACGACGTCGTAGTCCAGTGAGCGCGGGTAGACCTGGCCGACCGAGGTGAAGGACCGGCCGAAGCCGAGGTGGCCGGCGACCCGCCGTTCCAGCTCGGACAGTTTCGCGGCATCGCCACCGAGGAGGTCGAGCATGTCCTGCGCGGTGCCGACCGGGCCCTTGACCCCGCGCAGCGGGTAGCGGGCGAGGAGATCCTCCAGCCGGCCGTACGCGACCAGCAGTTCGTCCGCCGCGGTCGCGAACCGCTTGCCGAGGGTGGTGGCCTGCGCGGCGACGTTGTGGGAACGGCCGGCGATCACCAGCTCGGCGTGCTCGGCGGCGAGCCGCCCCAGCCGTGCCAGCACGGAGACCGCGCGGTCCCGGACCAGTTCCAGGGAGAGGCGGATCTGCAGCTGCTCGACGTTCTCGGTGAGGTCCCGGGAGGTCATGCCCTTGTGGACGTGCTCGTGCCCGGCGAGGGCGTTGAACTCCTCGATCCGGGCCTTCACGTCGTGCCGGGTGACCTTCTCGCGTTCCGCGATCGACGCCAGGTCCACCCGGTCGAGCACCCGCTCGTAGTCGGCGAGTGCCTGCTCCGGCACCTCGATGCCGAGGTCCTTCTGCGCACGGAGGACGGCCAGCCACAGCCGGCGCTCCAGCGTCACCTTGTACTCGGGGGACCACAGGGCGGCGAGCTCCGCGGAGGCGTAGCGGCCGGCCAGAACGTTCGGAATGCGGGGCTTGGAGGTCACGTGACGGCATTGTACGGGCCGGTCCGGCGGGACGTCCGCCCGCCTCCGCACGCCCCCGGCCCGGCGACCGCCGCCGCGGCGCCGGCTCAGAGTTCGTACGGGTAGGGCAGGAGATCGCCGCGTTTGGGCGCGAGCCCGTCACCGGAGGAGCGCCCGGTCAGCCGCCGGCCGATCCACGGCAGCAGATGCTCGCGGGCGAACCGCAGATCGCTGCTCCGCCGCCGGTACCAGCTCTCCGGTGCCACCGGCGGCAGCGGTTCGGTCCAGTCGCGGCGCGGCTCCAGGCCGATTGTCTGCCAGACGGCCTCGGACACCCGGCGGTGCCCCTCGGCGGTGAGGTGGAGCCGGTCGACGGCCCACAGCCGGGGGTCGCCCAGGGCACCGGAGCCGTAGAGGTCCACGACGAGGGCGCCGTGCGCGCCGGCCAGTTCGTCGATGAAGCCGAAGAGCTGTTCCATGCGGGGCCGGAAGCGCTCCATCACCGGCCCGTTCCGCCCGGGGCTGCGCATCAGCACCAGGCGGCCGCAGTTGGGCGCCAGCTTGGTGACGGCCTCTTCCAGCCGGGCGCGGACCAGGCCCATGTCGCACGCGGGGCGGAGGGCGTCGTTGAGTCCGCCGACGAGGGTCACCAGGTCCGCGTTCATGGCGGCCGCCGCGTCCACCTGCTCGTCCACGATCTGGCCGATGAGTTTTCCGCGCACCGCCAGATTGGCGTAACGGAAGCCGGGGGTCCGGGCGGCCAGGTCCGCCGCGAGGAGGTCGGCCCAGCCGCGGTAACTGCCGTCGGGCAGGCGGTCGGACATGCCCTCGGTGAAGGAGTCGCCCAGGGCGACAAAACTGGTGTAGGAGGCATTCATCTGCATGACGCCGGAAATCCTACGCCCGGCCGGGACGGGGGAGGGGGCCGGTGGGGATGAGGCCCCGGTCACAGCGGGGCGCGCGATACGGGGCTATGGTCGCCCGACCGGTACCGGTATGGGTGCTGTTCGGCGGCTCCGTGCCGTATCCGGTCCCGTTCCCGTCTTCGTCCCGCCGTCTTCGTCCCGCCGTCCCGTGGCGCGGGGCCGGGCGGGACCCCTCGGCAAGGAGTGTGCGCAATGACCGCTGCCGCTGTCGCGGCCGCCCGTACCGGCGGACCGCCGGACGACGACCACCACCCGCTGCTGGAGCACGTCGCGGGGTGGGTTCTCACGATCCTGCTGGCAGTGCTCATCGCGCGATTCGGTCCGCTCTGAGACCGGAATGATCGGGTCTGCCCGGTTCTGGTTGGTAGGGCGTCCGGAACAGATCGGTCATCAACGCTTTACTTCCCGGTAAACGCATTTTATTGTTTTACGCGGAAGTAACCCGCAGCTGCCGTCTGCCCGGACGCACCCGGGGGAACGGCCGCGCGGAAGCCTCGCAGCGTCGCGAACCTTCCCGTGCCGCACACGGCACGCTCGATCCGCTGAGCCCCTGTCGTCGGACAGCCGGGCCGTAGTGGAGACCCCATGCACCACCCGCACCCGCGTGGGCCGGCGGAGGCCACACTGCCTCACCCGGCCCATGTGCCCGTGTGCCGCCCGGCCTCCGAGCCGGCGGTGCCCGAGCCCGTCACCGGCCGGGCCGGCCCCTGGCCGCTGCCGCGGTCGGGCGAGGCGTGCGCGCTCGCCCGCAGGGCCGTGCGGCACACCCTGTCCCGCTGGGGACTCGGCGACCTCGCCGACACCGCGGAACTCCTGGTCAGCGAACTCGTCGCCAATGCGCTGCGGCACGCGCAGGGCCCCGTCCACCTGACCCTCGTCCGGGGTGCCTCGGTCTGCTGCCAGGTCGGTGACGGAAGCCGGGAACTGCCCCGGGTCCGCCGCGCCACCGCGGACGACGAACACGGCCGCGGCATGTCGATGGTCGACCTGATGGCCTGCGACTGGGGCGCGGACCGCACCCCCTGGGGCAAGGAAGTCTGGTTCTCCCTCCCGGCCCCGGCCGCTCCTCTTCCGGCCGCCGTCGTGCCGGCCCCGGCGCCGCCCGCGGACGAGCGGGACTGAGTACGGACGCCGGGAGCCCGTGCCGGCTCCCGTGAGGGCCGGGCCGGGCCACCGCGGCGGCACGCGCGCCCGCGGCCCTCCGAGTGCGACCGGGACCCCCGGGCGCCCGGACCCCTCCGGCCGAGCCGGCCTCCGTGATCAGGCGGGCGTGCGGCCGACCAGCTCCCGCAGGACGTCCTCCATGGTGACGAGGCCGGCCAGCTTGCCGTCCGCCCCGATCACCGCGGCCAGATGCGTACTGGAACTCCGCATCGCGCCCAGGGCGTCGTCCAGCGGCGTCTCGGCCCGGACCCGGGCGATCGGCCGCATCGCCGCCACGGGGAAGGGCAGATCCCGCGGCCGGGCGTCCAGCGCGTCCTTCACGTGCAGGTAGCCCAGGATCCGGAGGCCGGAGTCCACCACCGGGAAGCGGGAGAACCCCGACTCCCATGCCAGGGTCTCCAGACCCTCCGGCGTGATGCCGAGCGGGGCGGCGACCACGTTGGCCACCGGCTTGACGACCTCCCGCACGGGCCGGCGGCCGAGCTCCAGGGCGTCCCGCAGGCGCTCCGTGGACCGCTTGTCCAGCAGCCCCGCCTCACGGGAGTCGGCCACCATCCGGGCCAGCTCGTCGTCCGAGAACGTGGCCGCGACCTCGTTCTTCGGCTCCACGCGCAGCAGCTTCAGCAGCGCGTTGGCGAAGGCGTTGACGGTGAAGATCACCGGGCGGAGCGCCCGGGAGAGGGCCACCATCGGCGGGCCCAGGAGCAGCGCGGTCCGCACCGGTGCGGCGAGCGCGACGTTCTTCGGCACCATCTCGCCGAAGAGCATGTGCAGATACGTCGCCGCCGCCAGGGCGATGACGAAGGAGATGGGATGCACCAGGCCGTGCGGCACGCCCACCGCGTCGAACAGCGGTTCCAGCAGATGGGCGATCGCCGGCTCGGCGACCACACCCAGGACCAGCGTGCACAGCGTGATACCGAGCTGCGCGGCGGCCATCAGCGCCGAGACGTGCTGCAGTCCCCACAGCACGCTCGTGGCGCGCCGGTCGCCCTCCTCGGCGAGCGGTTCCACCTGGCTGCGCCGGACCGAGATCATCGCGAACTCGGCACCGACGAAGAAGGCGTTCAGGATCAGCGTGAGCAGACCCACGAACAGCTGGATCGCGGTCATCGGGCGGCCTCCTCGTGGTGCTGCTCACCGTGCTCGGGCAGGGGGGCGTGCAGCAGCACGCGCGCCGCCCGGCGGCCCGACGCGTCCACCACGTCGACCTGCCAGCCGGCGACCTCCAGCCGGTCGCCCTCGGCCGGTATCCGGCCGAGCTCCGTGGCGACCAGCCCGGCCAGGGTCTCGTACGGCCCCTCGGGGGCGCGCAGGCCGATCGTCTCCAGCTGGTCGGTCCGGGCCGCGCCGTCCGCCGCGTAGAGCGCCCGGCCCTCCTCGTCGGTGCCGGCCGGCGCCAGGTCGGGCGCCTCCAGGGGGTCGTGCTCGTCCCGGACCTCGCCGACGACCTCCTCGACGATGTCCTCCAGGGTGACGACACCGGCGGTGCCGCCGTACTCGTCGATGACGACGGCCATGCTGCGCTTGCCGGAGAGCCGGTCGAGCAGCCGGTCCACCGTCAGCGACTCCGGGACGAGCAGCGGCTCGCGCAGCAGCTCGGTCACCGGGTGGCGCGCCCGGCGCCCGGCCGGAACCGCCAGGACATCCTTGATGTGCGCGATGCCGACGACCGTGTCGAGGCTGCCCCGGTAGACGGGGAAGCGGGAGAGACCCGTGGCGCGGGTGGCATTGGCGACGTCCTCCGCGGTGGCCTGCACGTCGAGGGCCATGACCTGCACGCGTGGCGTCATGACGTTCTCGGCGCTCAGCTCGGAGAGGTTCAGTGTCCGCACGAACAGCTCGGCCGTGTCGGGCTCCAGGGCCCCCTCCCTGGCGGAGTGCCGGGCCAGGGCCACCAGCTCCTGCGGGCCGCGCGCGGACGCCAGCTCCTCGGCCGGCTCCAGGCCCATCCGGCGGACGAGGCGGTTGGCGGAGTTGTTGAGATGGCTGATGAGCGGGCGGAAGGCCGCGCTGAACACGCGCTGCGGCGTGGCGACGGCCTTCGCCACCGGCAGCGGGCTGGAGATCGCCCAGTTCTTGGGGACCAGCTCGCCGACCACCATCAGGACCACGGTCGACACGGCCGTACCGGTGACGAGGGCGACGGAGCCCACGGCCCCCTCGGGGACCCCGGCGGCGGTGAGCGGTCCGCGCAGCAGCGCCGCGATGGACGGCTCGGCGAGCATACCGATGACCAGGTTGGTGACGGTGATGCCGAGCTGGGCGCCGGAGAGCTGGAAGGTCAGATTGCGGACGGCCTTGAGGGCGCTCTCCGCACCCCGCTCACCGTTCTCGGCCGCCTGTTCCAGGCTGCCGCGCTCCAGGGTGGTCAGCGAGAACTCCGCCGCGACGAAGGCACCGCACGCCAGGGACAGGAGGAGCGCCAGGGCGAGAAGCAGCAATTCGATCATCGGGTTCACCTCCCCCCATGGTGGGCCGGGGAACGGAGGATCGCGCGATGGTCGCTACTGGGAGGCTCGCCCATGGGCGGACGCTCACACCTTTCGTCATGCGGAGGCGGGGCCGCGAGGCCCGGGGGACCACCATAGTAAAGGCTCAGCAAAACGGCGGGCGAAGCGGCAGTGCACGCGCTCGGTCGTCGACCGCTCCGCCGAGATGAGATCAGGGGTGGGGCAGCGGCTTCACCCAGCGCCGCCACTGGTCCTGCCGCCGGTAGCCGGCAGCGGCCCAGGCCCGGTGGGCGCGTGCGTTCGCCTCCAGCACCATGGCGTCGGCCCGCCGGCCGCCGAGCGCCGCGAACCGCTGCTCGGCGGCCCGCAGCAGGGCGGTCGCCACGCCCTGCCGGCGATGTGCGGGGAGGACGGCGAGACGGTACAGGCTGCACCGCCAGCCGTCGTAGCCGGCTATGACGGACCCCACGAGACGGCCCGCCGACTCGGCCAGGAGCAGGGCTCCGGGGTCCCGTGCGATGAGCCCGGTCACCCCTGTCTCGTCGTCGCTGACGCTCGTCCCCTCGGCTGCCGCCTTCCAGAAGGCCAGCACGTCGGCGGCGTCGGACGGACGGGCGGTGCGGATTTCCACATCGGTCATGACCGGCAGCGAAGCATGCCGGCGGGTGCCCGGGCCACGTGATTCCGCGGACCGGGACGTGGCCGTCCGCCGCGCCCGGGGGCTCAGGCCCCCGCGCCGCCGCCCTCGGCGGGCGGCGGCGGGCCCGGGGTGAAGAGGCGCATCCGCTGCAGTACCCGCTCGGCGGTCGGCTCCGTCATCTCGTCGACGATGCGGCCGTCGGCCAGGAACAGCACCCGGTCGGCGAAGGCGGCCGCGTTCGGGTCGTGGGTGACCATCACCACCGTCTGCCCGAGCTCGTCCACGGCCTCGCGCAGAAAGCGCAGGACCTCCCGGCCGCTCCGGGAGTCCAGGTTCCCGGTCGGCTCGTCCGCGAAGATCAGTTCGGGGCGGGAGGCCAGGGCCCGCGCGCAGGCCACCCGCTGCTGCTGGCCGCCGGAGAGCTGGGACGGGCGGTGCGAGAGCCGGTCCCGCAGGCGCAGGGTGTCGATCACCCGGTCGAGCCAGGCCCGGTCGGGCTTGCGGCCGGCGATGTCCATCGGCAGCGTGATGTTCTCGGCCGCCGTCAGCGTCGGCAGCAGGTTGAACGACTGGAACATGAAGCCGACCCGGTCCCGCCGCAGCCGGGTGAGATCCCGTTCCCTGAGCCCGGTGATCTCCGTGCCGCCCAGCCAGACCCGGCCCGCCGAGACGGAGTCCAGCCCGGCCAGGCAGTGCATCAGTGTGGACTTGCCGGAGCCGGAGGGGCCCATCACCGCCGTGAACCGGCCCCGTTCGATCGTCACGTCCACGGCGTCCACGGCGATCACCGTCGTCTCGCCGGAACCGTAGGCCTTGGTGAGCGCCTCGGCCCGCGCGGCCGGGGGCCGTCCGTCCGCGGCGTCGCGGGTGGTCTCCTGTGCAAGGGTGGGCATGGCCGCCTCCCGTCTCGGTGTGGCGTCCCCCGGGGGGCTTCCGAGGGTAGGGGGCCGCGGGGCGGGCCGGTACCCCTTGCCGATGATAGCGGATAAGTGCTAGCTTGGGAGGGTGGCCAAGACCCAGCTGAACGTCCGGGTGGACGAGACGACCGCCGAGACCGCGCGGCAGCGCGCGCTCCAGCGGGGCATGAGCGTGAACCGCTACATCGAGGAGCTCGTCCGGCAGGACGCCGGTGAGGCCGGCCGGACGTTCGTCGAGGCGGCCGCCGACTTCATGAAGCAGTACGAGTCGGTCTTCGCGGAGGAGTTCGGCGAGGAGCGCACCCGCCGTTGACCTTCCGCATCGACCTCTCCTGGCTGCTCATGGTGGCCGAGCAGAACACCCCCGGCGATCCGGCGGTGACCGACTGGGGCGCGCTCGTCGCCGCCGTCAGCCGGCACGAGGCGGAGATATTCGGTGTCCCCGTCTACACCGATCCGCAGAGCCGCGCGGCCGCCCTGCTGCAACTGCTGCTCCACGTACCGGCGCTGGAGCGGTCCAACGCCGTGTTCGCCTCGGCCGTCGCCTACGCCTATCTCGTCGCGAGCGGGCTGAAGATCAGCACCTCGCCGGAGCAGGTCCGCGATCTGGCCCGGCTCGTCAAGGACGGGACCGCCGGAGTGGAGGCCATCGCGGAGGAACTGCGGAGCTGGAGCCTGCCGTAGCCGTAGCCGTAGCCGTAGCCGTAGCCGTGGGCCGGCCGGGGTTCACTCCGGCCGCCGCGCCACGCCCAGGACATGGGGGGAGCAGGGCAGCGGCAGCCCCTGCCCCGGGACCCGCAGCCGGCGGTGGGGGCCGATCTCGAACCCCGCCGCGGCGATCTCCGCCAGGGTGTCCCGGCCGGTGTGGCAGCCGCCGAACAGCTTCGGCCACACCGTGCGGTCCAGGGCCCGCTGCACCCGGTCGGCGGCCGGGCGGCCGGCCCGCCCGTGCTCGTAGAAGCGCAGTTCGCCGCCGGGCCGGAGGACCCGGCGGATCTCGGCCAGGGCCCGCGGCAGATCACGCACCGAGCAGAGCACCAGCGAGGCCACGGCCGCGTCGAAGTGCCCGTCGCCCAGGGGCAGTTCCTCGGCCGTCCCCGGCATCACCTCCACCGGGACCGCGGCGCGCCGTCCGGCCGCCACCGCCAGCCGCCGCAGCCGGGGCTCCGGCTCGACGGCGGACACCCGGGTGACGCCGGGCGGGTAGTGGCCGAAGTTGAGGCCGTTGCCCGCGCCGACCTCCACGACCCGGCCGGAGAGCCCGGACAGCAGCTCGGTCCGGTGCGCGGCGGTCTCCCCCTGTTTCTCGGCGAGGACGCTCAGCCGCGTGTAGAACCGGGCGAAGAGCGGATGGTGCACCGTGGCACGCGCGTCGCCGCTGTTCCCGCTGAGCCGTGACATGGCCGGACTCCTTCTTCGGTGGTGGTGTGCGAACGGTCCCGACGGCACCGCCCATCGCATTGTCCCCGCCCGCCCCGGACCGGTGCGGGCGGCGGCACGAGCCCGGGGGCACCGCGCGCCTCCGCCCGCCCCCGTCCGCCGGCTCAGGGCACCGGACGGTACCGCGCGGTGAACCCCGCCGCGTCCCAGACGCCTCCGAGAGCGGGGGCGAGCCAGCGGCCGGCACGGGCGCGGAACTCCGCGGGCGGAAGCGCGCCCGATCCCTGCGGGAGCGCACCGAGCAGCGGCGCCCCGGCCGCCGTGGGCAGGTCCGCCAGATTGCAGCGTTCCGCCAGGCCCGGCTCGGCGGGCCAGCTGCCCACGAGAACACCGGTACAGGCCAGGCCCCGGGTGCGCAGGGCCTCCGCCGTCAGCGCGGTGGCGTTGAGGGTGCCCAGTCCCGCGGCGGCGACCACGAGCACCGGCGCGTCCAGCAGCCGGGCGGCGTCCGCCAGCGTGGCGCCCTCCTCGTCGTACCGGACGAGCAGTCCGCCGGCGCCCTCGACCAGGACCAGATCGTGCTCCGCGGCCAGTTTCTCCGCCGCCCCGGCGATCTCCGTCGGCCGCACCGGGGAGAGACCCGCCCGCCGGGCCGCGGTCTCCGGGGCCAGCGGTTCCGGATAGCGGGCCAGTTCGGCCGTGGTGACGGGGCCGGCGAGGCGGGCGGTCTCCGCCGCGTCCCCCGGCTCGCCCGGGGCCGCTCCTGTCTGGGCCGGCTTGAGGACGGCGACGGTACGGCCCGCCGCCAGGGCCACGGCGGCCAGCGCGGCCGTGGCCATGGTCTTGCCGATCCCGGTGCCGGTGCCGCTGACGACGGTGACGGCCATGAGGCTCCCTGCTCCCTTCCCGGTGCGCTGCAGCGCTGCCGTCCGTGGCCCGCGTGCCCGCGCGCCCTGCCTGTTCCTCCGCCCCCCGGTCAGCCCGCCGCTGCCGCCGCGTACACCGCGGCGCAGATCCGGGCCACGTCCTCCTCGTCCGTGACGTAGGGCGGCATCGTGTAGACGAGATCGCGGAACGGCCGCAGCCAGACGCCCTCGCGCACCGCGGCGCGGGTCGCCGCGGCCATGTCGATCTCGTGGTCGAGCTGCACCACGCCGATGGCCCCCAGCACCCGGACCTCCCGCACGCCCGGCAGCCGTTCCGCCGGGGCCAGCCCGTCCCGCAGCCCGCGTTCGACCGCGCGCACCTCGGCGCGCCAGTCGCGGCTCAGCAGCAGGTCGACCGAGGCGCCCGCGACCGCCGTGGCCAGCGGATTGCCCATGAAGGTCGGGCCGTGCGCCAGCACCGGGACCTCGCCGCGCGAGATGCCCTCCGCCACCTCCGCGGTGCACAGCGTCGCCGCCAGCGTCACCATCCCGCCGGTCAGCGCCTTCCCCAGGCACAGGACATCGGGCGCGATACCCGCGTGGTCCGCGGCGAACAGCTCGCCGGTGCGGCCGAAGCCGGTCGCGATCTCGTCCAGCACCAGCAGCACGCCGTGGTCGTCGCACGCCTCGCGCAGCACCCGCAGATAGCCGGGGGAGTGGAAGCGCATCCCGCCCGCGCCCTGCACCACCGGTTCGACGACGACGGCCGCCAGCTCGTCGGCGTGCTCCGCGATCAGCCCGCGCAGGTGCTCCGCGTACGCCGGGTCCACGCCGGCGCCGAAGCCGGCCGGCGGCGCGTCCGCGAAGACCTGCCGGGGCAGTACCCCGGACCACAGGTGGTGCATGCCGCCGTCCGGGTCGCACACCGACATCGGCTGCCAGGTGTCGCCGTGGTAGCCGCCGCGCCAGGTCAGCAGCCGCTGCTTGCGCGGCTTCCCCAGCGAACGCCAGTACTGCAGGCACATCTTGACGGCCACTTCCACGGAGACCGAGCCGGAGTCGGCCAGGAAGACGTGGCGCAGCGGCTCCGGGGTGATCTCCACGAGCCGGGCCGCGAGCCGGACGGCCGGCTCATGGGTGAGCCCGCCGAACATCACATGGCTCATCCGGTCCAGCTGCGCGTGCGCGGCGCCGGTCAGCACCGGGTGGCCGTAGCCGTGCACGGCCGACCACCACGACGACATCCCGTCGACCAGTTCCTCCCGGCCGTGGGCCGGTTCGGCCAGCCGCAGCCGCACCCCGGAGGCGGACGCCACGACCAGCGGGTCCGTACGGCCGGGCATCGGGCCGTACGGGTGCCAGACGTGCCGCCGGTCCAGCTCCAGCAGTTCGGCCGTGGGCAGCGGCGTGGGCAGCGGCGTGGGCAGCGGCGTGGGCAGCGGCGTGGGCAGCGGCGTGGGCAGCGGCGGGGGCACGGCGTGCCCGGACGGCGCGTGCGGTGCGCCCGGCGGGGGCGGGAGCCGCTCAGGCATTGGGCGGCAGCTCGGTGCCCGGCCCGCGGCGGCGTACCGCCACCAGGCCGGTACGGGCGGCGCCCGCCGGCGCGGAGGAGGGCGCGGTGGCCGCGGCCGCAGACGCCGCCGTCGTCGCGACGGCCGGGGCGGTGTCCGCACCGGCCGGGCCGTGTGCCCCGTCCGGGGCCGCGCCCTCCGCCGTCCCGCCGCAGGGCGCGCAGCCGCCGCCGTCGTGTCCGCCGCGGCCCGCCGCCCCGGACGCGCCCGCCCGGTGCTCCGGCAGCGTCACGATGTCCGAGCCCTCCACCTCGAAGCCCGCGTCGGCGATCATGTCCAGGTCCGCCTGCCCCGCCTGGCCCTCACTCGTCAGGTAGTCGCCCAGGAAGACGGAGTTGGCGAGGTGCAGCGCGAGGGGCTGCAGGGACCGCAGATGCACCTCGCGGCCGCCCGCGAGCCGCACTTCCACATCGGGGCAGACGAAGCGGACCATGGCCAGGATGCGCAGCGCCCGCTGGGGGGTGAGGTTCCACTCCCCGGCCAGCGGCGTGCCGTCGAACGGGATCAGGAAGTTGACCGGCACCGAGTCCGGGTCGAGTTCGCGCAGCGCGAACACCACATCGACCAGGTCCTCGTCGGACTCGCCCATGCCCGCGATCAGGCCGGAGCAGGCCGACAGCCCCGCGCCCTGCGCCTGCCGCACGGTGGACACCCGGTCGGAGAAGTCGTGGGTGGTGCAGATGTCCCGGTAGGCGGACTCGGAGGTGTTGAGGTTGTGGTTGTACGCGTCCGCGCCGGCCCGCCGCAGCCGCTCCGCCTGTCCGTCGGAGAGCAGGCCGAGGCAGGCGCAGACCTCCACGCCCTCGTTCTCCTCCTTGATGGCGGCGATGGTGGCCGACACCCGCTCCACGTCCCGGTCGGTCGGCCCGCGCCCGCTCGCCACCAGGCAGACGCGCTTGGCCCCGCCGGCCACACCGGCACCGGCCGCCGCGGCCGCCTCCTCCGGCTTCAGCCAGGTGTACTTGAGGATCTCCGCCTTCGAGCCCAGCCGCTGCGAGCAGTACGAGCAGTCCTCGGGGCACAGCCCCGACTTGAGGTTGACCAGGTAGTTGAGCTTCACCCGCCGCCCGAACCACTGGCGGCGCACCCGGCCGGCCGCCGCCACCACGTCGAGGAGGTCGTCGTCGGACGTCGCCAGTACGGCGAGCGCCTCGTCCCGGGTGGGCGGCTCGCGGCGCAGCCCCTTGTCCACCAGCGTTGTCAGCAGCTCCATGGCGGAGATCCTTGCCTACCGGAGGGGCCGCGGCCAAGGAGGGATCCCACAACACGGCCGGATCCGGGTGTGTGTATCGCCACACCGTGTCCCGCCCGTAGCCGGGCTAGGTTTTGGGCAGACCCAACAGACGCGAGGATGGCCGATGCCCCAGGACCAGGACGCCCGGGATCCGTTCGGATGGATCGACGAGGAGGCGGCCGCCCGGCGGCGGGCGGGTCTCGTCCGCGCGCTGCGCCCCCGTCCCGCCGCGTCCCCGTTGCTCGATCTGGCGTCCAACGACTACCTCGGGCTGGCCCGTCACCCCGCGGTGACCGCCGCGGCCGCGGACGCGGCCCGGGTGTGGGGGGCCGGTGCGACGGGTTCCCGGCTGGTGACCGGCAGCACCGGGCTCCACGCCGAACTGGAGGCCGAACTGGCGGACTTCTGCGGCTTCGAGGCCGCACTCGTCCTGTCCTCCGGTTACGCGGCCAACCTCGCCGCGGTCACGGCGCTCACCGGGCGGGGCACCCTGATCGTCTCCGACGCCGCCAACCACGCCTCGCTCATCGACGGCTGCCGGCTCTCCCGGGCCGGCACCGCCGTCGTCCCGCACACCGATCCCGAGGCCGTGGCCAAGGCGCTCGACGGGCACGGGGGCCGGGCGGTCGCCCTCACCGACACGGTCTTCTCCGTCGACGGCGACGCCGCGCCGCTCGACCGGCTCGCCGCCGTCTGCCGCGAGCACGGTGCGGCCCTCGTCGTCGACGACGCCCACGGGCTGGGGGTGCTGGGAGCGGGCGGGCGCGGAGCCGCGCACGCCGCCGGGCTCGCGGGCTCGGCGGACACGGTCGCCACCGTCACCCTGTCCAAGTCCCTGGGCAGCCAGGGCGGTGCCGTGCTGGGTCCGGCCCGCGTGATCGAGCATCTCGTCAACACGGCACGGGCGTTCATCTTCGACACCGGACTCGCGCCCGCAGCCGCCGGGGCGGCGCTCGCCGCCCTGCGGCTGCTGCGCCGGGAGCCCGAACGGGCGGCCCGGGCCCGCACCGTCGCCGCCGCGCTGCACGAGCGGCTGACGGCGGCCGGTCTGGCGTCCGTGCGCCCGGACGCGGCGGTGGTGTCCGTCCGGGCGCCCTCCCCGGAGGCGGCGCTGCGCTGGGCGGCGGACTGCCGGACCGGCGGGCTGGCGGTGGGCTGCTTCCGCCCGCCGTCCGTGCCCGACGGCGTCTCACGGCTGCGGCTCACCGCCCGCGCCGACCTGACGGAGGAGCAGGTCGACCGGGCGGTGGCCGTCATCGTCGCGGCGGCGCCCGAGGGCTGACCGCCGGGCCGGCCCGTCCGGCGGGGGCGGTCGGGCGGGGGCGGTCCGGCGGTCAGCCGGCGTCATGCGGAACGTCCCCCTTCCGCCCCGACCGGGTCCATCCGGCGACCCCTCCGGCCCCTCAACGGCCAGGTGTGACGCCCGCGCGTCCCGTCAGGCGCGGTTCTCCGGCGGGAGGGTGACGCGGCGTGTCCGGCGCTCCCCGTCGAGCACGCGCAGGGCCCGGCCCAGGGTCGTCGTATGCAGTTCCGTCTCGCCGCGGTCGTGCATCAGGGAGAGCGCGTCGCGCAGCCGGACGGCGCGGTCGACCAGGGCCTGCGCCGCACGCAGACCGCCGTAGGTGTCGGACCCGCGGGCCGGATTGATCCGTCCCAGCAGATCGACCGCCTCCAGGTAACGGTCGATCAGCTCTCCTTCGGCGCGGGTGAGAGCGGGGAGCGGCGGCAGTTCGGGCAGCGGCACGGCTCACCTCCGGCTCGTGGCGGCGGCGGAACCCTCGCGGTTCTCGACGATCCTGTCGGCGAGGCCGTGGGCGACGGCCTCGCCGGCGGTGAAGATCCTGTCCCGCTCGATGTCCGCGGCGACGCGATCGGCGGACTGCCCGGTGTGCCGCACCAGCATCCCCTCCAGCACGGCGCGGGCTCGGCCCGCCTCACGGGCCCTGATCTCCAGATCGTCCACCTGCCCCTCCACGGGCTCGGGCAGGGACGGTTGCCGCAGCACGGCACGGGAACCCGGGAGCATCAGGCGCCGGCCGGGCTCACCCGCGGCGAGCAGCACGGCGGCTTCCTCCGCCGCCTGCCCCAGGCAGATCGTCTCGATGGCGCAGCCGACGAAGAGCATCGTGTCGTACACGGCGGTCATCGCGGTGAGCGAGCCGCCGGGAGAGTTGATGTACAGGGCGATGTCCCGGCCGGGGGCGTCGTGCTCCAGGTGCACCAGCTGTGCGATGACGTCGTTGGCGGAGGTCTCGTCGATCTCGGTGCCGAGGAGGACGATGCGCTCCTCCAGAAGCCGGGAGTACGGATCGAGCGTGCGGGTCCCGCGACTGGTGCGCTCGGTGAACTGCGGCAGCACGTAGCGGGCGGTCGGAGACTCCACGGCTGCTCCCCTTCTTCCGTTTTCTTCCGTTGTTCGTGATCACCGCTCTGGCAAAAATGTACGTCCTGTACGTCTCGTACGATGGGGAGCATGGCGTATGAGATTCCGGTGACGCAAGCCCGCGCGGAGCTGGCCGAGTTGATCAACCGCGTCGTCTACGGCGGTGAGCGCGTGGTCGTGACGCGGCACGGCAAGCCCCTGGTGGCCCTGGTGTCAGCCGCTGACCTGCAGCTTCTGGAGGCGGAGGAGGTTGCCGCGGAGGAGCCGGTGGTCAGTACGGTGTCGGCCCTCCGCCCCGGTCTCCCGTCCGCTGCGGGCGAACGGAGCCGGTTCGGCATCGCGGCGGAGCACGGGGGCCCGGGGCCGGGCCCGGGCGGTCCGCCCGGGCGGCATCGCAACTGACGAGGCATCAGGCCAACGTGCCGGCGCCGGCGCCGGAGCCACTGCTCCAGCGGGGCGGTGGCGGAGACCGGCCCGGCCACGCCGAGCGGGGCGGCCGCGCGGGGCGATCCGGGCCGCGGGCCGGACGGAGGCCCACCGCGCGCGGGCGGCGATCACGGGGGACCAGCGGGATCACGGTGCGTGTCCGCCGTGCGGGCCGTGGCCGGGCGGCCGCGGGACCGGTGGGCGCGGGACCGGTGGGCGCCGGACCGGTGGGCGCGGGACCGGTCAGCCCCGGGTGCCCGGCCGGCCCTTCTGCTCCGCCTTGGCCTCGTTCGCGTAGCGGTCCACGTACTCCTGGCCCGAGAGCTTCATGATCTCGTACATGATCTCGTCGGTCACGGCGCGCAGCACCGCCCGTTCGCCGTCCATGACCGCGAACCGGGAGAAGTCCATGGGCTTCCCGAAGCGGATCGTCACCCGGCCCGGCCGCGGCAGCCGGCGCCCCGGCGGCTGGATCTCGAACGTCCCCTGCATGGCGCACGGCACCACCGGCACCCCCGCCCGGATCGCCATCACGGCCACCCCGACGCGGCCCTTGTAGAGCCGGCCGTCGTGCGAGCGCGTCCCCTCCGGATAGATCCCGAGCAGCTCGCCGCTTTCCAGCACCTTGAGCCCTTCGGCGATCGCGGCCTGCCCGGCCTTCCTGCCCGACCGGTCCACCGGGATCTGGCCGATGCTGCGGAAGAAGGCGGCGGTCAGCCGGCCCTTGATCCCGGGACCCGTGAAGTACTCCGCCTTGGCGAGGAAGGTGATGCGGCGGCGGAGGATGGCCGGCATCAGGAAGTGGTCCGAGAAGGACAGGTGGTTGCCGGCGACGATCGCGGCCCCGTTCTCGGGCACATGCTCCAGGCCCTGGATACGAGGGCGGAACGTCAGCCTCAGCAACGGCCCGAGAAGCACGTACTTGAGCACGTAATAGAACACAGGTCGGCTCCCGACTGCACCGTATCGGCCCTGGGCTGCGCCCCGTGAGGTCCAGGGTGAAAGGAAGGGAACCAGTTTATGGGCAGGTGTGGCCGCGCGTGACCACTCCTGACCGGCCCCCTTTCAGGGGCCTTCGGCACTGGTTCACGGGGCGTCAGCAATGCCGCCGTGCCCGCCCGCCCACCGGACGGGCGGGCACGGCGGCGGAGCCGGGCAGATTGCGGCTCAGACCGTGGCGGGGAAGCGGTCCCACACCCGGTGCCGGGCCAGCAGCCGGACGACGCCGTCCAGGACGTCACGGCCGTTGTCGCCGCCGACCACCCCGTGGGCGCCCGGGTCGATGCCCGCCGCCTCCCAGACCCGCCCGGCGTCCGCCCAGCCGCCGACGGCCTTGGCGTGCCGGTAGGCCTCGGCGGTCATCAGCAGCACCCGGGGGTCGACCGGCGCGCCGGCGCCGCCGTTCCCGGCCTTGGCGTCCCGCGCTCCGTGGGCGTCCGCCCCCGCGGCGGGGGCTCCGGCCAGCAGCAGGGCGTCGAACTCGACGGAACGGGCGTTGGCGAACGTGCGCTGGACGGTGACCGGCTCCCCGGCCCCGTCCTCCAGCACGCCGCCCCGGGGAGCGATGACCAGCGGCACCATGCCCTGGTCGAACACCGCCTGCCGGACTGCCCGCACGGAGTCCAGGTCACCGCTCTCGCCGGTGACGATGCCGATGACCCGCCCCGCGACCGGCCACTCCTGCCCGACCTGGGACAGCGCCGGGCTGGGCTCCACCTCCGCCAGCGGTTCCGACGGCTCCGGCGCGGGCAGCCCGAGTCCGTTCGCGACCTCCCGGCAGAGCCGGGGGTCGATCGCGGCCAGCGTGCGCAGGACCCGTTCCTTGACCGCGTTCTCGTAACACTTGCTCAGCTCGAAGGTGTACGCGGCGATCACATGCTCGCGCTCGACCGGTGAGAGGCTCAGCCAGAACTGCCGCGGCTGGCTGAAGTGGTCGGCGAAGGAGGCCGGTGCCTCCCGCCCCCGCGGCGCGGCCGGCACCTCCACCGGCACCTCGGTGTAGCCGCCCGCGTCCGCCCCGGCGGTGAACGGGCAGCCGCCGTCGAGGGAGTTGGGCCGGTACGGCGCCACCCCCCGGTGCACGGCGGTCTGGTGCATCCCGTCCCGCAGCATGTCGTTGACCGGCGCGTGCGGGCGGTTGACGGGGATCTGCGCGAAGTTGGGGCCGCCCAGCCGGGAGATCTGGGTGTCGAGGTACGAGAAGAGCCGCCCGGCGAGCAAGGGGTCGTCGGTGACGTCGATGCCCGGGACCAGATGGCCCGGGTGGAAGGCCACCTGCTCCGTCTCGGCGAAGTAGTTCGAGGGGTTGGCGTCCAGGGTCATCAGACCGACCGGCTGCACCGGTGCCAGCTCCTCCGGCACGATCTTCGTCGGGTCCAGCAGGTCGATGCCCGCGAACGTCTGCTCGGGCGTGTCGGGGAAGGTCTGGATGCCGAGCTCCCACTGCGGGAAGGCGCCGGCCTCGATCGCGTCGGCGAGGTCGCGCCGGTGGAAGTCGGGGTCGGCCCCGCCCGTGATCTGCGCCTCCTCCCAGACCAGGGAGTGCGCTCCCAGCTTCGGCTTCCAGTGGAACTTCACCAGGGTGGTGCCGCCCGAGGCGTCGACCAGCCGGAAGGTGTGGATGCCGAAGCCCTCCATCATGCGGTAGGAGCGCGGGATGCCGCGGTCCGACATGTTCCACAGCGTGTGGTGGGTGGCCTCGGTGTGCAGCGAGACGAAGTCCCAGAAGGTGTCGTGCGCGCTCTGCGCCTGCGGGATCTCGCGGTCCGGATGCGGCTTGCCGGCGTGGATGATGTCGGGGAACTTGACGGCGTCCTGGATGAAGAACACCGGGATGTTGTTCCCGACCAGGTCGAAGACGCCTTCGCCGGTGTAGAACTTCGTGGCGAAGCCCCGGGTGTCCCGGACGGTGTCCGCGGAGCCCCGGGAGCCGAGCACGGTGGAGAACCGGACGAAGACCGGCGTCTCGGCGTCCTTGGCCAGGAAGGCCGCCTTCGTCACGCCCGCCGCTGTGCCGTACCCCCGGAACACCCCGTGGGCGGCGGCGCCGCGGGCATGCACCACACGCTCCGGGATGCGCTCGTGGTCGAAGTGGGTGATCTTCTCCCGCAGATGGTGGTCCCGCAGCAGGACCGGTCCCCGCGCCCCCGCCTTCAGGGAGTGGTCGGTGTCCGGCAACCGGAGTCCCTGGGCGGTGGTGAGATACGCGCCGTCCTGCGCCATCGTCGCGCGGTCAGCGCCGGTGGCCCGCCCCGTGGGGCCGACGGTTTCCGGGCCGTGCTGGTCGTGCTTGGGCGGCAGGGGCTCGCGAGGCTCGGTGGGCTCCTCCACCGGGGGCGCCTCGCCGCCGGGCCGGCCGGGAAGGGGGTGCGGCTGACGGGCCTGGTCCATCGTTCGTTCCTCCATGCCTCACGACGACAACGCCTTCCGCGTGACCTGAGGGGGCTTCCCGAAACCGTGGACGCCCAAGGCAGTTTCCGCTGATCCGGCTCGGGGGCCCGTCCGGTCCCTCCCGCGGGCCGTCCCCCGGCCTGCGGGGCCGCCGCCCCGCCTCCCCGGCGGGCTCGTCTTCCTCCCGGCCCCGGGACCCTCTTCCTCTCCCTCTTCTCCCTCGGGCCCCTTCTCCGGCTCCTCTTCCTCGCCGCCCTGCGCGGTGTCCTCTCCTCCGCCGACACGGCCCGCAAGGCCGGGATCACCTGGTGGGAGACGGACCCCGCGCTCTCCCCCCCCCGGGCCCAGCAGGACCGTCCAGCCGGGGAGAACCAGGCGCTCCGGGAACGGATCGCGGACCGGGACGCCCCTGATGCCGCTGGAGGAGCGGATGGCCGAACTCCGCGAACGGTTCGGGCTGCGCCCCGAGGACCTCAACCTCGATCTGGGCCCCCTGGGAACCCTGCTGCCCCGCGACTGATCCCGCCCCGTTCCCCGTTCCCGCGCCGTGCGGAACCGGGGGCGGGGCACTGCCGCGCCGGGCCGGCCGGGAGCGTTCTCCCACGCAACATCCCGCGCGGCGCTCCGCCACGGACGTCCCGAGCCGCTGGTCCGATGAGCACTCGCGGCAGACCACCTGTTCGAACCCCTGCCCGGCCGGTCACCGGACGGCTCACCCCTGGACCTCGTCGCCCGCTGTCCGCACCGGGGACGACCGGGGGGTCCGGGAGTCCCGTGCGCCGCCGCGCGGGCCTCACCGGCTCCGGAGGGCCACCGTGGCGGCCGTGACCCCGGCCAGCACGATCCAGCCGAACCACAGCCAGCCGCTGCCGCCGAGGGCCGCCGTGTACGCGGTCACCACGACCAGGGCGGCCACTGTGGCGATCGTCATCGCCTTCACCGATCCGGGCATGCCGCATCCTCCTCCCGGCGGTCTCCGCGCGCGGACGCGGGACCGCGGCCAGGAGACCATCGTCACCCGGAAGCGGCCTCCCCCGCTACCGACCGCGTGATGAGAGTGACGCCAGGTAGGCGTTGTAGTCGGCCAGCTCCCGGTCGCCGTCGCGGTCCGCGGCCCGGTCGGAGCGCCGGGCCTGCCGCTCCTCCGAGCCGTGCCACTGGTAGAGCAGGGCCACCAGCACGATCACCGAGGGGATCTCGCTGAACGCCCAGGCGATGCCGCCCGCGGCCTGCTGGTCGGCCAGCGCGTCGAGCCCCAGCGTGACGGGCGGATCGGCGTACGTCCCGACCATCGGCGCGGTCGCCATCATCAGCGCGATGCCGAAGAACGCGTGGAACGGCATCCCGGCGAAGAGCTCCAGCATCCGCATGACGTAGCCGGGACGGTGCGGTCCCGGGTCCACCCCCATGATCGGCCAGAAGAAGGCCAGACCCACCGCCAGGAAGTGGACCATCATCGCGATGTGCCCGGCCGAGCTGCCCATCAGCCAGTCGAAGAGCGGGGTGAAGTAGAGCCCGTACAGGCTGGCGATGAACATCGGGATGGTGAACGCCGGGTGCGAGATGATCCGCACATAGCGGCTGTGCAGCAGCGCCACCAGTAGCTCGCGCGGGCCCTTGTGCCCGCGCGGCGCGGTGGGCAGGGCCCGCAGCGCCAGCGTGACCGGCGCGCCGAGCAGCAGCAGGATCGGCGAGACCATGCTGATCACCATGTGCTGCACCATGTGCACGCTGAACATGACCATGCCGTACTCGTTGAGCCCGGTGGACATCACCAGCACGATGCTCGCCAGGCCCGCGACCCAGGCGACCGTGCGGGCCATCGGCCAGGCGTCGCCGCGCTGCCGCAGCCGGAGCACGGCCCAGCCGTAGAGGGCCAGCGCCACCAGGCAGGTGGCGAGGAAGAACGGGTCGCCCGTGAACTCCAGGCCCCGGCCGAGGGTGAAGGGCGGCAGATCCATGATCATGCCGTGTTCGCCGTGGTCCATCCGCTCTCTCCTCGTGCGCGGGAATACCGCTTTCGCGGGGGTTCCGCGCGATCCGCGCCCTCCGCAGCCACCAGAGTAGAACCGCCCCCGGCCGGGACCCCGGCCGGGGGCGTTCCGGAGCGTCCCGGCGCCGGTCTACAGCACGGTCTCGGCCTCGGCGTACCGCTCCCGCGGCACGGTCTTGAGGGACTCCACCGCCTCGGCTATCGGGATCAGCCGGATGTCGGTGCCCCGCAGCGCGGTGATCCTCCCGAACTCCCGGCGGTGCACGGCCTCCACGGCGTGCCAGCCGAAGCGGGTGGCCAGCACCCGGTCGTACGCGGTGGGGGTGCCGCCGCGCTGGACGTGGCCGAGGATGACCGGGCGGGCCTCCTTGCCGAGCCGGTGTTCCAGCTCGGTGGAGAGCTGCCGGGCGACACCGGCGAACCGCTCGTGTCCGTAGATGTCCTTGCCGCCGATGTCGAAGTCCATCGATCCCTCGCGGGGCTTGGCGCCCTCGGCGACGACGACGATCGCGAACTTCTTGCCGGCCAGGAAGCGCTTTCCGACGCGGGCGGTCAGCTCGTCGATGTCGAAGGGCCGCTCGGGGACGACGATGGCGTGGGCCCCGGCCGCCATGCCGGAGTGCAGCGCGATCCAGCCGGTGTGCCGGCCCATGACCTCGACGATCAGCACCCGCTGGTGGGACTCGGCGGTGGTCTTGAGCCGGTCCAGCGCCTCGGTGGCGACGCCCACCGCGGTGTCGAACCCGAAGGTGACGTCGGTGCCGGCGATGTCGTTGTCGATCGTCTTGGGCACCCCGACGATCGGCAGCCCGGCGTCGGAGAGCAGCCGCGCCGCCTTGAGCGTGCCCTCGCCGCCGATCGGGATGACGGCGTCCAGACCGAGCTCCTCGACATGGCCGCGGGCCCGTTCCACGCCGTCCACCAGGTGGGCCGGCTGGACGCGCGACGAGCCGAGGATGGTGCCGCCGCGGGCGAGGATGCCGCTCACGGCGTCCAGGTCCAGCGTGCGGTAGTCGGCCTCCAGCAGGCCCTTCCAGCCGTCGTTGAATCCGATGACCTCGTCGCCGTGGTCCGCGACGGCGCGGTGCACGACCGAGCGGATGACGGCGTTCAGACCGGGGCAGTCGCCGCCGGACGTGAGCACACCAATACGCATGGCGTATCCCAACCTCTGCAACTCAACCGGAGACCGGACGCCGTCGTCCGGTTGGATCCCCGCCACCCTACAAGCGCGGGGTGGCGGGGCGGAGCGTTGTCCGAGGAGCGGACCGCACTGTTCATCCGGCCGTCGACCGGCCTCCTTCCCCGGAACCGGCGGCCGGCCGTCCGGGACTCCCGGCGGCCGGCCCGGTGGCCGTACGGCCCGGCTCAGGCGGGCTGGGTCGCCGCGGCGATCCGCTCCTGGCGCAGCGCCTCGTACCAGCGGTCGTCGGTCGGCGGCAGCGCGTTCACGTCGAGGGCCAGCTTGAGCAGCAGGTCGGCGATCTGCGGATTGCGGGCCAGCACGGGGCCGTGCATGTACGTGCCGAAGACCGTGTCGTTGTACGCGCCCTCCGTGCCGTCCCCCGTGCCGTTGCCGTTGCCGAAGCGCACCGTGGCGAACGGCCGTGCCGTGGGACCGAGGTGGGTGACGCCCTGGTGGTTCTCGAAGCCCGTCAGCGGCGGCAGGTTCAGCCGGGCGTCGATGTCGGCCAGGACGTCGCCGACGCACCGGGCGGCCTCGCCGCGGGTGCTGACCACGTCCAGCAGGCCCAGCCCCGGCTCCTTCTCGCCGAGGTCGTTGATGAACTCGTGGCCCAGGATCTGGTAGCCGGCGCAGACGGAGAAGACGATCGCACCGTTGGAGACGGCCCGGCTCAGGCCGCCGTCACGGCGCAGCCGTTCGGCCGCCAGCCGCTGCGGCCGGTCCTCGCCGCCGCCGATCAGGTAGATGTCGCCGGAGGTGGGCACCGGCTGGTCGCTGCGGACGTCCACACGGGAGACCTCCAGGCCCCGCTGGCGGGCCCGCCGCTCCACCACCAGGGCGTTGCCCTGGTCGCCGTACGTGCTCAGCAGGTCCGGGTAGACCCAGACCAGGCGCAGGCTGCTGTCGCTCATGCTCGCATTCCTCAAGGGGGTCGGGGCGGGGTCAGTTGCCCACGCGGCGGCGCAGGTCCTGGAAGGCCGTGTAGTTGGCGATCACCTCGATGCGCCCGGGCGGTGCCTGCCGCACGGCCTCGTCGACGTTCTCGCAGACGCGGAAGTCGAGCCCCGCGACCTCGAGCCGCACGGCCAGGTCCAGCTTGCGGTCGCCGATGACGAAGATCGGGTGGCCGGCGAGCTGGGTGTAGTCGACGTCCCACAGCCAGGAGGTGTCGGTGCCGTCCGCGCCGCGGGCGTTGACGGAGAGGATCACCGGGGTGGGCGGCGGGTCGATGAGGGAGAAGGTCTCCAGCCAGCCGGCCGGGTTCTTGGCCAGCAGCAGCCGCAGGTCGCGGTCCAGGAAGCGCACCACGTCGTAGCGGCCGGCGACCGCCTGCACCTCGTACATCCGCTCCAGTGCCACCTGCGGGGGGACCCCGAAGTGGGCGGCGACGGCGGCGGAGGTGGCGGCGTTGGCCTTGTTGGCCCGGCCGGGCAGCCGCAGCCGGATCGGCCAGGCCGAGCCGTGCGGGTCCACCACGTGGTCGCCGGCCAGCGCCCAGCTCGGCATCGGGCGGCGGAAGCCGCACTCGGCGCAGAACCAGTCGTCGGAGGGCCGCTGGAGCACACCGCCACAGGACGGGCAGGACCAGGCGTCGTCCTTCCATGCCTGGCCCGCAGCGACCCACACCACGTTGGGGGAGGAGGAGGCGGCCCAGGCGATCAGCGGGTCGTCGCAGTTGGCGATGACCGTCGCCTTGTTCCCGGCCAGGCCCTCGCGCCACTTCTCGGCCAGCATCCGGGTCTCGGCGGCGCGGTCGAGCTGGTCGCGGGAGAGGTTGAGCAGGGCGATGGCCTTGGGAGTGACGTCCCGCGCGACCCCGGCGAGGTACTTCTCGTCGACCTCTATGACGCCGTACTTGGCGTCCGAGCCGCCGGCCAGCGCCGAGGTGATGCCCGCGGGCATGTTGGCGCCCAGCGCGTTCGACACCACGGGACCGCTGGCGCGCAGCGCCTCGGCGATCAGCCGGGTGGTGGTCGTCTTGCCGTTGGTCGCCGAGACCAGGATCACGTCCAAGTGCCCCGCCAGCCGGGCCAGCAGATCCGGGTCGAGCCGCAGCGCGACCTTGCCGCCGATCACCGATCCGCTGCCGCGGCCCACCGCCCGTGATGCCGCCGCCGCGGCCCTGCCCGCCGTCACGGCCAGCTTGGCCCGCGGCGACAGCGGGTCCGAGTTGCCTGCCATCGTCTTGCTCCTCCTCGCATCCGGCGCCGCACCCCGCCCCCGGCCGACCGGGTGGGACGCCCCCTCCGCGCCGAATCGCCGGCCGGGAGGCTTCGGTCGTCGCTCAGCCTATCGAGATCCGGCCGCGGCCCCGAACCTGCCACCCTGCCGTTACCCGCCGTACCGGACCGGACGGGCCGCTCCGTAGGCTGGCCGGTATGCGACATGGTGCGATCCCCGGCAGTGCGGGTTCCGTCCGGCCGGTGCGGCTGCTGGGCGATCCGGTGCTGCGTGCGCCCGGTGCGGAGGTCAGGTCCTTCGACGGGGAACTGGCCCGGCTGGTGGAGGATCTCTTCGCGAGCATGTACGCCGCGCGCGGCGTCGGCCTGGCGGCGAACCAGATCGGCGTGCCGCTGCGGGTGTTCGTCTACGACTGCCCGGACGACGAGGACCGCCGGCATCTCGGCCATGTGGTCAACCCCCGGCTGGTGGAGACCGGCGGGGTGCCGGTGACCGGCCCGGAGGGCTGCCTCTCGCTGCCCGGTGTCGAGGCCGGGACGGACCGCTGGGACCACGCCGTGGTGGAGGGCCGGGACCGCACGGGCGCCCCGGTGCGGGTGACGGGCAGCGGCTTCTTCGCGCGCTGCCTTCAGCACGAGACGGACCATCTGGCCGGCGGGATCTATCTGGACCGGGTCGGGGGCCTGCGCCGCCGCCGCGCGCTGCGGGCGGTCCGGCGGGCGGCGTGGAACCGGGACCCGGACCGGGCCGCGGCACAGGCGGCGGTTCCGCCCGTCCCGGCCGGACCGGGCTGCTGAGCGGCCCGTGACGGACGGCCCGGCGGAAGCCGCCCGGCCGTCAGAAGCCGGGGGCGCCGACCCGGTCGCCGGCCTCGGCCAGCTGCCCCCACAGCAGGTCGGCGAGGTGGCGTACCAACTGGGCGCGCGGAAGGGGGCGTTCGCGCAGCCACCAGTCGCCGGCCGCGTGCATCATGCCGACGATGCCGTGTCCCCAGACCCGTGCCCGTTCGTCGCCGTCGGGCCCGAGGACGACCCGTTCGGCGATGACCTGGGCGAGTTCCTCGCCCATCCGGCGCAGCAGCGGGGCGGAGTGCCGGGTGTCGAAGCCCTGCTCGGAGGTGCCGGGCTCCTCGCCCGGGTGCATGAGGAAACGGTAGACCTGCGGTCTGGACTCGATGGCCGCAAGATAGGTGTCGAGGGTGCGCTCCACGCGCTCGCGGCGGTCGGCCGCCGGGGCGTCGAGGGCGACGCGCAGGCCGGCGAGCAGGGCGTCGGTGTGCCGGACGGCCAGGGCCCGGTAGAGACCGCTCTTGTCGCCGAAGTGCCGGTAGAGGATGGGCTTGGTGATCCCGGCCTCGGCCGCGATGGCGTTCATCGAGGCGCCGGGGCCGTCGCGCAGCACCACCCGGTCCGCGGCCTCCAGCAGTTCCCTGCGCCGGCGACGGGCGGCCCGCTGCTGGTCTTCCCGCTGACTGGTTTCCATGGCGTCTCTCCCACCCCGTCCGTGCTGCTCGGTCCCCCCGCGACGCAACGTAACACTTCACCCGGGCGGGGACGGGACGGGCGGCTGGGCTTGACAGGGCCTACCAGCCGGTAACAGGGTATAGTTACCGCAAGTAACAAGCAGGTGGAGGGGACCATGGCAGAGTTCGCGCTCGATCTCGACGACGAGCAGAAGGCCGTCCGGGAATGGATTCACGGTTTCGCCGCGGACGTCATGCGGCCGGCCGCGGCCGAGTGGGACGAACGCGAGGAGACCCCCTGGCCCGTCATCCAGGAGGCCGCCAAGATCGGCCTCTACTCGCTGGACTTCTACGCCCAGCAGTTCTTCGACCCGACGGGTCTCGGCATCGCCATGACGATGGAGGAGCTGTTCTGGGGAGACGCCGGCATCGGCCTCTCGATCGTCGGCACGGGCCTCGCCGCCGTCGGCGTGCTCGCCAACGGCACCGAGGAGCAGATCGGCACCTGGGTCCCCCAGATGTACGGCGACGCCGACGACGTCAAGGTGGCCGCCTTCTGCTCCTCCGAACCGGACGCGGGCTCCGACGTCTCCGCCATGCGCACCCGCGCCGTCTACGACGAGGCCAAGGACGAGTGGGTGCTCAACGGCACCAAGACCTGGGCGACCAACGGCGGCATCGCCAACGTGCACGTCGTCGTGGCCGTCGTCGACCCGGAGCTGGGGTCCAAGGGCCACGCCTCCTTCATCGTCCCGCCGGGCACCAAGGGCCTCTCGCAGGGCCAGAAGTTCAAGAAGCACGGCATCCGCGCCTCCCACACCGCGGAGGTCGTCCTGGAGGACGTCCGGATCCCCGGCAGCTGCCTGCTGGGCGGCAAGGAGAAGCTCGACGAGCGGCTGGCCCGCGCCCGTGAGCGCGCCAGGAGCGGCGGCGAGCGCGTGAAGAACGCGGCCATGGCCACCTTCGAGGCATCCCGCCCGGCCGTCGGCGCCCAGGCGGTCGGCATCGCCCGCGCCGCGTACGAGGTGGCCCTGGACTACGCCAGGACCCGGGTGCAGTTCGGCCGCCCGATCATCGACAACCAGGGCGTCGCCTTCCAGCTCGCCGACATGCGCACCCAGATCGACGCCGCCCGGCTGCTGGTCTGGCGGGCGTCCTGGATGGCGGCCTCCGGCAAGCCGTTCACCGCGGCCGAGGGCTCGATGTCGAAGCTCTACGCGGGCGAGGTCGCCAAGACCGTCACCGCCCAGGCCATGCAGATCCTCGGCGGCAACGGCTACACCCGGGAGTACCCGGTGGAGCGGATGCACCGGGACGCGGCGATCTACACCATCTTCGAGGGGACCAGCGAGATCCAGCGCCTGGTCATCGCGCGGACGCTGTCGGGGATGCCGATCCGCTGACCGGCCCGGCCGGTCAGCGGGGATTACGGGCGAACGGGGGACGGGGAACGGGCTCAGGCGGCCCTGGTGATCTCCTCCCGGAGGGCGCGCCGCCACTCCGTGCGGAGCCGGTCGAGCTCCGCGAGATCGGCTGCCGACCACGAGGTGCGGCCCGCCACGAACGCGCGGATCGCCGCGTTCGCGTGGTCGGCGGCCGGACGCGCGGGGACAGAGGGTCCAGAGGTAGACATGTCCTCCAGAATACGGGCCCGGTGTGACAACCGGTTCCCCACCGGTTTCCGTCCCATGACCTCGCGAGGAGTTCTCAAGGAACCCGGAACCTTTCCGCCCTGTCATCCGTTCTCAACAGTGAGGCCCCGCGTTCTCCCCCGTGCGCGGGGCCTCGCCAATGCCCGCAGCCGGGCACCGCACCCGCGGAGAACCGGTGTCTCAGCTGGTCGGAGGCGGTGCCGAGTCCCGGTAGGGATTGGCCGGCTCGGGCACCGGGCGCACCATCTCCGCGTCGACCGCCACCTCCTCCGGGGCCTCCCCGGGATGCCAGCGGCCGGTCACCCGCACCCAGGAGTCGGCGGCCGGCGGAACCGCCCCGCGGACCCTGATTTTCACCGCCCGTGAGTCCGCCGCACAGCAGCTGATCAGCAGCCGGGACAGAAACCACCCTCCGTCCCGCGCGGGTGTGACGAATCCCATCAGCGCCACGGTGCGGTCCTCCAGGCTCCGCGACCGGTCCTGCCGGGCACGCAGCCGGAACTCGGTCAGCGTCAGCCGTACGGGCGACTCCGCGGGCAGCGGGGCGAAGTGCCGCACCGGCTCCTCGGCGGGCGCCCCGGTCTCCCGGGCCGCCGTGTACGCGCCCAGCGCGGGCGGGGTGAAGAACAGCAGACTGAGGGCGGGGAAGAAGAGCAGCCACGCGATGCCCGGGCCCCGCGCGTGCCCGTGCCCGTGGCCGCCGTCCCCGTCCCGGCCGCCCGCAGGGGGCCGCCGGCCGTACGGAAAGCCGTCCCTGGCCGCGGCCACCAGGCCCAGCAGCACCAGGGCCGCTCCCGACAGCACGAGCGCCGGGCGCAGCCCTTCCTTCACGAACCGCAGGCAGACGTCGGTCAGCAGCGAGATGTGCAGCAGTCCCGCGCCCGACAGCACCAGCAGCAGCACCTGGACGTTGCGCCTCACAGCAGCCACCATCCCGTCAGCGCGCTCGCGGTGACGGCCACGACGGCGGTCGCGGTCGAGAACCGGACGGCGAACGCCCGGCCGAAGGTGCCGGACTGGAGCGCGATCAGCTTCACGTCCACCATCGGCCCGACCACCATGAACGCCAGCCGTGCGGTGGGGGAGAAGCCGGTCAGTGAGGCGGCGACGAAGGCGTCGGCCTCGGAGCAGACCGCCAGCACGACCGCCAGCCCGGCCAGGAAGAGCACCGAGAGCCAGGCCGAGTCCGCGAACACGTCCAGCACGGAGCGCGGCACCACGACGTTGAAGGTGGCGGCGGCCATGGCGCCCAGCACCAGGAAGCCCCCGGCGTGCAGGAAGTCGTGCTGGAAGGCGAGCCGGAACTCCTCCCACCGGCTGTGCCCCGGCCGGTGCCCGCCGTGGCGGGCCGGGAGCCGCAGCCACTCCTCGCGGCCCAGCCGCAGCCAGAGCCAGCCCATGGCGGCGGAGACCAGCAGCGAGGCCAGCAGCCGGGCCGCCACCATCTCCGGTGCGCCCGGGAAGGCCACGGCCGTGGCGGTGAGCACGATCGGGTTGACGGCGGGCGCCGACAGCAGGAAGGCCAGCGCGACGGCGGGGGTCACCCCGCGCCGGATGAGACTTCCGGCCACCGGCACCGAGGCGCACTCGCAGCCGGGGAGCACCATTCCGGCCGCGCTCGCCACCGGCACGGCCAGTGCGGGCCTGCGCGGCAGCATCCCGGTGAACCACCGCTCCGGTACGAAGGCGTTGATGGCCCCGGACAGGGCCGTGCCGAGGAGCAGGAAGGGGAGAGCCTGCACGGCGATGGCGACGCACACCGTGCGCCAGGCCTGCACCGCCGGGTGGGTGGCCCACGGTGAGGCGGCGACCACCAGGACCGCCGCAGCGGCCCAGCCCGCCAGCGTGGTCGTTCCCGGCAGCCGCCCGGCGAAGCCGGTGAGGGCACGGCTCGCCGGGCCGCCCCGGAACGCGGGTCCCCGGGGTCTCGCGGCGGGGGATGTGGACGGCGGTGGCTCCGGGCTCACCAGCTCTTCCGCGCTCTGCACACTGACCTCGAACGTCGGCGACGGGGGGTTGCTCACCCTAGTCACGGAGACGGTCGGAACCGGGCGGTTCGCTCTGGTTTCAGCCGATCGTGGGGGGGGCTCCGTGCTGCTGTCCGGGGGCCGGGCGGACGGGGCGGGCGTCTCCGTGCGGCGCCGAGCGCGGTGCGGCCCGGAGCGCCGCGTGGGCCGGCCGGGCGCCGGGGGTCCCCCGCGAACGGGCCGCCATTGGCGTAAAACCGAATACGTTTTTGCCGCATAAGACGGCCGTGATGCGGTAGAAAGGTCCTGTGCCCGTCCGGTGTGCATCCCCCGTCGCACCGGACGGGCCGCTTTTCTGCCGGGCCCCGCGCGCCGGGTCTTACGAATCCGTGACCGCCGGGCGCGGAGCGCCCCGCTGAGCGGCCCGGTCGCCTAGCGTCACCGGCATGCGCGTACTCGTCACCGGAGGAGCCGGGTTCATCGGCTCGCACCTCGTCACCGCCCTCGCCGCCGCCGGGCACGAACCCGTCGTCCTGGACAGCCTGCATCCGCGGGCCCACGCCGGCCGCCCGCCGGCCGCGGAGCCCGGCACCGTCCGCGCCGACGTGCGGGACCGGGCCGCCGTGGCCGGAGCCCTGCGGGGTGTGTCGGCCGTCTGCCACCAGGCCGCGATGGTGGGACTGGGCAGGGGCTTCGCCGACGCTCCCGAGTATGTGGGCTGCAACGACCTCGGCACGGCCGTCCTGCTGGACGCCATGGCCGCGGCCGGGGTGTCCCGGCTGGTGCTCGCCGGCTCGATGGTGGTCTACGGCGAGGGGCGCTACGACTGCCCGCGGCACGGGACCGTGCGGCCCGGCCCCCGCGCGCCGGCCGATCTCGACGCCGGGCGCTTCGAGTGCGCCTGCCCCGAGTGCGGGCTGCCGCTGGAGCCCGGCCCGGTCACCGAGGAGGCGCCGGCCGATCCGCGGAACGTCTACGCGGCCACCAAACTGGCCCAGGAGCATCTCGCGGCGGCCTGGGCCCGGGCCACCGGCGGCCGCGCGGTGTCGCTGCGCTACCACAACGTCTACGGGCCCGGGATGCCGCGCGACACCCCGTACGCCGGGGTCGCCTCCCTCTTCCGCTCGGCCCTCGCCCGCGGGGAGGCGCCGCGGGTCTTCGAGGACGGCGGCCAGCGGCGCGACTTCGTCCACGTCCGCGACGTGGCCGCCGCCAACCTCGCCGTGCTGGAGGCGCTGCCCGGCCGCCCCGCGGGGGGCTTCCGGGCCTACAACACCGGCAGCGGCACGCCCCGCACCATCGGCGAGACGGCCGCCGAGCTGGCCCGCGCCTGCGGTGGTCCGGAGCCGGTCGTCACGGGGGAGTACCGGCTGGGCGACGTGCGGCACATCACCGCCTCCTCGCGGCGGCTGATGACGGAACTCGGCTGGCGGCCCGCGGTCGGATTCGCCGAGGGCATGGCCGAGTTCGCCCGCGCGCCGCAGCGGGAGCCCGTCACGGCGGGGCCGCCGGCAGGGTGACCTCGAAGCGGCAGCCGCCGCGCACGTTGCGCACGGCGGCCCGGCCCGCGTGTGCTTCGACCAGGCCCCGGACGATGGCCAGGCCGAGGCCCGCGCCCGCCGGGGGCCCCTCGCCCGCCGGAGGGGTCCGGGCATGGGTGCCGCGCCAGCCGGTGTCGAACACCCGGGGAAGGTCCTCCTCCGGGATGCCCCCGCATCCGTCGGTGACGGCGAGCACCACGGAGGCGTCGTCGCTGCCCCGTCGCGCGGACACCGCGACCGTGCCGTCGGCCGGCGTCCGGCGGATGGCGTTGATCATGAGGTTTCCGAGGACGCGGGACATGGCCTGCGCGTCCACCTCGACCGCCACGGCGTCGGACGCCACCGCCTCGTCCCGTTCGCCGACCAGCCGCACACCGTGCTCCCGGGCCAGCGGGCCCACCCCGTCGAGCGCCTCGCCCACGAGCTCGGCGGCGGACACCCGGACCGGGCTGAGCGGCAGCGCCCCGGCGTGGATGCGGGAGAGCTCGAAGAGGTCGCCGACCATGGCGTTGAGACGGTCCACCTCGGTGCGGATCTGCCGGAAGAAGCGGTCCGGGTCGGCCGCCATGCCGTCCTCCAGCGCCTCGGCCATGGCCCGCAGCCCGGCCAGCGGGGTGCGCAGGTCGTGCGAGATCCAGGCGACCAGTTCCCGGCGGGAGGACTCCAGGGCCCGCTCGCGCTCCCGGGACGCCTCCAGCTTCTCGCTGGTGGCGGCCAGCTCGCGGACCAGGGCGTCGATCTCCGCCGTCCCCGGCGCCTCGGGCGGGACGAAGCCGCCCTCCTCGCCGAAGGAACGGGCGGCGAGCGCCAGGGCGTTGCTGCGGGCGACCACCCAGCGGCCGAGCAGGAGGGCGGTGGCCAGGGACACCACGGCGGCCATGGCGCAGACCGTGGTCACCACCCACAGGTCGTGCGGGGAGAGGAACATGGCCCAGGCCACGGCCAGCGTCCCGGCCAGCATGGCGGTCACCGCCACGGCGGCCACGACGGTCAGCGACAGGGCGACCGAGCGGTGGCGCAGCAGCCGCAGGACGAGGGCGCCCGCCAGGCCGGCGGCGGCCGCGCCGAGGAAGGCGAACAGGGCGATCAGCAGGGTGTCCGTCACGGCCGCGGCCCGCTCCCCGTCCGGGCCGGGTCCGCCGGCGGGGCGTCGAAGCGGTAGCCGACACCCCACACCGTGGTGATCAGGCGCGGCGCGGCCGGGTCGGCCTCGATCTTCCCGCGCAACCGGCGGACGTGCACGGTGACGGTCGACAGATCGCCGAACTCCCAGCCCCAGACGGCCCGCATCAGCTCCTCCCGCCCGAAGGCCTGGCCGGGATGCCGCATCAGAAAGGCCAGCAGGTCGAACTCCCGTACGGTGAGCGGGACGTCCGTGCCGTTCCGGAGGACACGCCGTGCCGCCGGGTCCAGTTCGATCCCGGCCCGCGCCAGCGGCCGTCCGGGCGGCGGGGCGCCGCCGGCCGTGCCGCGGCGGAGCACCGACCGCACCCGCAGTGCCAGTTCGCGCGGGCTGAAGGGCTTCGTCACATAGTCGTCGGCGCCGACCTCCAGGCCCAGGATCCGGTCGTCCTCCTCGCCGCGCGCGGTCAGCATGATGACGGGGACGGGGCCCCGTTCGCGCAGGCCGCGGCAGACGGCGAGCCCGTCCATGCCGGGGAGCATGAGGTCCAGGACGACGAGATCGGGCCGGCGGGCGTCCGCGCGGGCCAGGGCCGAGGGGCCGTCGGCCGCGTGCTCGACGACATGGCCGTCGCGTTCGAGATACCCCGTGACGACCTCGGCGACGGTGGGATCGTCGTCGACCACGAGGACCCGGGCTCCCGGTGAAGTCTGCTGCATGCGGCCAGACTCCCAGCCCGGGGCCGCGGCGGGGAGCGGATGCGGGCCCCAGCGGGCCGATGTCCCGGTTTCGTAAGAAGTCAAAGTCCTTTATGAGGGATTTGTCTTCGTAGGGTGGGGGCCGTGACCGATTCGACAACGCCTGTAACCGGCCCTCCGCGCGTGGACGTCGTGCTGCCCTGCCTGGACGAGGCGGAGGCCCTGCCCTGGGTCCTCGGCCGCGTCCCGGCCGGCTGGCGCGCCCTGGTGGTGGACAACGGCTCCACCGACGGCTCGGCCCGGACCGCCCGCGAGCACGGCGCCACCGTGGTGACGGAGCCCCGGCGCGGCTTCGGCGCCGCCTGCCACGCCGGGCTGCTCGCCTCCGACGCCGACATCGTCTGCTTCTGCGACTGCGACGCCTCTCTCGACCCCGGACTGCTGCCCGCCCTCGTGTCCCGGGTCGCGGACGGCGAGGCGGACCTGGTGCTCGGCCGCAGACGGCCGACCGCACGCGGGGCCTGGCCGCTCCACGCCAGGGCGGGCAACGCCGTCCTCGCCCGGATGATCCGCCGCCGCACCGGCACCCGCCTGCGCGACCTCGGCCCCCTGCGGGCCGCGCGCCGGGAAGCCCTCCTCGGGCTGGGCCTCACCGACCGGCGCAGCGGCTATCCGCTGCAGATGGTCGTACGGGCCGCCGACGCCGGCTGGCGGATCGCGGAACGGGATGTCCCCTACCGGCCCCGGACCGGCGCCTCGAAGGTGACCGGCACCTGGCGCGGCACGGTGCACGCGGTCCGCGACATGCGCGCCGTCCTGCGGCAGCCCGCGGCGGACCGCGCCGTCCCGGAGGCGGTCGCGGGGGCGGGGGCGGGGGCGGGGGCGGGGGGCCGATGAGAGCGCCGCACGACCCCACCACCCTGCACGTCATCGCCAAGGAACCGGTGCCCGGCCGCGTCAAGACCAGGCTCACGCCGGACTACACGCCGTACGAGGCCGCCCGGCTCGCCGCCGCCGCGCTCCGCGACACCCTGGAGACGGTGCTCGCCGCCCCGGCCCGGCGGCGGGTCCTGGTGCTCGACGGCCGCCCCGGGCCGTGGCTGCCGCCCGGAGTCGAGGTCGTCCCGCAGTGCGCGGGAGGGCTCGACGAACGGCTCGCCGCCGCCTTCGCCGTCTGCGACGGGCCGGCCCTCCTCCTCGGCATGGACACCCCGCAGGTCACCACCGGCCTGCTGGCGCCGGCCCTGGCCCCCGGCGCCTGGGAGCGGTGCGACGCCTGGTTCGGGCCCGCCGAGGACGGCGGCTTCTGGGCCCTCGGACTGGCCCGGCCCGAGCCGGATCTGCTGCGCGGCGTCCCGATGTCCACGCCCCGGACCGGCGCCGTACAGCGGCGGCGGCTGACGGACGCCGGGCTGCGCGTCCGCGACCTGCCGGCGCTGCGCGACGTGGACACCCCCGCGGACGCGGCCGTGGCGGCCGCCGCCGCACCGGGCGGGCACTTCGCCGGGGTCCTCGCCGGACTGCTCCGGGCACCCGCCCGGTGAGCGCTCCGGACCCCGCCCCGGAGACCCGCACGGATCCGTGGCGCGCGGGACCGTACGACACCGCGCTCCGCTCCGGCGGCGGCCCGCTGTTCCTCCGGCGGGACGACGGCGGGCTGGTTCCGCTGGAGGTGGAGCGCTGGTGCTCCGGCGCCGACGCCGCCGACATGACCGTGCTGCGCCGCTGCGAGGGGGCCGTCCTCGACATCGGCTGCGGTCCGGGCCGGCTCGTCGCCGCCCTCACCCGGCTGGGGCGGCCCGGCCTCGGCATCGACCCCAGCCCGGCGGCCGTCGCGCGCGCCGTGCGCGCGGGCGGCACGGCGCTGCGCCGGTCGGTGTTCGACCGGCTGCCGGGCAACGGCCGCTGGGGCACGGCGCTGCTCATCGACGGAAACATCGGCATCGGCGGCGATCCCTCGGCCCTGCTGCGGCGGGTGGCGGAGATCGTGGTCCCGGGCGGGCTGCTGCTCGTCGAGACCGCCGGAGCGGACGTCGACGAACGCTCCCGGGTCCGCCTGGACGACGGCGACGGAGGCCGGGGCTCCGTCTTCCCCTGGGCGCGGATCGGCGGACCGGCCCTGGCCCGCCGGGCACGGGCCGAGGGGTGGCGCGTCACGGAGGAGTGGACGGCCTCCCGCCGTCACTTCACCGCGCTGCGCCGCACGTTCTGAACGACGCGGGACCTCCCGCCCGCCCCGGGATGCCCGGGGCGGGGATCCCGTACGGCGGCGGGTCCGGTCCGTCCCGCCCGTCGGTCCGTACCGCCCGGCCGGCCCGGAGGCGGGGACGGGACGGCGGGGGTCACCTCGCGCACCGGGGCGCGCCGGGCCCCCTCAGCGCCGGGCGCGGCGGCGCAGCGCGGAGAGCAGGGCCCAGCCGGCGGACACCGCGAACAGGGCGGCGGTCACCAGCAGCCAGCGTTCGGTGAAGCCGTCGGCGCTCAGGCCGGTGTACCGCTCGAACCGCGCCGGCGGGCCGCTGACCAGCGGCCACCAGACGAGCAGCAGGAGCCCGGACAGCAGGGCGGGAATCCGCAGGTGGTTGATCCCCGGCCGGTACGGTGCTGGCGCCCCGGCGGCCTCCGGCGCGGCACCGTCCGCCCCGGGCCGGCGGCGCGGGGGCCGCAGAGCCCCCGCCGTGCGGTCGGCTGCGGTGTAGAGCGGCAGCAGCACCAGGTCGTGCAGGAGGGCGGCTCCCACGATCCACAGCACGACGCCGAGCGGGTCGTCACCGCCCAGCAGACGCGTCCCGGCGTACAGGGTCAGCGCGAACGAGCACAGCAGCAGCGGCGGGTACCACGGCGGTTCGCCGGCCCGGACGGGTGGGAGGCGCTTCACGGGGTCCCCCCGAAGGCCAGCCGGGTGACCCATTTGGTGTTGTGCACCCCGGGATTCGCGGGCACGATCACCCGCGCCGGACGGCCGTGGTCGGCCGACAGCCACGCCCCGTTGACGCGCAGGGCGAGCAGGGAGCGCGGGTCGCGCACCTGGTTGGCGCGGAGCGCGGCCGACCGGAAGGCGCCGGCGCGCTGCGCGGACTCCACGAACACCCCGGGCGCGTCCCGCCCCCAGCCGGCCAGGGACGCCAGGTCCGCCAGCCGGACCCCGCTCCACAGCTGGTCGGAGGTCGACCAGCCCTCCACACAGGCGATGGGCAGCGCGGCGCGGTGCTGCGGCAGTTCCAGCAACTCCTCCAGGGTGAACACCAGTTCGCGGGGCCCGCCGGCCACCGTCAGCCGCCAGTCCGCACCGATGTCCGCGGCGCGGATGCCCGCGGCGGCAGCCGTCTTGTTGATCTGGAAGCCGTTGGGGCCGCCGCCCGGCTCCCGTCCGCGCGGCGCGAGGAGGGCGGTGGACCGCAGCGGCCCGCCGAGGCTCTGCCCGGCCGTGGTGGCGGCCAGCAGCAGCGAGCCCGCCCCCACCGCGGCGAGCGCACCCCGCCGGGACAGGGTGGGCGCGGCCGGCTCCGGTGCCGTGAGGGCGGCCAGGGCGGCGGCCTCCTCCGCCGTACGGGCCCGGCGGCCGCGCAGCACCCGCAGGGCGCGCGGAGCACGCAGCGCGGCGTGTGCGGCGAAGGCCGCCGTGAAGACCCAGGAGCCGTAGAAGTGCAGCGGATAGAACGAGCCCGGGAAGACGTACTCCAGCTGGATGTTGAGGATCCCCGTGGCGAAGACGAACAGCCCGCCGCCGACGAGCAGCAGCAGGGACAGCCGGTCCAGGGCGTGCGTGAGGGAGCGCACCGGGGGCCAGACGAACAGCCGGGGGATCACCGACCACAGCTTGGCCAGCAGCACCGGCACCAGCGCGACCCCCAGCGTCACATGGACGCCCTGGGTGAGCCGGTAGAGCCAGCGCGGCTCCGTCGGCCAGGGGAACAGGTAGAACCCGAGCAGCCCCTTGTCCGGTGTGCGGTCGTTCCCGGCCAGACCGGGGTTGTACGCCGCGTACGACAGCAGCCCCGTCACGAACAGGACGCTCACCCCGCACAGCAGCACGAGCCCCAGGACGGACGTCAGCCGGGGCCCGCGCAGCGGACTGCGCCAGAACCCGGGCCGGAAGGGGCCGCCCGGTGCCCGGCCGGCCCCCGTCCCGCCGCCCCGCCCGCCGGGCGCCGCCGCCCGTACCGTCTTCCCGCCGTCGTCCATCGCGCAGTCCTCCGTCCGGTCGTCCGGCGGAACGCCCGGAGAAGATCCGCGTCCGCCGTCCACGACCGTAGGTCCGCCGGGCCCCGCGGCAGCCGCCCTCGCCCATGACGAAACGCTGACATCACACGGCGGGCGGCCAGGATCTGACGGAACGGTGACACCGGGCGTGTGTCCGGCCGTACGCGCCGGAGCGGCCCCTAGCGTGACGGCGTGACCCATCTCCGCACCCCCGTGCCCGGCCGCGAGCGGCTGCGCCCGCGGCGGTCCGCCGCCCGCGCGGACGTCCTCGCCGCGGCCGCCGCCGCCCTGTTCGTCGCCGCGGTCGCCGTCGCCGGCATCCTCGTGCAGCGGTCCGTGGACGTCCTGTACGTGGAGTGGCCGCCGCTCTACGCGCACTGGATGCCGCACACGGGCCCCGGGACGGTGGCGGCCCCCGCCGTGGCGGCGGCCGTCATCGCGTACGGCCCGGTGCTCGCCCGCCGGCTGCCCTGGCGCCGGGTGCTGCTCCTGGCCTGGGCGGCCTCGCTGGCCTGGACCCTGTCGCTGGCGCTGATCGACGGCTGGCGCCGCGGTGTCGCGGGCCGGCTCACGGCCAAGCACGAGTACCTGCTCGCCGTCGACCGCATCGCCGCCGACCCGGCCGCGGCGGTGCGCACCTTCACCGACCACATCCTGCTCACCTCGCCGGACCACTGGCCCGCCCATGTGGCGGGCCACCCGCCGGGCGCCGTGCTCACCTTCGTCGGCCTCGACCTTGTCGGGCTCGGCGGCGGCGCCTGGGCCGCGGTGTGGGTGCTGCTGACGGGCAGCTCGGCCGCCGCGGCCGTCCTGGTGACGCTGCGTGCGGTGGCGGGGGAGCGGTGGGCGCGCCGGGCCGCGCCGTTCACCGTGCTCGCCCCGGCGGCGGTGTGGGCCGGCGTCTCCGCGGACGGCTACTTCGCGGCCGTCGCCGCCTGGGGCATCGCACTGCTCGCCCTGGCCTGCCGGCCGGGGGTGCGCCGCCCGCGGGCCACCGGGCTGGCGGCCGGGCTGCTGCTCGGCCTCACCGTCCATCTCTCGTACGGGCTCGTGCTGATGGCGATCCCCGCGGCCGCCGTCCTGCTGCACGGCCGGACGGCGCGCCCGCTGCTCCCCGCGCTCGCCGGCGCGGCCGCCGTCACCGCCGCGTTCACCGCCGCCGGCTTCTGGTGGTACGAGGGCTACGGCCTGCTCGTCACCCGCTACTACCAGGGGGTGGCCAGGATCCGCCCGTACAGCTACTGGTTCTTCGGCAACCTCGCCAACGCCGTGATCACGGCCGGGGCGGCCTCCGTCGCCGGGCTCCGCCGGGCCCTGGCCGGTACCGCCGAGACGGTTCGCCGGCTGCGGTCGGGTCGCGCGCTCGCCGCCTGCGGTGTCGTCCTGTTCGCCCTCGCGGGCCTGTGCATGATCGCCGCGGCGGACCTCTCCGGGATGAGCAAGGCCGAGACGGAGCGGATCTGGCTGCCCTTCGTCCTCTGGCTCCTGCCGGCCGCCGCTCTCCTCCCGGCCCGCCACCACCGCCGCTGGCTGCTGCTCCAAGCAGCGGCAGCGCTCTTTCTCAACCATGCTCTGCTAACGGGTTGGTGACGAGATGTCGTTCCGCTATTGACCGGTATAGCCCTTGAGAGGGACCTTGCCCATTTTTTTGTTTCATGCCCGAGGTGAGCGGAAAGCGACGCCTTGTTACATTCCTGGCAGAACAGGAGTTGCCCATGTTCAACACGCTCAAGTCCCGCACCGCGGGGCTCGCGGCCGGCGCCGCGGCGTCAGCCGTCCTGGTCGGCGGTTCGCTGCTCGGCGCGGCACCCGTCCAGGCCGACGCACAGGACCACCCGCACAAGCCGTACGGGGTCGTGACGGCCGGGACGCTGAATGTGCGGGAGTACCCCAGCACCGACTCCTCGGTGGTGGGGCAGCTGCACCGCTACCAGAAGATCGGTATCAAGTGCAAGGTGCGCGCCCAGCGGATCCACGGCGACCCGATCTGGTACCACCTGCGGCACCGGGAAGCCTGGGTGAGCGGGAAGTACGTGCACGTCCACGGTTATGTGAAGTGGTGCAAGGACGTCGACCGCCACCACCACCCGCTGACCAACAGCAGGAAGGCCCGCATGGCGAAGGGGTGAGCCCACCTCCTCGCACCCGGGTGTGAGACAGGGCCCGGTCCCGGCGGTCGCAGTCCGCCGGGACCGGGCCCGCTGCCGCGCCACCGCCGCGGGCGGTCCGCCGCCGGCCCCGCGGCCGCATCAGCCGAGGCTCTCCGGACGTTCTCCCTTCGGCCCGAGGCCGCGCGCGGTCCGCGGTCCCCGGCTGCGCATGGACGGGTCCTTCCGGAGGGTCTTGTCCGCCGCCTCGTTGGCGTGCTGGTCGGGCACTCCGCTGTCCTCGGCCTCCTTGCGGAGCTTCGCCCGTTTCCGGTCGTACTTCCTGCTGCCGGGCTCCGGCACGGCCGTCACCTCCTCGGTAGGGCGGGGCAGGGCCCGCCGACGCCGCACGGGTATCCGGAGCGGAAGCCGTGAAACGGGCCGCATGCCTCCCGCGGGTTCCGTCCGCGGGGCTCCGGAGGCCCGCGGCACCGGCGCAGCCGCCCCGCGGAGCCGGGTGCCGCCGCGCTCCCGCGCGCCGCCCCGTGTGGGATGTGCCGCAGCGGACCGGCTTGTCCTCCCCGCGCGCGGCGCACTACTGTCACAGGGCCTTGGTGCACGGGAAACCGGTGAAGAACCGGTGCGGCCCTCGCCACTGTGATCGGGAAGTCCGGTTCCACCCTCTGGGAGCCACTGGGATACCGCGGAGCGCCGCGGTGCCCGGGAAGGCGGAGTCCGGGCGGCATGACCCGTAAGCCAGGAGACCGGCCAGGGCGCGTCGTCCATCCACGAGGTGCTGGAGAGGTCCGCTTTCCCATGCATATAGCCGAGGGCTACCTGCCCCCCTGGCACGCGGTCGCCTGGAGCGCCGCCGCCGTCCCCTTCGTCCTCCACGGCGTACGGTCGCTGAACCGCGAGGTGAGGAACCATCCGGAGAGCACTCTGCTGCTCGGTGCCTCCGGGGCCTTCACCTTCGTCCTGTCCGCGCTGAAGATCCCCTCCGTGACGGGGAGTTGTTCCCACCCGACCGGGACCGGGCTCGGTGCCGTCCTGTTCCGGCCGCCGGTCATGGCGGTGCTCGGCACCATCACCCTGCTCTTCCAGGCCCTGCTGCTGGCGCACGGCGGGCTCACCACGCTGGGCGCCAACGTCTTCTCCCTGGCCGTGGTGGGCCCATGGGCCGGATACGGTGCCTACCGGCTGGGGAGGAGGCTCGGCGCGCCGCTCGCCGCCGCCGTGTTCGCCGGCGCCTTCACGGCCGATCTGAGCACCTACTGCGTCACCAGCGCCCAGCTCGCCCTGGCCTTCCCCGACCCGGCCACCGGACTCCCGGGCGCCCTCGTCAAGTTCGGCTCCGTCTTCGCCGTCACCCAGATCCCCCTCGCCGTCAGCGAGGGCGTCCTCACCGTGCTGGTGATCCGGCTGCTGAGCCAGGCCGACGGGGCGGCCCTGGCCCGGCTCGGTCTGCGGGCGGCCGCCGGGGGCACCCGGCCGGAGCGGCCGGAGGAGGCGGTGACCCGATGAGCCGCAACACCCGAACCAATGTCCTGCTGCTGGCCGTTGTGGCCGCGCTGGCCGCCCTTCCGCTCGTCCTGGGGCTCGGTGACGGCATGGAGGAGCCCTTCACCGGAAGCGACGCGCAGGCCGAGACCGCGATCGGGGAACTGCAGCCGGGATACGAGCCCTGGTTCGCCCCGCTCTACGAGCCCCCGTCGGCGGAAGTGGAGTCGGCGCTCTTCGCCCTCCAGGCGGCGATCGGCGCCGGGGTGCTGGCCTACTGCATCGGGCTGCGCCGCGGACGCCGGCAGGGGGAGCGGCGCGCCGCCGCAAGAGCGGCGGGAACGGCCGGCACGGGCGCGGGCAGCACGGACGCGGCCGCGAAGGGCGCGGGAACGGCGGGCGCCTCCGGAGCCGCCGCGGCACAGGAGGACCCGGGAGCGCCCGAGGACGCACACGGCACCGGAAGCGCGGGGAGGCCCGGAGCCGCCGGGCCCGCCGGGGTCACCGGGGTCACCGGGGTCACCGGGGTCACCGGGGCGGCGGAGACCGCCGGACTCGGGCCGTCCGGGGAGGGGGGCGGCGGGGAGGCGTCCGGCCCGGGCGGCCGTCCGGCCGCGTAACCCCGTGCTGCCCATCGACGGGGCGGCGCACAGCAGTCGCTGGCGCCGCCGCCACCCCGTGGACAAGGCGGTCCTCGCCCTGGGGCTCACCGTCCTGGCGGTGACGCTGCCGCCCTGGCCGGGCGCGCCGCTGACCGCCGCCGCCGCGCTCACGGCACTCCTCGGCCCGGCCCGGGTGCCGCCGCGCCGGCTCTGGCGGGCGTACCGGGTGCCGCTCGGCTTCTGTGTCACCGGCGCGCTGCCGCTCCTCGTCCGGCTGGGCGGGGAACCGGGCCCGTTGTCCCTCGCCCCGGACGGTCCCGCGCAGGCCGGTCAGTTGCTGCTGCGGACCTCGGCCGCCTCGCTCGGCGTGCTGCTGTTCGCCTTCACCACGCCGCTGTCGGATCTTCTGCCGCGCCTCGTCCGGGCCGGTGTGCCGTCCGCCGTGACCGATGTCGCGCTGGTGACCTACCGCATCACCTTCCTCCTGCTGGACACCCTCGCGCAGGTGCGGCAGGCCCAGGCCGCGCGCCTCGGCCACACCACGCGCGCCGCCGTCTGGCGCTCCCTGGCCGGTCAGGGGGCGACGGTGTTCCTGCGCGCCTTCTCGCGCGCGGCCCGGATGCAGGACGGGCTCGCGGGGCGGGGCTACGACGGGACGCTGCGCGTCCTGGTCACCGGCGCACCCGTGTCCCGGCGCTTCGTCACCGGCTCCGTCCTGCTGCTCGCCGCGCTGGCGGCGGCCGCCCTCGTCCTCGAAAGGCAGTTGCTGTGACCGCCGTACCGCCCGTGGTGGAGCTCGTCGGCGCCGGATACACCTATGAGAACGGTCCCCCGGTGCTGACGGGGGTCTCCTTCGGCGTCCGCCCCGGCCGGGCCCTCGCCCTGCTCGGCCGCAACGGCAGCGGCAAGACCACCCTGCTGCGGCTGCTCACCGGCGGCCTGCGCCCCTCCGCCGGGGAACTGCGCCTCGACGGCTCCCCGGTCGGCCGGGGCAGGGCCGCGCTGACCCGGCTGCGCACGTCCGTGCAGCTCGTCCTCCAGGACCCGGACGACCAGCTCTTCGCGGCCTCCGTGGGCCAGGACGTGTCCTTCGGGCCGGTGAACCTCGGCCTGCCCGAGGAGGAGGTCGGGCGGCGGGTGACCGGGGCCCTGGCGGCGCTCGGCATCACGGCGCTCCGCGACCGCCCCACCCATCTGCTCTCCTACGGCCAGCGCAAGCGGGCCGCCATCGCCGGGGCGGTGGCGATGCGGCCCCGGGTCCTGGTCCTCGACGAACCGACCGCGGGGCTCGACCCGGACGGTCAGGAGCAGCTGCTGGAGGTCCTGGCCCGGCTGCGGGCCTCGGGCACCACCGTCGTCATGGCCACCCATGACGTGGACCTCGCGCTGCGCTGGGCGGACGACGCCGCGATCCTCACCCCGGACGGCCCGCGCACCGGCCCGGCGCCCCGGCTGCTCGCCGACGGCGGGCTGCTGGCGTCGGCGGGGCTGCGCCGGCCCTGGGGCCAGGCGGCGGCCCGGGTCCTGCGCGCGCACGGACTGCTCGCCGAGGAGGCGGAGGGCCCGCGCACGGCGGAGGAGCTGATGCGGTGGGCCGCCCGGGGCGCTGGGGCGGAGGCGCACCCGGAGGCGGACGGGGGGCCGGGTCCCGGGCCGGACCGGCGGCCGGGAGGAGGGCCGGAGCCGGAGCGGGAGAGCGCCGCGGTCCGCGGTCCCGGCGCCGGCGCGCCACCGGGCGGGGCCGGGGCCGCCGTACCGGACTGAGCGGCCCGGGGGAGTGGCCCGCGGCCACGGGGGAGGGGCTGCGGTGGCGCGGTGCGGCGGGGCGGTCTCCGGCGGCGGGCCTCCGGGCCGGTGGTGCGGGTGAGTGGCCGGTGCGCCGCCGGGAAACGCCCGGCGGGCGGAGGGCGGCCCGGCCGTGACGGACGGGGGAACAGCCCGGCGGAACCGGACGGCCCTCTGCCGCCACCCGCCCAACCCCCCTAGCCTGTCGTGTACCTGACCACCCCTCACCCCGACAGGCGGGTACAGCAGCATGAGCAGAATCCGTACCGGTGCCCTCACCGCGGCCGCCGCGGCACTCCTGGCCTCCCTCCCCGCGGCCGCCGAAGCGGCCCCGGGCGGCGCCGGAGCCGCCGGCCCGTCCTACGCCGCCACCACCTCCGTGGGCGTGCACAACGCGTACGAGAAGTCCAAGTACCGGTACTTCGCCGACGCTCTCGACTCCGGTGCCGCCCTGCTGGAACTCGACGTCTGGACCAACGCCCTGGGCAGCGGCTGGCGCGTCTCCCACGAGAACCCGCTCGGCAACGACAACAACTGCGAGAACGCCGCCTCCGCCGCCGAACTGCGGACCAGGCCGCGCAACCAGAGCCTCGCCGGCTGCCTCGCCGACATCCGCGCCTGGCACGACGCCAACCCCGGGCACCGCCCCGTCGTGCTCAAGGTGGAGATGAAGGACGGCTTCGCCGACAACCGGGGCCGCGGCCCGGACGAGTTCGACGCCCTGCTCGACGAGAAGCTCGGAGACGCCCTGTTCCGCCCCGCCGACGTACGCGGCGGCCACCCCACCCTGGACGACGCGGTCCGGGCCGACGGCTGGCCCGGCCGGGACGAACTCGCCGGCAGATTCCTGGTCGAGCTCATCCCCGGGACCGTCGAGGAGAAGAACCCCCTCGACTCCCTGTGGACCGACCGCGAATACGCCACGCACCTCCGCGACCTCGCCGCGGCCGGCACCTTCGACCGGGCGGGTGCCTTCCCCGCCGTCCACCACGCGGAGGCCGGCGACCCGCGCACCGGCCGCTACGGCGACGCGTCGCTGCGCCCCTGGTTCGTCGTCTTCGACGGCAACGCGGGCGACTACGCGGCAGGCGCCATCGACACGGCCTGGTACGACCAGCGGCACTACCTGCTGATCATGACCTCGGCGCACGGCGTCGCCCCGGCCATCGACGCCACCAACCCGTCGGAGGCGGAGGCCGGGGACCGCGTGCGGCTGCTCGCCTCCCGGCACGCCAGCATCGTCACCTCCGACTGGTACCCGCTGCCGCAGGTGCTGTCCCTGGTCGTGCCCCGGGGGTGACCGCGCACCGGTACGCCCCGGCGGGAGCAGACTGGAGCCATGTGCCGCAGCATCAGGACCCTCCGCCCGCCGTACACCGAGGACACCGGGGAGGACGACCTCCGGGCCGCCGCCCTGCAGTACGTCCGGAAGGTCTCCGGCTTCCGCGCCCCGGCGGCGCACAACCGGGCCGTGTTCGACGAGGCCGTGGAGGCGGTGGCCGCCGCCACCCGGGACCTCCTCGCCGGCCTGGAGGTCCGCGGCCGCACCACCCGGCCCGCGGAGGATGCCCCGCCGCCCCGCTGACCGGTACCCGCCGAATTCGGCCGCTGGTGAACTCCCTTACGGCGGCGGGGACCAGCCGCGTACGGTCGGCCCATGGCCGACCACAACAGCGTCGTCACCGGCACCACCGGCGTCCGGCTCGCCTACCGTACGGCCGGTGACCCCGGCGCCCCGCCGCTGGTGCTGCTCCACGCCCTGGGGGAGACGGGGGCGGACTGGGACGTGGTGGCGGCCCGGTTCGCCCGCCACTGGCACGTCCACGTACCGGACCTGCGCGGCCACGGGCTGAGCGACCGGCCCGGCGACTACGCCGTGGAGGCCATGCGTGACGACCTGCTCGGCTTCCTCGACGTGCTCGGGCTCGGCCGGGTGGACCTCATCGGCCACTCCCTGGGCGGTGTGGTGGCGTACCTGCTGGCCGCCGCCCACCCGGAGCGGGTCGGCCGGCTGGTCCTGGAGGACGTGCCCGCGCCGCTTCCGCGCGAGCCCGCGCCCCTCACCCGTCCGGACGGGCCGCTGCCCTTCGACTGGGCGGCCGCGACCGCCGTCCGGAGCAGGATGGACCGGCCGGACCCGGAATGGTGGGACCGGCTGCGGGACATCACGGCTCCGGTGCTCGCGGTGGCCGGAGGACCGGAAAGCCCGGTGCCGCAGGACCGGATCGGCCTCCTGGCCGAACGGATCCGGGACTTCCGGACGGTCACCGTTCCGGCCGGGCACCTGGTGCACGCCACCCGGCCGGCCGAGTTCACCGAGGCGGTCCTGCGCTTCCTTCGGCCGGACGGCACGGCCGGACGGGACACGGACGGCCGGACGGCGCCACCGGCCGGGCACGGCTGTCCTGATGCTGCCACGGGCGGACGGCCGAAACCCGTTCCGTCCTGAGAGCATGTCCCCATGGGTGTCGATGAGCTGGCCGAAGAGCTCTACACGCTGCCACCGGGAGACTTCATCGCGGCCCGCGACCGGGCCGCCGCCGCCGCGCCCCGGGGTGAGCGCGGTGCGATCCGCGCCCTGCGCCGCCCCTCCCTGGCGGCCTGGGCCGTCAATCTGCTGGTCCGTGAGGACCCGTCCCGCAGCGAACTGCTGCTCCGGCTGGGCGCGGAGCTGCGCGCCGCGCACGGCCAGCCGTCCGGTGCCGGCCGGCTGCGCGAACTCATCGGCCAGCAGCGCCAGCTGGTGGCCGCGCTGGCGCGGCGGGCCGGCCAGCTCACCGCGGACGCCGGCCGGCCGGTGTCCGACGCCGTGCTGCGCGAGGTGGAGGGCACCGTGCATGCCGCCCTCGCCGACCCGGAGGCCGCCCGGGAACTGGCGGGCGGCCGGCTGACGAAGGCCCTTCCGCCGCCCTCGGGTTTCGGTGTGCTTCCCGAGGCCACCGTCCATCAACTGCGTCCGCTGCGTCCGCCGTCCGGCGCGGACGGGTCCGGCGCGGCGCCGGCGGGCACGGCCGGCGGGGAACGGCGGGCTTCGGTCACGGACATAACGGAACGGGCCCGGGCCCAGGAACGGGCCGACCGCGAGCGGCGGCTGCGGCTGCGGGAGGCACGGGGGGAGGCCGAGGAGCTGGCCCGTGCCGCGCGCGGCAGCGCGGAGGAGGCCACCGCCGCCGAGCGTGAACTCTCCGCGGCGCGAAGACGGTTGCGGGAGGCGCGGGAGCAGGTGCACGGGCTCACGGAGGAGCTGCGGCGGGCGAAACGTTCGCTCTCGGCGGCGGAGCGGGCCGAGCGGGCGGCCCGCGGACCGGCGCAGCGGGCGCGGCAGGCGGCCGAACGGGACCGCAAGCGGGCCGAGGCGGCGCGGGCCGAGGCGGACCGGCTCGCTCCGGAAGCCGTGCGGCGCCCCGGCCGGCGCGGCAGGCGGCGGCCGGGCGCCTCCTCCTGAGGGCCGTCCCGCCATCACCGGGGGGCGCGCGGGGACCGGGACGGCTCGCGCCGGCGGGCGCGGCACCGCGCCGTCCCCCTTCCGGCCCGGACATGATCACCCGTTTGACGTCGCGGCAGGGCGCCCGGCCCGGTGCTGCGCCAGGATCGGGGGGACGGCGGGCCCTCGGGTGCGCGAGGGCTGCCGTCCCCCTGCGCACCCACCACCTCAGGGCCCGGCCGAGTCGTCCCCCCGCCGGGCCCATCCCCCCACAGGAGGCTGTGAGTTGATGCACCGTATCGTCCGGTTCGCCCGGCGCTCCCGGCCGCGTGCCCTCCTCGCGGGCGCGGGCGCCGCGGTCCTCGCCCTCACGGCGCCCGCCCTTCCGCGGGCCGGCGCCGCCGTGCCGCGTCCGGCCCCGTCCGTGCTCTCCCCGGCCGCCGCCGGGGAACTGTCGGCGCGGCTCGCCACCCGGCTCGGGACGCAGACCGCGGGCGCCTACTACGAGGCGGGGAGCGGGCGGCTGGTGGTCAACGTCCTCACCGACGGCGCGGCGGACACCGTGCGCGCGGCCGGTGCCGAGGCGAAGCGGGTGCGGCACTCCCTGGCCGAACTCGACGCCGTGCAACGGTTCCTGCGCGACCGGGCCGCGGTCCCGGGGACGGCCTGGTCGGCCGATCCTCGGCTGAACCAGGTCGTCGTCACGGCCGACCGCACCGTCACGGGCGCACGGCTGGAGCGGCTCGAGCGCGTGGCCGACCGGCTCGGCGGGACGGTCGCCCTCCAACGGACGGCCGGTGAGCTCAGACCGCTCATGGTGGGCGGCGACCCCATCTGGCGGGGCCGGGAACGCTGTTCCCTGGGGTTCAACGTCACCGTGGACGGCTCCCCGCACTTCCTGACCGCCGGTCACTGCGGCGGCGAGGGCACGCACTGGTCCGCCTCGCGGGGCGGACCGCGGATCGGCTCGGTCTCGGACGCCCGTTTCCCCGGCGAGGACTACGCGCTCGTCCGGATCACCTCCTCGCGGGTCGCGAGTCCCAGCCGGGTCGGCCTGTCCCGGGGGGAGACGCAGCGGATCACGCGAGCCGCCGATCCGGTGGTCGGCCAGCGGGTGCGGCGCAGCGGCAGCACCTCCGGGCCGGGGTCCGGTGCGGTCACCGGCCTCGGGGTCACCGTCAACTACCGGGAGGGCTCGGTGCACGGCCTGATCGAGACGGACATGTGCGCGGAGCCCGGGGACAGCGGCGGGCCGCTGTTCGCCGGTACGGTGGCGCTCGGCCTGACCTCGGGCGGTATCGGTGACTGCTCCGGGGACGGGATGACGTACTACCAGCCGGTGACCGGCGCTCTCCGGGCGACCGGCGCGGCCATCGGCTGACACCCGCGCCCGCACCCGCCTCCGCGCTCCCACCCGGCGCGCCCCGTTACCTTTTTCGTGGCCCCGCAATGGGGCGCCTGGCCCCCGGGTCCGGTATGGCTGTGTGCCCCCTGTCGTACGGATGACCTGGGGGGTGTTGCCGCCGGGCTTCGGGGCACCGCTTGACCGCTGATGAGGGGCCTGACGACCGCCTGGCCCGGCGCAATGCCGGGCTGCTTCGGGCGGCATGTCTGCGTAACGTGGTTGCCGGCGTGCG